>JAZSBD010000019.1:0-116692 GCA_045602255.1 Alistipes sp.
GTGTTTATTTTTTAAAAAACTTTTTGTATATTTGCAATGTGTCTAAGGTATAAACATTCTGTTTTTATCTATTTCACCTAACAATTAAAACTAATTAAAAACACAATTATGACAACTCGTGGGCATATATGCCTATGTGTCTTTGTATGCCTATACTGATAATTTGAAGATAATATTCAATAATTTAAATATAAAAAATAATAAAAATGAAAAATTTACTTGAAATTAAAAAGGAATACGAATTGATTCCAGAGTGTGAGATTAACAACTTACTGAAATGTAGTGCAAATGACTTGTTGTTTGAACTTGGTTATTGTATGTGGTGTATAGAGAACGGCAATGATACTGAGTATATCAAACAACTAAGAGATTTCATCATTACACAATGTATTTCTAACTTAACATTTGCCTATGGAGAATAACCGTAATTTCAAATTTAATGTCTCGGTTAGCACTACCCGTTACGAAGGTAAGTGCAATGAATGGGGAAAACTCAGGTATCGAACAGAGGCGGTAACTATTGATGGTATGAGTAATTATATCAAACAGGGATATTGTTTTACTCATACCTTCAAAGAGGTTGATGCAGATGGTAGTTTTGGGTGCAAGCAAAAGACTATTAAGAATTTTAAGAGTACCAATACTATCTTTATTGATGTAGATGATAGCAGTGTTACTGCCACAGATTTCTTCTATTCGGTCACACCTCAACCTACAATTTTATACTCCACGCCATCTAATATAGATGGAGAGAAGAACAGGTTTAGACTTGTTTATGTCTATGGTGAAGAGGTAACAGACAATGATACATACAGGCAGGAGGTAAAAAGGATATGTAGCAGTATTGCTGAGTATATACCTGATTTCAAGTACGACACTACATCTGTCAATGTTTCCCAACAAATGGGTGGTAATGGTTCGGGGAGTTGCACATTACTGATGACCCATAACATTTTTAATTTATTATCTTTTAATAATTATAATAACTGCATTCCCAATACATATAAAAAAGAAGAGAGAAATGATATAATCAATAGAAATGCAGTAAGTTATGAAGAAAAGGATATAGAAATAATAGATAAAGAGTTTGAAAGAAGATTCTGGGAGATAGATAGCGAAGATGGAGCTTATCAACTACTGACCGACTACCAATATAAGTATGAAATAACTGATACTACACAGGTGGATGAGAATATACCATACATATCACTTGACGACTATGTGCAAATATCTCGGAGATATTTTATGGAAAAAATAGATAATGGAAAATACATCCCAAGAAATGTCCGTATAAAAAAAGGAGATAGGGAACGAACTCTATTTAACAATGCACTCCTACGATTAAAAATTAACCCCAATATGACCTTTGAGAATCTACTATTTGCTATGGTCTATGAACGGCAGTTTTGGATAGATAACTCCGATGGGGAGTTTACAAACAAGATACTTTATAAGATTGCTAAGGGAGCATATACAAAGCGTGATAGATATAGTATAGCATCCGCTACTAAGGGACAACTACGCAGAAGGGCAAGAACGAATAAGAATGGAATCAAAGTCAATAAGGCATATTGTGAAAAGTGCGGGGTTGGAGTACGGGCAATGGCGAACCACATTAGGAGTGTAATTTCCAACGAGATTCTGTTAGAAAACTATGACTTTGAGAGGAGCGTAGCAGATAATAGCAAGTTGCTAAAAGAAAAAGGGATAAAACCCAACTCCGAAAGGAGATTATATGAATTTAAAAAATGGTGTAAGAAAAATAACATTAATATTAAATAATAGGACATGAAAAAGTTTAAAGAGATTGAAGGATTTACATCTATCAAGTGTGAGGCAAAAGTTGGAACAGATAAATTAAAGGAATTACACTACAAAGCGAATGATATTATCTTTAAGTATAATATGCAGTTTGCTTTTCCACGCAATGTAAAAATTGCAGAACAACTATTAACAGAAGTATTTATTGAAATAAAAGATTTAAATGTAAATGAAAAAGCACAAGCAAAAAAGGATGAGATACTCAAATTGGGTAGAGTTATAGTCACTAACCTCATAGCATACCGAAAGCAATTTAAATATGATGAATCTTGTGTGACTGCTATTGAGGGGATGTGTAAATATAGATTATCAGATTACCTAAAAAAGAAGGATACATTGATGATTACGGAAGGTGTATCATTGCTCAGAGATAATCAAACACTCAATCAGATTGTAGGTGATGTGTCAGCTAATCTCAATATCAAACCTCAGGTGAAAGCATTTATTAAGATGCAAGATGAGATTATTGAAATCATCAATAAACAACTCAAAAATTTTTCATTTACACAAGGAAAAAGTGCTTAAAATGAGATTTAGTTTGGATATATGCACTATACTCTTTACAAAAGATGTGTAAGTTGCTGATATTTATACTAATTTAAAATAGGGTTCGAGTTGTATCTGAACTATACTATGAATTTGTACTTAAAATATAGAAGCAAAAACCAACACCTAAAAAAATAAGTGTTGGTTCTGCTGCTTATGTTAGTCTCCTAAAATTCAATCTTAGTGTTGATGACTGTCTTATCGAGCAGTTTAGCGTAGTGTTGGGTCATCTTGGTATTAGAGTGTCCAAGAATCTTTGAAACGACTTCTATTGCTATCCCTGCGTTCAACATCAATGTCGCTGCCGTATGTCGGGCAAGGTGAGTGGTGAGAGTCTTTTTGATGCCACAGATGTCTGCTATCTCCTTCAAGTAAGAATTATACTTTTGGTTAGTGATAACAGGAAGTGCATAATCATACTTCCATAAGATGCCAATTGCAGTATCGTTGAGAGGTAGAATATATGTCACTCCCGTCTTACCTCTCTTCTTCTTCAAGTACATTACATCACCATCTATTTGTATATCCTCTCTTTTGACTGAAACAAGGTCGCAATATGAAAGAGCTGTATTCGCAGCAAATATAAACAGGTCTCTTACTTGGTTGAGTCGTGTAATACCAAAATCCTTGTTGGCAATGGTCATCAATTCCTCTTTGGTGAGTGGAACGATATTAACTTCTCCCTTCTTAATCTTGATGGTATCAAAGGGATTTACCGATAACCTATCATTCCTGATGGCGTACACAAATATGCTTTTTGCTTTGGTCAGGTATGATGCCAATGTAGAGTCCTTCAACTTTACTTCATTTTTAAGGTAGTACTTGTAGTTAAGGATATCGGTATTATTAACTGCCTTGAGGGGTTTATCATCAACTACTGCTTTGAATTGCTCAATGGCAAGTAGATATTTAGTATATGTAGAGTGTCCAATCTCAGCACCCTTCCTCTTCTCAATGATGGTTGTGAAGTCATCAAAAAGTTGGTATAGCATGTAGTGACGCTCCTCAAATCCATTCTTCACAAAATCTGTTAAGGTTGCAGCTTGAACCTGGAGTCCCTTCACTACACAATCTGAGTAATACTCATCAACTTTCCTCCTAATCTCTGAGCAATAGCGATTTATGTGATTTGAACGCTTTGAAAAAATAGATTTTTTGAACTCCTCAGGATTTACCCTCAGGTCAAGATAAACAGAACTTCTTACTCCATCTACATTAACCCACATCCTGATTCTGCTTAGGTTTGCTCGGTTTGCAACACTCTTCTCACAAGTAAATGTAATGCTGTACATAATTGTAAATTAGTTAGTTATAGACTTCTTGCACTAACCTTCACAACTAAAATAGACTTGGTGCACAGATTACAACTTATTTCGTGCATTACACCCTGTTTACCGCCAATGATTTGCTTTGATTTATTACTCAGTCGATATAGCAAAACCTTGCCACAGGTACCTGGGGAGCGGTTTTTGCCCCGAAATGCGTAAAAACAAAAAAGTCTCAGAAAACTCTGAGACTTGATTTTGAGCGGAAAACGAGACTCGAACTCGCGACCCCAACCTTGGCAAGGTTGTGCTCTACCAACTGAGCTATTTCCGCAACACTAACATCTTAAATTTTACGACTACAACCTTTCGATTGCGAGTGCAAAGGTACACCAATTTTTTTTATCTGCAAATTTTTTCGCAACTTTTTTTGAAAAAAATTACTTTTTTTCTGTCCTGCCATCGCTTAACAATATCTGCTGACGTACAGACTCTTCATGTATGGCGCTGAAAATCTGATGGATAAACGTCTTAGATAGTCCCATGGCAGCAGCCTTATTTTCTGCAGCCAAAAGTAGCTCATTAAACCTCTCTCGCTGCACAACAGCCATAGAATATTGCATCTTATAGGCGCCAATCTCCTTAGCAATACCCATTCTCTCGGCCAAAAGTTCGAGCATTCTGTTATCTAATGCGTCAATCTTTACTCGAAAATTGCGCAGTGCATCCTCGCCAACAGGTGTGCGACGGAGTACCAAAGAGCCCATGATGGTGTTCAGGTGCTCTGGGGTTATCTGCTGCGCAGCATCGCTAAGCGCCGTATCGGGCGCTGGGTGGCACTCTATCATAAGACCTGCAAAGCCGAGGTCGAGGGCCTCCTGTGCCAATGGTGCGATAAGCTCGCGCTTGCCACCTATATGGCTGGGGTCGGAGAGTATCGTAAGCTCTGGCATGCGGCGGTGCAGCTCGATAGGCACCGACCAATGTGGGTCATTGCGATATGTAATAGTGTTGTGTGTGCCGAAGCCACGGTGCACGGCGGCGATGCGTCTTACACCACTATTATATATACGCTCGATAGCGCCAATCCACAGCTCCACATCTGGGATAACGGGGTTCTTGACAAGCACTGCCATATCTACCCCCTGCATAGCGTCAGCGATTTGCTGCATGGCAAAGGGGTTAGTGGTGGTGCGGGCGCCTATCCACACGCCGTCGAGCCCTGCGCGAAGCACTGCCTCAAGGTGTTCGGGTGTGGCTACCTCGGTGATGACCTTCATGTCGTATGTGGCGCGTACCTCTTGTAGCCACTCTAAGGCCTCGACGCCACGACCCTCGAAGGTGCCTGGCTTGGTACGTGGCTTCCACACTCCTGCGCGGAATATCTTGATGCCGGCCTCGGACACGCCGCGTGCTGCCGTGAGCGTCTGCTCGCGGCTCTCGGCACTACATGGACCCGCTATTTTGAGCGGCTCCGAGGTGCAGTCATCAAAGAGAGGTCGAAACTCCATCTACTCCTCAACGATAGTTATAGATAGGATAAGGTCGCCAGGACGAATATCGTCGATAACATCCAAGCCCTCAACGACCTTGCCGAAGCATGTATGCACGCGGTCGAGGTGCTGGGTGTTCATGCGGTTGTGGCAGATGAAGAACTGCGAGCCGCCGGTGTTAGGACCACGGTGTGCCATAGAGAGTACGCCACGGTCGTGGTACTGGCGCTCGGCGCGGGTCTCACAAGGGATAGTGTAGCCTGGACCTCCTGTGCCGTCGCCCTTAGGGCAGCCACCCTGGATGACGAAGTCTGGAATAACGCGGTGGAAGCACAAGGCGTCGTAGAAGTGGCTCTCGGCGAGCTTAACGAAGTTCTCAACGGTGATAGGGGTCTCCTTCTCGTAGAGCTCGGCCTTCATATCACCCTTCTCAGTAGATATAATTGCGTATTTCATAATCGTATATTTTTTATGGTTATAATATCATTGCAAAGATACAAATTATTGCGTAACAATCAAAGCGCTGCTATCTTCCCCAGCTCTCGCGGTCTAATGCGCGGTAGCCTATGGCCTCCGATATATGGTGTGGTGCTATGCTCTCCACGCCCTCAAGGTCGGCAATAGTGCGTGCCACCTTGATGATACGGTCGTAGGCGCGTGCCGAGAGGTTGAGGCGTGTCATTGCCATTTCGAGAAGTGATGCGCACTCCTTGCTTAGCGGTGCGAACTCGCGTAGCATGGCACTATTCATCATGGCGTTGCAGTGTATATTTAACCCCTCAAAGCGGCGTAGTTGTATCTCGCGTGCTGCAATAACGCGCTCTCTAATCTTGGCACTCGTCTCTGCGGGTTTTGTGCTTGACATCTCGGCAAGCTCCACGGGGATAACCTCTATATGTATATCGATGCGATCCATCAGCGGACCTGAGATATGTGCCATATAGCGGTGCACAGCACTTGGCGAGCAGGTACACTCCTTTGTGGGGTGGTTGTAGTAGCCACAGGGGCATGGGTTCATCGAGGCTATGAGGGTGAAGTTTGCGGGGTAGTCAACGCTATACTTAGCGCGCGATATGGTGATATGCCTATCTTCGAGAGGCTGTCGTAGCACCTCGAGCACGCTACGTCCAAACTCAGGCATCTCGTCGAGGAAGAGCACGCCGTTGTTTGCCAACGACACCTCGCCGGGCTGTGGCGACTGACCGCCGCCTATTAGTGCCACCTGCGATGTGAGGTGGTGTGGGGCGCGGAAGGGGCGTGTGCGCATAAGTCCGCGGTGTGTGCCTATCTTACCCGCTACGGAGTGTATCTTGGTGGTCTCCAGTGCCTCCTCAAGGGTCATGGGTGGCATGATTGTAGGCATGCGGCGTGCCAACATCGTCTTGCCAGAGCCTGGGGCACCCACCATGATGACGTTGTGACCACCAGCTGCGGCAATCTCAAGGGCGCGCTTGACGTATGCTTGACCCTTGACATCGGCGAAGTCCTCGGCATAGGCGTCATCTGCCGACTCATCATCGGCACCTATATCGTTCTTGGCCGCCTCATACGCCATGCGCTCCATGGCTATCTGGCACATCTCCAGTAGTGAGCCGACGCCCACGGTCTCTATACCCTCGACAACAGCACCCTCGGCGACATTATCGTGAGGCATGAATACGCGCTTCAGACCCTTGTCGCGTGCCATGGCAACGAGCGGTAGGACACCCTTCACGGCGCGCAGTGTGCCGTCGAGCGATAGCTCACCAATGAACATCGAGTCGTCGAGCATCGAGGTGACAATCTGCTCTGTGGCAGCAAGGATACCTATGGCTATGGGGAGGTCATACTGCGAACCCTCCTTGCGGAGGTCTGCGGGGGCGAGGTTGACAACTGTCTTTTTGGCGACAAGCCTATAGCCTGAGTTTTCGAAGGCGGAGTGTATGCGCTGCTCGCTCTCCTTGATGGTGTTATCTGGAAGACCCACTAAGAAGAGACCGAGACCTCCTGAGGCGACATTCACCTCAACGGTCACAGGCACAGCCTCAATGCCACATATTGCACCCGTATGAACCTTAACAAACATCCTCGTTATCTTTAGAATGGTGCAATATCAAACTCCGATGGCACGCCACTCGACATGCTGTTAGACATTCCCGATGGCTGCACACCCATAGGTGGCATATCGTTGTTGGCGCTCGACGCGGTGTAGTCGTAGCTCTCCTGAGTCTGCACTGGACCGCCCATCGTTGCGTTGATAATAGAGGCGTCGGCATCCACAAACTTAGCCTGCTCCTTGATAAATCGCATGGGAACATCGACAACCTCACCGTTACGGTGCTTGGCGATGATAATCTCTGCCATGCCGGCAGTAGATGCTCCATTCTCGGTTGTTGTAAGACCGAAATATTCGGGGCGGTGGATGAATGCCACAACGTCGGCATCCTGCTCGATAGCTCCCGACTCACGAAGGTCGGAGAGCTGTGGGCGCTTGGAGCCACCGCGGTTCTCGACATTACGGCTGAGCTGCGAGAGGGCGATGATAGGCAGGTCGAGCTCCTTGGCGATAGCCTTGAGCGTACGAGAGATGAGCGACACCTCCTGCTCACGGTTGCCGCGTGTCTCAGGTGTTGCGGCGGTCATCAGCTGCAAGTAGTCGATGATGATGAGTTTGATGTCGTGCTGAGTCTTTAGACGGCGCGCCTTTGAGCGGAACTCATATACCGAGAGGGCTGGCGTGTCGTCAACATATAGTGGCGAGCGCCCCAATTCTGCTGTATTCTTCTCAAGGTGTACCCACTGCTCTGGTGTTAACTGTCCTGTACGCAACGACTTAGAGTTTAGCTGTGTCTCGGCAACGATAAGTCGGTTCATCAGCTGCACCGAGGACATCTCCAATGAGAAGAATGCCACAGGGGTCTTGAACTCCACCGCCATGTTACGCGCCATGGTAAGCACAAAGGCGGTCTTACCCATTGATGGTCGTGCCGCGATGATGATAAGGTCAGAAGGCTGCCAGCCGAGGGTGATACTGTCGAGGTCAGTAAATCCTGAGCGTACGCCGTTGTACTCGCCTGCGGTCTTTGCCGCCTCCTCAATCTGTGATAGTGCCTTGCGCAGGATGTCAGATGCGGGGAGTACCGAGCGTTTCACGTTACCCTCCGACACCTTGAATATCTCTCTCTCGGCAAAGCCGATAAGTTCCGTGACATCTACCTCCTCATCGTAGGAGCGGCGCTGTATCTCTGTTGCCGAGCGTATTAGCTCGCGTTGCACATACTTCTGCGCGATGATCTTGGCGTGGAACTCCACGTGTGCCGACGATGCCACGCGCTGTGTCAGCTGCGCAAGGTAGGCAGCACCACCAGCCTTTGTAAGTAGCTTCTGCGACTTAAGACGCTCGGTGACGGTATAGAGGTCGATGGCCTTCATTTCCAACGACAACTCCTGTATAGCCTTGAATATCAGTCTATGCTCCTCGAGATAGAATGTCTCGACATTGATATACTCCTGCACCGAGATGATGGCATCCTTCTCCAGCATCAGCGCACCCAGTACTGCCTGTTCAAGTTCGGGGGCTTGTGGTGGCGCAATGCCGTCAAGATCAGTTATTTGCTCGTATGCCTCGCTATTATTTTTCGAGGCTTTATTGTATTGTTTAGCCATAGTCCAAGCGTCTAAATTTTTTTTACATCCACAAATGTAGCTATTTTATCTCGATTGGCAATGCCTTAAATACCATAAGTTGTTATGAGTTATCCCAAGTTGTAAACAAATTGCTGTTAATAAGTTGATGAGGATTAGGGAAATTAAGGAGATTAGGGAGTTTAACGAGTTTAAGAAAATCACTAACTTCTCTAACTTCCCTACAACAATCACTAACATTCCCTAACTATCTTGTGCTTGCGCAACCAATCCCATATTGCCCATCGCCCCCCATCTTGTTTGCACCTACGTTTTGAAATATTATAAGTCGTATTCCACAATATGTCTTATACTTTCAATTTGAAAATATAAAATTATTGCGAGCGAGATAGAACTTGAAAAAATAGTCCTATTTTACCACACGATAGTGACAAAAGTATCAATTTGCGGCAATAAACTATGATTTTTATACTTTTATTTGTATCTTTGCCAATTACAGGGTAATTGTGTATAGAGCGCAAACGAATAGAGTATAGAGGGTGAGCGTTGAGTTTGACATAGCGCGACGACTATCAAGTCGCAAGGAGGGTGGGCGTGCAGGCATCATGGAGCGTGTAGCAACGGTGGCCACAATCATAAGCCTCATGGTCATCATCGTGGCACTCTCCGTTGTCGTGGGCTTCAAGAGGGAGGTCAACGCGCTCGTCTCTGCTGCCTCGGCCGATATTGTAATCACGGCGCCCCAGAGCCACGGAGTAGTCTCGGATGCGCGCATAGAGCGCAACGACGCGATAGAGAGGCTGCTCGCGGAGGATGGCGACATCGAGCGCTACTCGCCATATATCGCCAAGGAGGGTGTCATCAAGAGCGATGATAATATGTCGGGCGTGCTGCTCAAGGGCATAGATGAGAGCTACGACGCAGCCTTCTTCGAGAGCCATATTATCGAGGGCGAGATGCCACGTATTGGTGCTGAGCCCCGCTCGAAGGATGTCATCATCTCGCAGAGCATTGCTCAGGCGATGGATGTCGGGGTGGGCGACCGCATAGAGATGGTCTTTGTGGATGCTGAGAGTGGCGTGATACGCGACAGATTTGCCATCTCGGGCATATATAAGACGGGCATAGATGCTATTGATGGCAACATAGCCTTCACCGATATGCCAAATGTGGCGCGTGAGTATGACGGAAACAGGGAGCTCATCACCGGGTATGAGATATGGCTCAAGCCTGAGGCCGACAAGGCGGAGGTGGAGGGCAGATTGCAGCAGATATTTATGGAGCAGGGCATTGTGATAGAGGCCTTTGCCATTGATAGGGTATACCCCGAGATATTTGGCTGGCTGGCGACACACGACATAAATGCTTTGGTGGTGATCATAATAATGATTATCGTGGCGCTGCTCAATATGACCACTGCGCTGTTGGTTATTGTCCTCGAGCGCCAGCGCATGATAGGCGAGCTGCGCTCTATGGGTATGCGACGCTGGTCGGTGGTTAAGCTATTCCTATATCGCGCCATGTTTATCATGTGCCGCGGTGTGGCGTGGGGAACGATTATGGGTGTCGGAATAGTCGTAGTACAATATATATGGGCACCTATGCCGCTACCAAGTGAGGGTTATATCCTTGAGTATGTCCCCGTGGCAATGTGTTGGGGGTGGTGGTTAGTGGCTGTGTTGACAACACTAATAATATCGGCTATAGTGATGATTGTGCCAGCGCTCTTTGCAACGAAGAGTGCACCAGCCGATGCTTTAAGATATGAATAACGTAGGTATAATGTTTACTATATGAAACCTTATAACGACGAACAGACAAAGAAGGAGCAGGTGGAGGAGATGTTCGACAACATCGCTCCCACGTATGATAAGTTAAACCACATCATGTCGCTCAACATCGACCGCATATGGCGTCGTCGTGTGATGCGCATTGTGCGCCGCTCCAAGGCGGTGAAGATTATGGATGTAGCCACCGGCACGGGTGATCTGGCTATCGCCATGGCAAAGCGTGTCGATCGCACACAGATTCTTGGCGTCGATCTCTCGGAGGAGATGCTCGCCGTGGCGCGTCAGAAGATACAAAAGCAGGGTCTCGAGGAGCGTATCATGTTGGAGAAGGGTGATGCTGAGAACCTATCGATGGTTGCCGATAGCTCGGTGGATGCCGTTACTGTCGCCTTTGGTGTGCGTAACTTCGAGAATGTTGAGGCAGGATTGAAGGAGATGTGGCGCACGCTGAAGCCTGGGGGTAAGCTTGTGGTGTTGGAGTTCTCGATACCCAAGAATAGACTTATTCGTTGGGTATATGCTCAATATTCGCACCGCATAATACCGCGTATTGGCAGCCTTATATCGAAGGATAAGCGCGCCTATGTCTATCTGCCAGAGTCGGTTGATGAGTTCCCATCGCCTGAGCGATTCTCGCTGATGCTCCAGGAGGTAGGCTTTAAGAGTGTAAAGCGTCGCTCGCAGAGCTTCGGCATAGCATATATATACGAGGCTACGAAGTAGTATGACCACGCTTTGTCGATATAGCCTGCTGCTTGTGATAGCCATGCTTGGTATGGTATCGCGTGTGGCGGCACAATCCTGGGTTGAGAAGTTGCACGTGGAGGGCGTTGCCAAGGTGTCGCACCTATCGAGTTCGGGCATGAACCTATGGGTGACACTAAACAATGAGTCGTGCCATGGCTATGAGATAAAGAGCTGCGAGATAGATATATATGTGGAGCAGCGTTATGTAGCTACTATATCGTTGCGCGATAGGGTGGTAATCCCACGTAGGGCGACAACAGATGTCTTGTTGCCACTGCGTTTTAAGTCGCCTAACTCGTTCGTTTTGGAGCGACTGCTATGGCGAATGATAGAGGATCGTGGTGAGGAGATAACAATATCGTATAGGATGAGGGCTGGAACAAGGCTCATAAAGCGAAATTTCAGGGCCGAGGGGCTCAGTCTGAGCGATATTTTGGGCAGAAATCCGTCGACCATAGATATTATCGAGGAGGTATGGGACTTGGTTGGATAACATATTGATATACAGATATGAAGAAGTTATTTTTACACATTATGTTGTTGGTAGCATCTGTTACGGTTGCTATGGATGGCGCATCGGCGCAGAGTATAAAGGGTTTCAAGCATCGTCTTGGAACACGCTCGCAGCAGGGTGCCAAGGTGGGCGTTGTTGAGGATCGCAGCACCCAGGAGGCGATAGCTGCTGTTGAAAGCAAGAAGACGGATAAGAGCTCGGTGACGGGCTACCGTGTGGTGCTCTTCTATGATGATGCTCAGTATGCCCAGGAGCGTGCCAACGAGATTATGGAGGAACTAAAGAAGGATCACCCTGAGGTAAACTCATATATGGTCTATGAGACTCCCTATTTCAAGGTATCTGTGGGCGATTGCCTTACTGAGGAGGAGGCGTTGATATTGCGTAATATGTTTATTGACAAGTATACGGGAGCCTTCATTCGCCGCGATAAGATTGCCCTTAAGGAGCTTAGTAACGTGCGCCGCAGGGCGGACTACTTAGAGCTTCGTGCTACCATGCGCGACTCACTGCTTCGATATAAGGATTTCCGTGACGAGATGCGCCTGGATGAGACGATGTATATCGTCATGAAGCGCGACTCTACACTCAATCGTGTTCTTTTGCTCGACGACCTAAACAACGAGTATGGAGCGACTAAGACACAGCCCACGGAGGATCCTACATGGATAAATGAGTGGTAGGCGCCGAGGTTTAGTAGTCGATTTTTGGTAGAATAGATTATTTTTTCTACCTTTGTATGGATTAGTAGGTTAAACCTAATATTGATAACATCTAAAAACATTTTTATTATGAAGAAGTTTTTTACGTTTGCATTGATTTTTGCAGCATTCTCATTGGCATCTTGCGGTGGCGAGCAGAAGAAGGACGATAAGGCAAATACTGAGTGCACAGGCGATTGCGCTAACTGCGACCAGGATTGCAACAAGGATTGCGACAAGGATTGCGACAAGGCAAAGTGCGAGAAGTGTACAGGCGATTGCGACAAGGCAAAGTGTGCAGATTGCAAGGGCGAGTGCGATAAGGAGAAGTGCAAGGGTGAGTGCCCTGAGGCAAAGTGTGCAGATTGCACAGGCGAGTGCCAGAAGGGTGAGTGCCAGAAGGTTGAGTGCACAGATTGCACAGGCGAGTGCCAGAAGGTTGAGTGCGTAGATTGCACAGAGGCTTGCGAGGTTGAGTGCCAGAAGGTTGAGTGCACAGATTGCACAAGCGAGGAGTAAGTTCCTCTATTTGGTGTTATCGCAGATTAGTCGTTGACACTTAAAGGATATATTTAAGGCGATCTAAAAGTTTTTCATACTCTTAGATCGCTTTTTTATGTGAAATAGTCGGGATATGGTTAATAAGTGGCTTATAATAAATACTCTACGTAACGCGAACGTGGTAACGCGCACGCTTAGAGATCTATATATTGACACCGATACGATCAATGCTGGTAATTTGTCGGTTACGGCGAGATGTCATCTTGGGTGCGATATGGATGACCTACTTATCAAGTGTTACATCTTAGGTGATAATATGCGCGAGAGGATATATGGTAGCATGTATTATAAGCAGGAGTTGGCTGTGTTCTCGCCAAGTGGCAGGGTAGAGTATGTTGACGTTGCCCTCTCGCGTTGGGTGGATGGGGTGGCGCTTAGTGAGTACATCTGTGAGCCGAGTAGCAACTTTAAAGAGCTCAGTCGCAGCTTCGACCATATGGCCTATTCGCTACTATCAGATAGGGTTGTGCATTGCGATATAAAGCCCGAAAATATCGTCGTTAATAGCTATGGTCAGATGACGCTTATCGACTACGATGCTCTGTGGTGCAAGTCGTGGGGCATGGACTATAGGCGCGAGTTGGGGACGTTGGGATATAGAGATTTGAAGTCTGGGCAATACTCCCCGCTGGAGGATGTACAAAATTACCCTATTGTCCTAATATCTATAATGTTGGCATCGCTTGCATTGGAGTACAACACCATCTATCCACATATTAAGAGTGGCGCTATTCTCAATCCCGAGAGCCCCAAGCACTTCCTTGCTGCCATTGGTTGTGCCAAGGATATATTCATGAGGAGTGGAGATAGGGCCCATTTGGCGCTTTGCGATATAATCACCCCGTCGGGTGTCAATGGCAGCAACCTTGTCGATTTAATGTATAATGTGGTTTATAGGCGCTCTGAAGATGGTTGGCAGGCGGAGCTTGGTCCTTTCTACGACGTGTAAATAGGGCTTCAATATTTCTCCTGTTAAGTGTGGTAATTCGTCGGATAATAGCTATCTTTGTATTGTGAAAGATGTTACTGCGAAAATATCAAAGCCCACAATAGATGAGATACTCATGCAGTGGTGGGGCTATGGGTCGTTTCGATCTGTGCAGCGCGAGATTATTGAGTCTGTGCTTGCAGGTCGCGACACGTTGGCATTGATGCCTACGGGTGGCGGTAAGTCGCTCACATATCAGGTGCCGGCACTCGCCTCCGAGGGTCTTACCATCGTCATAACACCACTCATTGCGCTGATGAAGGATCAGGTCGACTCCCTTCGTAGGCGTGGCATATCGGCAGGTGCCGTACATTCGGGCATGGACTCTCGACGTATTGAGATGGCATTAGATAACTGCACCTACGGCGATGTAAAGCTCCTATACATCTCCCCTGAAAGGCTTGCGACAGATGCCTTTAGGGTGCGTCTGTTGAATATGAACGTTTCGATTGTGGCGGTCGATGAGGCACATTGTATATCGCAGTGGGGCTACGACTTCCGCCCATCGTATCTGCGTATTGCTGAGGTGCGTAAGCATATCCCTAAGGCGACGTTTCTTGCCCTGACAGCCTCGGCTACCGACTTGGTAGCCAAGGATATAATGCATCACCTTGGCTTCAAGACTCCACATATAATTCGTTCGAGCTTTGCGCGCCCAAACCTATCATATTCGGTGCGCATGGTCGATGATAAGTATGCCCAATTGCTACGCGTTGTGGATAACGTGGATGGTGCTGGCATCATCTATATGCGTACGCGTGAAGGGTGTGAGACATTGGTCAAGCAGTTGCGCGAGGATGGTTTCGATGCAAGCTTCTATCATGCAGGTCTGCCCGCCATGGAGCGCTCGTTGCGCCAGGATGATTGGCAGTCGGGCAAGGTGCGTATCATGGTGGCTACCAACGCTTTCGGTATGGGTATAGATAAGGCGGATGTGCGCTTTGTTGTTCACTACTCGATGTGTGACTCGTTGGAGGCATACTATCAGGAGGCGGGACGTGCGGGGCGCGATGGTAAGCGTAGTTATGCGGTGTTGCTACTATCGCCCAAGGATACCGATCAGATTAGGCTTCGCTTCAAGGCGGAGTTCCCCCCAATGGAGGATGTGAAGTATATCTATGAGCGCATCGTCAACTACCTTCAAATAGCCATTGGTGACGGCGAGGGTGCCTCTTTTGTATTCAATATATATGACTTCTGTCATCGTGAGAAGCTGAGTATCAATAGGGTGGAGAATGCCATTAAGCTCCTCGAGCAGAACAACTATCTAATGCTTATCGACGAGCACGAGTCGCCTGCCAAGATGATGTTCGAGTGTAGTCGCGATGCGTTGTACAGGGTGCATGCCGGAGGAAATGATATGGACATTATGCTGCGTACGATATTGCGTATGTACGATGGTCTCTTCACCACGTTCCGCTCTATCGATGAGCTTAACATAGCGAGCCACTCGGGCTTAAGCGTTGAGCGTGTGCATGAACTGATGAAGATATTGTGGCGAATGCATATAATTCGTTACATCCCCTCCAACCACTCGCCGATGATACATCTGCTCTCGGAGCGCCTTCCAACCAAGGACCTATATATAGCTCCGCAGACCTATAAGCATCGTTATGACCTTATCTATGAGCGCTTTAGCCGCATGGTGGAGTATGCCAACAGCGAGGGTCGTTGTCGTAGTGTAATCATCGAGAATTACTTTGGCGATAGCGATGCTCGGGAGTGTGGCGTGTGTGACTGGTGCTTGAGCAAACGACGTAGATTAAAGGAGGGATACCCCATTGAAAATCAGATTATTGATACTCTTAGATTGAAACCTATGGGCGTCAAGGAGCTTGTTGCTCAGGTGGGTGGTCGCCCCGAGGATGTGGTTGAAACTATTGACAAAATGGTGCGTTCTGCTACAATTTGTCTCGGTGAAGGTGGCAAACTAAAAATAAATGTGTAAATTTGCACCTTTGGATAGTATAATTTCGAAGAAATTAACATGGCATACCAACCGACAATAGATAATGATACAGTAGCCGCACTTCCTGCAGCCCGTTTCGACGGGCGTATTGTTGTTGTTGACAGAGAGGAGATGGTTGAGGCTGCGTGTCGTGACTTGCAACGCTATGCCATGATAGGCTTTGATACGGAGACACGTCCCTCATTCCGCGCTGGTGTGAGCTATAAGGTATCTCTGTTGCAGCTATCTACCCCTGAGGTATGCTACCTCTTCCGCCTATGCCGTATACGTCTTAGCAATCCGATACTCAAGATATTGGGCTCAGCGAAGATCCTAAAGATTGGCGTTGATGTGGGCGGTGATATTCGCGCATTGCACGCCCTACGCCACTTCAAGGCGGATGGTTTTGTCGATTTGCAGGTAGAGGCACCACGTTGGGGTATCGAGGATAAGAGCCTTAGAAAGCTATCTGCCATAGTTCTCGGCATGCGCATATCTAAGGCACAACGACTTAGTAATTGGGAGGCTGGAATACTTACCGACCAGCAACGCGAGTATGCTGCTACCGATGCATGGGTGTCGATGCGCATCTTAGAGTGTATGCAGCACGAGGAGCCTAAGAGTGAGTCATACAAGATAATTACGGTATTGGAGCAGCAGACCAAGGAGGAGAACGTGGTAAAGGCAAAGCATCGTCATCGCCATATACATAGACATAGGAGCGTAAGTGGTCAGGTGGCAAATAATAAAAATAATTAAGATAGTATGGAGCATATTATGACAGAGATACATCTACGCCGTGGTAAGGAGGAGTCGCTCGAGCGTCGCCACCCATGGGTATTTTCAGGTGCTATTGAGCGTATCGAGGAGGGTACAAAGAGTTTGGCGGAGGGTGATGTTGTCGATGTCATCACAAAGCAGGGCAACTTTATCGCTCGCGGTCACTATCAGATAGGCTCCATTGCTGTGCGTGTTCTCAGCTTCGAGCAGGAGCCTATAGATCAGGCGTGGTGGGATGAGCGCATCGCTCAGGCAAAGCAGCTTCGCGAGGCATTAGGCATGGTCAATAACGAGCATACAACGTGCTATCGTTTGGTTCATGGCGAGGGCGATATGCTTCCAGGCTTGGTTGTCGACATATATGGCGATGTCGCCGTTGTGCAGTGCCACTCGGTGGGTATGTACCATGCACGTCAGAACATTGCTAAGGCCATATGTGCCGCTTATGGCGATGCTATCAAGGCGATCTACGATAAGAGCTCGCAGACACTCCCCTTCAAGGCGGACTTAGGAGCTATAGATGGCTACCTATGGGGCTCGTCAACACATGGCGATCGTGTGGTGTTGGAGAATGGTCTTAAGTTTAAGGTCAACTGGGAGGAGGGTCAGAAGACAGGTTTCTTCATCGACCAGCGTGTCAACCGCGACCTTGTGCGCCAGTATGCACGTGGTCGTAAGGTGCTAAATACCTTCTGCTATACGGGTGGTTTCTCTGTTGCTGCCCTTGCTGGTGGTGCTCGTGAGGTAGTATCTATCGACCTCTCGGAGCGTGCTATAAAGCTTGCCGACGAGAATGCTCGCCTCAACTTCGGTGATGAGGCGCCACACGAGGCTATCGCCTGCAATGCTGTTGAGTACCTCAAGGATATCGACGATAGCTACGACCTTATTATCCTCGATCCGCCAGCCTTTGCTAAGCACCATAAGGTGTTGGGCAACGCCTTGCAGGGATATAAGAAGATTAACGTACGTGCCTTGCAGAAGATACGTCCAGGAGGCATCCTCTTTACCTTCTCATGCTCACAGGCCGTAAGTCGTGACCTCTTCCGCACAACGATATTTACGGCTGCGGCAATCGCAGGGCGTAAGGTGCGCATCATCGGTCAGCTAACACAGCCTGCTGACCACCCAATAAATATATATCACCCTGAGGGCGAGTATCTTAAGGGCTTAGTGGTATATGTTGAATAGTGAAAAATTTAACAAAAAATAATAAATTACAATGGAGATGAAGAGATTGTGTTTAATAACTTTTGCCGCTCTTGCACTTGTGTCTTGTGGTGGCGAAGATGGAGTTAAGCTCGATGATCAGAATGGATTTCACCAGGCGATAAAGTTTGGTGGAGAGCATGGCACTGCACTTAAGAAGGCTAAGAGCTATGAGGAGTTCAAGGCGTGTCGTGCTACTATTGAGGAGTATCAGGCAGCATTTAAGGATCAGTTGGGTGGTGAGAGCTACCTCGCCTATTTGAAATGTGTATCATCAGCAATAGACGGCATTGTGCTCACAGAGGAGAATATCGACCAGGATGCAGAGATTCTTTTTATCCGCGACTTCTACCAGACAAACAATGAGGATGAGAAGCCTAAAAATGGTGAGCACCCAGCTGCAACGATGGCGAAGGATTACACTGCAAAGCTCAAAGCAGCAAAGAGCAAGGAGGAGTATGATAAGATAGTTGCTGAGATAAAGGTTAAGGCTGAAGAGATTCTCTTGTCTGGTGATGCAGCTGCCTGCGAACAGTTTGTCGATAATCTTTTCTAGTAATTTGTCTAAAAAGGTATAGAGTATATGAAACAGAATACAACTAAAAGAGTTCTTGCAGCTATCAAGGGCTTCTTTACTAAGAATAAGGGTCTCAAGCTATGCTACCTATTTATCATCTTCTTCTTGTGCTATGCCCCTTCGTTTTGTGAGCATACGAAGATAACAACACCTTCGCGCGATGCATATCAGCTATATATAGATGCTCAGGGCATCGAGACAGAGGCGGAGTTGCAAGCATGGGAGCGCAAGTATCAGGAGATGGAGCTTGAGTATAGTAAGCGCTACAATGGTGCTACTGCTATTAAGTTCCGCACCATGACACAGCATATCGCTAAGGAGGCTGGCGATCGTCGTGCAAAATTTGGTGCAATGGAGCTAGCAGAGGCTAATGCTGAACAGCATCTTGCAACGCAGCTTGCAGATTACGATGCTGCATGGCAGATTAAGATTGGAACAGAGGAGCAGGCTTCAAAGGAGTATGCCAAGTTGCTTGATAAGGTTGTCGCAACCCATATGAAGGTGCGCGCCGCTGTTATAGAGTCATCTGAGTTTAGCGCAAAGGTTATGGAAGAGGACTATACCCAGGAGCAGCTCGATAAGCAGACAGCGTTGGAGAAGAATGTTGAGGAGCTTGTGGCGAAGCTCGATGAGCAGCGCTTGGAGGCGAGTCGCTATAATCTTGCATATAGATTTAAGTACAATAAGCTATTTAGCGACTCAATGCTTTTGCAGCGTTATATTGCAGCGTTCGATGGCAAGAATACTCGTTATAGCCATAGTGGCGATAAGGAGTATGGCGATGTGATGTATCTCGCAGAGCTTTATAGCTTGGTAGGCTCTGAGGAGGAGCTTGCGGAGGTTGATAAGGTTAAGGAGCAGATTCTTGAGGCTTATAGAAATGGTGTGATGGCGGGTGATGCTGAGAACGTGAACGAGGGCGTTATGGCATATCGCAACGCTGCTGAAGCACATCTTGATGATCTTAAGACCATTAATAGCTGTCGTGGTTACATCGAGAATGATGTTGACTGGGATGCGCACTGGGAGAAGATACTCCAGGATCGCGCAGCAGCAGATAAGGGTAATAAACCTGAGACTGCAGAGGGTGAGGTAGTAGCTGCTGGTGGTGATGAAGTTCAGCCATCAGCAACTACAGATGTCACTCCTGAGGTGACTGCTTCTATCGAGAACGAGAAAACGGATAGCGCTGCCGAGAACGAGCAGGATGAGAATGTAGCGGGTAAGGTTGTTATAACAGACTATGAAAATTTTGATGCAGCTACGGATATATGGGGAGATTTATAGTCTTGCCAATTCTAAATAGAGAGAGGGTGTTCACTTCATTGTGAACACCCTCTTATCGTTTAGTTAGTTGGCGATTACTACTTGCCGTTATAGCTATTCATCGTCCTATCTGTGCCTATCGACACGAACGATAGGATGGCATCGCCGAAGAGCTTCAGACGCTCGGGCATTAGCTTGTTCTCCTCGTCGGAGAAGTTGCCCAAGACGTAGTCCACCTGGTGACCCTTGGGGAAGTCGCCACCCACGCCGAAGCGTAGGCGAACATACTGGTTATCACCAAGCATCTCGGTGATATTCTTCAGACCGTTGTGTCCCCCCTCCGAGCCATTCTTACGCATGCGGAAGGTGCCAAATGGTAGGGCTATGTCATCAGATATGACGAGTAGGTTTTCGCGTGGTATGCGCTCCTGCTCCATCCAGTAGCGTACTGCCTTGCCCGATAGATTCATATATGTCGAGGGCTTAAGCAGTAGGATGGTGCGACCGCGGTGCTTGAGTGTCGCCATAGCGCCATAACGCACCGTCGTAAAAGAGATATTGGATGCCTCAGCTAAGGCATCCAACACTCTAAAACCTATGTTGTGGCGGGTGTTGGTGTACTCGGCACCAATATTTCCCAACCCTACAACAAGATATTTCATAGTTACCGTTTAGTTACTACGAGCCAACTACTACTTCGCAGCGCGTGAAGCACGTGTTACGCGTACTGCGCAAACTGCTGTAGTTGCAGGAGTAACGAATGTGAGGTTCTCGCGCTGGATGTCACCAACGAAGATTGTCTGACCAACCTGCAATGGAGTAACGTCAACAACGATCTCATCTGGAATGTACTCAGCAAGAGCCTTAACAACGAGCTTACGAGCAGAAAGCTGGAGCTTACCACCGATCTTAACACCCTCAGCGTTACCTGTAAGACGTACTGGTACGCTAACAGCTACTGGCTTACCCTCCTGAACGCGGTAGAAGTCTACGTGGAGAACCTGCTCGCGAACTGGGTGGAACTGTACCTCGCGCATAACTGCCTTCTCAACAACGCCGTCGATGTTGATCTCAACGATGTATGAGTTAGGAGTGTAGATAAGCTGCTTGAGCTCCTTAGCATCGATAGTGAAAGCCTTCTCCTCGCCACCACCGTAGATGATACATGGTACCTGACCCTCGCGACGTGCAGCCTTAGCGAACTTCTTACCGAAGTCGTTACGTGCAGTACCGTTAATCTGAATTGTCTGCATAATTGTTTAATAATTAATAGTTTAACTTCAGCACCACTCAATCGCAACCATGCTATCAATCAGTGGCAACGAGCAACCTTCGTCGCCCATCTCACCTCACAAATCTCATTCCGCGACCCCATAAGTGCCTGCTTGGGAGGGCAAAGGTAGTAAAAAAAACTCAAATACCAAGAAAATGAGGAAGATAAATGAGGTTGAGGCTCCGATGGAGCGATTGAGAGTGAGAGCTGCGCCATTCACGCGCAAGCAATACTATCGCCCCCATTGCTCCTATTGCTCCCATGTTACAGCATTAACCTTGCCTCTTCTCCGTCCCCTGCAGCTATAACTAGGGGCTGACTAAAGATAACCTTCAGTCAGCCCCAAATCTCGGGAGGTCATGCCCCCGTACTATCACAGAAGACTACAAACCGAGCTTCTTGCGGATGTGCTTAGGAATAGCGTTCTTGTGAACAACGATATTCATAGTCTTGTAGCGAGCAAATGCCTTTGATGCATACCAGATACCCTCGTATGTACCAGCCTTGCCCCATGAGTTCTTAACCATGTAGTACTCAGTGCCGTTCTGATCCTTAGCGATACCGTAGATCTGCATACCGTGGTCATCGGTAGTCTCCCAGTTGTCATAAGCGATCTGACGCTCCTCCTGTGTGCACCACTTCTCAGTAACTGCTGGCTTAGGAGCGTTCTTCTTCTCCTCCTCGCTCATGCGAAGCCACTTAGCCATATCAGAACCCTCGAGGTCAGCACCATTTGACTCATCTGGAAGAACTGCAGTACCCATACGAGTAAAGCCCTTCTCGCTCACGTCGCTACCCCAAGCGATGGTGTAGCCCTCCATGATAGCGTTGTCAAACACCTCCATAAGCTCGTCGATAGGGAGGTTGTATGACTGTGACCAACGCCAGTTATCCTGGATCTCGAGAACGAATGACTCGTAGAATGGGTGGTGTGTGTAAGATGTCAATGATACATAGTCGTCAGCGTTCAAGCCCAATGACTCGTAGAATGACTTAGGAGTGTACTCCTTGCCATTGTAAGTGAACTTCTCTGGACGTACGCCAAGATAGATGTCGTGGATAGCCTCGATAGCCTTCTTCCACAATGGCATGCCATTAGCATCTACCTGCAAGCTGCGGTGCTTACCCTCAGCGATAGCTGCAACAACAGCGTCGCTAACTGCAGAGAGCTCGTTGTGGTTGCTGAGCTCCATGCCATACATCACGCCTGGACGCATCTCAGCCTCAGGAACAAGACCGAAAGCCTCCATACCGTAGATTACATCGTAGAATGAACCACCCTGTGAGAATGAAACATCACCGTGAGTACGAACTGCCTTGTCAGCACGATCGAGGTAGGTGTTGTGAACGATGTACATCTCCGAGAAGTCGAACTCGCCCTTGCCCATACGCAAAAGCTCTGACTCGATGAATGCCAACGATGAGTAGCACCAGCAAGTACCTGCCTGGTTCTGGTTCTTGATGCTGGTGATAGGATTCTCCTTCACTACTGTGAACTCAGGATTCTCCTGTGCCATAGCGCCGGTTGCGAAGATCATACCGAGTGCCAATACAAAGATTTTCTTCATAATAGTACAGTTTTAAGTTGTTATTTAATTTATTTGCTTCTGTTTAAATTGTTACTCTATCGCTTACTTCTTAGTCTTCGCCATTATGCGCTGACAGTCGGTGTAGGTGATGTTATCCACCTTTGTGCCCTTAGGCAGGCGGTAGTTCTTACCGTTATATGCGATATATGGTCCATACTGACCACTCTTAATTACCATCGCGGCATCCTCCGCGAAGGTGCGTAGAGGCATGGCAGCTACTCGCTGCTTCTCGTTGCTCTCCTGAAGGAGTGCCTCGGCGCGCTCGCGGGTGATAGTATATGGGTCGTCGCTCTTGGCAAGCGATGCGAAGGTCTTGCCATGGCGCACATAAGGACCAAACTTGCCAATGCCCACCATAAGTGGCTCGCCATTCAACTCGCCAAGGTTGCGGGGTAGTGCGAATAGCTCCAATGCCTCCTCCAAGGTTATAGACTCTATGAGCTGACCCTTCTTGAGTGATGCGAACTGTCCCTTCTCACCATCCTTGCCCTCAAGTTCAACCATAGGACCGTAGCGACCTATGCGTGCCTTGACCGTAAGACCTGTCTTAGGGTCGATGCCAAGAACGCGTGTTGCATGCTGTGAGCGGTCGCTCTGCGTGCCGATAGCCGAGTCCACAAGCTTGTGGAATGGGTCATAAAAATCGCCAATCATCTTATGCCATGTGATGTCACCCTCTGCCACGCGATCGAACTCCTTCTCTACGTTTGCCGTAAAGTGGTAGTCCATGATTGTTGCAAACTGCGACTCGAGATAGTCGTTAACGACCATGCCTATGTCGGTAGGTGCTAAGCGGTTCTTCTCCTTGCCATAGCTCTCGTTGACAACCTTCTCGTGTATCTTGCCATTGCTGAGTGTCAGCTGCTCTGTCTGGCGCTTGCTGCCGTCGCGGTTCTGCTTAACAACATAGCCACGGTTGATGATCGTTGTGATGGTTGGTGCATAGGTAGATGGACGACCGATGCCAAGCTCCTCGAGACGCTTCACGAGGGCTGCCTCATTGTAGCGTGTGGGGGCCTGCGAGTAGCGCTCCGAAGCGGTGATGGTCGTTGCGGTGAGATTGTCGCCAACACTCATCTTTGGGAGTATGCCGCCCTCGCCCTCCTGTGCCACATCCTCATCCACAGCCTCCGAGTATAGGCGCATGAAGCCGTCGAAGCGTACTATCTCGCCCGTAGCCACAAACTGCTCCGAGCGACGCTTAAGGTCAACAACAATCTGTGTGCGGTCAACCTCGGCGGGTACCATCTGCGAGGCTACGGTGCGCTTCCAGATAAGGTCGTAGAGACGCTTCTCGGCAGCTGTGCCGTCAATCTCGTGGCGCTCGATATATGATGGACGTATCGCCTCGTGTGCCTCCTGAGCACCCTTAGCCTTGGTCTTGTAGTTGTGAGGGTTTGAGTACTTAGCGCCAAAGAGGCGTGTAATCTCGTTCTTACACTGCGTGATAGCCATCTGCGAGAGATTCACAGAGTCGGTACGCATATAGGTGATAAGACCCTGCTCGTAGAGACGCTGAGCCACGGACATCGTCTGCGACACGCTCATGCCGAGCTTGCGACCAGCCTCCTGCTGGAGTGTCGAGGTGGTGAATGGAGCTGCTGCATAGCGCTGCAATGGCTTCTCCTCGGTCTTGCTCACGGTAAACTCCTCGCCGATGCAATCCTGGAGGAAGAGCAATGCCTCCTCGCGAGTGTCGAAAGCGCGCGATAGTGTAGCCTTGAAGAGGCTCTTCTGTGGATCGTTTGTCGAGTAGAACTGCGCAACAACGCGATATACCGCTACAGACTTGAAGGCTATGATCTCGCGCTCGCGCTCCACGATAAGGCGTACGG
Source organism: Alistipes sp. (assembly GCA_045602255.1). Taxonomy (GTDB): domain Bacteria; phylum Bacteroidota; class Bacteroidia; order Bacteroidales; family Rikenellaceae; genus Alistipes. The sequence continues at coordinate 24,528 of JAZSBD010000019.1, forward strand.
CGACACTCTGCACGCGACCTGCCGAGAGTGCTGGGCGCACCTTCTTCCATAGCACAGGCGATAGCTCAAAGCCCACAAGGCGGTCCAACACACGACGTGCCTGCTGGGCATTCACCAAGTTCATATCTATGGTACGAGGATTCTCAATGGCGTTGACAATGGCGCGCTGCGTAATCTCATGGAAGACGATACGCTTGGTGCGGTCGATAGGCAGATCCAATACCTTCGCGAGGTGCCATGCGATGGCCTCTCCCTCGCGGTCCTCATCGGATGCCAACCATACGGTCTTTGCGGCGCGTGATAGGCGCGTGAGCTCATCTACGAGCTTGCGCTTGTCATCAGGAATCTCGTATAGTGGTTCAAACTGATTATCAAGATCTATACCGAGTCCCTTCTTCGCCAAGTCACGAATGTGTCCAAAGCTCGACTTAACCATATACTCCTTGCCCAGGAACTTCTCGATGGTCTTCGCCTTAGCGGGGGACTCAACAATCACTAAATTCTCTTGCATCTCTATTTGTTATTTTCACAGCAAAACCTATGCTTTAAACTTAGGTCCTGCTAAAAATACCTTATTTATGCTCTATGTTGCTAATATACAACTGTATATGTCAGCTCAAGTGTTATAGGAGCACTCTGAAGCTCCTCAGCAATCTCTGTCTCGTTATTACTACCGTCGCCACCAAATATCGCCTGGCGGTTGAAGCCAAATAGGCTGTCGGCAGCGGGTGCTACGTAGAACCTACGATAGGTGACAAGCGATGGGTCGCTATTGAACTTCTCAAAGTCAACCGTCTTGCCATCCTCCAATAGGTTGTCGGCGGCGGCCATCATCAGCGACTGTATGTGCGTTGATATATCCATGGTGTAGCAGCCAAGCGAGCGGTTAAGCGTACCGTCGTAGTCGATGCTACTGATATTCGAGTAGTAGTAGTCCGAGATGGCTATGATATTGTTATTATCCTCGTCCGTACCTCCGTAGCGTGTGTATAGACCAAGCATCGGCATCGACAAATCCATGATGCCTGTCATCTTAAATGGATCTATTTCAAGGTAGTCGTAGTTAGAACCCTCGAGATAGATGCGCATCTTAGCCTGGTTGACCGATACCACGGCGGTAGGCTCTGAGAGTACTATGTCGGCAAGCGACTGTATGAACTCATCGGTTAAGTTCACCTCTGTAACCACGCCGCCCATGCCATCAACATAGCCCACTGTGACATCGCCGTCAGCCGTTGGTAGCTCCTCGTGCGATACGGTGTTTATCGAGAAGTTACCCGCCTTAACATCATACTCATCGGGGTTGATGTAGAAGTTGTAGGACATGATGGTCGTATCCTTGATAATCGTTGGATCCTCCTTATAGCGGCTACGTGCATAGAGCACAAGCGCTGAGTTCTCCACATCGGTAGCAAACATCGCACCATCGCCCTCCTCCTGCTCATCCGCAGGCTTGATATATATACCACGAACCCTCTCTACGAACTTATCCTCGTTGCCCTGCTCATAGATGCTCTCCGTGTCAAGACCGTAGTTGTCATTTGCACTTAGGTCCTCCTTAGTGGTGAACATTAGGCGTGAGACATACTCTGCGGTGGCATCAGTCTCCTGGAATGTCACAAACTGTGCCGTTGGGTTCTCCATGTCGCCAACATAGGCACCGCGCTTCTGGTCGGGATAGTTGAAGGTGAAGATAGGCTCCTCGGAGATATACTCCGTGGGGTCGAAGTTGATGTAGAAGGTGCTGTCCTTGAGCTCCGGAATCTTGAAATAGTCGTTCGACTTAATCTCGTAGACATTGAAGCGACGGCTCTTTGTGGTGTCACCATGGAAGTCGGTGATGTAGAGCGCCATCTGCATAGAGTCGAAGATTGGACGGTAGCCCCAGCCATAATCCTCGTCGAGCTTCGAGCCGAAGAGCATCTGTGTCATGAAGCCAGCCTGGCGCTTACCATATATCTCGCTACGCTCACTGCCGAAATAGAGGTTGTCTAATTTCGAAGACTTTATAGAGTCGGTCTGGTAGAGTCGCGTTGTGCTCATTATCATCTCTACACCTTTGGTGTCGCTACCAATATAGACCTTGCCACCCTTATATACGCGGTGGTGCATCTCCATCTTCTGATCTGTAGGCACAAACTCAGCACCAAGGCTGTAGTCAGCCTCGGTGGTGCAGCCCCACAGTAGTGTGAGTGCCGCCATAGATGCAACTATAGTAGTAAGTAGACCTTTATAACTCCTCATAGAACTTATACATGTTATCGAAGAGCTCCTTAGGGTCGCACTCCTGGTAGTCGAGGACCTGCTTGCCACGACTGCGTGCGTACTCCACAAGCTCCTTGTTAGCATTTGCCGAGGTTACAACAATACCGTCGGCATAATCTATAACGAAGCGGTAGAGATTTTCGTACGTAGGATCCTCCAAAATCTTCATCGAGCTATCCATGATACCCTCGCCCTCGAGCTTCTGCTTGAACTCCTCGTTGAGCGCACCCTCGAACTTATCATCACCCAACGACAGAACGATCTTTACGTCGCGGAAGAGAGGGTCATCATAGAAGACCTTCTTGAGGTACATTGGAGTGATGGCCGAGAACCAGCCGTGGCAGTGTACTATGGTTGGTGTCCAACGCAACTTCTTGACAGTCTCGAGCATACCGCGAGCGAAGAATATCGCGCGGTTGTCGTTATCCTCAAAGGGCTTGCCCTCCTCATCGTTGAGGATGGCGCGACGTGAGAAGTAGTCGTCGTTATCAATGAAGTAGATCTGTATGCGTGCTGCAGGTATTGAGGCTACCTTGATAATGAGCTGATGGTCATTATCGTTGATAATCAGGTTCATGCCCGAGAGACGGATAACCTCATGAAGCTGATTTCTGCGCTCATTAATGCAGCCAAAACGCGGCATAAATGTACGTACCTCAGTGCCACGCTCCTGCATCTGACGAGCCATCTCGAGGCTAAGCTTCGAGAGTTCGTTCTCTGGCAAGTAAGGAGCTATCTCCTGACATACGTATAGTATCTTGTTTTTTGCCATAATATCGCAATTTAACACTGCAAATATACAAAATTTCTGCTATAATATCAACATCGCATCGCCATAAGTACCAAAGCGATAGCCCTCCTTGCGGGCAACATCGTAGGCATTCATAACGAGGTCGTAGCCACCGAAGGCAGCAACCATCATTAGCTGTGTTGAGTAGGGTAGGTGGAAGTTCGATACAAAGGCATCTGCCGATGTGAACTGGTAGGGGTGGAAGATGAACTTATTTGTCCAACCCTCCATAGGCTTCATCATGCCACCAACAGATACGGCAGTCTCCATGGCACGCATAACGGTGGTGCCTATGGCTACTATCTTGTGACCATCGCGCTTAGCTGTGTTGATGCTCTCCACGGTCTCAGGCGTGATGACAAACTGCTCCGAGTCCATCTTGTGCTTCGATAGGTCCTCAACATCCACCGTGCGGAAGTTGCCAAGACCCACATGAAGTGTTAGGAATGTGCTATCTATACCCTTGATCTCCATGCGCTTAAGAAGGTGCTTCGAGAAGTGAAGACCTGCGGTAGGTGCTGCTACTGCGCCCTCATTCTTAGCATATATTGTCTGATACCACTCCTCATCCTCTGGCTCTACCTTCTCTCTTACCCAGCGTGGCAGTGGTGTCTCGCCGAGGTTGTATAGTGTCTCCTTGAACTCCTCGTACGAGCCGTCGAAGAGGAAGCGTAGGGTGCGTCCTCGTGAGGTGGTGTTATCAATAACCTCGGCACCCATAAGCTCATCGTTGCCGAAGTATAGCTTATTACCGATACGAATCTTACGTGCTGGGTCCACCAATACATCCCAAAGACGTAGCTCACGGTTGAGCTCGCGAAGAAGGAATATCTCAATGTCGGCACCGGTCTTCTCCTTGCAACCCTGGAGGCGTGCTGGGAACACCTTAGTGTCGTTGAAGACAAACATATCCTTCTCGTCGAAGTACTCAATAATATCCTTGAACACACGGTGCTCGATTTCGCCTGTCGAGCGGTGTAATACCATTAGGCGTGCATCATCACGGTTAGTCGTAGGATACTTAGCAATCATATCCTGCGTAAACTCGTAACCATACTGTGATAACTTCATATATTTCTCAAAAAAAGCGTGTAACAATCATTTTATATACGCAAAAGTCGCTATTTTGTTTCGCACTCACGCAACTTTTCCATAAAATTGTCGAGCGTATGGGCATACTCCACCTTAAAGCCGCCACTGCGCGTGCGGCGTAATGAGCTAAGATATGCACCGCTATTTAGTGCCTCACCAATCTCGAAGGCAAGCGAGCGGATGTATGTCCCCTTGCTGCACTCAACGCGTATCTTTATGCGTGGCATATCCCACTCTAATAGCTCCATGGCGTAGATATTTATCTTCGCCTTCTTGAGCTCCACCTCCTCGCCGGCACGTGCAAACTCATAGGCGCGTACACCCTGCACCTTTTTTGCCGAGTATAGCGGTGGCAGCTGCTCGCGCTCGCCCGTGAGTGACTTGAGCGCCTCCTCGACCATCTCGCGAGTGATGTGCTCCGTAGGGTAGGTGTAGTCTACCTCGTGCTCCATGTCGCCCGATGGGGTAGTAGCACCCAACTGCAACTCGGCGATATACTCCTTCTGCTCAGCCTGTAGCTGCTCCACCATCTTCGTTGCGCGACCTATGCAGACGAGCAGTATGCCTGTGGCAAGGGGGTCGAGAGTGCCGGCATGACCAATCTTAATCTTAGGGTAGCCACACTTGCGTAGCTGAAACTTTATCTTACGCACGACATCTGCCGAGGTCCACTCGTATGGTTTGTCGATAACAGCGACGTATCCCTCAGGGAAGTTGACATCCTTAAGTGTTAGTTCCTCCATATATTATATAATGTACGAGCCTATTGCCACTATGCCGACAATAGCGCAGTAGATGGCAAACCAAATGAGCTTGCCGCGTTTAACAATATTTATCATAAATCGACACGCCAAGCAACCCACGACAAATGCCGAGATGAAGCCCGCGATAAGGGCGCTTGTCGACACTCCCTCGAGGGTCATGCCTCCGTCGATAAGCTCCAGCAGGGTCTCGCCCATGATAGGTGCCAAGACCATGAGGAATGAGAATGTGGCTACCGCAGCCTTCTGGTTGCCGAGGATGAGACCTGTGGCGATGGTTGTGCCCGAGCGCGATAGTCCTGGCATTGATGCCACACCCTGCGAAAGACCGATGATGAAGGCGTCGCGATAGGAGATGGTACTCTTCTGGCGTGGGCGTGCGTAGTAGGCGAAGGTGAGCAGCGCCGCGGTGAGCAACAGCATACCTCCCACGATGACCATGATGTATTCGGAGCCAAGCATTGCGTTTATATCATCCTTAAAGAGAAGACCCACAACGCCGATGGGCAGCATCGAAATGACGAGCTTAATAAAGTAGCGCTTCTCGTCGTTCATCTCACGCGTGAAGATGCCGCGCACAAGCCACCATATCTCGCCCCAGAGGATGACGATGGTGCTTAGTACCGTGGCGGCGTGCAGTGTGACGTCGAAGGCGAGGTTCTCCTCTATCTCGACGCCCAGCAGCTCCTTGACCAATTGCAGGTGTCCGCTACTTGATACGGGCAGAAACTCAGTGAGTCCCTGCACGGCACCCAATATTACCGACTCGAATATCTCCATACTACTCTCTCTTATCCATGTTTTCTGGGAAGCGCTTCATGATGGCGAAGATCTCGAAGGCGAAGCCCAGAATAACCACTATTGGCGCAATGGTGATGCGGCGTGTCGAGTATATCGACTCGTCGAAGTGTGTTGCCGTGTGGTCGCCGCCACCCGACATTAGGATGAAGCCGAGAACGATAATTCCCGCGCCGATAAGCATTAGAATATAGTTCTTCATCGTTAGGGGCATACGTCCCTTATTGTTGTTATCGCTCATAATAGTCTCTAATATAGGTGAATTTTATTAGATTTCATGTTTACAAACTTATTTATTGCCAAGGCGCTAAATCCCACCGTAATGACGATACCCATAAATAGGATTATGCCCGAGAGGATGGCTAAGCTCTCGATGCCTATAACCTTAATACCCTCGGGGAGAATTTGTGAGAAGCCGTATGCCGTAGAGCATATTAGAAGCGCGGCAACAATACCCGATGCGAAGCCCTGCTTTAGGGCGCTCCATAATAGTGGGCGCATGATATACCACTTTGTGGCACCTACGAGCTTCATGGTGTTGATAAGGTATCGCTTAGAGTATATCGTTAGGCGCAGCGTGTTGTTCAGCAGCAGCAATGATATGAAGAGCAACACAAGCACAAAGATGCCGAGCGCCAGGGTGATTGCCGATACATTCTTTTGTGACTCCTCGAATGCCTTGAGGTCGGGCTTGTCCACATGCTCCACACCCTCAATGTCGGCTATCTCCTCCGCAAAGAGGTTGATATGGTGCGTATCCGCATACTCCTTCTTGAAGGTGATCTCAAAGCTGTCGGGAAGTGGATTTTCGCCGTCGAATACCTCGAGGTCTACCTCAAAGGGGATGACATCCGAGTTCAGCTTCTCATCGCCAGATAGGAAGTCGATGCTCTCAACCTCATCGCGAGCCTCGATCTGTTTGCGAATATCCTCCTTCTCATTATTGAAGAGGTTGCCATCTAACTCAACCGATACAACGACATTGAGTGCTGGGTCGAGCACCGTCTTCATCGTTGAGAAGGTTATATAGCTCACAATGCCGAGCAAAAATAGCACCAACGAAATACTCACCGAGGAGATGATATAGGAGTGACGCACTTTTCGTCGGATGCGCTTATCTCTATTACTTAGGTTTGCCATAGGGGTCTTTATATCTAATTCTTATTTTTGCGAAGTATATCTTTGATATGTGGCAGTAGGTGGCGACGCCAAAGTGGCGATGTTATTAGCAGCACGAGTGCTATGATTATCAGCCATGAGCCGATGCCCGTGATGGCTGTTGCCACGCCCCAGTTAGGTGCGCGGAACTCCCACTCTATGGTGTGCTTGCCAGCTGGTAGCTCCATACCGCGGAGGATGTAGTCTACGCAGAAGTAGTCTGCCTCCTTGCCATCGATATATACCTTCCAGCCATCGGGGTAGTATATCTCCGAGAATACCGCCAACGCCTCCTCGGCCGAGTCGTACTCATACTTCAAATAGTTTGGTGCGTACTCCACCAGGCGGATGCTTCCCGAGGTGTCGTAGCTATCCTTAAGCTCAGGCGCAGATGGCTCAACCACAGCATACTTCGAGAGGTCGGCAGTGCCGATAGCCGTGAAGGCCTCTTTGGGGGTATCAACCCTCCTGCCACCTTCAACAAACCAGGCTGCACCCATAGGAGCAACACCCAAGCCACTGCTTAGCGAGATGTGGCTATTGCCTATTATGCAATATTTGACATTGAGCATCGCCAAGATGTTGATATTCTCGGGGCTAAGTTCTTGTTTTGAGACAAACTCATCATACATGCCATAGATATATCTGTTGAGTACCTCGTCGTAGCGACCAAGCTTCGCACCATGATAGCCATCCACCGAGCGATGGAAGTATGAGGCATAGGCAGTACCCTTGCTATTTAGGTCAAATACCCTAAAACCAAGCTCCTTATCCTTGAGTATCTCCTTGTCGGCATCCGAAGGCGAGATTTTTATCTCCCTCTTCTCCTGCCACTTATCCTTGCCAAAGTAGCGGTCGTTGACGCCAATAAGGTCAGCCACCATCAAATAACCAACCATGCAGAGCATTGCATAAGGCAGAGCCTTGCTAATCATCTTATTGCCAAACTCCTTGTACTTATACTTTGCATATAGCAGAAGCACGGCCGCAACACCAACAATATAACCCATAGCACGCCAAACATCGCTCCAGAACATATCTCTACGAGCCTCCTCGGCATTTCTCCTAAGCTCATCGACCCACCATATATCGCCAATACTCTCGATTGCAGGGACTCCATAGTCGGCCATCATGGCCATGACGATAATCATCACAAAGACTACGGCTGCAGATGTGAGAATATAGCCGACCATCTTGCGTGTGGTAAGTTCGCTCTTCCATAGCGACATCAGAGCATAGGCGGCAAGCACCACAACGCTCCACTCCACGACAACAAGAGCCATAGAGACGGTGCGGAAACCACTATAGGCGGGCAGCCAGTCGAACATTAGTTCGTAGAAGCCCATAATATTCTTGCCCCATGCCAACAATATCGCGAATATCGATACTACCACCAACCACCAGCGGTTGCGTGCAGCAGCAAGGAAGATGCCCAAGATAGCAAGGAATACAACCACCACGCCGAGGTATGTTGGGCCAGCTGTGCCAGGCTGCTCACCCCAATAGGTAGAACAAGCTTTACGTGCCTCAGGATTCAACTTATTGTAATACTCGTGGAATAAAGCCTCATAGCAGTCATAGAATAATTGCTCATGGTACTGATTATAGAGGTAGTCGGATAAATAATAAAAATCCTCTTCAAACGATTTATCGGAGTCGATAAGCGTCCAAATATCATCGAGTGTCACATTGGGATCTGTTTTACGCATTTCACTATGCATAATCGCAATAGTCTCCTCAATGATCGTATCCTCGATTCTTCCCTCTACTCTCTCTTCTGCATACTCATGAGCGAGCGTTTCCAGAATATCGTTATTCTTCTCGATGATGCACTCCTCGGTTGTTGCGCTACCCATATAGTTAGGCACGAGCATATTGAAGCTCTCCGCCTTGCCGTAGCTCCACCCTGTGTTCCACTCAATCTTCTCCTCGCGTGCCTCCTCTGCGCTCTTGCTCTCGTCGCTTATGCCACGCACCGTATGCTTCTGGTGGCTCACGGTATACCATAGCGGTGCGAAGTTCGAGGCACCCGCCAAGAGTGCTGCCACGGCGAGGATAGCTGTGCGCTTGCCGAAGCTGCGCCACGCCTTCTCGCGATAGGTGAACCATATCTCGCTGAGCCACAATGCGGCGCATGCGAGTAGGAAGTAGTAGGTTATCTGAGGGTGGTTAGCGCCCAACTCCAACGAGCCAAAGAGTGCGGCAAGCACACCTCCGACCCACATATTCTTGCGCAGCGTATGCCACACAGCACCCACGAGAGGTGGTGCATAGACCATTGCCCACGCCTTGGTGATATGTCCTGCGTCGATGATTAGGAAGAAGTAGGTCGATAGACCATATGCCAAGCCGGCGATGATGCCTATCCAGGGGTTCACGCCCATGAGCACCACGGCCACCATCATCAGCATCATGGCAAAGAAGATGATGCTCATCGGCTCATCAAAGATTTTCACTGTCTGCCCTACACTCTGCTTGACATCCTGCGTTGGGTACTCCACGTCGATAAGATAGGCGGGCATTCCCGAGAACATATTACCTGTCCACTGGGGGTCTTCGCCCGTAGCCTCGCGGTGCTCCTTGATGTCGTGCGACATGCCTTCGTATTGCTCTACGTCGCCCTGCTGCAAGCACTTATCGTCGAACTGTGGTGCGAAGAAGTGGTTGCACACCAAAAAGAAGATTAGGGGTGCTGCAACCCATGGTAATGCCTTGACAATCCATGAGATAAGCACATTCGATGAATCGTTATATTGTCTAATTTCGTGGCTCATATTTTCGTACAAGAAAAATTATCGTACAAAGTTACGAAAAAATAATTAAAACCTAAAGGTTTCTGGCAAAAAAGATGTATTGTACGTTATCACAACGAAGTAATTGAGCCATTGTTATATGTGAAGTTCATAAAAATTGTTGCAACCAAATAGGGAAATTCATAAATTTTCGTTATCTTTGCGTGATATAAATAGTTTATATGGCAACAATAGAGGCTATACGAAAACCCATAACTGCCGACCTGGAGGCCTTTGAGGCCTTCGTGAAGGATAATTTTACTGCTGAGGGCGAGCTGATGAGCGAGATGCTCTCTTATGCCCTAACATCGCGTGGCAAGGGTATAAGACCAATACTCACAATGCTTGTCGCCTCGATGAGCAGCGCCAATGCGATTGAGGCTACCGAGAACTCTGGTGATGAGCGCCACTGCTCCAAGCGCACCTATCTCGCGGCGATGCTTGTGGAGATGATACACACCGCATCGCTCATTCACGACGATGTGCTCGACTCGGCTGATGAGCGTCGTGGTCGCCCCTCGGTGAATGCCAAGTGGCAGAGCAACATGGCGATAATCCTTGGTGACTACATCCTTGCACGCACCATGTCTTTGGGTATGGCATCGGCGCAGTACGACCTGCTATCCTACATTGGCACAGCGATGGCTACCCTTTGCGAGGGTGAGGTATTGCAGAGCCAGCATGCCAATAATTTCGATACCACACGCGACGACTACTTCGCAATCATCTATCAGAAGACGGCGAGCCTCTTGGGTGTGAGTGCCGCTTTGGGTGCCCTCTCGGTGGGTGCTTCGCGTGAGGAGGTGGACCGCATGCGTAAGTTTGGCGAGGCCATAGGCATAGCCTTCCAGATACAGGACGACATCCTCGACTTCAACCGCCAGAACAATACCGGCAAGCCTGCAAACAACGACCTGCGTGAGCATAAGATGACGCTTCCGCTTATCGCCGTCATGGAGCGTAAGTCGGAGGAGGAGCGCAAGGCTATTGTCGAGCTCTTGAAGCGTTGTGCCGACGATGAGAGTGCTGTCGATGAGTTGCAGAAGATTGTCGATGAGGGTGAGGGTGTGAAGTATGCCCAGCAGACCATGCAGGCATATCTGCAGCGCGCCTTGCACCTATTGTCGAAGTATCCCGACTCACCATACCGCGCATCGCTAATGGAGCTATGCGCCTATATTGCCGAGCGTGATAAATAGTCGAAACTAATAACAAAAAATAGTATTGATCATGAGTACACAAAAGAAAGGTAATTTGTTGGCTATCATCGTGATGATTCTCCTCTTCGGAATGATCTCGTTCGTTACCAACCTTGCATCGCCAATGGGTGATGTGCTTAAGAATCAGTTCTCTGTTGCTAACTGGATGGGTACACTTGGCGTATTTGCGAACTTCATCGCCTACGCTTGTATGGGTATCCCTGCGGGTAACCTCCTGCAGAAGCGCGGCTACAAGTTCACAGCCTTGGCAGCTATCGCCGTAGGTTTCACAGGTGTCGGTGTGCAGACCCTTGCAGGTCTTATCAATGGCAGCGCAGCCTTTGGCGTATACCTCCTCGGTGCCTTCATCGCAGGTTTCTCGATGTGTATGCTTAACATCGTGGTTAACCCTATGCTTAACAAGCTCGCTGGTGGTGGTAACCGCGGTAACCAGCTCTTGCAGGTGGGCGGCTCGTTCAACTCATTCATGGGTACTGCCGTAATCTTCCTATCGGGTATCTTCGTGCCAAGCGTCACCGATGCTAAGATTAGCCAGGTATTCCCATTGATGTTTATCGCCTTGGCAATCTTCGCCATCGCCTTCCTCGTTGTTCTTCGCACCGATATCCCTGAGAGTGCTCCACAGCAGCTTCAGAGCAAGGTGAAGGATCAGCACAGCCCATTGTCATTCCGCCACTTCTTGTTGGGCGCTGTGGCAATCTTCATCTATGTGGGCGTTGAGGTAGGTATCCCTAACGTATTGCAGAAGTGGTTGCAGAATGGTGGTCTTGGTATCAATCCTGATGCTGAGTCTATCGCAGGCACAGTGGCTGCAACCTATTGGTTGTTGATGTTCTTCGGTCGTTTGGCGGGTGCTGCACTCGGCGCAAAGGTATCTGCAAAGACCATGCTTACCTCTGTATCACTCCTCGGTCTTGCATTGGTCCTTGGCGCTATCTTCCTCGACCCAGCAAACACCGTTAACCTTCCAGTATTTATGAAGACCGAGGGCTTCGGCATGGCTGAGGTGCCTATCAACGCAGCCCTTTTGGTGTTGTGTGGTCTCTGCACATCAGTGATGTGGGGCGGTATCTTCAACCTCGCTGTTGAGGGTCTTGGCAAGTATACCGAGAAGGCCTCTGGTATCTTCATGGCCATGGTTTGTGGTGGTGGTATCCTCCCACTATTGCAGAACGCCGTTGTTGATGCTACCGACAACTACCTCGTTAGCTACTGGGTAATCGCTGCGGGTCTTGCATTCTTGCTCTTCTACGCCCTTGTGGGTTCAAAGAATGTGAACAAGGATATTCCTACTGAGTAATATTCCGTAATGTTATACCATACTGGTCGGCAGGTTAATTACCCTTGCCGACTTTTTTTTGTGCATATTTCTAAAACAATTATATGACAATAGCATTTTTTTTGTACCTTTGCGCCACGAAATTGATTTTTTAATCTAAAAACATTTAAAACAATGAAGAAACTATTTCTATTATTGGCTGCTTGCGGCTTGATGGTTGCATGTGGCGGTGAGCAGAAGAAGGACGACAAGGCTGCTGCTGATCAGAATAAGCAGGAGCAGAACGGTGGTGAGCAGAAGAATGACGACAAGGCTGCTGCTGATCAGAATAAGCAGGAGCAGAACGGTGGTGAGGCTGCCATGGCAGAGAGTGCTCCAGAGGTAAAGGCTGTTGCTAATCTTACTATCTCTCAGTTGTTCGACCAGATGTACGATGCTATTCAGAATGATGACATGGCGCGTTTCATTGAGCTTGCTAAGGTCGTAGATTCATGGGGCGATGAGCTTACTCCAGCACAGGAGGAGGAGCTTGAGGCATACGCTATGCAGAACTTTGAGAAGATGATGGTTGTAATGGAGGCTGTGGAGATGATCGACCTCGATGAGTATGAGGATGATTGCGACTGCTGCGTGGACTGCGAGGACGAGTGCTGCGACGAGGACTACGACGAGGACTACGACGAGGACTACGAGTGGTAATCGTCGATAGTTAACACTAATCCTTAATATAAGTGGGTGGTATCTTGCGTTAAGCAATGATACCACTCTTTTTTTGTGGGGCGCTCAAAAAATAATCGCTGTACGGTGAACAATATTAGAGATTGTTTTGTATCTTTGTAGTTGATTGTGGCTATTAGCTACTCGCACAAACAGATAATTCGAGACAATTCTATACAATAACTAAAACTTTACTACAATGTACGGAAAATTTCAGCAGCATTTGCAGAATGAGCTCGCAGAGATTAAGGCTGCCGGCTTGTACAAGACAGAGCGTATCATCGAGTCACCACAGCGTGCCGAGATCGACGTGGCTAACCGCCCAGTGTTGAACTTCTGCGCTAACAACTACCTTGGTCTTTCAGACAACCAGCGTCTTATCGATGCAGCTAAGAAGGCTTTGGACGAGCGCGGCTTTGGTATGTCATCAGTACGCTTCATCTGCGGCTGCCAGGACATTCACAAGCAGCTTGAGAAGGCTATCGCCGACTACTTCGGCACTGAGGATACCATCCTCTATGCAGCTTGCTTCGATGCTAACGGTGGTGTTTTCGAGCCATTGTTCACAGCCGAGGATGCAATCATCTCTGACGCTTTGAACCACGCATCTATCATCGACGGCGTACGCCTTTGCAAGGCACAGCGCTATCGCTACGCTAATGCCGACATGGCAGAGCTTGAGGAGTGCCTCAAGCAGGCTCAGGCACAGCGCTTCCGCATCATCGTTACCGACGGTGTATTCTCTATGGATGGTAACGCTGCTCCACTCGACAAGATTTGTGAGCTTGCTGAGAAGTACGACGCTCTCGTGATGGTTGACGAGTGCCACTCAGCAGGTGTATTGGGTAAGACAGGTCGCGGTATCACCGAGCTTTACAACCTTCGCGGTAAGGTAGATATCCTCACCGGTACCCTCGGTAAGGCATTTGGTGGTGCTGTTGGTGGCTTCACAACAGGTCGCAAGGAGATTATCGACATGCTCCGCCAGCGCTCACGTCCATACCTCTTCTCTAACTCACTCCCACCAGCAGTGGTTGGCGCATCTATCGAGATGTTCAAGATGCTTGAGGAGAGCGACGCTTTGCACGATAAGCTCGTAGCTAATGTTGAGCACTTCCGCACTAAGATGATTGCTGCCGGCTTCGACATCAAGCCTACAGTATCTGCTATCTGCGCTGTTATGCTCTACGACGCAAAGCTTTCACAGGACTTCGCTGCTGAGCTTCAGCAGGAGGGCGTATTCGTAACTGGCTTCTACTACCCAGTAGTACCAAAGGGTCAGGCACGTATCCGCGTACAGGTATCAGCTGGTCACACTACCGAGCAGCTTGACCGTTGCGTTGAGGCGTTTGTTAAGGTTGGTAAGAAACTTGGCGTCTTGAAGTAATTTCTTGTGATAGCGGCGCATTAGCGACGCTTCAATCAAAGCCATGAATGGAATGTACTCCAAGTACTATCCATCCATGGCTTTTTCATGTCAGCGCCACTACTGCACCACTCTGACAACAAATTAAATTTCTCGTGATAAGTGGTCATTCTTGACCTCTCAATCATTGGGCTGAATAGGAAATACACTTAGTATGTCCTATCCAGCCCAATTTCATGTCGAGGCCAAGCCTAACCCCTTCTGACAAGAAATTAGGTCGTGGCGCTTCCGAGCGTTGCATCTTAATTGAAATCAAAAAAGTCTGAGGGGTATAAGGGGTTTGAGGTGAGCTATCTTTTATTGATAGTCTGCCCTATGTCCCCCTACTACCCCTAATACCCTTTGTACCCCTCACTCTATCGCTCCATCGGAGCGAAGTATTACTAATTACTCTCTACTCACTACTAATTAATTTCTCGCTTATTAGTGTGCTGCTAACCAGTTGTCGGCGTTATTAACCTCGGCGATGAGTGGTACGCGTAGCGTGGCGACGCTCTCCATAGCCTCCTTGACAATCTGCTTGACCCTCTCAAGCTCGCTACGCAAGGTGTCGATGACAACCTCATCGTGCACCTGCATAATCATCTTTGAGCCTATGCCCTCAGCCACGAAGCGGCGGTGTATCTCCGCCATTGCCAACTTCATGATGTCGGCGGCAGAACCCTGGATAGGGGCATTTATAGCGTTGCGCTCGGCAAGACCACGCACCGTGCGGTTCGACGAGTTAATGTCGTGCAATATGCGGCGGCGCTGGAACATGGTCTCCACATAGCCACTCTCCTTAGCCCTCGCTATGGCATTATCCATATAAGCCTTAATCTCTGGGTATGAAGCAAAGTAGCTATCTATTAGCTCCTTAGCATCGCGGTTGGCAATATCCAAGCGCTGTGCTAAGCCGAATGCCGAGATACCATAGATGATGCCGAAGTTGGCGGTCTTCGCCCTGCGACGCTCATCCGACGTCACCACCTCTACACCCTTGTGATATAGGCGTGCTGCCGTAGCTGCGTGAATATCCTTACCGCTATTAAATGCCTCGATAAGTGCCTCGTCGCCACTGAGGTGTGCCATGAGGCGCAGCTCTATCTGCGAGTAGTCGGCAGCAACGAGCGTATGCTCCGCATCTGAGGCGACGAAGGCGGCACGTATGGGCTTGCCTAACTCATCGCGGATGGGTATATTCTGCAAGTTGGGGTTGGTCGAGGATAGACGACCGGTAGCCGTAACTGCTTGATTATATGACGTGTGTATATGTCCCGTTATGGGGTTTATAAGTTCGGGCAGTGCCTCAACATACGTAGATAGGAGCTTCTTAACACCGCGATACTCCAATATCTTACCGACAATCGGGAAGTCGTGGGCAAATGTTTGCAGGTACTCCTCGTCGGTTGAGAACTGCTTAGTCTTGGTCATCTTGGGCTTTGCGGCGATGCGTAGCTTGGCGAAGAGCACCTCGCCGAGCTGGCGTGACGAGTTGATGTTTAGCTCAGGCTCATCGGCGAGTGTGCGTATCTCCTCCTCTAAGCGGCTGAGGAGCTCGCGTAGCTCCACGCCATAGCGTGCCAATGCCTCGCGGTCGATAGTCACACCCTCAAGCTCCATATCGGCGAGGACATCAATCATCGGCTCCTCTATATTATTATATAGGTCGAGCATGCCCATCTTCTCCACCTCTCGGTATAGCTCATGCTTGAGGCGCAAGGTCACATCTGCATCCTCGGCGGCATATTCAGCAACACGTTCAATGCCCACCATATCCATCGTTAGCTGCTTAGCGCCCTTGCCTATAAGCGTCTCTATGGCTATAGGCTCATAGTTGAGGTAGCGCATGGCAAGGTAGTTCATGTTGTGGCGCGACTCTGCATCAACAATATAGTGCAGGAGCATGGTATCTATCTTCCTACCCGCAACCTCAATGCCGCAACGGCGAAGCACCATGATGTCGAATTTTATGTTCTGACCAATCTTCGTCGTGGTCGCATTGGTGAAGAGGGGGCGCATAATATCGAGGTACTCATCCCTATTGCTATGCGCCATAGGCACATACCACGCCTTATGTGGCTCGGCGGCGAACGACAAGCCTACGATTGTGCTTGTTATAGGGTCGAGGCCTGTGGTCTCGCTATCGAAGGCAAACTCCTCGAACTTAGCCAGGTAGTCGCACATAGCTCTAAGTTCCTCGGCGCTCTTAATAGTTGTATAGTCGTGCGGGGTATTGGTTATGTTATATACCAATGGCTCCTCGCTATCTGCTTCTGCGGCGGCTATCACAGCCTCTGCTTGTGGCGCGGCAGGAGCGCTGTCGAACATGGCGAAAAGGTCGCCCTGACCCTCTAACTTTGCCTTGCGCTTAGCCTCCGCCTTGGCGCGTGCTACCTCCTGAAGCTGTATCTGTGGCTCCTGCTTAGGACCCTCCGTAGGCGCTGGCTCAGGGGCCACATTCTCTAAATCGCGCATGAAGAGCGTGAAGTTAAGCTCGGCATATAGCGCGCGTAGCTCCGTATAGTTGGGCATGGCTAAGGCGAGCTGCTCAGCATCGAGGGTTATAGGGGCATCGAGGCGTATCGTCGTCAGCTCCTTGGCGAGGCGTAATTTATCTCCCCATTCGGCGATATTCTTACCCGTTTTACCACCTATCTTATCGGTATTAGCCAGGATATTTTCCACCGTACCCCAGACATTCACCAGTTTACATGCACCCTTCTCGCCTATGCCTGGCACACCGGGGATGTTGTCCGAGGCGTCGCCCCATAGAGCCAACATATCGCGCACAAGCACGGGGTCGCTAAAACCATACTTAGCCTCTATGGCTGCACAATCGACAATCTCTATATCGTCACCTTTCTGTTTGTATATCACACAGTTAGGCTCTACAAGCTGCCCGTAATCCTTGTCGGGCGTAACCATAAATACGCTATATCCTGCCTTCGCGCCCTGCTTGGCGAGTGTGCCGATGACATCGTCGGCCTCGAAGCCTGCCACCTCAAGGATAGGGATGCGCATAGCCTCTAACAGGCGCTTTACATAGGGTACCGATATTTTAATATCTTCAGGTGTTGGTGGGCGGTTAGCCTTATACTCTGGGAATATATCGCGGCGGAAGCACCCCCCAGGAGGGTCGAATGCCACGCCTATCATATCGGGCTTCTCGCGCTTGATGATGTCGCGCAGGAACTTTGTGAAGCCGAACACCACGGAGGTATTCAGCCCCTCACGATTACGCATAGGGCGCCCCATAAAGGCGTAATAGTATTTGTATATCAGCGCATAGGCGTCGATAAGGTATAGACTCTTCTGCATAGGGTTGAGGCTCGTGTGATATTGTGTATGTGTAGCCTAAAAGTTATCCGAGGCGTACCACTCGGCGTAGGATGTTGCTGTCTCATGCAAGCGCAACGAGTGCAGCTCGATCTCTTCAGGCAGTGCTCCTAATAGTCTTTCGGCAAAGTCGGCGAGCATATTTTCGCACGTGGGCTGATAGTCGGTGAGCACCACCTTGGTGAAGCGTGCGCCAAGCCCATCCATAACCTCCTGGGCGACGAGCGTGTTACGCATCATGAACGAGTGGTCGAGACGCTCGACAATCTGCTCGTTGACAATACGCTTAAGCACACCGAAGTCCATCACCATGCCGAGCTTTGGTGAGTCGAGGTTGCTCTGTGGCTCGCCCTTGACTGTTACGAAGAGACGGTAAGAGTGACCATGTATCTCGCGACATAGTCCATCATAGCCTTCGAGCATGTGTGCAGCCTCAAAGGTAAACTCCTTGGTAAGTCTTATAACTGACATAGTATCTATTTTTTATTACGTTACATTACTCATATATGCGCACCCACGCATCATACTACAAAGATACTAAAAATGTTGTAGCTAACAACCAACTATAACAAAAAACTGCCCAACAATCTCTTGTCGGGCAGTTTTATACATTATAGGAGTGGATTACCAGATGATAACACGCTCCTCAGGTGCCATATACATCGCGTCGTCCTCGCCAATGCCAAAGGCATCGTAGAAGCTCTGGATGTTGCGCAATGTTGCATTCACACGGTTGCGACCCAATGAGTGTACGTCAACCTTTGTAAGACGCTCCTTCTCCTGGTCGGTGATGTTCTGTGCCCAGAGGGTAGCATAACCGATGTAGAAGCGCTGCTCGCCAGTGAAGCCGTCGATGTCGGCAGGACGCTCGCCACCCCATGCATAGTCGGTAAGACCTGTGAAGGCGAGGCGAAGACCACCCTGGTCGGCGATATTCTCACCCAAAGAGAACTTACCATCGGCGAACAAGCCTGGGAGGATCTCGATGGCGTTGAACTGATCAACGAGTACCGCTGTCTTAGCCTCGAATGCTGCGCGGTCCTCGGTTGTCCACCAGTCGTTCATGTTACCCATCTTGTCGAACTGTGAGCCCTGGTCGTCGAAGCCATGGGTCATCTCGTGAGCGATAACCACGCCGATAGCGCCATAGTTCACAGCGTCGTCAGCCTCAGGATTGTAGAATGGAGGCTGGAGGATAGCTGCTGGGAAGCATATCTCGTTGGTTGTAGGCATGTAGTATGCGTTAACCATCTGTGGAGGCATCATCCACTTCTCGCGGTCTACTGGCTTGCCCACCTCTGACATAGAGTCGGCGGTGTACCAGCGGTTTGCAGCTACGACATTCTCCCAGTATGATTTCTTAGGATTTACGGTGAGTGTAGAGTAGTCCTTCCACTTGTTAGGATAGCCAATCTTCACGGTGAATGCTGCGAGCTTCTCCTGCGCCTTAGCCTTTGTCTCTTCGCTCATCCAGTCGAGAGCCTCGATATGCTTAGAGAATGCCTTCTGGATGTTAGCCACCATGGTCTCCACGCGAGCCTTCTCAGACTCTGGGAAGTACTTAGCGACATACATCTGACCTACGGCCTCCGAGAGTACGCTGTTAGGCACACCCATGGCGCGCTTCCAACGTGGACGTATCTCCTGTGTTCCCGACATTGTCTTGCCGAAGAACTCGAACGATGCGAGGGCGAACTCCTCGCTGAGGTATGACGCAGCAGCGTCGATGTAGTGAGCAGCGACATATGCGCGAAGCTCATCCAACGATGCGGTGTTCAACACCTCGAGGATGTTGCTGAACGATGATGGCTGGCTTACGACGAGCTTCTCAACAGTGTCGAGACCCATGCCCTTGAAGTAGGCATCCCACTCAACGCCAACATATGCCTTCTTGAACTCCTGGTAGGTATAAGGGTTGTAGCCCTTAGCGATATCGCGGCACTCAACATTTGTCCAGTGCTTCTCGGCGATGCGATCCTCAACCGCCATCACATTGTTAACCAACGCCTCTACATCGCCCTTAACGCCTGCAAGGGTGAAGATCTTGGCGAGGTATGTGCGGTATGCAGCCTTGATGTCGGCGTTCTTCTCGTCGGTGTAGTAGTCGCGGTTGCCCATGCCAAGACCGCCCTGCTCCATATAGAGGATTGTCATGTTGCTATCAGCAAGGTCGGCTGCTGGGTATGCTACGAAGAATACGCCGATGCCGTCGGTGTGAAGCTCCGAAAGGGCTGCGATAAGCTCCTCGCGGCTCTTCATGGCGAAGATGTTCTTCAGCGCCTTCTTGATAGGCTTAGCACCCTCCTTGTTGAGGCGCTCCTCGTCGAGACCCATCTTATAGAGGTCCGAGATCTTCTGCTCCACGCTGCCGAACTCAGCCTTTGTCGCCGACATCTCGTTGAAGAGCTCGTTGATGCGAATCTCGTTGTTCTCGCGCAATACGTCGAATGAGCCGTAGCGAGAGAACTCAGGCTTTAGTGGGTTATTCTTCTGCCAGCCGCCAGTAGCCCACTGGTAGAAGTCGTCTTTGCGATTTACCGACTCGTCGAAGTTTGCCTTGTCGATGGCAGGCACGCTCGCGCTCTTAGGCTCCTCGGTAGTTGTTGTTGCAAACGCTGTCATAGCAATTGCTGATGCAAGGATTAAAGTTAGTTTTTTCATTATCGGTTAGTTATAGATGTTTGCTAATCGGTTCTTGCCTCTTACTTGCGGATGGCAGCCACACCTGGTAGCTCCTTACCCTCCATGTACTCCAACAAGGCACCACCGCCTGTTGATACGTATGACACGCGGTCTGCCAAGCCGAACTTGTTGATACATGCTACTGAGTCGCCACCGCCGATGAGTGAGTAAGCACCCTTGTCTGTTGCCTCGGCGATAGCCTCAGCCACAGCGCGTGAGCCAGTAGAGAACTTATCAATCTCGAATACGCCCACAGGACCATTCCAGAGGATTGTCTTGCAGCCGAGGATATGCTCGCGGAACTTAGCCTTACCGCCCGATGCGATGTCGACACCCTCCCACTCGTCTGGGATGTTGTTTGCTGGTGCCTCCTGGGTGTTTGCTGTCTCGGCGAAGTCGTCGCAGATGAGGGCATCTGGTGAGCGAAGAATCTTAACGCCGCGCTCCTCTGCCTTCTTCAAAATCTCCAATGCTACAGGGAACATATCTGGCTCGCAGATAGACTTGCCCTCCTTGCCACCCTCAGCACCTGCGAAGGTATAGGTCATACCGCCACCAATGATGATAGAGTCGACCTTCTCCATGAGCTTCTCGATGATGGTAATCTTTGTAGATACCTTAGAGCCGCCGATGATAGCGCAGAATGGGCGCTCAGGGTTCTCCATAACGCCGTCGATAGCCTTCAACTCGTTCTCCATCACATAGCCGAACATCTTGTCCTCAGGGAAGTAGTCGGCGATGAGTGCTGTTGAGGCGTGTGCGCGGTGTGCAGTACCAAAGGCGTCGTTGATGTAGCAGTCGGCATATGAGGCGAGACGCTTCACAAACTCCTTCTGCGACTCCTTCACAGCCTTCTTAGCCTCCTTCTTCTCCTCGTCAGATGCATCCTCGGCAAGACCGCGTGGCTTGCCCTCCTCCTCAGCGTAGAAGCGGAGGTTCTCAAGGAGCATCACCTCGCCTGGCTTGAGGTTAGCAGCCATCTGGGCAGCCTTCTCGCCCATGCAGTCGCCCGCGAAGAGGACCTTTACGCCGAGGCGCTCCTCGATAGCATAGATAATCTGCTCCAAAGAGTACTTAGCATCGGGGTTCTTCTTAGGACGTCCGAGGTGCGACATGAGGATTACCGAGCCACCCTTCTCCAACACCTTCTTAATGGTAGGTATTGCAGCACGGATGCGTGTGTCGTCGGTCACCTTACCCTCAGCATTGAGGGGCACATTGAAGTCTACGCGGATGATGGCGCGCTTGCCTGCGAAGTTGTAGTTGTCGATAGCGAACATAATTTCTATATTTTTAGTTAAACTTAAATGCCTCAAGTAGGTACATATACGCTACAAAGTTAGTCAAATTTTTCAAAAATCACACCATACACCTATATAATAATGCATCGTCTTGCCGCCATATTAT
This sequence comes from Alistipes sp., assembly GCA_045602255.1. Classification (GTDB taxonomy): domain Bacteria; phylum Bacteroidota; class Bacteroidia; order Bacteroidales; family Rikenellaceae; genus Alistipes. The sequence goes on from JAZSBD010000019.1 coordinate 46,233, forward strand.
AGTGATTTCCACAAAATATGAAAAAAGGCTTATATAGGAGTACACTATTACGAAAGTTTTTATACCTTTGTGAGATAGTTGATAACCCCAAACCGAATAATAGAGATAATCTAAACAAAATATTTTTTACTATGCAAAACAACAAACTTCAGCGCGCAGCCGATAACATCCGCATCTTGGCTGCTTCGATGGTTGAAAAGGCTAAGTCTGGTCACCCTGGTGGTGCTATGGGTGGTGCCGACTTTATCAATGTCCTCTATACGGAGTTCCTCCGTTACGACCCCGATAACATGGCTTATCCACATCGCGACCGTATGTTCCTCGACCCAGGACACATGTCACCTATGCTCTATGCCGTATTATCGTTGGCTGGCAACTACTCAACAGAGGATTTGCAGTCGTTGCGCCAGTGGGGTAGCGTGACACCCGGTCACCCCGAGGTAGATGTTATGCGTGGCGTTGAGAACACCTCAGGTCCTCTTGGTCAGGGTCACGCCATGGCTCTTGGCGCTGCCATCGCTGAGCGCTTCATGGTAGCTCGCTTCGGTGAGTGGATGGCGCATAAGACATACGCCTTCATCTCTGACGGTGCTGTGCAGGAGGAGATCTCGCAGGGCGTAGGTCGTGTTGCTGGTCACCTTGGTTTGTCGAACCTCATCATGTACTACGACTCAAACAACGTACAGCTCTCAACAAAGTGCGACGAGGTGGATACCGAGGACATCGAGATGAAGTATAAGGCTTGGAACTGGAACGTCATCACTGTCAATGGTCAGTCTATCGACGAGATACGCGCTGCTTTGAAGGCTGCTAATGCTGAGACTGAGCGCCCAACGCTCATCATCGGCAAGACTATCATGGGCTATGGTGCTCGCAAGGCTGATGGCTCAAGCTTCGAGAATATGGTATCTACACATGGTCAGCCACTTACAGCTGCGGGTGCCGACATCGCCGCAACCATCAAGAACCTCGGTGGTAACCCAGAGGAGCCATTCGCCGTATTCGAGGAGTCTAAGGAGGTGTACGCAGCACGCCGCGAGGAGCTTCGCGCATGGGCAAAGCAGATGCAGGAGACTGAGGCTGCATGGCGCAAGGAGAATCCAGCGCTTGCCGAGAAGATGGACCGTTTCTACTCTGGTAAGCTTCCAGAGATCGACTACTCAGCAATCGAGGTTAAGCCCGACCAGGCTACACGTGCCGCATCGGCAAATATGCTCTCATACTTCGCTGAGCACGTAGAGAACATGGTAGTATCATCTGCAGACCTCTCTAACTCAGATAAGACCGACGGCTTCCTCAAGAAGACTAAGGCATTCACCAAGGGTGACTTCACCGGTCAGTTCTTCCAGGCAGGTGTTGCCGAGCTTACCATGGCTTGCGTGATGAATGGTATGGCATAGCACGGTGGTATCATCCCTGCGTGCGGTACATTCTTCGTATTCTCCGACTATATGAAGCCTGCGGTGCGTCTTTCAGCACTTATGGAGAAGAAGGTCATCTACATCTGGACACACGACTCATTCCGCGTTGGTGAGGATGGTCCTACCCACGAGCCTGTGGAGCATGAGGCACAGATTCGCCTTATGGAGCATATGCGCAACCACTCTGGCGAGCGCTCGATGCTTGTTCTCCGCCCTGCGGATAGCGAGGAGACTGTTGCTGCATGGAAGATGGCTATGGAGGAGAAGCGCCCTGTGGCACTCATCCTCTCACGTCAGAATATCAAGTCGTTGCCAGCGCTTAACGGCAAGTCACGCCGCGAGGAGGCTATGCAGGCAGAGCGCGGTGGCTATGTAGTTATCGAGAATAAGGATGCTAAGATGACTCTTGTGGCTACGGGCTCTGAGGTATCTACACTCATCGAGGGTGCTGAGATTCTTGCATCTGAGGGTATCGCTACACGTGTGGTATCTATCCCTTCAGAGGGCTTGTTCCGCGATCAGAGCAAGGAGTACCAGGCAGAGGTTCTTGGCACACTCCCACGCTACGGTATGACCTCGGGTCTTAGCGTTAACCTCCGCGGTCTTGTTGGCGAGGAGGGCTTCATCCATGGCTTCGACCACTTCGGCTACTCAGCACCATTCAAGGTGTTGGACGAGAAGTTCGGCTACAACGGCAAGTGCGTAGCTGAGGAGATCAAGGCTTTGTTGAAGTAGGAGTGAGATACTACCTTCCCTTGTTAAGGTGAATTGGTGCGCTTCGCATGTTAAATAGGTGCGAAGCGCACCACACTTTTCACCTTTCACTCCCCCCCCTCACTACCCTTTAGCAGGCATCAGCCTGCGAACTACCCTCAGCTACCCTTATAAAAGTGCAATAGTCAAGACACCTCCTCCTTCCCTATAATCACCATATTATAAGCAACTTGCATGAGTGTGAACTCTCTCAATAGACCACTCCCATGAAAAAAATATCAAAAAAAGATGCAAAATATTTGGATAAATGATATTCTTGACTTACCTTTGCTATGTGAAAAACACAAAATTTATTTATTAATCTTTAAAAAATTTTAACACTATGAAGAAACTTTTACTTTTGATGGCAGCTTGCTTTGTAATGGTAGCATGTGGTTCTGAGGAGAAGAAGGCTGAGAAGCAGCCTGAGACAGTTGTTGAGTTCGTAGAGGCTCAGGTTGAGGCTGCTAAGGCTGGTGACGTTGTAAAGTACGTTGACCTTGCTGAGGCTGAGACTGAGTTCGCTAAGAACCTTAAGAAGGAGAACGCTGAGGAGTACAAGAAGCAGTATGATGAGCTTGAGGCTTGGTATAAGGACAAGAAGAACAAGGAGTCAGTTGATGCTTTGAACAATTTCCTTGCTGAGAAGGCTCAGGAGATCGCAGCTGAGTACGCTAAGCGTGCAGAGGCTGAGGGTGAGGGCGACGAGGAGTAATCCCAATCAACTTCCAAATTTTGAGAGACTACAATTTGTAGTCTCTCTTTTTTGTGCTTACTTGAGCGATGGCAAGAGGGGGTGGGATTAATTAGTAGAGAGTAGTGAGTAATTAGTAATACTTCGCTCCGATGGAGCGATAGAGTGAGGGGTGCAAAGGGTATTAGGGGTAATTGGGGTACCAAGGGCTGGCTATCAAGTAGCTATCAATAAAACACCCCTTAGACCCCTCAGACCCCTTTTTTCGCTCCGATGGAGCGATAGGGAATGGGTTAAGATGTGTTAAAGGTGCGTTAAGGTGGGGGTGCGTTAATATGGGCAGAGTCAATCTCATAGTAACCCAAAGTAACTCATAGTAACACACATTAACCCAAGAAAAACCCATAGTAACCCATCGCTCTGGGGACAATCCCCACTATACCCAGAGTGCGCCTTGCGCACGTTTTTACCCAATTTCCCCAGAGCAAGCCTGCTTGCGGCTCTCCCCAGCTATTGCCCCCCTGCTACCCTTTAGCAGGCGTCAGCCTGCGAACTACCCCTCACTACCCTTATCATGCCACAAAGAATAGAAAAATAGTACCGTTCGGGTATAATTTACCAATATTTTCACTATATTTGTACCCGATAGGGTTGATTTAGGTATGTAAGTATGGATATTATACCCTATCGGGGATACTTAAAACAGACAAAATTATGGATATTGGCAAGTACATCAAAGCAAAAAGAGAGTTGCACAACCTCACTCAAGTGGAATTAGCAGAGAGGGCTGGTGTAGGCATTCGCTTTGTTCGTGAGCTTGAGGCTGGTAAGACCACTGTAAGGTTAGACAAGGTTAACCAGGTTCTTGAACTCTTTGGCGAGGCTTTGTATCCAACAAAAATAGAGTAGTATGGCACGAGCGAAGATATATATTAGTGGCGAGTTTTGTGGCGTACTGACCGAAAGTGCTGAGGGCTATCATTTCCAGTATGACGCCAACTATTTAGCGAGTGAGAATGCCGTGGCGTTATCTCCGACAATGCCTCTGCAGAGTGAGCCTTTTGTCAAGGAGTTTATGTTCCCCGTCTTCGATGGACTTATTCCCGAGGGCTGGATGCTCAAGATCGTAGATAGGAGTTGGAAGATTAATCCGCGCGACAGAATGAAGTTGCTTTTGCTCTGTTGCAAGGATTGTATTGGTAACATTAGCGTTTTGCCTTATGAAGAGTAGGTGTCTATATTGTTATAAAGAGATTGACGGGGGCGCAGACTATCATCCTGCGTGTGCCAAGAGGTTATTTGGCACACAACGCACTCCTATTATTCCATATACACGCGATAACATCGAGGAACTCGCGTTGCAGGTTCTTGAAACAAGCACATCGATTACAGGTGTGCAGCCGAAGCTGTCGTTAGATATCAATCGTGGAGGTAAGAATGAGCCCGACAAACTGACTATTGTTGGTTTGTGGGGCAACTATATCCTTAAACCTCAAAGTTCGACATACGAGGAGATGCCAGAGCTTGAAGACCTTACAATGAAACTTGCCAAGGTTGCCGGAATTGCTACGGCGAAGCACTCCCTTATAAAGATGGCTGACGGCGAGTTGGCGTATATCACCCGCCGCATGGATCGTGGTGCTAATGGGGAGAAGTACTCGATGCTCGATATGTGTCAGCTAACACAAAGACTCACCGAGCACAAATACCTGGCTACATACTCACAACTGGCCGAAACAATTAAGAAGTACTCCATATCGCCACTACTCGATGTACAGCGATTTTGGGAGATTGTCATATTCTCATGGATAACAGGCAACTCAGATATGCACTGTAAGAACTTCTCTCTGATTGATGATAAGGGCGCAGGCTATCAGCTATCTCCTGCCTACGATCTATTGGCAGTCCTGCTCACGGGCATAGAGGATAACGACGAGATGGCGATGCCTCTTACAGGAGGTGTTGTGAATGATAGTCGAGCTATCGTTGGCTTTACCGGAACGATGTTCATTGATGCAATGTTGCAATCTGGCATATCTGAGAGGGTGGCGCAGAGGATTCTTCGTAAGTTCCTCACCTATCGTGAAAAGTGGTGCGAGATTATAGACTCATCGTTCCTCACAGAACACAAGAAGGAGGAGTATAAAAGGCTCATCGAGGAGAGATTAAGTCGCCTATAATGACGGAGTATTTTGCTTAGATACAGATGCGTAGAGCATACAAAAAAATATGGGTTGCCCGAGGCAACCCATATCTCATATTAGCCGTTAAGATTACTTGATGTACTCGTAAGTCTTCTCACCGTCGTTGAGTGAGCAGTATGCTGTGTTAGCAACCTCCCAGCGACCCTGAGCGTCCTTAGCAGAAACGATCACGAGAACACCCATGTTCTCATACTTCCACTTTGTAGATGTGATATCAAGCTCGAATGCGCAGTCGTAAGTCTCGCCCTCTGCAAGCATGCCGATAGACTCACCTGAGATGTTACTCTTAGAGTATGTGCCTGAGATGTTACGAAGAGCGTAGTCATAGATCTTGTGGTAGTCCTTAGAAGCACCTTGCTGGTTAGGGCTGTAGATGCCGCTCTCGAGCAACCATGCAACAACCTTATACTCCTGATCCTTAGCAGACTTAATCTGAGCGGCGCAGTAGATGCATGTGCTGTCACCCTCAAGAGCCATTGAGATACCTGCGTCAGCACCATCCTTCTTGATGTAGCTCATAAGGATGTTTGTGAAGCTCTGTACTGAGCGGCTTGCTGGCTGACCAGTGTAGAAGTTAAGACGTACGTCTGGATAACCCTGTGGGCTGAAGAACTTGTTTACCTCGTTAGCTGCCAGTGAGTTAGCTGGATCGCCAGTTGCGTAGTAACCAGCGTGTACCTGAACCTCGTTGTAGTGCTCGTGAGCATCGGTCTGTGCAAGGCTGCGGAAGACGTCAACTACTGAAGGACAGTAACCGCAGCCAACACCTGTATTGTCGATGAACAAACCACGGTGGTTGAACTTGGTATTTGCTGGCTCTGGGTCAGCAGGAACCTCAGGCATCTGAGCCAACACGGTGATGGTAATGTTGTTTGATGACTCAGCACCATAAGTAGCGTTGAATGTGTAGCTACCTGAAGCTGATGGTGTCCATGGGTTTGAGATCTTGTTAAGCTCGCTGTCGAAGATTGATACGTACTCTGTGACGTCGGTAACCTCGCCAGTCTCAGCATCCTTCATTGTTGCAGTGAAGGTCACTGACTCGCCAAGCGCAACAGTAGTGCTGCTTGCCTCAAGGGTGATTGAGCCCTTTACCTCTGGTGCTGGCTCCTGTGTGCTCTCCACAGGCTCGCAAGCTACAAAACCAAGAGTAGCCACGCTAAGAAGCGCAAAAAACTTTGTGATTTTCATAGTTGTAAATAGTTTTAGTTATTGATTAAATGTATTTTAGTTTTTGTAGTTATATGTCACTGAGTCGTTGATAGGGCAGAGGACAACGTTGGCAACGTCGAAGCGGTTGTTAGCACCCTTCTTCGACACGATAACCATAACCTTCATATTGTCGCGGTTCCAAGTGTCGCGAGCGATGGTGAGGTTGAGAATCTGCGATGCTGTCTCGCCACTCTTCAACGTGCCGAGCTCATAGCCAGTGAGTGGTGATGTGGTGGCAGCCTGGCGGATGGCGTTGTTGTGGATGTTCATCCAGCTCTCGGTAGCATTGGTCTGCTTAGCCTCGATGCCATCCTCCAACAACCACGCTGTGATGCTATACTCGCCCTCTACGGCAGCCTTAACCTCAGCATTTACAACAACAGACTTAGCAGCCAAGTTTGTTGAAGCAGCGATGCCTGCATCGGCATACTCCTTCCACAAGGCGTTGATCTGACCCTTGATATGCTCGGCGTTGTAGCTCGATGATGTTGGGTGGTAGAAGTTGTAGGTGAGCGTAGGGTAGCCCTGAAGACCGAAGTGTGAGCTGATAGAGGCAGCAGCACCCGAGAATGCAGGGTCGGTGTTGCTAAACGAGTGCGACATAGCCTCGTAGTACTTGCCGTGGAAACCCTCGGTCTCCTCGACCTCCTTCAACGCCTTCATCATCTGTGGGCAGTAGCCGCAGGTGTTACCAGTGTGGTCAACGAGCAAGATGCGGTGCTCGAACGATGTGTTCGCAGCGTCGGTATCCTTAGGAAGGGCTGGAACCTCAGGGGTTACAGTAACCTTGAAGTCCTTAGAGATGGCGTCGCCAACAACAGCGTAGAAGGTGTAGTCACCATCCTCGGTAGGGGTGAATGGGTTCTCCACCTGCACGAAGTCGTGTGACTTGTCGAAGATAGTGGCATTAGCCGTCACATCTGTACCGTTGCTATCCTTAACAACGAAGTGGATAGGGGTGTTAACCTCAACAACGGTCTCGGCGCTGAGGGTGATGTCGCTCTCGGCGGTAGTTGGGGTATCTGATGACTCGCAGCCCACGAACATTGTCGCAGCAGCCGCCATAAGAGCAAAAAACTGTGTAAACTTCATATTATATTATTATTCAATATGTTTAGAATGAGAGTGTGATTGCAAGGTTGAAGCCTGTGTAAGCTGGCTGCTTGCGGCATACACCACCTGAGCATACGATACCCTCGCGGTTGCGACCATAAGAGAGCTGAGCACGGAAGCTCTTGTGAGTGAAGCTTGCACCTACCTGGTAGTAGTGCAAAAGCTCGTGACTCTCCTCCTGAGTGCTATTGTGGAAGTAGAAGTTGTCGTACAAAGCATTCTCTGGGTCGTTCATCTTCTCGCAGTTCCACATATCGCTAACATAGAAGCTGAACTTTGGTGCGAAGTTGTACTCAATAGTAGCTGCTACCCAGTCACCCTGGTAGTTGTCGGCAGCAAGATACTGAGCCTCAAAACGCATAGAGTGCTTCTTGTTGATCTTGTAGGTTGCGTCAACTACGAAGATGTGTGCATCAGCATAGTGGCCATGCTCCATATCGTACTTGTCAACATCCTGACGCTGATATGAGTAGAAGAAGGTAGTCTTCCATGTCTTGTTCCACTGACGCTCTACATCAACGTTGAAGTCCAACCATATGTTGCGACCCTCACGCTTAGCGAAATTGTCAACATTGCCGTCGATGCGACCACCGCCAAACTTGTGGTCGAGGGTGTTGAACATTGAGAAGTTTGCGTGGAAGTTCCAATACTTGTTACGCACCTTAGGGTTACGCAATGAGTAGTAAACGTCGATCTGACCACCAACCTCATCACCAGTTACTGCGCCCATGTATGGGTTGAGACCTGCGAGAGAGTAGGTGTGCTGGCGAACGAGTGTAGGTACATAGTTGAGGAGATTACCACCTGATGCAAATGCCATACCATCAAGGAGGGCTGCACGTGTGGTCATACCACGCATGCGGCGGAAGTTAGCCGATACAGAGAAACGCTTGTAGTTGTAGCCAAGGTCGAGGTATACGGCGTTGCCCTTACCTGCCTCGTCGTTCATCGCAAAGATGTCATTGTTGAGCTTTGCTGCATACTCACCACGGAATGTGAAGCCCGAATACTCGAAGTTTGCGCGACCAGAGACCAAGTTAAGAATCTTGCTATCAATGCCACGGAACTCTATAGATGAGATATCGTCCAAGTAGCGACCAACGTAGCTACCTTCGATAGATGCATAGCCATCATTCCAGCCAGCCATATCTGAGATAGAAAGTGAGAGATCACCACCCCATACAACATTCTTAGTACGTACATCGTAAACACGTGGCAAACCAGCCAAAACCTTAACAGATACCATGTTATTGAAGTTGTAGTGGGCACGAGCACCTGCCAATGAGTTGTTGAAGGCAAGGTTGCGATCCTCGTAAGCTCGGAAGATAAGGCCGTTACCAAACTGGTCGAAAATATCACCTACGCGAACACCCCAGTTCTGATCCTCCCACTGAACATACTTTGTGAGGAAGCCAGTCATATTTGACTTACGAGACTGGTAGTCGTAGAGATCATAGCCATAAAGAGCAGGAAGGTAGGCATCTACCTGAACACCTGCCGAGAACTTACCTAATGTGTAGTCAACCTTAAGGAAGTCGTTAGAGCCGAAGTTACCACGCTTACGATCATCATCCCTGTAGAGGTCGATATCTGCAAGGACCTCGTCCTTCATATAGTAGCTATTGTTGCTCTCCAATGCGATTGATACCTGACCCTTACCTGCCTTGATCTGGGCAGAAGCCTCATTTACAGAGAGGGTAGCACACAAGGCAACACCTAAAAAGAGTAAAAATTTCTTCATTATCAAATGGTTATATTTTTCGCACAAAGGGGAGCTACGTCATCGTAACTCCCTTTCGTGTGAATTGTTATACACAATTATAGCTTCAAAATCTTCTCGAACAACTCCTGCTCGCTACCTGGTGTGTAGCCAGAGTGTGAGTAAACGATGTTACCCTTGCCGTCAACAACAAAGACGTGTGGTGTGTTGCTAACGTTCATAGCGCGCTTGAAGTCCTGGTTCTTATCGTAGAGGCAGATGAAGTCCTCCCAACCCTGACCCTGGGTCATAGCGCGTGCGCGGCTCAAAGTACGTGCATCGTCAACAGATACTGCAACAACCTTCATGTCAGCCTCCTCCAACCACTCGTAGAGGCTCTCGTTGATTGCGTTGAGCTCAGCGATACAAGGCTTACATGTTGTTGACCAGAATGAGATAATCATTGGAGTGCCATCAACAAGCTCGCGTGTTGAGATTGTCTTACCCTCCTGGTTCTCAATGTTAACAGCAGGAAGTGTCTGTGCAGATGCGCTAACACCAATGAAGAGTGCGAGCATCAAAAACATCATCTTTTTCATAGTCTTATAAGAAATTTAAGTTAACAATTATTCTCTCCTATCGTATTGTGGAAATTCCTTATCTATTTTATTTGTGCGCAAGATAGTGATTTTTTGCGAAATAATTGCAACTACCATGAAAAAAAAAGGTGACTCGCCAAAAAACGGGGGCGAACCAACCTTTCATACTATTATATCTGCTTACGCATGCGCGCTACGGGGATGCCCAGCATCTCGCGATACTTGGCCACAGTGCGGCGAGCAATGCAATAGCCCTTGTCGTTGAGAATCTCCATAAGGGTCTCGTCTGTGAGTGGATGGCGCTTGTCCTCATTGTCGATACACTCCTGAAGAATTGTCTTTATCTCGTGGCTCGACACCTCCTCGCCCGACGATGTCTGCATGCTCTCCGAGAAGAGCGACTTCAACAATATTATGCCGAATGGGGTCTGTATGTATTTGCTATTCACCACACGCGATATGGTCGATACATCGAGCCCCGTGCGGTCGGCGACATCCTTCAATATCATGGGCTTCAGCTTGCTCTTGTCGCCATCCTGGAAGTACTCTTTCTGGAGGTCGAGGATGGTCTCCATGGTGCGCATGAGGGTGTCGTGGCGCTGCTTGATGGCCGATATGAACCACTTCGCAGAGTCGATCTTCGACTTTACGAACTGCACTGCCTCCCTATCCTTAGCCTTGATAGTACCATCGGGGGCTATCATGTCGCGTATCATGTCGCGATAGCGGCGTGAGATACGCACCTCAGGGACACCTGCCGAGTTGAGCATAAGGCGCATCGACCCATCCGTATTATCCAATAGAAAGTCGGGTACGATATAGGGTGTAGTATCGACACCGCCCTCCGTATAGAGGTTGCCCGGTTTGGGCGATAGGGTGCGTATATGCTCTATCGCCTCGCGAAACTCATCCTCGGTGACACCAAGGCGAGAGATAAGTCTCTCGTAGTGTTTCTTGGCAAAACTCTCGAAGTGTGACGATACAATCTTGTGTGCTAAGTGCTTAGCAGGGGTGTCTATACTCTGCTGGCGCATCTGTAGAAGTAGGCACTCCTGTAGTGAGCGGGCACCGATACCGGCAGGCTCAAGCTCATGAACGATATGTAGTATGCGCTCAATCTCCTCAGGTGCCACATCCATGCCACGCGTGAAGGCGAGGTCGTCGGAGAGCGACTGTAGGTCGCGCCTAAGGTAGCCATCGTCGTCGATGCTACCAACGATATATGCCGCTATGGTGAGCTCCTCGTCGCTGAGCGAGCGGAAGCGTAGCTGCTCGATGAGCGACTCGCCAAGCGATCGTGCCTCGGTGATATATACGGGGCGCTCCTTGTCGTCCTTCGAGAAGTTGTTGATGCGCGCCTTGTAGCTTGGCGTGTCATCCTCCTTGCCCACATACTCATCAACCGAGATCTTCTCTGGTGCATCTTCGCTATCGCCCAGAGTCTCAGTATCCTCCTCCAACACAATGTTCTCCTCAATCTCACGCTTTATGCGCTCCTCGAGCTGCATGGTGGGGAGCTCCAGAAGCTTTATCATCTGGATCTGCTGTGGTGAGATCTTCGTCTGAAGAGATATGGTCTGTTGGAGTCTATTTGCCATGATCGTTATACCTTATCGTAAAACAATAAACGGACGACCTTGTGGTCGGCCGTTTATTAGGCGTTATGCTTAGAACTCTGCATTCTTTGGTGTTCGTGGGAATGGTATCACATCGCGGATATTGCCCATGCCTGTAACGAAGAGTAGCAGACGCTCGAAGCCCAAGCCGAAGCCTGAGTGAGGTGCCGAACCCCAACGACGTGTGTCGAGGTACCACCACAACTCTTTGCGGCTCATGCCTAACTCATCTACTCTTGCACAAAGCTTGCCAAAGTCGGCCTCACGCTCCGAACCACCGATAATTTCGCCAATCTGTGGGAAGAGAACATCCATGGCGCGTACTGTCTTGCCATCCTCGTTCTGCTTCATATAGAATGCCTTAATCTCCTTAGGATAGTTGATGAGGATAACAGGGCGCTTGAAGTGCTCCTCAACGAGGTAGCGCTCGTGCTCCGACTGAAGGTCGCAACCCCAGTCGCATGGGAACTCGAACTTCTTGCCCGAAGCCTTCAATATCTCGATACCCTCGGTGTAGTTGAGGCGTACGAAGTCGTTGTCCAAGACAAACTGAAGACGCTCCAAAAGACCCTTGTCCCACATCTTGTTCATGAACTCGAGGTCCTCGCGGCAGTTCTCCAACGCATAGCGGATAAGATACTTGAGGAAGTCCTCAGCGAGGTCCATGTCGTCCTGCAACTCGTAGAATGCCATCTCAGGCTCGATCATCCAGAACTCAGCAAGGTGGCGTGGAGTGTTAGAGTTCTCGGCGCGGAAGGTAGGACCGAAAGTATAGATCTGACCCAACGCCAAGGCACCAAGCTCACCCTCGAGCTGACCCGATACGGTGAGGCTACATGGCTTGCCGAAGAAGTCCTGTGAGTAGTCCACTGCGCCCTCCTCGGTACGTGGAGGGTTGCTCATATCGAGTGTCGATACGTTGAACATAGCACCCGCACCCTCGCAATCCGAAGCGGTGATGAGTGGAGTGTGCAAATAGTAGAAGCCCTTGTCGTTGAAGTACTTGTGGATAGCGTATGCCATGGCGTGGCGGATACGCAACACAGCACCAAAGGTGTTGGTGCGTGGACGCAAATATGCGATGTCGCGCAAGAACTCCAATGAGTGACCCTTCTTCTGAAGAGGATAGGTCTCTGGGTCGGCAGTGCCGTAGATCTCAATCTTCTCGGCCTGAACCTCAACACCCTGACCTGCGCCGAGTGATGCTACAAGAGTACCATCAACACGAAGACAAGCACCTGTGGTGACTCCCTTCAACTCTGCCTCGTCAATCTTTGCGAGGTCAACAACGACCTGAATGTTGGCTACACATGAGCCATCGTTGAGGGCGATGAAGGCTACATTCTTGTTGCCGCGCTTGGTGCGCACCCAGCCCTTAACGGTAATATCTCTGCCGTCGCCCTCCATCTTGAGAATCTCGGCAATACGTGTAAGTTTCATAATTGTATATATTTTTTGTCTTTCGATCGTTATACTATCAACGCCTAATAGGGCGTTTAATCGTGCAAAATTACTAAAAAAAATGTAAATGGTTGCAGATTATCTGCTTTTTTGTACCTTTGTGCTAAACTATTACTATGAGAAAGGGCTTTTTTTATACAATAATCGCTCTCGCCACGCTACTTGTGGGGAGTGATAACCTATGGGCGCAGGCACAGGTGCGCCGCAGTGAGTTCTTGTGCTACGACAAGCGCGAGGATACCAAGAGGGATATTCGCACTAATATTGATAAGTATATTGATGTCGCCCCCACGTTGCAGTTTGCGACCGATAGTGGTGTGGTGCGTGCCGCCTATGAGCAGCAGTTTGAGGTGCCTGCCGGATGGATCGATTATAATACGTATCTACATATTGAGAATGTGGGTGCCGACTACACCATCTTCATCAATGGCGTGCAGGTGACAACAACGCACGACGAGTTTACCCCTTCGGACTTCTTCATCTCACCATATATTGACGAGGGTATCAACACCCTTGCTATTGTCGTCGTGGACGAGCCATATATGTCGCTGTTGGATGAGGGTTTAACACAGCCAGAGCGCAAGCAGTTTGAGAATTGCTATATCTTTGCACAGCGTCGTTTGGCGATATACGACTATAACGTGCGTATGCTTCCCGACTCGACAGGTAGCTTTGCTGAGCTACACCTCGACGTTGTCGCAAACAACTCATTTACAAGCGATGAGGTTATAAATATAGGCTACGACATATATGCTCCCGATGGCAAGCTTATGGAGTATAGTGTCAATGACTTGGAGGTTGCCCCACGCTCGCGCGATACGCTTCACTTCAAGCCATATATCTACCACTCGAACCCAAATCGTTGGTCGCCATCAAATCCCAAGTTGTACGACCTAACGCTATATATAAAGCGCAGTAGCATCCTTTGGGAGTATATCCCTATGAAGGTGGGCTTTGTGGAGTATGGCTATACGGAGCAGGGCGAGATTACAGCCTTTGGCAAGCCTGTGGCGCTTAAGAAGAGTGCTTACAATGCCGCTGCCGATAGGGCGACTACCGAGAAGGAGGTTAAGGCGCTGAAGGCAAAGGGTATAAACTGCCTATGTCCCGACTATCCACAGCCAACATGGTTCTACGATATATGCGATAGGGTGGGTATCTATGTTATAGATTGTGCGGCGATATCGTCGCCTACGGATAGCCAAAATCGTGATCTTGATGGCACGCCAGCCAATGCGCCTGAGTTGTTGGATGTCTACCTCATGCGTGTGGAGACGATGTATCGTCGTGCGCAGAACCACGCCTGCATCATCGCCTTCAAGCTTGGTGGCGACACCTCGGGCAATGGGTATAATATGTATAAGGCGTATCAGCTCCTAAAGTCGTATGGCGATAGCCGTGCTATCATATACGAAGGCGCTGAGGGCGAGTGGAATAGCGACATATAATACAATTAGTAATGAGTAATTAGTAATTAGGCTCTTACGGGTGGGGAAAGAAGAGCGATAACTAATTATCAGCATACATAACCAAGAGATGAACATAGAGCTTGTCGTTGTCGGGAAGACCGATATGAAGGAGGTTGAGGCGCTTGTTACGCAGTATACGAAGCGCCTAAATCACTATGTTAAGTTCGCCATCACGACCATCGCCGATGTGCGCAATACGAAGAAGCTCTCGGAGGCGGAGCAGAAACGCTTGGAGGGTGAGGCTATCATGCGCGTTATCAGCGACTCGGACTATGTTATGCTCCTTGATGAGCATGGTGCAGAGTTGCGCTCCATAGAGTTTGCTGACCTCTTGCAGCGCCGTATGTTGGCAGGCACCAAGCGCCTTATCTTTGTTATCGGGGGCCCTTATGGCTTCTCTGAGGCGGTATATCAGCGTGCTAATAGCAAACTCTCGTTGTCGAAGATGACCTTCTCGCATCAGATAGTAAGAGCAATATTTACAGAGCAACTATATCGCGCCTTTACTATCCTTAAGAATGAGCCATACCACCACGAATAGAGTTGGTATAAAGAGTAGAAAAATAGAATAAAAATAGATGAAATAGCGTCACTATTCGGTGGCGCTATTCCATTTATATTGACGCCCGAAACGGTCGGTTGCGATGATGGTAATTTCGCTATTTGGCGTCGTGCGTCGACACTCGAAATAGCCTCTGCTTGGGAGTGCTGAGCGGCGTAGTCGTTGCATGATAATATCCTCATATTGAGCCTCATGCTCTACATAGTGTAGGTATGCAGGGTCGCACATCTCGAGTGGTTGTAATGAGCCTTTATATATGCCATTTTCAAGCCACTCAACGTGCCATATATAATCCCAACCAATGACCTTTATGATAATTGCATCTTCATCGTTTTCTTGCCACGCGATTAGGGGTGTGTCGCTCTCGAATAGTCGGTGGTGCCATGTCCAGCTATTGTCGCGCTCCTCGATGCAGAGAACTCCGCGAGGGGTGCCGTCGGCGCACATCGGCGCAAACCACAGATTGCCATTGACCTGAGCCACGCTATGCTCGATAATATGGTTGCTGATGTCGTTTGTAAAGTGTCGGTGGCCATGACCCGTGATAAAGTGTGTCTCGCGCTTGCCTGCAAGGCGTACCAAAGGCTTGGCATAGGGTATAAGGTCGCCACCCGTGCGGAGGCTCGAGGCTGGGGCGTGCATGAGTATTGCAATGCGCTGATTGTTTGGTGTTTTGCGCATTTCGCGGCGTAGCCATCGCATCTGCTCGCGGCTGATGCCCAGGTCGTAGTCGTAGTAGTTGTTGTAGTCGATGTTGTCGAGGGCAAAGAACTTGGTGTCGCCCATGGTGAAGGTGTAGTAGCGCGAGCCAAATGTCGCCTCGTAGTGGCTCTCGGCGAGCGGCTCGTTGCCATCTATCTTGCGGTCGTGGTCGTGGTTGCCAATGACGGCGTATACTGGCACGCCGAAGCTCTCGAAGAGCGCCTTTACGCGTGGCAGAAACTCCATCGTATCCCACACAACATCACCCGTGAGGAGTATCGCTGTGGGGAGGTTTGTCGCCTGATACTCGGCGACAATCTTGCCGATGTGTGGGGCGATATCCTCCTCGAGGCTACGCATCTGCTTCTCGGTCTGTGGCTGTGGGTCGCCAACGACTATTAGGTTAAATCCCTGCGCGCTACAAACGAAGCCTGCGAGGGTCGTAAAAAGCGATATTATTAATTTTCTCATGGTGCTTCTCTTGTGGTTTTGTAGGGCAAAGTTAGTTAAATCCGAGAAAAAATCAACTGCTGAGTATAAAAAGGTCGTGCGCGCCTACGCACAATGAGAAAATTTTTATATCTTTGTCGAGTTATGGAGAATTTCGTAGTATCAGCAAGAAAGTATCGCCCCCAGACCTTCCATTCGGTGGTGGGGCAGAAACATATTACCATGACCCTCAAGAACGCCATCGAGCGTGGTCAGCTGGCGCATGCCTACCTCTTCTGCGGACCTCGTGGCGTGGGTAAGACAACCTGTGCGCGTATCTTCGCGAAGGCTATCAACTGCCAAAATCCCCAGGGTGGCGAGGCGTGTAACGAGTGCGAGTCATGTCGCTCGTTCAACGAGGGTCGCTCGCTCAATGTCCATGAGTTGGATGCAGCCTCAAACAACTCGGTGGATGATATCCGCAACCTCATTGAGCAGGTGCGTGTCATCCCACAGGTGGGTCGCTACTCGGTATTTGTTATCGATGAGGTCCATATGCTCTCTGCGGCGGCGTTCAACGCCTTTTTGAAGACATTGGAGGAGCCACCACAGCATGCAATATTCATCTTGGCGACTACCGAGAAGCATAAGATTATCCCAACCATCTTGTCGCGTTGTCAGATATATGACTTCAATCGCATCAAGGTGGAGGATGGCGTTGAGTATCTGCGCTATATCGCCTCTGAGGAGGGTGTTACGGCAGATGACGAGGCGCTCAACCTTATAGCTCACAAGGCAGACGGCGGTATGCGCGATGCTCTCTCTATGTTCGATAAGGCAGTGTCGTTCTGTGGCACTACGCTCAACTATAAGGATGTGGCCACTACGCTCAACATCCTCGACTATGATACCTACTTCTCGGTTACAGATATGCTCCTTGAGGGTAGATACATCGATGCACTCATGCTCTTTGATGGAGTGCTCGCTCGAGGCTTCTCGCCCCAGGTCTTTATTACTGGTCTAAATGCCCATTTGCGTGACCTACTTATGGCAAAGGGTCCTGCTGTGTCGTTGGTGGAGTTTACAGGAACGCTTGTCGAGAGGTATAAGCAGCAGGCGGCAAAATGTAGCGAGGCGCTACTATTTAATGCTATATCGTTGCTTACGGAGGCTGATGGCAAGATACGTCAATCGTCAAATCAACGATTGCTTGTTGAACTGGGACTTATGAAGATTGCGGGTCTCGGTCAAAAAAAAAATGACGAGGTAGATAGCCTAACCTTTGCCACAGATTTTGCTCTTCCAGAGCTGGTGGCTCCAGTGCCAGCGCAGGTGGCAACGCCACAATCGGTGCAGCCAGCGTCACTATCCACCCCACAGCCTATGGGACAACCCGCGCAGCCAGCACCGCAGCCAGCACCGCAGTCCGCGCAACCAACATCGCAGCCCGTGCAACCCGTGCAGTCAGCGCCGCAGTCCGTGTCTGCGCCCGCGGCGACGGGGGCAAGTGCAACCACAACACGCAGAGCATCGTCGGCACGTCGCAGTTCGATGAACATATCGATAAACTCGCTACTTGGCGGCGAGGCAAAGAGTGAGGAGAGACTCGCTGAGGAGGCTCTCAAGGCGACAAAGAGAGATATAGACCCAGATAGCGAGGCGAAGCTAATGGCTGTGAAGGCGGAGTTTGTGAAGCGGCTTATGAATGGTCGTCCACGCTTAGGTATTGCCTTCGACACCATGAAGGCTGAGGGTAATATCATCGTTCTGACGGTGGCGTCGAAGGGTGCCGAGGAGGAGGTATTGCACAAGAAGACCGAGTTGCAAAACGAGATAGCTGAGATGGCAGGTATCAATGGTGCGCTCGATATGCGAGTTATTGTCAATGAGCAGATACGCGTGGCACGCCCAATAACCCTTGAGGATAGGTTGAAGTACCTCATGGGGAAGAACGAGCGACTGAGGGATGTTATTGAGGCGTTTAGCCTTGAGGCAGAGTAGTTGTTGTATGCAGATGCGATGCGGAGTGATAATTTGCTTAGCAGATAGAGGATTATAATTGATAAAATATAAATTTTTAGAGAACAATGAATAAGGATTTTGTACAGGAGCTCGAGTGGCGCGGTATGATACACACTATCATGCCAGGTGCTAAGGAGCAGTTGCAGAAGGAGATGACAACGGCATACTTGGGTATTGACCCCACTGCCGACTCACTACATATTGGTCACCTTGTGGGTGTTATGATTTTGAAGCACTTCCAGGAGTGTGGTCACCGCCCAATAGCCCTTATCGGTGGCGCTACAGGTATGATTGGCGACCCATCGGGTAAGTCGCAGGAGCGTAACCTCCTCGACGAGGCTACCTTGCGCCACAACCAGGAGGCTATCAAGAATCAGCTTGCTAAGCTTATCGACTTCGATTCGGATGCTGAGAACCACGCCTTGCTTGTGAATAACTACGACTGGATGAAGGAGTTCTCGTTCCTCGATTTCGCACGTGACATTGGTAAGTGTATCACGGTGAACTATATGATGGCTAAGGACTCTGTTAAGAAGCGCTTCAATGGCGAGGGTGACGGTATGTCGTTTACGGAGTTTACCTACCAGCTATTGCAGGGCTACGACTTCCTACACCTCTACAATGAGTACAACTGTAAGGTGCAGCTTGGTGGTGCTGACCAGTGGGGTAATATCACCACAGGTACAGAGCTCATCCGTCGTAAGCTCGGCTCTGAGGCTGAGGCATTTGCTATCACCTGCCCACTTATCACCAAGGCCGACGGCACGAAGTTCGGTAAGACAGAGTCGGGTAACGTATGGCTCGATGCACGCTATACATCACCCTACAAGTTCTACCAGTTCTGGCTCAATGTGAGCGACGATGATGCAAAGCGCTACATCAAGATATTCACACTCCTCGACCGCGAGACTATCGAGAAGCTTATCGCCGAGCATGAGCAGGCACCACACTTGCGCGTATTGCAGAAGCGTCTTGCTGAGGAGGTGACAACGATGATTCACTCTAAGGAGGAGTTGGAGAAGGCGCAGGCAGCATCTAACATCCTCTTTGGCAATGCAACCTCTGAGGCGTTGCGCTCGCTGGACGAGGCAACATTGTTGCAGGTATTTGAGGGTGTCCCTCAGTTCACTATCTCGCGCGATAACCTCGGTAAGCCATTCATCGACATCGTGGCTGAGGTGTGCAAGGTATTCCCATCAAAGGGCGAGTGCCGTAAGATGATCCAGGGTGGTGGTGTGCAGCTCAACAAGGAGAAGATGACGGATGCTATGCGCGAGGTTACCGACGCTGACCTTATCGCTGGCAAGTACCTCTTGGCACAGAAGGGCAAGAAGAATTACTTCCTAATTACTGTTGAGTAGTGAATAAGCTATATACCATACGCCTTGATGGCATCTATCTTCGTGCCTACCACGGCTGCTATGACTTAGAGCAACAGGTGGGCAACCGTTTCCGTGTCGATATGGTGATACGCACTCCGCTGGGTGATCTTCCCTCGTCGGACGATGTGCGTGATGCGGTAAACTATCTCACTGTATATGAGATTGTTGAGCGTACCATGCAGCGCACGCAGCGTACCATAGAGGCTGCCGCAGCAAATATCATCGAGGCAGTGAAGGAGGAGTTTCCTGAGATTGTCGAGGTGGAGTGCACCGTGGCAAAGATAGCGCCGCCGTTGGGTGGAAAGATAGACAAAGTTAGCGTAACACTTGTAGGATAACTATGGCAAACGAAGAAAAACGCGGTGGCTTTGGTGGTAAGCTTGCCGCAATCCTCGCCGCCGCAGGCTCGGCAATAGGTCTCGGCAATATTTGGCGATTTCCTTATATCACCTCGGAGCATGGTGGTGGTGCCTTCATCATCATCTATCTTGGATGCATCCTTCTATTAGGATTGCCTCTTCTCATTGCGGAGTTCTCTGTGGGTCACAACTCTAAGTGTAACCCTGTGGATGCTTTCTCGAAGATTAAGCCAGGCTGGGGTTGGCTTGGTGCTATGGGTCTTATCTCGGTGACCATAATCATGGGCTACTACTTTGTGATTGCGGGATGGACCGTCAACTATGCCGCATCGTCGGCAACAAATAGCATTACGGGTGACTATGGTGCATTCTTCACGGAGTTCACCACGGCCACATGGGCTCCACTTCTCTTCACCTACCTCTTTATCATTGCCAACCACGCCATCATCGCTAATGGCGTGCAGGGAGGTATCGAGAAGGCTTCGAAAATCATGATGCCACTGCTCTTTGTGATCCTTATCGTCTTGGCAGTCTACTCGTTGAGCCTGCCTGAGAGTCGTGGTGCTGTGGCAAATGTCTTCACTCCAGACTTCTCGAAAGTATCAGGAAAAACCTTCCTTGATGCTATGGGTCAGGCATTCTTTACACTCTCTATCGGTATGGGTGCTATGCTTATCTATGGCTCATATTTCAAGAAGGGTACGAAGATCGCCGGCACGGCTATCAGCGTGGTGTCGCTCGATACAATCGTTGCACTGATGGCGGCTATCATCATCTTCTCGGCAGGTGTTGAGGATCAGAGTGGTCCACAGCTCGCCTTTGTTGCCATGCCTAAGGTATTCTCGGCAATGCCTGGTGGTAACATCTGGGCGGCGCTCTTCTTTGTGCTACTCGCCCTCGCTGCCATATCATCGACAATATCTATGCACGAGGCGGTGACATCATACTTCGTTGAGAAGCGCGGTATGTCGCGTAAACACGCCACACGCACGGTGACACTCATCGCCATATTGCTTGCTACCGTTGCCTCACTATCGCTCGGCGCATGGAGCAATATTAAGGTGGTGGGCATGAACCTCTTTGATTTCATGGATAGCTTCACGGCTATTGTCATGTTGCCATTGCTCGGTATCCTAACTGCCGTATTCGTTGGCTGGATATGGAAGAGGGAGGCGATGAAGGCGGAGCTTACGGCAGAGGGTGGTGTCGATAAGGCGACCTATCCCATTATCCGCTTCCTACTAAAGTGGGTGTGCCCAATATTGGTGAGCGTTGTCTTCATCTTCGGTATTATTGACTTCATAAATAAATTATAAACACAAACAAAATAGAGATTTACTATGGCTGATTTCATCTATCAGGAGCCGTTCCCTATCCAGGCGGATAAGACGGAGTATCGCCTTCTAACGAAGGACTATGTAAAGGTCGTAGAGTGCGACGGTCGTAAGATTTTGAAGGTTGATCCTAAGGGTCTTGAGCTCTTGGCTAAGGAGGCATACGCCGACGTATCGTTCTACTTGCGTGCCTCACACCTCCAGAAGCTCGCTAACATCCTTGAGGACCCAGAGGCTACAGACAACGACAAGTTCGTAGCATACACCATGCTCATGAACCAGTGCGTAGCTGCTGAGGGCGAGTTGCCAACATGTCAGGATACAGGTACAGCAATCTGTATCGGTCACAAGGGCGAGGATGTATATACTGGTGCTAATGATGCTGAGTGCATCTCACGTGGCGTATATGAGACATACAAGGAGCGTAACTTGCGCTACTCACAGGTTGTTCCATTCACCATGACCGAGGAGAAGAACTCGGCAACCAACCTCCCAGCACAGATCGACATCTACGCTGGTCACCCAGGCATGGAGTATGAGTTCTTGTTCATCACTAAGGGTGGCGGCTCTGCAAATAAGACATTCCTCTATCAGCAGACTAAGGCTCTTCTTAACGAGAAGTCACTAACAGAGTTCATTAAGAAGCATATCCTTGACCTCGGCACATCAGCATGCCCTCCATATCACCTTGCTCTCTGCATCGGTGGTACATCAGCAGAGATGTGCTTGTCAACCGTGAAGAAGGCATCTGCTGGCTACCTCGACGAGCTTCCAACATCTGGTAATGAGGGTGGCCGTTGCTTCCGCGACTTGGAGTGGGAGGCTAAGGTTCAGAAGATTTGCCAGGAGATAGGCCTCGGTGCTCAGTTTGGTGGTAAGTACTATGTTCACGACGTACGTGTCATCCGTGCACCACGCCACGCCGCATCATGCCCAGTGGCTATCGGCGTAAGCTGCTCTGCAGATCGTAACATCAAGGCTAAGATTACCCCTGAGGGTATCTTCATCGAGCAGCTTGAGAAGAACCCTGCACGCTTCCTTCCAGCACAGGCTCCAGCAATGTCACCAGCTGTTGACATCGACCTCGACGAGGGTATGGATAAGGTACGCGAGATTCTCTCTAAGTATCCTATCAAGACACGTCTTAACCTTAAGGGTACACTCGTTGTGGCTCGCGATATCGCTCATGCTCGTATCAAGCAGATGCTTGACGAGGGTAAGCCTATGCCCGAATACTTCAAGAACCACCCTGTCTATTATGCAGGTCCAGCTAAGACCCCTGCAGGCATGGCTTCAGGCTCATTTGGTCCTACCACAGCAGGTCGTATGGACTCATACGTAGATCAGTTCCAGAAGGCTGGTGGCTCTATGGTTATGGTAGCTAAGGGTAACCGCTCACAGCAGGTGACCGACGCTTGTAAGAACAATGGTGGCTTCTACCTCGGCTCTATCGGCGGTCCTGCAGCAATCCTCGCCAAGAACTCAATCAAAAAGGTCGAGGTCGTTGACTTCGAGGAGCTCGGCATGGAGGCTGTACGTAAGATATATGTTGAGAACTTCCCTGCATTCATCATTGTTGATGATAAGGGTAATGATTTCTTTGCAGATTTCGCACACTAATAGTTGATAACGTATGTGTGGCGCATAGCTCTTATGCGTCACACAACGTTTCTCTTTGGTTTATAACCACAATAAAACGCTATCCGTGGCGTTTAAGAAGAGACGGAATAAGAGTTTTTTTTGTGATGAAGATATTACATAGACTTTCACTGGTGCTTATAGCACTATGCTCAGCCATAGCCTCATGGGCTCAGGTATCTTTGACAGCCAGCGCCCCCACCCTCGTGGAGAGTGGTCAGCGCTTCAATGTCGCTTTCACAATCAATGCAGAGCCTGATGATAGAACCTTCGAGGGTCCCACTTTTGAGGGTTTTGATCTCATTGCCGGACCTGTAACATCTACACATCTTTCGACAAAGATTATCAATGGAGTGCACTCATCGAGTTATAGTCACACATATACCTATACGCTTGTTGCTCGCGACAGTGGTAGTTTTATGGTCGACAGGGCGTCAATAAGGGTGAAGGGTAAGGAGTACAAGTCGGAGCCTCTCCCTATTGAGGTCGTTGAAGTTGGTCAGAATAGTGGCACAGCGGCGGTAAGCAACCAGGATAGTGTCTTGCTAATGTGGGAACTCTCCGATAGCGAGGTGTATAAGGGTGAGGCGGTGCATGCATCGCTCAAGCTCTACTATAAGGCCGATGTACGCAACTATCAAATCGTGAGGATGGGTACCTTCGACAACTTCCAATATGAGCAGCTGGATACCAATGTTGAGGGTCCACGCCTACGCTATAACGGTGGAGTGTACGATACCTTCACGATTGTTGATTTTCTGTTAGTGCCACAAAAGAGTGGTACTCTACAACTCCCTGAGGTGGGTGTCGACTTCGTTGTCCGAGTAGAGGTTCAGGATAATTACAATGCCTTCTATACCTACGCTTGGGATGATCAGGTGTGGTATCGTAGAACGAGTCCTATATCATTGACTGTCAAGGATCTTCCCGAGGGTGCGCCAGCATCGTTCAAGGGTGCCATGGGTAACTTTACGATGGAGTGCAAACCTCCCACTACCAGTGTTAGCAAGAATGGCGCTAATGAGGTGAGCGTGACCATTAGCGGCAATGGCAATCTCGGGTATATCGAGGCTCCAGATCTCACGATGCCTGATTCATTCGAGCTCTATCCGCCAACGCCAAGTGATAACACCCCTAACGGCAATAGTGGTCGTGTGACATATACCTATCCCTTCATGGCGCGTGCCGAGGGTGAGTTCGAGATTTCGGGTGTTGAGTTCACCTATTTCGACCCCTCGGCAGGTGAATACGTCACGCTCAATAGCGAGCCTTTTACTATTACGGTTGTTGAGGGTGATGCACGACAGGGTCGTGGTGGAGCACGCGCAGACTACTTTGATAACGCCAATAACGAGAAGCATATACGACATATCTACACGGGTGATCTGCCCATAGACAAGGTGTCGTTTCTTATATTTAGTCCTACATATTGGATTGCTGTCTTTTCGCTAATAGCGATCTTTGTCGCCGTATTCTATGTTATGCGACAGCGTATTCGCGCCAATAGAAATATTGTGATGCGTCGCATGAAGCACGCCGATAAGGTGGCCATAAAGCGCCTGCGTATGGCTAAGAAGTCGATGAAGGAGGGCAATCGCCACTCATTCTATAGGGAGATACTTAGTGCCATGTGGGGCTATATTAGCGATAAGTTTAACATTCCGGTATCAGACCTCACGAAGGTGAAGATACGTGAGGAGCTATCGCGCCGAGGCGTCGATAGTGAGGTCTATGAGCAGGTGTGCAACATAATATCACGCGCAGATGAGGCGCAGTATGCACCTGTTTCGGACGATGATATGAAGGCGGTATATGCCGATGCTGTGGATGTGCTATCTAAAATTGAGTCCGTAGTAAAACATTAAGCCTTATGAAGAGATACACAAATATTTTTAGAGTCGCTATTCTTTCGTTGGCTATGTTTATCATGGCAGTTCCAGCCTATGCCTCACCTTCGGCGGCTGTGGCGAAGCTACTGTGGGAGGATGGTAAGAGAGCCTATCATGATGGCGAATATGACTATGCTATCCAGGCCTTCGAGGAGATTATCGAGATGGGATATAAGAGCGATGTGCTATACTATAACCTCGGTAATGCCTACTATAAGAGGGGTGTAGAGAATAAGGATGCCAGTGGCAATGCCTTCTGCTCTGGAGAGTTGGGCTACGCAATATTAAACTATGAGCGTGCGCTGAAGATAAATCCCGATATGGAGGATGCGCGTTACAACTTGGAGCTTGCCTATGCTGAAACGAATGCTCCCGAGGCCTTTCCATCAGGATTTATGCCGACATTGTGGCGTTCGATGAGTGGTGCTCATGGCTCTAATACGTGGACTGTCGTGTCGTTGGTGATGTTGGGTTTAACACTGCTTTTGGTGCTCCTATATCTGCTTGTCAACACCATCAAGGTGCGCAAGATAGCCTTCTTTGTCTCGATAGCAACGGCGGTGATGTTTATCTTTACTACCGCATTTGCCATAACGCAGCGCACAACACAGCGTACCGAGACTCGCGGTATAATCATCTGCCAGAGTGCGCAGGAGATCTTCCCTGAGCCCAGCAACAAGTCTAAACCTATACGCTCTTATACGCAGGGTGTCACAGTTGAGGTCCTAAGAAGCAAGGACGAGTGGTCGGAGGTGAAGTTCGCCGACGGCGAGAAGGGGTGGATACGCACCGAGTATATCGAGATTATTTAGGAGGGGGCGTATCATGTCGAAGCTACTGGAAAACCTCTGCTCCGAGCTGCAGCGCTTGCCTGGCATTGGTCGCCGCACGGCGCTGCGCCTTGCGATGCATATGTTGAAGATGGAGGGTGAGCACGTCGACTCACTCGCAGGCAGCATATCGCGCTTTAGGCACGATGTACGCTACTGTCGCAGCTGTAATAACCTGTCGGATACGGATATATGCCCTATATGTTGCGATGAGCGCCGCGACCGCTCGACAATATGTGTCGTGGAGCAGGTTCAAGACCTCATGTCTATAGAGAATACGGGGCAATACCATGGAATATACCATGTGCTCGGTGGCGTTATATCGCCCATGCAGGGTATTGGACCATCCGACCTGAAGATAGATCTCCTTTTGGATAAACTCCTTACTGGAGATATCAAGGAGGTTATCATCGCCATATCTACCTCTGTCGAGGGCGAGACGACGCTCTTCTATCTGACTAACCGCCTTAAGGCATTCCCCGATGTTAAGGTGACGACCATTGCACGAGGCATAGGCTTCGGTGATGAGTTGGAGTATGTCGATGAGCTGACCATCACCCACGCCCTGATGAATAGGCGCGAGGTGTTGTAACCCCCCCCTTACACATATCTACTTGCGCTTCTTAGGGAAGTAGTCGCGCTTGCTTACGTGGGTGTAGTACTGTTGTAGTGTCGCCTTTGTAAGGGAGTCGGCGCGACCCACGTTGACCGATGAGGAGATGTCGTTGTTGTGCTCATAGTCGCTATAGCGATATGCTCCAAGTCTCTGATTTCCATCAAAATCCATAAAGAAATCATCCATGAGCGCAGTGTAGCTGTAGCCTGTGCGAATAAGTGTGAAGGGCTCGCGGTGTGGCTCATTCAGAATGTCGCGACCAATGGCAAAGTAGGGCTCGTCGTTGCCCATGAGTCCCAGCACCGTAGGCATAATATCTACCTGTGACATAATGTGTTCATAGCGCTGTGCTGGTATCGCTCCATCGGGCGTATACATAAAGCCTATGATATGGAAGCACTCTGGGGTGCTATTTGTCTTATCCAACATACGCTCGCTTGATACGTGGTCGGCAACGAAGACAAAGAGCGTGCGGTCGAACCACTCCTCATCGCTATACTTCTCCATGAAGCGACCTATCGAGCGGTCGGCATATGCCACGGGGCGATGGTTGAGCGTCGTTCCTTTGGGCAACTCCGACTTGGCGCTGCTTGGCACATTGAAGGGGTGGTGCGATGTGAGGGTAAAGACACTCGCGAAGAATGGCTCTTCGAAGCCACTAATCTTCTCACCCATATAGTCTAAGAAGGGCTCATCCCAAATGCCCCAGGCGTCGTCGAAGTCTCCGCCACCACGACTCCTCTCATAGTCCTCCATGCTGTATAGCTTGTCTATACCTGCAATGTGGGCGTATGCGCCAAAGCCCATGGAGCCAGACTCCGAGCCACAGAAGAAGGCTGTCGTATAACCCTTGTCGGCAAGTATGCGCGGCAATGGTCGGCAGTCGGCAACAGACTCTGCCATTAGTATGAATGATGACTCATAGGATGGTATCGAGCTCCAAATAGCGGGTGGCGCAGCAATGCTTGTGTGACCATTGGCGTAGCAGCGGTCGAAGACAAAGCCCTTGGCCATTAGCTTGTCGAGGTTTGGCGTGTAGCCCTTGCCGGAGTGTGCCTCGGGCATCATAAAGGCGGAGTGCTCCGCCGAGAAGCTCTCGAGGATAAAGAGTACAACGTTATACCCCTCGCACACGCCATAAAGCTCACTCTGCACCATATCTTCGGGATAGTGCGAAGGGGTGTATATCGCATCTATCTCATCCTCGTCGAAGAAGTGTGGAACGACAATATGGTTATTCAGCGTGCGGATTATGCAGAAGGGGTTCGAGAGTATCAGGTTTGCCTTATGCGGTGACTTGGTATAAAGCATCGAGTTGGAGAGTGTTATTGGGCGTGTCATGCGTGTAAGACCTCCTCTAATACTGTATACGGCATAGAGGATTGTGAGTGCCATAACGGCAACACGAACGAGGGTAAATAGTGTTGTGCCGATAAGCATGCGTCTATTGATCCACGAATCTAATCCTTGCCTACTATCCTCGCGCTGAGGCATGTGCACTATGTCGTGCGCTCTGAAGCCTATGCGGTAACCAAAAATTATGGCGGTGAGTAGTAGTGCAAAGAGGATTGTGAGATACCAGTTCTCGAACATAAACTGGAATACTAACTGTGTAGTATTCCCATTTTCGGCAAAGAATATCTCCTCAGCGGTAAATCTCTTCTGCGTGTAGTGGAAGTAGACTGCATCGCCTAAATTGATGGCGAGCATGATGGCTGTAGGGATGATGTAGCTAATAAAGGTTATTGTGCGATACCGCTTACTATTCCAGATGCTGGCACTAACTGGGAGCGTCGTGATGATGAAATACAGCGCCATAGAGTAGGCTATAGATGCACTATCGAAGAGCGTCGCACCCTTGAATAGCAACCATATCTCATCACTCTTAATCTCGCCAATGATATCTTGGTTGTAGAAGTAGAATACCGTGCGGCATATCTGCATGGCGATATATAGCATTAATATACGCCATAGGGTGATTGCAGTGCGTGTCTTCATTAGACGTGCTGCAATGTCGTATGCCTTCCTGGCATACCCCTTAAAGTCTATGTCGCTAAATTTTCGCATTCCTATTTCTTGGGTATCGATTGTGCCTTGACCTTGAAGAAGTTCATCGACGAGTTGGCGTCAAGAATGCGGTAGTCATAGATGTTACCCCAGCCAGCAGGGCGGTCCTTAATCTCGCAATCCTCCTCCGTGTCGTTATCCACATAGTTACGAATCATAGAGTGCCATGCGTTGATGCGGGCTATAGATGCCTGATAGTGGAAGAGGTTGTTAGCAGGGTCGATAAGCTCGTTGAGCGCCTCGACATATATCTTGCGGTAGTCGTCATACTTCAATATCTTGCCGATAAGGGGGCACTTGTTCGTATCACCCCAGTTGAGTGGATCCTGTCGACCCGAGTCGCTCTGCACACCGCAGTTGTTCGAGGTACCGAGCGTATTGTCGTAGTCGTAGGGGATGAAGAAGAACTGGTAGTTGTTCTTATCCGATGAGTTGAAGTAGATGTAGAAGTTGTTCTGGTTATTCCAATAGTCATCCCACATTCCCACAGCGACGTTCACGGCATAGGTGCGGAGCAATAGACGTACGTCACATACCGAGGCGATCCAGTCGTGGAACTCCTGACCCTCGAGGCGTGTGAGGTTCTTCGAGAACTCAAAGAGCTGCTCCTTTGCCGCCTCGAAATTCTCGGTATTGCTCTTTAGCTCATAGGCATATAGTGCACCTGAGTCGTCATCGACGCTTATCGATGCACCCTTAATCTCGTTATAGTTGAGGTTTGCGCCCCAGGAGCACTTCCATAGGTTGTGCTTGTGGTCGCCAAAGAGATCCTTACGCTTCTTGACAAACTTGTCGTCGATAGCCTCAATCATCTCGTAGACACCATAGTATGCCGCCTCCTTGTCGCCCTCCACGTGGATCCACAATCGGCAGTATGAGCTATATGGCGCGGTCCAGATGCCGAAGCGGCGGAAGAGGTCGTAGCAATACAACTCACGGCAGTAGGCGCGGTCGTCCTTGTGCCACTTGAGGTGCAGCTTACGCACGTTGTGCAACTCGTGGGCATCATCCTTCTGATATTTGCGTAGGTTGAGCATAAAGTGGCAGTGGTGCCAGTCGGCATTATCCCTCTTGTGCATCTCACCGCCATTGCCCTCGGGGCGACGGCGCGAGGTGTTGCCTCTTAGGCGCAAGCCTACATCCTCGAAGGTGTGGGTCTCGCCCTTCGACTTGAACTCTGCGTCACAATGTATATACTCTGCCGTGTTGCTGTCGCGGTCGTACTCCTTAAGTAGCTCGTTCCACTGCTCCTCGGTCACGGTGATGCGTATCTCGGGCAAGGCATTCATGTCGAAGACCCAATCCAACTCGCCTGCTGCCCACGATGTGTCGGGGTAGTCGTTGTTCAACGGAGGCTCTGTGTTGCCACCATTGTCGTCACCCTGCGATGGGTAGTCGGGGAATACCGGTACTTGGTCCTCCACACATCCTACCATGGTGACCATGCCGATGAGCATTATGATGATAGCTCTGTATATTTTTATGCTAAATAGTGATTTCATTGTCTATCCTAATATTAGTGAATAACCCGACAAAGGTACGAACTTTTTTCTAAACAAAGAGCCTCTATGCTGAAAAACAGACCCTTAATAGGGGTATTATGATGCTACTTCTTCACCTTGAGCTCATCGCCGGGGTGGATCATGTCGGATGATTTCATGTTGTTGAGCTTGCATAACTCATCCACCGTAAGACCATTGTTTGTCGCTATGCGCCATAGCGTATCGCCCTGTTTTACAGTGTAGTATCCATCCTTTGTTGGGGTGGTTGTGCTCTGAGTCTTATTCCCCTTTGAGTTTGTTGCCTTGGTGTCGATGGTCTCATACTTCACCGAGCCGCGCCTCAACCCCTCATAGGCATTTTTCATGTCACCACGCGTGATGCGCACCCACCTATTCACCTTGCGTACGCCCTTTGTCGTGTGCGCAAAGAGCCAGTCGTAGCACTCCTCGAGGTAGAAGACACGCGCTAAGAGTGAGTGGTTGACGCCTATAAGCTCCTGGTAGCGTAGGCGTGGTGCGCGCCCATGCTCCTTCATCAGTCGTTTCACCCTGCGTGACGCGTCCACCGGAACATCCTTATCTGCCGTGCCATGCATAATCCATAGCGGCACCTCACGTAGCCCCTCCACATTGCGTAGCGTGGAGCCACCGCATAGTGCCATGGCTGCCGCCGTCTTATCGGGGTAGGTGGCTGCGAAGTCGAGGGTGCCATAGCCGCCGAGGCTCATGCCGAGGACATAGAGACGTGTGGGGTCAACATTATAGTTGCGCTCCACCCACTCGACAACCGACATGGCGCGCTTGGGGTCCCACCAGCCACCAGGATTTTGGGGCGCGATGATGACCGCTTCGATATCTAAGCCCGCCTTGAGGGCGTCCAAAGGTCCGTAGTTAAGCACCCTATTGAGATCGTTGCCCGAGAGGCTGCGACCATGCAGGAAGAGGACCATGGGTAGGGCGTCGCGCTTGGCACGCTTGCTCGTTGAGGCATCCTTGTAGCTATCGGGTAGGTATAGCCAAAAGTCGTAGCCACCACTCACCTTGTCGCGCATGGCGTGTAGCTGCGCTGAGCCAGTGATGGGGAGCAGGGCGATGATTAGTGCTAAGATAAGTCGTTTCATGTCGCTATATTTTGGTGCGAAGTTAATACATTTATAAATACAATAGGTCGTCCGCCGCCCCTATATTTGCATTTTGCTCGCGAAATGGTGATAAAAAATTGTGTATTTAGATAAAAAATTCCTATCTTCGCAGACGAATGTATATGTAGAAAAAGTTTCTTTGTTTATGGCAACAGCAAAATATAAGAGAATTCTTCTCAAACTTAGTGGCGAGTCGCTACAAGGAAAACAGAATTATGGTCATGACGTAGAGGTGCTTCGCGCCTATGCCGAGCAGATCAAGCGCATCGCAGAGATGGGCGTCGAGATAGGCATCGTCATCGGCGGTGGCAACATCTTCCGTGGCATCCAGGGCGCGGGTCGTGGCTTCGACCGCGTCAAGGGCGACCAGATGGGTATGCTCGCAACAATCATCAACTCCTTAGCTCTGCAGTCGGCATTGGAGTCTGTAGGCGTGAAGTGCAAGGTGCTCACCTCAATACGCATGGAGCCTATTGGCGAGTACTACTCTAAGGCCAAGGCTCTTGAATATCTCGAGGCTGGCAATGTAGTAATCATCGGTGGTGGCACATCAAACCCATACTTCTCAACAGATACCGCTTCGGCACTCCGTGGCATAGAGATTGAGGCAGAGGTGATGTTCAAGGGCACACGCGTCGATGGCATCTATACCGCCGACCCCGAGAAGGATCCTACAGCGACAAAGTTCGATACCATCACCTTCGATGAGGTGCTTCAGCGCCGCCTAAAGGTTATGGACCAGACAGCCTTCACGCTCTGCCGCGAGAACCACCTATCGCTCATCGTCTTCGACATGGATACTGTGGGTAACCTCGAGAAGGTAGTCGTGGGTGAGAATATCGGCACTGTGGTAACAGAGTAACTTATTAATTTTACTAATTTATAGGACATTACTAAATATTATGGCTGAGCAGAGAAAATTTAAGAAGCGTGGCTCTACAACCTCGCTACTATTGATACTTTTGGCACTCGTAGCCCTCACCGTGGCGCTTATCGTGTGGCCTACCGAGTCTAAGGCTGCGACATACGTTCAGGAGCCCGACGATTTAGAGACAACAACGCTTATCAATGCTGGCGATGTAGCCCCCGACTTCGAGGTCGAGATGCTCGATGGCAGCAGGGTGAAGCTCTCGGAGCTGAAGGGCAAGGTTGTCATGGTATGCTTCTGGGCTACATGGTGTCCTCCATGCCGTCAGGAGATGGCTCATATGCAGGAGGGTGTCATCGACGCCTTCGCAGGTGAGGACTTTATTGTGCTCCCTATCTCGCGTGGCGAGAAGCGCGAGACTGTCGAGGCATTCATCGAGAAGATGGGCTACACCTTCCCTATAGGTCTGGATGGCGACCAGTCTATCTATAAGAAGTATGCCACAAACTATATCCCTCGCACCTTTATCGTGGGCAAGGATGGTGTCGTTGTATACCGCGCAGTGGGCTACGATGAGGAGGTGGCAAATGAGGTGCATGAGGCTATCGTCAAGGCGCTTAAGTAAATGAAAATAATAAACTAATAGATTAATATATGGATACTAAGACTATTCTAAATGAGGCAACCGACCGTATGCAGCGTGCTGTGGATCATCTTGTTGAGGAGTTGCTTAACATTCGTGCCGGTAAGGCATCTGTAAACGTTCTTAATGGTGTCTTTGTTGACTACTATGGCTCACAGACCCCCGTGTCAGGCGTTGCCAGCGTCACTGTACCCGACGCCAAGACTGTTCTTATCCAGCCATGGGATAAGAATATGATTCGCCCTATTGAGAAGGCTATCATCGACTCAAATATCGGTCTTACACCATCTAACAATGGTGAGCATATCCGTCTCTCTATTCCACCTCTTACCGAGGAGCGCCGTAAGGAGATTGTAAAGAAGGTTAGGGGCGAGGGTGAGACTGCACGTATCAGCCTACGCAATGCACGTCGCGATGCTGTTGAGGCATTTAAGAAGGCTCAGAAGGAGGGTATGTCTGAGGACGAGCAAAAAGATGGCGAGGCACAGGTACAGAAGCTTCTCGAGAAGTTCACCAAGGTTCTCGACGCTGAGTTGGATAAGAAAGAAAAAGAGGTAATGACCGTGTAATTTGTTGAGATAAGCCGCACTCTGCGGTACATCCCTAAAAGTTGACCACCCGAGGCTGTAGGCTTACTACTATCCTCGGGTGGTCCCTTTTGTGATGTGCCACATAGCACGACTTCTATCAACAAATTAAATTTCTTGTGATAGCGGCGCATCAGCGACGCTTCAATCAAAGCCCCGAATGAGCAGTACGCCAAGTACAGCCCATCCGAGGCTTTTTCATGTCAGCGCCACTGCTGTACCACTCTGACAAGAAATTGGGTAGTGGTGCTTTGGAGCGTTGTATCTGCAGCCTTCTATCAACAAATTATTTGTTGTGATAATGACGCTTATAATTCAATCGCACCAAAGGGTAGCCACACGACGTTTTCACCTTGCGCTTCGCACTACATCTCTGCCATCCACAAGCCATGTAAGTTGCAATACTCATATACCGCGACAACCCTCTCTTCGCCAACATATATCTCAGCCTCAGGCTTATCCTTAAGGTCAACATGGATGCCGCCACGCTCGGTCTCAACGTAGATAAATGCTATGTGGTGCTCCTCGGTCATAGGGTGTGGCACACTGCCCACCTCCACCTTGATGCGACCCTCACCCACGAGAGTCACCACTGGGAGGTGCTTCTCGCCACTTGCATCAACGGTATTTGGCACAAGCTCCTCCATCTTCTCGCCACAGCAAACTACGGGAACGCCAGAATCTACCAACTTAACAACTACGTTACCACACTGGTTGCACTTAAAAAATTTAGCTCTCATAATATCTTGTTTTTATTGTTAACGTTTAAATCTGTTGCAAATATAGAGCAAAACTCGCATAGATGCAAGCTAAAAATTTTTATGGCAATATAAGCTAAAGCTATATGCGTGGAATTCTGGAAGGCTTGGTCATTAGGGAATTTAGTGAGTTTAAGGAATTTAGGGAATTTAAATAGGAATGCCCCCCTGTCACGATAAATTTAAATTTTGATTAGAAGGCTGCAGATGTGGCCTCGATAAAGAGAAATGGCGGATGGGACATACTAAGCGTATTTCCCATTCGCCATTTTGATTGAGAGGTCGCAGATGCTCCCTTATCACAATAAATTTTAGCAGTTCATAGCACCACAACAGTGGATAACCTGACCACTAACATAAGACGATAGGTCTGAAGCAAGGAACACTGCTACGCCTGCGACATCCTCTGGGGTGCCACCACGGCGCATAGGAATCTGCTGTGCCCACTGATCCTTGATCTCCTGCGATAGCTGGTTGGTCATCTCGGTGATGATGAAGCCTGGGGCGATGCAGTTAGCACGAATGCCGCGAGGACCCATCTCCTTAGCGATAGACTTAGCAAGACCAATCATACCAGCCTTAGATGCTGAGTAGTTGCACTGACCAGCATTTCCGCTAACACCAACAACTGACGACATGTTGATGATAGAGCCACCGCGCTGCTTAGCCATAACTGGGGTCACGGCGTGGATGAAGTTGAATGCCGACTTGAGGTTTACGTTGATCACAGCATCCCACTGAGCCTCTGACATACGCATCATAAGACCATCTTTAGTAATACCTGCGTTGTTAACAAGAACATCGATACGACCGAAGTCCTCAACAACCTGCTTAACAACCTCGTGTGTCTCATCGAAGTTAGCAGCGTTAGAGGCATAAACCTTAGCCTTAACACCCAAAGCCTCAAGCTCCTGCACAGTCTGCTCAACAGCCTCGTTGATAGCCAAATCGGTGAATGCAACATTAGCACCCTCCTGCGCAAAACGCAAGGCAATAGCCTTACCGATACCGCGGCCAGCACCTGTTACAAGTGCCACCTTACCTTCCAATAGTTTCATATACTCTATGAATTAATGTTTCTAATTATTTATTCTCCCACTTGCGAAGTGCCACAC
The DNA here is from genome assembly GCA_045602255.1 of Alistipes sp. Classification (GTDB taxonomy): domain Bacteria; phylum Bacteroidota; class Bacteroidia; order Bacteroidales; family Rikenellaceae; genus Alistipes. Next base: position 80,919 of record JAZSBD010000019.1, read on the forward strand.
ATGCGTTGTGACCACCGAAGCCAAGTGAGTTAGATATAGCCACAGTAAGATCTGCCTTACGGGCCTTGAGTGGTGTGTAGTCGAGGTCGCACTCTGGGTCAGGGTTAGTAAGACCGATAGTAGGTGTTACAACACCGTGGTGGAGCGACAATGCTGAGGCGATAAGCTCAACAGCACCTGTTGCACCAAGCATGTGACCAGTGATAGACTTCGTAGAGGTGATCATCGCCCTCTTTGCAGCCTCCTCACCCATAGCGAGCTTGATAGCCTTGGTCTCGGCTGCATCGTTAAGTGGGGTACCTGTACCATGAGCGTTGATATATAGAAGATCCTTATCTGCATCGAACTGAGCCTCATCCAACGCCTGCTTTATAGCGCGTGATGCAGGAACACCATCAGGACGTGGAGCAGTGAAGTGGTGAGCATCGCAGCTATTGCCATAGCCGACAACCTCGGCATAAATCTTAGCACCACGCTTCTGAGCATTCTCCAATGACTCGAAGATCATCATACCAGCACCCTCGGCGATAACGAAGCCGTGACGGTCAGCCGAGAATGGGAGTGATGCCTGGAGTGGATCCTCCGAGCGAGAGAGAGCCTTGCTATTTGCAAAACCACCAATAGCGAGTGGGTGTACTGAAGCCTCAGCACCACCTGTGATGATGGCATCAGCATAGCCGTGCTTGATGGCGCGGTAAGCCTCACCTGCAGCGTGAGTACCAGTGGCACAAGCTGTTACAACTGGCAAGCATACGCCCTGCGCATCGTGTGAGATAGCAACATTACCCGATGCGATGTTAGAAATCATCATAGGCACGAAGAATGGCGAGATACGACCTACACCCTCCTCAAGAAGCACCTTAGTCTGGTTTACAAAGGTCTCCATACCACCAATACCTGAGCCAATATAGACGCCAAGACGCTCAGGAGCGATATTCTCACCGCTCTTCAAACCTGCATCCTTCATTGCATCTGATGCAGCAGCCATGGCATAGACGCAGAACCTATCGCTACGACGTGCAAGACCTGCATTTAGCTCATACTCCGACTGATCGAAATTCTTAATCTGACCTGCAACCTTTACAGGTAGGTTATATTCATCATAACCCTTGATAAAGTCGATACCACAGTTTCCCTCAACGAGGTTCTTCCATGTATCCTCAACGTGGTTACCTACGGGGGTAATTGCTCCAATACCGGTGATAACTACTCTCTGTTCCATTATTCTATTTTTTTGTGCGGCTTGCGCCGGATTATTTATTAATTACTAACTATTTACCCCACTCGATTACACATGCACCAGTGGTGAAGCCAGCACCAAAGGCGCTGAAAACAAGCTTATCGCCCTTCTGCAACTTGCCATCACGATTAAGCTCATCAAGCAAGGCTGGAAGCGCAGCAGAAGATATGTTACCGTAACGCTCTACGTTGTGTGGCACCTTGCTCTCATCAACGCCAAGGAAGTTACGTATAGAGTCGATAATACGACGGTTTGCCTGATGCAACACGTAGTACTTAATATCATCAGCCTCGAGACCCGTCTCATTGAGGAGCTTGCGAATGTCGCGACATGAGTTAGTTACAGCATGCCTAAATACCTCACGACCCTTCATAACCAAAGGCTCGAAGTTCTCCTCCTTGTCGATATAGGGGGTAGGCTCCAAGCGACGTTGATAGTAGAGCACATCGGTAAGCGATGATGTAGTAAGACGGATTGCCTTGAGGTCATCGCCCTGCGTTACAACAGCAGCACCTGCTCCATCACCAAAAAGCACACAAGTACTTCTATTCTGCCAGCTAACCATGCGTGATGGCTCCTCTGCACATACGATAAGGATGTTCTTAGCCTTGTTGCACTTTAGCTTATCCTCTGCCATATCCATTGCGAAGATAAAACCTGCACATGCGGCATTAATATCAACAGTGGGACATGTAGCACCAATATGACCCTGAACGATACAGCTAAGAGCAGGCGTCACATACTCATTTACAACATTCGAGCAGATAATAAAATCGATATCGGCAGCTGTCAATCCTGCATTCTCAAGCGCACGATTAGCTGCAAGTGCCGCCATATCCTCCAACTTCTCAGATGATATTACGCATCGCTCCTTGATGCCAGTACGCTCGGTAATCCACTCATCGCTTGTGTCAAGAAACTTTTCAAGCATCTTGTTACTTACAGCACATTTCGGATGAGCCGATCCTGTTCCAATAATCTTCATAATATTTTTTGTTTGATACTATCATTAAAAATAGGTACTCCCCAATCAATGGAGGTCCATTAATCAAAGCGTGGCAAAGATAGATTGTAATACCATATACGCGCGTGAATTGTGGTGTAATGTGTTATTTTGTGGCGAATATGTGTAATATGTGGTAAAAAAATAGCGTTTTCGTGATATTTTCGTATCTTTGCAACCAAAACAAAGGTATAAATTAAAATGAGAGAGAGAGAAATTTCGAAATATCTTGTGTCGAGAGGATACATCTCATCACTGATAGCGATAATAGTTGTGTTCTCCATCATCGTGCTACTACTATACGAGAAGTACTCTGTGGCGATATGGTTTAGCACAGAAGAGACATTACGTTTTAGTATAACAATGCTATTCTACATAGCTGCTATTGTCATCCTTATTATAAGCAGATTTACGATGAATGCCTTGCAGGATAGAATACAGATGACCATCACCAAATATACATGGTGGTTAGCATGTGAAGCAGTGGCAATAGCAATGCTCTATACCATAATGACAATAACGCTATTCCCAACAGAGGGTGTATCAATGCCAACAATTGGAATAAGAGCACTCGCCTGCGTGACGGTAATATTGACCATCCCTAATGTCGCCATATCGTTCTATGCTGCATACCGCTCAAAATGCGAGGAGCTGGTAGCAACACAATATCAGCTGCAGAAGATTCGCGAGGAGAACGTTAGGTTGATGGCCATAAACGAGAGTGACACACGACATAAGGAGAAGTATAACAATGAGCGTGTGCCTCGAATGGTAAATCTAAGAGATAATAGCGGAGCACTGCGACTAACAATAAATATAGACTCGTTGTATTACCTTGAATCGGAAGATAACTACATAAAGGTACACTACAAGCACAACGACAAAATTGCATCCTACATGCTTCGTTGTAAAACAAAGCTCATTGAGCAGATGCTACAAGGCACTGGCATGGTGCGCTGCCACCGCTCCTACATCGTCAATATAGCTAAGATTAAGTTTGTGGGTGAGGCAAACAGAATGCACTTCATAACAATGGATGACGACGCCATAAAGCAGATTCCCGTATCGAAGAGTTACTACACCGCACTACTCGAGTCACTTAACGCCGAGTGCGGCAATATGGATAAGAACCAGGAGGAGCTACAGGTGAGTGCAACGGCGCAATAGCTGCTATTTGCAGACAACATAGTTGCACGGCACAACAATTTATATTAACTTTGCAAAAATAGTAAACATAACTATGGAAAAAGCAACATCAGTTCAAATTTGGCTTGATGAGCTGCTCGTAAAGATGGGTATGCCCTTAGATCAAGCGCAAGAGATTGACAAGTGGATAATATTTGCGGGCATCATTGTCCTTGCACTTATCATCAACCTATTCCTACAAATTGTCGTTCTGAGAATAGTCGGCAAGCTCGTTCGAAGAACAAGGATTAAGTGGGACGACATGCTCTTCGATAACAATGTGATGAAGTGTCTATGCAACATCATCACCCCCGTTATGATTGCAGCCATGTTGCCAATGGCATTTCACGCAGAGGCGGAGCACCCAGAATTCACCTATAAGGTGATAGTCAAACTCCTTGACATATACCTTGTAATCAACTGCTTGCGCTTTGTCAACGCGCTGCTTAAGGCGCTCTTCGGCATCGCGGCACAACGCCCCAGCTGGGAGGGTAAGCCAATCAAGGGTCTGCTACAAATGGCACAGGTGCTGCTTATATGTATAGGTATAATCCTTGTGATATCGATCCTTCTGGACAAGTCGCCCGTGCTGCTTCTTACCGGTCTTGGTGCTTCGGCCGCAGTGCTCATGTTGATATTCCAGAATAGTATCCTCGGCCTTGTGGCTGGTGTGCAGCTATCCGCCAACAACATGCTCAAGGTTGGCGACTGGATCTCCATGCCCAAGCATGGTATTGATGGCGTTGTAATCGAGATCTCGCTCACGACGGTTAAGATTCGCGCATGGGATAATACCGTGCAGACCATCCCACCAAACTTGCTTGTAAACGAGGCCTTCGACAACTGGCAACCTATGTTCGAGCGTGGTGGTCGCCGCATCAAGCGCTCACTAATCATCGACACACGCACCATAAAGTTCGCCGATAGTGACTTCATGGAGGTGCTACATAACGACGAGATAACTGCGCCACTGATTAAGACAATCACCGCCGAGACCGCTGAGGGTGAGACAATAACAAACCTCGACCTCTTCATGCGCGCTGTGAACCTCTATCTCGACAAGCACCCACGCATCAACCACAATATGATGTGCATGGTACGTCAGCTGCAGCCAGACGAGTGGGGTATTCCAATCGAGTTGTACTGCTTCTCGGCAAATGTAAACTGGGTGCCATACGAGTGGCTACAGTCGGAGATTATCTCTTATGTCGTTGCCCTTGCACCAAAGTTCGGTCTTGAGCTTACAATCGGTAGCCGACAGAATGTTAAGCTACATTAGTCGCTTAGGCTTAAAAGATGATGGCGTCTATCGTAACGATAGGCGCCATCACTATGTAATATAAAGAGTAACTACTCCTTACGGTAGGTATACTTGCCGTCGGTCAACGTCTCCACATCGAAGCACTCATAAACAATGGTATAACCACCATAGGCAAGATTTGAAGACCCGTGCGTCTCCTCCTCATAGAGGAAGCCGAGGCGGTTATCCCTCTGCCATGTCATGGTCGAGTATGCCGAGTTGAGCGTTGTCACCTGCTTCACGCCATCCCAGTCGCGCGCAAACTCGATAGGCGAGACATAGTCCTCGAACTCGTCGGCAAGCTCCTTGTAGTAGATACCCACGTTCTTACGCTGAGGGCCAAGAGGCACAGACTGCAACATGATGTGCATAGGCTCGTTATCCGCCACACGCGTTACGGGGATTAGCATAACCTCGCCATTTGTCGTGTTATCCTTCGACTCCACGCCCCCATTCGCAGCACCCGAGAATACGGCATTCTCCCAATTACCAGCGCCACTATTTACGTCCGAGTAGGTGAAGAAGTTATAGTAGCGACCGCCGTTATAGCGCGAGCTGAGGATGATAGTGCCATTAGGCAACTCCTCAACCTTAGGCTCGTCGGCAGTGTTGTACACGCCTGGCTCGTTGATGTCGCCCAAGACCTTCCAGCTTCCGCCGAAGTCGTCCGAGAAGAGGACATAGTTCATATGCTTTGCCGATTTATCGCGCACAAGCACAGCACAATACAAGCGATAGTAGTCGCCCACCTTCGTTATGCGGCTCTGCATGATACGTCCCGATGCCACGAACATCGAGCGCACAGGACCATACGACGAGGCGTCGAACTGTGAGTAGATGCTCTCGGCGATATCCTCAGGCGCACTCCACGTTTTGCCACCATCCTCCGAATAGAAGCGAGCGATGTTCTGATGGTTCTGGCGTGAGCCATTCTGGAACGACACATTACCAGCGCACGACAAAAGAAGCACACGGTCAGACTCTCTATCAGCCACGATACATGGATCACCAAAGCCCACGTTCATAAAGTCTGGCGACTCGGCACCCTTACCCTCAATAAGTGCCATAACATCTGTCCATGTGTTACCATTGTCATACGACATACGGTAGTGCAGGTCGATACGACCCTTGTCCGTCACGCCGATATCGGTGCCACTATGGCGATAGTCCGCCACGGCGATAAGCGTGCCATCCTTGGTTGTTGCGATTGCAGGAATACGATAAGGTATGTCCGTTGGGTTCAGCAGCTGAAAGACCTCGAAGCGCTCCGCAGCGGGCTTCTCGGGCTGTGGCTCGGGCTGTGGACTATCGGGCTTGGTGCAGCTGCAAGCCATGGTAGCCACGCCAAGCATGGCCACCAGCATTCTATTTATCTTACGCATAGCAAAAATTATTTACGATATGTGTAGTATGCACCTGCCTGGCATGTAGGCATAAGCACAATGTCGTTCACGTTCATATGCGCTGGGAGGTTGAGCATCCAGTGGATAGCCTCGGCGATATCCTCGCCCTGCAACGCCTCAACGCCCTTGTATACGCCTGCTGCGCGCTCCTTGTCGCCATGGAAGCGCACCTCAGAGAACTCTGTCTCCACCATACCAGGGCGCACCTCGCCCACCTTGATGCCCGCAGAGAGCAGGTCGGCACGCATAGCCTGAGAGATTGCGTGTACGGCGTGCTTCGATGCACAGTATACCGCACCATTCTCATAAGGCTCGGTACCAGCGATAGAGCCGATGTTGATGATGTGACCACCCTTGCCGGCCTCGACCATAGCGCCGCTGATAATCTTCGTTACATATAGCAAGCCCTTGACATTGGTGTCGATCATGGCATCCCAATCTGCCGAGTCGCCCTTGTCGATATGCTCAAGGCCTGCTGCAAGACCAGCATTATTGATGAGAATGTCAACACGACCCAGTGGCTTCAAGTTGTCGATGCACTCCTGCTCCGAGCGCACGTCGAAGTGCAACACCTGACATACTGCACCCTTAGCCTCAACCTCCGCCTTGAGGGCCTCGAGACGCTCCTTGCGGCGACCAGTGATGATAATCTCGGTGTCGGCAGCAGCCAATCGAAGAGCTGTAGCGCGACCAATACCCGATGTAGCACCTGTAATAAGAATTCGTTTCATAGTTTTTATGTTTTAGATTAGATTATTAACTCTGTTTATCGCACAATGCGACAATGTCGCGCCAAAATATCAACGCCACCTCCTCGATGGAGAAGCGACGTATGACCTCCTCACGCTCCGAATAGTCGGGGTTCGCGTGTGCACGTTTCAGGGCGAGCGTCAAGCTATCGTACAAGCTCTCGGCGCTATGCTCAGCGAGGATTATGGTATCAAGTCCTGCGAAGACCTCACGCGTAGGCGTATCAGCACCGCACTCGGTGATAATCATTCTATTAGTCTTGAGGTAGGTGACAATCTTACTCGAGAGGAATGGATCCCTCTCTCTATCGGCATTTATGTCGAGAAGCACCGTGGCGCGTCTAAAGAGCGGCTCAAGGTTGTCGGTATGCTCAAGGACTGTGACGTGCTTAAGCTCCTCGGCAGTGAGTATCGAGCGCATATTTCTAAACTTCATGCCCATACCCACGAAGATTGCTTGTGCCTCGGGGCGCTCGCTAAGCAGGCGCTTGAAGGCGCGGAAGAAGTGGTCGGGGTTGCGAAGACCATACAACGAGCCGGTGTAGAGTATCGTAGCGCCATCACCCATTGGGAGGTTATACTCCTTGGCGGGCGAGGGGGTTAGCAGGACATTCGTGCGCAAGCACTCCTTATGCTTGAAGGTGGTGAGCTGGAAGTCGAGCATATGGCGATTAGAGGATGCCACATAGTCGGCGGCAGCGAAGTTACGCGCCACAACGCGCATCTTACCGCGATACTCGCGAGGCTTGGTCCACCCGCCAGGGGCTGGGATGGCATCCACGGAGTAGATGGCAAATTTCGTATTGTACCTCTCAGCATATAGCCTGCCAAAGACTACGGGGGTGAGCTGCGCCGAGGTGACAAAGGCGATGACAAGGTCATAGCTCTCGCTGAGCTGACCCATAGCCTCACTGCTCCAACGGCTCGAAAAGGGCGTTGCGCCAAACCAACGCACGAACTTACGATACCACTTACTGCACGACTTGGAGAATGGGTGCGTATATACCCTACGTACGCTCGCCATATCAGATATGGGGGCTTGGTCGCTGAGAATATCGACCTCAGCATGCTGGGCAAGCTGCTCTATAACACGCTCATAGATAACAGAGACGCCACTACCGGCACGAAAATATACGGCAAGAATCTTCATATTTCCCTTAAGATTTTTATGAGCCAAGGCAGTAAGACTCACACAACCTTGCAAATATATAAAATTTTTGCCGTATTATCAATATGGAAGCTATAATATAGCTATCGTTTGAGGCGCTTATAGTGACAGAGGAGCAGATTTCCATCGTCGTCGTAGAGGTGCATGCCGTTGCCCTCGCAGTACTGCCACATCCCACAGTCGGCACACTGACCCTTCTTTGCCCACGAACGGTCGCGGAACTTCTCGAAGCGATTTTGCCATACATCCCAGAAGTTATCTTTGTAGATGTTACCCTGCGTGAAGTTACCTCTGACGCTTGTACAACCAGATATATCACCATTTACTCGTATGGATGCTATCTGCAAACCCGCATGGCACTCAAAAGGATTTGTCCTCACGCGCATCTCATAGCCCCCAATAAAGCCCTCGCACGAGTATGACGCCTTAATACGTCCCTCCTTGCGCGTGCGCTCTATAAACTCCAACATAGAGGTGTACTCCTCATCGCTAAGTTGTAGGCTCATATCCTCGGCAGCACGACCCACAGGGAAGATGCTGAAAAGACGCCAACGACGCACACCAAGCGAATACAAAAACTCCTTGAACTCCTCAAGATGAGGCATGAGGGCGGGGGTTACGCAGGTGACAACATCCGAGGCAAGCTCCTTATCTGCCGAAATCATGCGTACAGCCTCTACAGCACGTGCAAAGCTCTCCTTGTTTTTGCGAATATAGTAGTGCTGCTCCTCGAAGCCATCCAACGATACGGTGATGGAGTGCAAGCCTGCACGGATAAGCGAGTCGAGACGCTGCCGCGTGAGTCCTAAGCCATTGGTAACCATGCCCCATGGATAGCCACGACGATAGAGGTTGATGCCTATATTCTCTAAGTCCTTACGCACTAACACCTCGCCACCAGATAGAATAACAAGCACCTTGTTAGGGTTTACGTGGGGCGTAACCTCATTATCAAGCACGCGGAAGAAATCCTCAGCGGGCATATCCTTAAGTGTCGTATCTATGCGACAGTCGCTACCACAATGACGACACTGTAGGTTACAGCGCAGAGTACACTCCCAAAAGAGGGTATTTAAGACGTGCTCCTCGGCGTGTATCTTACGCAGCTTCTTGAAGAGTTTAAGCGCCATCCACTGGCGCATGCCCAAGCGTCGTCCCATGGTTATTCATCGACCCTATCTAATCTTACATCACCCACAGTCTCATCGCCTACTTGGAGATCTATATGATGGGTCATGAACTCACCGCCATTCTCCTTGCCATCAACATCCGTAAAGATAAGCCTATTAGAATCAATGCTATGAACGTAGAAGCGACCTTTACTATCGCTAACATCCTGAGACTCACCCAACGACACCTCGATGCCAGCTATGGGCGTTCCATCCCCATCAACAACGCGTCCCGAAGCGCCCCACTCGGGATTATACTCTGCCTCCGGCACACCATAGCACGCCACACACGTTAGCGTGAAGCCAAAGAGCGTGAATAACCTTGTTAGAAGTTTACCTATCATAGTCGTAAATCATTAGTTATCGGTTAATTATACAATCCCTCGCAGTTATCGCCATGCGACTCATGTACGCGACAGTCCGTGAAGGAGCCATTCTCAACAAATATCTCATCGCCATCCTCACTAACACCTCTGAAGCGGAACCTGCCCGAGAGAAGATAACCCGTACCAGAATCCTCTTGTTTGGTGAAGACAATATAGCCATCCACAGCCTCATAGCGATAGGCTATATAGTCGGAGACGGTCGTACCACTGGGCAATGTATGGGTCTCGTTCAGTTCATTGAAGGTTATCGAGGCTCGCGACTTGCCGAGAATAATAAGCGAATAGACCCTATTTAACTCGTAGGGCGAGTCCTCATCCTCGATATATAACGATAGGTAGGCATCCTTGCCATCCTCGCATACCAACGAACGCCCCATCTCGAAGGTGAAACCGCCATCCTCATGTAGTATCAGGTCGGGGTGGTTACCCTCAGAGTAGTAGCCACCACTACTCGAAAAGAGCTCCTCATCCCACTCATAGCGCGAACCCGAGAGCTTAGCCGATATTGGGGCATCGACATCCAGACCAAAGATTGTGTAAAAGTCCTTGGCACACGAGGTGAACAATATCAGAGATATGGCTATCGCAAAGAGACGTCTCATATACAAACTATTAATACTTACAAATATACTCTTTATTAATGTTAATTACAAACATTTAGCTCTATTTCTCTAACTCCATCACAGGATCTATCTTGTCGAACGAGCCATATACCTGCTCCGAGGCGGCGCGACAACCACCCTTGCAGCGCTGCCATAGCTCGCATCCCTGACATCTGTCGGGCACAGCGTCGAAGTAGGTGTCGTTCGATGCGCGCTCGATAATCTGAGCAAGCGACTCCTTATATATGTTACCCAGCACACGAGGCGAGTGGTTACAGAAGCGCACGTCACCACGGTAGTTCACCGTCAGTGGTCGGTAACTGAAATCGGTAGAGCAGTTTGTAAATGTTATGTTGGGGTACTCCCTGGGATCGATTAGACACATGGGGGTGCAGACACCACTATGCACACTTATGCCCAGCTCGCCAGCCACCTTATCGACACATCTGAAGGCATCGCGCAACTCGGCATGTGTCAATACCAATTCATCGGCATAGCACTTACCAAGGCCTCCTATGTTGAAGCGGTTGACCATCGCGTAGCTACACCCCATCTCGGCATATAGGCGCATCGTAGCCTCGATATGCTCCACGTTGAGTCGCGAGAGGATGAGCACGGGCGTCAGCCACCCCGGCTTAGTTGCCGCCACCTTGCGCGCAGAGGCTAAGGCGCGCTCCCACGAGCCTGCAAGCTGTGTAATGCCATCATGCACCGAAGCCTCATCGGCAAGGAGGGGTATCTGCAGCGTTCCCACACCAAGGTCGTTAAATATCGCTATATCGTTATCTGTCAGCAACGTGCCATTGGTGAGAATATTGACATTCGAGCCTGCGAACCTCGCCTTAAGCACCAGGTCGTGGATGCGTGGCATGAGCATAGGCTCACCGCCCGAGAGCGATATCGAGCCGATATTCGCCTCACGCAAAAGTCGCTTCAGTGTTCGACGAGCAAGGCTGAAATCGGGAGCATCGACCTTGCAGAGACCATCGCCCTTGAAGTGGTTGTAGCAGAACTTGCACGCCTGGTTACAAGCATCCGTAATCTCGAATACCACAATACCAAGCTTCAACTTATCACGTCGCGCGAAGAGCATAGGTTAGTCCACAATGCTAATAAAGATACTACCAAAGTTCCAGAGGCTATCCTCCTCATCCTGATACTTATCGTACTCCACAATTAGCTCTGCACGACCTCGATAGTCACCAGCCTCGATGGTGAACTCAAGCTGATTTTCACCCTTAGCGACCTCGTATGTCTGGCTACAAAGCACCCTATCCTCGCTCATATCATCGGTAACAAGCGACACCTTCACCTCATTGCCAAATTGGCAGTCGTATTTAAGTATCACCTTATCGCCATTGCGAAATTCGCTGTTAGGTACATCATTATTCCAGCGGTGATAGTTAGTTGGAGGTGGAGCGGGATCGTAACAAGAGACCAAAGCACCCTTGCCATCATTGCAACCTGCAAGCGACGTGAGGCTAACAATGGTGAGCATAGCGCCACCAATACGAAACTTAGCCCTCACCGCCTTGGCACTGCGACCCGCGCTGAGAAATACCCACAATGATACCGCCGCAAAGGCTACACCCAAACCAATAAGTAATATCGTACGTTTCATAACTATATAATATTAATTAATTACTCCTACTCTCGCAAGAGGTCAATGAGCCAAAACAGAGAAGTGCCATTAGAAAGTAGATAAATCGGTTCATAACCCTCAGAGTTTTATTTGCTAATAAGATGTTAGTTTCGTTACTGCAAAATTACAACAAAAGAGTGGTGTGACCAAATTTTTCAACTTCTAAAAATTCATTTTACCTTGATACAACCCTCTGATTTCCAAATATTTATACAAAGGGAAGAACACTAATTTTTCAACTTGTTGATTTTCAACACGTTACACGCAATACTTGTATTACATTGATAATCAGCATATTAGCATATATTTAACTTTTTATGATAGTGAACAAAGAAAAAAGAGTTACCTTTGCATAAAAGATTTCCATGTCTATGAAAGCAACACTAAAATATAGCCGCAGAGCATCGCACGAAGTAAGCTTCGGAGGGGTGACAATAGGTGGCAATCACCCAATTGCCGTGCAGTCGATGACCAACACACCAACAGCCGACGTCGCGCTCTCAGTGGAGCAGACAGTGCGCATTGCCGAGGCTGGTGCAGAGATAGTGCGTCTAACGGCACAGGGCAAAAAGGAGGGCGAGGCGCTCGCACCAATAATGGCAGAACTACGCCAGCGTGGCTGCAGCGCGGCAATTGTTGCCGACATACACTTCACGCCCGAGATAGCGATGATAGCTGCCGAGGCGGTGGACAAGGTGCGTATCAACCCAGGTAACTTCCGCACGACGAATGTTGAGCTTGAGCGCCTCATAGAGATATGTCGCCGTCGTGGCGTGGCACTACGCATTGGCGTTAACCATGGCTCACTCGCCAAGCGCATCTTCGACGAGTGGGGCGACACACCAGAGGGTATGGTGGCATCGGCAATGGAGTTCTTACAGATGTGCCGTCGTGCAGACTTCCACGATGTGGTGGTGTCGATGAAGTCGAGCAACACACGCGTCATGGTACACGCCTACCGTCTGCTTGTTGAGGCTATGGCAAAGGAGGGCATGACCTATCCGCTGCACCTCGGCGTAACGGAGGCTGGCGACGGCATTGAGGGACGCATAAAGAGTGCTGTGGGCATAGGAGCACTTATGGCAGATGGCATAGGCGACACCCTACGTGTATCGCTCACCGAGGCTCCCGAGAACGAGGTGCCTGTGGGTAAGTTCCTCGCCGACTACTACAACAACCGAACAGCAGAGTTCGAGGTGGAGAATATTGACAGCTATTCGCCCACATCATTCAAGGCAAGAACAAACTACAAAGCAATAACACACAGCGAGATAGATAGCAACTACATAGTTATTGAAGCAACGTCGGACAACCCCACACATGAGTGGCGAGCAGCGATACTCTCGACAAACGAGCCACGCGGCATAGTCATCAAACGACACTACGAGAGCAGCGACATGGAGGTTGTAGCACTATCGGCAGCTGCTGATATGGGTCAGCTGCTCATTGATGGCTTAGCCGAGGGAGTGTGGATTGATGCACCAGCACTAAGCGAGGAGGCTGTGAAGGAGATTGAACTTATACTACTACAAGCATCGCGCCTACGCTTCACGCGCACAGAGTATATAGCATGCCCAAGTTGCGGCCGCACGCTCTACGATATACAATCGACACTTGCCAACATCAAGGCACGCACATCGCACCTCAAGGATCTCAAGATTGGCGTCATGGGATGCATCGTCAATGGCCCTGGCGAGATGGCGGATGCCGACTATGGATATGTGGGTTCGTCGCCCGAGCATATCACCCTCTATCGCGGTCGCGAGATTGTGGAGCGCAACATCCACCAGAGCGAGGCGCTGGACCACCTCATCGACATCATCAAGCGCGACGGACGCTGGCACGACCCCGAGTAGCATGGCACTCAAGAGTTATAAGGCACGCGGCATAGTTCTCGGCACACTAAAGTATGGCGAGAAGGGTGTTATTGTGCATATGCTCACCGATGTGTGTGGTCGCCAAAGCTACATGGTGCAGGGCATACGTCCCACAGCCAAGGGCTCGAAGATGGCGCTGCTACAACCTATGTTTGCCGTTGAGTTCGAGGGACTTACCTCCACGAAGATGAGCATGCACCGCATGAAGGACCTTGTGCCCGGCATGGTGCTACACACAACGCCCTTCGACGTGCGCAAGTCCACAATGGCGCTCTTCATGGCCGAGGTGCTCTATAGGCTCGTGAAGGAGAGCGAAGAGTCGAGCGACCTTTTCGACTTTGTGTGGGGTTCGGTGGCAGCACTCGACACCATAGACGAGGGCATTGCCAACTTCCACCTATGGTTCTTAGCAAACCTTAGCCGCCCACTCGGCTTCTCACCTGATAATGAGTATATCGACGGAGCATGGCTCGACATCAGGGATGGTCACTTCACGCCCATTGCCCTCGTTCCAAGCTACGCCCTCACGCCCGAGAATGCACGAATACTCCACGATATGTTGGAGTGCGACGTGCGATACCTTGGCGAGATAGGTCTCAATCGCAACGAGCGCGTGGAGTTCCTCGACGCCATGCTCAGATACTACGCCTATCACCTCGATGCAATACGAAGCGTCGAGTCGCTGAGAGTTCTTAGAGAGGTCTTTTAAACAAGTAATGGGTAATAGCCGCACAACTATTACCCATTACTAATTTCGGAGATTCATTAGAAGAATATACCAACGCCGATAAATACCGACTGGTCGAGTTTTATGCGCGTAACATCCTTATTCAAGTAGCCAAACTGACCGCTATCATCGGGGCGTGGACGCATCATAAGAGCCTGATATCCAAGCGTAATCTCATACTTCGTCTTACTATCAGGAGTCTGAATACGAATACCGACACCACCTGCGCCAGTAGCTCCGGCACGCATGCCGCTGTTGATAAGCAGGTTAGTACCGAGATTTACGAAATTGAATAGGCATGTCTTGCGCTTACCATAGTAGTAGTGCAGGGTTGCAACAACGGGGATGGTCGTATAGTCATACTGAATCTGCGCTCCGATCTCAGCACCAAGACGCCAATGGTTATTGAAGAAGTAACCAGCATTGAAGGTGGCGCTACCATCAAACTTAGCCCACGCACGATAGTCCTGAACGCCCTTCTCGTTGAACACCTTGGTGTAGTTCATATCGTAGAATACGAGGTTGAAGCGACCATTAACACCCCACTCCCAGCCATGGTAGTTACGTGTCTTGCGCTCTATCTCCTCGGGAGTCTCGCGCCTCTTAGCCTCGGCAGATGGGATAAACATAGCAAAGGCAAGTAGTATAAGTATCAGTTTTTTCATATATCTCGGTTTTCCAAATTAAACGTTTATGGGCGCAATTTATTATCTGATGTCTCGCACACGGCACTCCCAAGCCCATGCTGAGCGTAGCGTATCCTCTAACTCGCGCTCTGCTCTCCAGCCGAGCTCCTTGTTGGCAAGTGTCGTATCTGCCCAAACGGCAGTGACGTCACCCGCACGACGCGGTGCAACCTTATAGTTGAGTGTCAGGTTATTAGCCGTCTCGAAGCCTCGCACAAGCTCGAACACCGATACGGGTTTGCCTGTGCCGACATTGAAGATCTCGAAGCGCTCCTTGTTCTTCGCCTCAACCATGCGATCAATGGCAACCACATGAGCACGCGCAAGGTCGACGATGTCGATATAGTCGCGCAAGCACGAGCCATCGGGCGTTGGATAGTCGTCACCAAAGATACTCAAACACTCGCGCACACCTGCCGCCGTTTGGGTGATATATGGCACAAGGTTGTTGGGCACACCGCGAGGAAGCTCTCCAATAAGGGCTGAGGGGTGCGCTCCAATAGGGTTGAAGTAGCGCAATGCAATACCATTGAGGTGCTCGATGGCAGCCACGCTATCGCGCAAAATATCCTCGGCCATCTGCTTGGTATTGCCATAAGGCGATGTTGCGGGCTTGCGAGGTGTAAGCTCCGTTACGGGCAACACATCGGCATCGCCATAGACGGTGGCTGATGATGAGAATACGATGTTGCGACGACCATGCTTCTGCATGAGCGATAGCACATTGAGAAGCGAAGTGAGATTGTTATGGTAGTACTTCAACGGCTCGGCAACAGACTCACCAACAGCCTTATATGCAGCAAAGTGGATAACCGATGCGAAGTCGTGCTCGGCGAATACGCGCTCCATGGCCTCCATGTCGCAGCAGTCGGCCTCGATAAAGATTGGCTTAACACCAGTTATGGCTGCTATACCCTCGAGTGACGAGCTGTCGCTATTGGAGAGGTTATCGACGATGACAACCTCATAGCCTGCATTTATAAGCTCCACGGCGGTGTGCGAACCGATATATCCAGCACCACCTGTAACAAGCACCTTTCTATTATTCATAACAATTGACATTTGCTTTCAACCTACAAAGATAAATATTTTTTTGCTCACTGCAATAATCATATCAAAAAAGCGACCTATCGCCATATTACTTCGTAATTATTTGGACATTTTCACAATGTTGACTATATTTGTTCTTCAAACAAACCCAATATGGAACTAAAGAGTGGCTCGTTGCTACAAAGTGGCAAGTATCGTATTATCAAGTCTATCGGTCGCGGAGGCTTCGGCGTGACATATCATGCCGAGCAAATCTTGGCCAAGCGCAAGGTATGCATTAAGGAGTTCTTCCCCAAGGACTATTATAAACGTGACTATAGCACTAACCACCTAATACTCTCGTCAAATAGCTTTGCTGAGTCGATGAATAGGTTCAAGGCGAAGTTCATCAAGGAGGCACAGACCATCGCAAACCTCGACCATGCAAATATCATACATATCTACGATGTTTTTGAGGAGAACGACACGGCATACTACGTTATGGAGTATGTCGAGGGTGGCTCGCTACGCGATATTGTCAAGGAGCATGGCACGTTCTCGGAGAGCGTTGCACTCAAGTATATTAGGGATGTAGCCTTGGCGCTCGACCATATCCACGAGCAGAGTATTAACCACCTCGATGTTAAGCCTGGTAATATCATGGTGCGCACAAAGGGCGATAGCTGCATATTGATAGACTTCGGTCTCTCGAAGCACTACGATGCAGGAGGCGAGCAGACAAGCTCTACACCCGTGGGCATTAGCCACGGCTACGCACCCATTGAGCAGTATAAGTCAAGAGGCGTGAGTAGCTTCTCGCCCGCTACTGACATATACTCATTAGGAGCTACACTGTACTACCTTGTCACAGGCTCGGTGCCAACATCAGCCACCGACATCGGTAAGAAAGGTATTGTAATCCCCGAGAACCTATCGGCTGGTGTACAAAGAGCTATCGGGTGTGCCATGAACTATTGGCGTGAGGATCGCCCACAGAGTATTGCGGAATTTTTGGCATTGCTTGGTGATAATCAGGCTGTAGCACCCGTTGTTGATGAGGATACGTTTATTGGAGTAAAGCCCAACGAGGCATCAGAGGCCACAGAAATTGAAATAGAAGAGATAGAGGATAAATCCACCTCTAAGCAGCAACCACAACCAACACCAAAGGGAGAGCGAAAGAGCAAGAAGGGTTTGTTGCTATTGCTATTTGCTCTTGTTGTAGCTACTATTGCCGCCTTTATCTTGCTTGGCGATGGCTCATTGAAGAGTGGTAAGCCTCAGAATGAAACACTCACGGCAGACACTCTCAGTCGCCATCCATCTGAGAGAGGTAGCATTACCCCTACGCAATTGCGCGACTCGCTTAAAGTTGCTAATCCGAGGACTGATACTCTCCCTGAGACTCCAAAGCCATTAGAAGCTAAAATGGCTACTTCAGCAGCAAATGCCAAGGCTGTAGACTTAGGGTTGCCATCTGGTACAATGTGGGCGACTTATAATGTTGGCGCTATAAGCCCCGAGGATTGTGGTTACTACTATGCTTGGGGTGAGACTGCTACCAAGGATAACTACACCAAAGGCAGTAGTAAAACTCGTGACCAAAAGATGGGTGACGACATATCAGGCAAAGAGAAGTATGATGCGGCTACTGTGAATTGGGGCAAGGAGTGGCGTATGCCAACACATGCAGAGTTTGAGGAGCTCGTTGAATACTGTTCATGGACATGGACGCAGTGTAAAAAAGTTTGGGGTTATGAGGTAAAGAGTAAGAAAAATGACAATAGCATCTTCCTCCCCGCCGCAGGTTATTGCCAAAAAAATACGAAGAACGAAGAAGGTTTGGTTGGTTCTTATTGGAGTTCCACTTTCGACGGCATAAATCGTGCATACCTCCTATACTTCAATGAAAGCGATCCTGATGTGTCACGACTCGGACGATACGACGGATTTTCAGTGCGACCTGTGACTGGAACGCCGAAAACTATTGAACAAGAACCAAGTAATACTTCAGTAATTGACGAATATGACGAAGGTAAAATGGCTATTTTAGCAGCAAATGCCACGGCTGAAGATTTAGACAAATAAATCCTAATGCATTGTAACTATCTGTGGGGCTTAGGCTCCGCAGATTTTTTTGTGGGTGTGGTGGGGACGCTCAGGCGCAACAATAGACAAAAGTGACGAAAGAGAGAGAAGAGAGGTCGAGCATCTCAAGAGCGCCGAGGGCGCTCTTATAAAGAGAAATTAGTGATTTTAAGGAATTTAGGAAAATTAGCGAATGGTGTTATTCCTTAACTTCCTTAAACTCCTTAATTTTATTAATTCCCCTAATTCATCAGAACCCACAATAAACTCTCGTGCGAAGCACACCACACTTTTCACCGTCCGCCTTTCACTTTTCACTTTTTTTTACTATCTTTACGCCGTAATGTACATATACAATTGAAGACGATGAGTTGCTATAAAAAACATAAACCAGAGTTGGGACGTGGCGCTATATTTTGCGACTGTGGCGATGAGATAAATGCTATAGCTTCGGAGGGGTGCTACAAACTTCACGAGACAAACTGGCTCGAGGAGTATCCTAACAACATACCAACAGATATCTTTGAGGTGCGCTTCAAGAACACGCGCCGCTCATACTATCAGAATGTCAACAACCTCGACCTCAAGCGCGGCGACATAGTTGCCGTGGAGGCACAGCCAGGTCACGACATCGGCATCGTATCGCTCACAGGCGACATGGTGGCAAAGCAGATGCGTCGCGTGGGCTTCAACCCCCACAATGGCGAGTTCAAGAAGATATACCGCAAGGCACGCCCCTACGACATCGAGAAGTGGCAGGAGGCAATAGCCCTAGAGCATGAGACGATGATTGCTTCACGACAGATTGCCGCTGACATGGGTCTAAACATGAAGATTGGCGATGTGGAGTATCAGGGTGATGGTGTCAAGGCTATCTTCTACTACATTGCCGACGAGCGTGTTGATTTCCGCGAGCTTATCAAGGTCTTCGCCGAGCGCTTCCGCATACGCATCGAGATGAAGCAGATTGGCGCACGCCAGGAGGCAGGACGCATAGGTGGTATCGGCGCGTGCGGCAGAGAGCTATGCTGCGCATCATGGATGTCGAGCTTCTCAAGCGTTACGACAAACGCCGCACGCATGCAGGAGATATCGCTAAACCCACAGAAGCTCGCCGGTCAGTGCTCGAAGTTGAAGTGCTGCCTAATGCATGAGTATGATGTCTATGCCGATGCACGACGCACCATACCACGTCTGCGCGATGCGTTGCAGACCCTCGATGGCGAGTACTACCTTGTGAAGATCGACCCACTGGCGCAGACAATGACATTCTCAACAAGCAAGGGGGCTATGGTAAATCTTACGACACTGCCTATAAGCCGTGTTAAGGAGATTATGGCCATCAATCGCGCTGGCGAGAAGGCAGAGACATTGCTCGGCGACAGCGAGAACGAGAACGGAAAGATTGCAGAGCCAACATATCGCCATGAGGAGGATAGCATCACCCGCTTCGACAGCAAGAGCAAGCGTAACAAGCGTAATAAGCGTCGCGGCGGCAAAGATAAGGGTGAGGCACAGAGCGTAGAGAGCGATGTGCAAAACGACAATGCAGAGAAGCCAAAGCAGAGTGAGGAGCGTAGCGACAAGCCTGAGAAGCAGGATAGAGGCGAGCGCAACAATAGGCATCGCAACAATAGGGCTGAGCATCAGGAGCACGTACACCCTGAGAAGCCCACAACAGAGGGCGAGGTAGCGCAACTCAACAATGACAATGACGCAGAGAGTAACGCAGAGCGTCGCCCAAGAGATAATCGTCGCCACCGTCCAGGACGCGGTCGTCGCTACGATAACAGAGGCAATCGTGAGAATGGCGGCAACAAGGAGCGTGAGTCACGAAACGAGAGTAAGGAGTAGGGGGTATGAATAGTCGTATAGCACAATGGCTACTCCCCATTATCGCACTGCTCATGGTTGCATGTGGAGGTAGTGGCAAGCGTCATGCCGACGTACACGACATCAAGGGTGAGGTGTGGAGCACAACAGCCGAGTTCCCATTTATGAATGAGGACTCGCTATCGAAGCGCGACATAGCCATTGTCGTGCGCTATAGCATGGACTATGTTGCCGACTCGGTGGCACTTAAGGTGATGACCATATCGCCAGACTCTATGCTTCTCGAGGAGCCATTCACACTACATATACCCCACCTCGCTGATATGCGCCCCAGGGAGCACACCTTTGTATATCGCCGTGGCGTGATACTGAAGCGCAAGGGCGACTACCGCTTCCGCCTAACTCCCGCAGAGCCCGTGGAGGGAATATCGGCAGTGGGCATAGTCATCAGCGAGAATAACTCAAACAATGAATAACCGACACTATGGGAAAAGATAAGCTACGTAAGTTTGCCGAGAACCTAACGTTCGAGTGCATGGTGCAGCCCGAATTTGAAGATATATTCCATAAGGACCACCCACTCAAGGGTCGCTGGCATGAGGATTTCTTCCACAACGACAACCCTATAGTATTGGAGCTTGGATGCGGTAAGGGTGAATATACCGTTGCCCTCGCAGAGCGTAACCCCAATAAGAACTATATAGGTATCGACATCAAAGGTGCGCGTATGTGGCGTGGTGCTAAGACGGCTACCCAGCAAGGCATGAAGAATGTGGGGTTCCTACGCACGCGCATAGAGTTCATCCTATCATTCTTTGCTGAGGGCGAGGTGGCAGAGATATGGATAACCTTCCCAGACCCACAGCTTAAGAGCCGCCGTGCCAAGAAGCGTCTTACATCGCCTCTATTCCTTGCCAACTATAAGAGAATGCTTACGGAGGATGGCGTTATCAACCTCAAGACAGACTCTAAGCACCTATACAACTATACGGCTGCCGTCATCGAGCGCTTAGGCTTAGGTGTCGAGGTGCAGAATGACGACATCTACGGCTCAGGATATGCTGACGAGGTGTTATCTGTAAAGACCGCCTACGAGACACGATTTGTGTCGATGGGACTACCTATCACCTATACACGCTTCACGCTCAAGGGGTGCGAGAGATTTGAATATTTCGACTGGGAGGGCGACGATGTGTTGGAGAAGGACGCTGAGGAGAACCGAACTAAAGCTTTCTAAATAAAGGAGTTATGGGAAAGAGAAGAAAGGACTACCCTCTTATCGAGGGTTTACACATAACCACCTTGGCTGCCGAGGGCAAGGCTATGGGCAAGGTGGACAACCAGGTGATATTTGTGCCTATGACCGTACCTGGTGATGTTGTGGATGTGCAGGTGAGAAAGCACCACCGCCGATATATGGAGGCTACGGTGGTACGCTTCGTGGAGAAGTCACCACTACGCACAGAGCCATTCTGCGAGCACTTTGGCGTGTGTGGCGGTTGCAAGTGGCAGAGCCTACCCTACGAGGAGCAGCTAAAGCAGAAGAGGCAGCAGGTGGAGGATCAGTTGGTGCGCATAGGTCACCTCGACATCCCTGAGGTGCGTCCATGTCTCGGCTCTGAGCGTACGCGTGAGTACCGCAATAAGCTTGAGTTTACGTTTGCCGACAAACGCTGGTTGACATACGAGGAGATAGCCTCGGCAGGAGATATAGCCTCGACACCCGCCGTGGGCTTCCATATCCCCGGCTGCTTCGACAAGGTGTTGGACATTAACAAGTGTCATCTTCAGGTTGATATTTCAAATCGTATACGCCTTGCCATCAAGCAGTTCTGCATTGACAATGGCTACTCGTTCCACAATGCTAAGGCTCACGAGGGTCTTATGCGCACGATGGTGGTGCGCACAGCATCTACGGGCGAGATTATGGTTATTGTCGTCTTCAACGAGAACGACAAGGAGCGTATCGACGCCCTTATGTCATACATTAAGAGTGAGTTTACAGAGATAACATCGCTCATATATATGATCAACGAGAAGTGGAACGACTCGCTTGGTGATCGTGAGCCTATATGCTATGCGGGCAAGGACCATATCATCGAGGAGATGGAGGGTCTTAAGTTTAAGGTAGGTCCTAAGTCGTTCTACCAGACAAACTCGGAGCAGGCATACGAGCTATACAAGGTAACACGCGACTTCGCGGAGTTGAAAGATAGCGATGTGCTCTACGACCTATATACAGGCACAGGCACCATTGCTAACTTCTGCGCTCGTAGGGCTAAGAGGGTTGTCGGCGTGGAGTATGTACCTGAGGCTATCGAGGATGCGGTGATTAACTCCGAGATAAATGGCATTGATAATACGGTGTTCTATGCCGGCGATATGAAGGATGTATTGAGCGATGAGTTTGTGGAGCGCAACGGCCGCCCCGATGTTATCATCCTTGACCCACCACGTGCGGGCGTTGATGAGAGGGTATTGGAGGTTATCAAGCGTGCCGCTCCTGAGCGCATGGTATATGTGAGTTGCAACCCATCAACACAGGCGCGCGACCTCGCTATATTGAATGATATGTATGAGATATTGGCGGTGCAGCCCGTTGATATGTTCCCACATACACACCATGTGGAGAATGTCGTGAAGCTGAGAAAGAGGTAACACAAGGATAGATAATACAAATTTAGAGGGATGCTCGTTATTGTCATGAGCATCCCTCTTTGTGTTTAATAACTATGTGCAATTTTAGCGAGCAGGCATATCCATTTTAGAAATCTTTCTCCAACCAAGAAGATTCATTATGGCTACCGCAGTACTTACAAAAATCATGAAATGAAAAACATTTTTAGGATTTAGTTCAGTGCCAGAATTCATTAGACATCTTACAACCAACCAACTTCCCATCATCAGAACGGTTGATGCTAGTAGATATCTCGTACCAACTGCAACAGTCTTGTCTACATTCTTCTTTGAGAACACCAAAACACACATACCACAAACTGATATTAATAAACCTACATAAGATAGGACTCTTAGAACATTAACAATGAGTTCAACCCAGAACTGACCTAACTCCTTAGCAAACATAATAGTAACAAACATTCCTGCAATGATTGGTATTACAGAGAGGAATGATACCTTAAGACCATTGACATATAGAGAGAAATACTTCCTTGTTTTTCCATTTAACATTATACTCCAAATGTCAATCTGGGCAGTCAGGGCACAAGCTATTATAAACGATAAAAATGCTCCCAATGTAGGGATAATCAATAGAATTACGCCTACGGATGTTTGGAGAGAGGCAACATCGACATAAATGACAATAGATAATATGCTCAACATCGAAACGATAAATTGGGCAAGGGCCTTAAACCAGATTGAGCGAGAAGACTCTTTCCACAGCTCTGATTGACGAACTGAAAATGGTGTGTTCATACTTGTACTTAAATCTTTACGTCCGCCTCATCCCCAATAACGGAAATTACAAATAATAAAGAAAGTGTGGAGATGTTCGTTTATTTATTGAGAGGTTCTGGTATACCTTGTATCAAATAAACAATACCCCACACCTGTACAGTATGGGGTGGGCATAGAACATGCCAACTGAACATACCAATACAAGCAATGAGTGTACTCGTTACCTTGATACAATAGAAATTTACCAGATTTCTCAATAAGGTCAGCGAAACACTTTCACTATATAATATTTACAATATCAAAAGCAAGCCTTTGACAACACAAAGATATATATTTTTTTACGGTTAACAATATATAATGGAATAAATTTTAAGAATATTCATATTTATGTCGACAATATAACAATAATGCGAATGTAGTTATATGAATAACTATTCTATGTAAAGACCCCATATAACATAATAATTAGTTTTCAGAAGGCAGCAGATACAGCGCTTAGATACGACACAAAGCGCGAACTAATTTGTTGTCAGAGTGGTGCAGTAGTGGCGATGACATGAAAAAGCCCTGGATAGGTAGTACTTGGCGTATGTCCTATTCAGGGCTTTGATTGAAGCGCCGCTAATGCGCCGCTATCACAACAAATTACTTGGTGGTGATGACTATTTTCGCAGACTTCAACCCCTTGGCTGTCGCTGTAAGGGTTATCTCGCCAGCCTTGTCGGTAGACTGAACAATGGCGGTCATCATACCATTGAAGACCTTCATCTGGGGCTCATGGAACAACTCCAACGATGTTGGGTCGCCATTAGCACCTGCGCGATACCAGCCCTCGCCCTTAACACTATACTTGACAAGGTGCTGAGCATCGGGGCAAAGGTTACCATCCTTATCTACGACCTTGACGGTGACAAAGGCGAGGTCACGACCATCCGCCTTAATTGTTGAACGGTCAACCTCCAACTCGATATGGTGAGGAGCACCAGCGGTGCATATCTCCTTTTCGGCTACAGCCTCGCCAGCCTCGTTATAGGCAACAACCTTAACCCTTCCTGGCTCATACTTGGTATCCATCCACATCAGGCGGTAGCGCTGCTGACGCTTAAACGATGTTGCTGTCTCCGGCTCCTCCATAGTGCCCTCGGCAGTGATAGTGGTATCCTTGGTGCGTATGCCCTGGCTAACGCCATTGATGAAGAGCTCGGCACTTGGATAGTTGGTATATACGAAGATAGGCGTTGTCTCGCCTACGCGATCGGGCCATGTCCAGTGAGGTAAGATGTGCAATGTCTCGTCCTCGGTATTCCAGTGGCTACGATAGAGGTAGTATCTATCCTTAGGTAGGCCTGCAAGGTCAACAATACCGAAGAGCGATGAGTGGCTTGGCCAATCGGTATAGTATGGTGTAGGTTCACCGAGGTAGTCGAAGCCTGTCCATACGAACTCGCCGATACCCCATGAGAAGTCATCGTGCCAAACCCAGTCGTCCTCAGGGAGGTTAGACCAGCCACAGTGCTCCACATCGTATGACGATGCTTGATGGTCATCGTACTTAGCCATCGAGCGGCGCTCGACAGGGAACTTATAGACACCACGGCTACTTACCGTAGAGGCAGTCTCCGAGCCGAGGATAATCTGCTGTGGTAGGCGTAGATAGTTCTCAGCATAGCGGTGTGGGCGATAGTTGAAGCCCGCAACATCCATCATAGCAGCCATATTTGTGGCAATGACCACATTGTCGGGCTGATCCATACCATTTGTCACAGGGCGTGTGGGATCCTCGCGGTGGCAAATATCCTGCAACATACGCGCGAGTTTTGGACCGTAGATAATATCGCCCTGGTCGGGGACCTCGTTGCCGATACACCACATAACAACACTTGGATTGTTACGATAGTGGTGCAAGAGGTTGACCATATCGCGCTCTGCCCACTCGTCGAAGTAGTTATGGTAGCCATTGGCGAGCTTCGCACTCTTCCACTCATCGAAGGTCTCCAGCATAAGCATCATGCCCATCTCATCACACGCCTCAACAAGCTCAGGGGCAGGCATATTGTGTGATGTACGAATGGCATTACAGCCCATATCCTTCAGGATGCGTATCTGGCGGCGTATGGCAGCATCATTAACCGCAGCACCCAAAGGACCGAGGTCGTGGTGGTTACATACACCCTTGAACTTAACCATCTCGCCATTGATGAACATACCCTCCTCGGGGATAATCTCTATGGTGCGGATACCGAAACGTGTAGAGTACTCATCCTTAAGCTCATCACCGACATATACCTTTGACTTTGCGGTATAGAGCATAGGAGTATCGACACTCCAAAGCAATGGGTTTTCAACATCTACCGTCTGCTCGAAGAGTGATGTCTCATACTTGCTAAGACCATCCTTCGCAGTGGCCACAACAGCGCCATTAGGGTCAAGAATCTCTGTATATATATATAGGTCATCACCCTTGTCGTAGCCCTCAACCTTTGTGCGAAGCTCCACACGTGCCAACTTCTCGCTTACACGAGGTGTGGTAATCTGCGTGCCCCACACTGGGATATGCACATCCTCGGTAACGACAAGGTGTACGTTGCGATAGAGACCCGCACCAGGATACCAGCGCGATGACTCAGGCTTATTCTCAAGGCGCACGGCAAGAGTGTTTACCTCGCCAGCCTTGAGATAGTCGGTAACGTCGAAGTGGAACGAGTTATAGCCATAGGGCCAGTTGCCGACCTCCTCGCCATTGACATATACATGCGCATGGCTCATGGCACCATCGAAGATGAGTGTTGCGCGCTTACCCTCAGCAAAGGTAGGGGCCTCGAACTTAAGGCGATACCAGCCAACACCAACGAATGGCAGGCCACCGGTACGACCTGCATGCTCCATAGCCTCCTTCTGACCATCCTGCGTGATGGCTACATTCTGCCTATCGTTATGGATGCTGAAAGGACCATATATAGCCCAGTCGTGAGGAATGGTGACACTCTGCCACTCCTTATCGTTATACTCAGGTTTTACAAACGTATCGCTATCCTCGCGCGTGAAGCGCCAACCCTTCTCCAAGAGTTGCTCGGTGCGCACCTGTGCTGATAGTGGCATAACAAGGCCAATAGCAGCAATAAATAGAATGAGTAATCTTCTCATATTTAGTAGTTTTAGTTTACTTTATAGGCTCTATCTACTACCCACGTACGTAGTGTGGCATGCTCTCTGGAATCTCTAACGAGAACTCAACAAGACCGGCAACAGCACCATCCTTATACCATGGTGTCTGGTATATCATCTTGCGCAAAGCGCCCTTCTGTATGGTGTAGACATTGTTCTCCTTGTTCTCGATAAGGCGCGCGATGATTGCACGCGAGCGCTCCGAGTGGCAGGGTATCATCGAACGACCACGCACATCACCATTAACCGCCACCGAGCGCTCGTTCTGGTAAAGAACAATGCCCTCAAGGTCGGCAACAGTAATAGCACATGTAGTCAAAGTGTCGCCCCATGGGCAGCGAATATCTTCTAAGTTCATAATATATGATATTTTGGGTTAGCTAATTCTATATACGTTCCTCACCCCCTTGATACGACGAAGAGAGTGTAACAACATGTCGGTAACGCCGGCACTGGGAACCTCAACCGAGAGCTCTGCCGAGGCCATGCCATCGCCCTTAGGCTTGAAGTTAATGCCTCGCACCGCGAGCTTTAGCTCCTTGCTTGCCACATCCATAATCGTGGTTGCAAGACCTGGCAAATCGACAGCCGAGATACCCACAGTGATGCGGAAGGCACCCTGAGCACCCTTCCTCCAGCGCGCATCTATGACACGGTAGGGGTAGCGCTCCCTCATACGACGAGCATTAGGGCAGTCACTACGATGAATGGTGATACCCGAATTGATGGTCACAAAGCCGAATATATCATCACCCTTAATAGGGTTACAACACTTGCCAAGTTTATACTCTATATTATTGATATTATCGTCGATAACAAGGGCGTCGCTACGCTGTGCGCTCTCCTCGCCACGCTCCTCCCTTAGGCGCAGCTTACGCTCCTCAACCTCGGCAGCTGCCTGACGACGCTCCTCGTCAGCCTCGCCAGAGAGCCAACGCGCAAGCACATCCTTAACCTCCGCCATGTCAATCTTCTCATCGGCGATAAGCATATATAAATCGATGCCACGGCGCATTTTATAGTGCTTGCAGAGGTATGACACCACCTCATCAATAGAGGCGTCTATCTTCCAGTTCTTAATCTTGCGCTCCAACTCCTCACGACCCAAGCGAGCATGCTTCTGTCGCTGCTCACGAAGGTAGATGCGTATGCGCGAACGAGCCTTGGAGGTGACACATATCGACAACCAATCCGCCTTAGGCGTCTGGTCACGGCGCGTGAGCACCTCGCATATATCACCATTATGCAACTGCTCTTTGATAGGGACAACCTTATTGCCTATCTTGCCACCTACGCATGATGAGCCTATGTTGGTATGTATATCGAAGGCGAAGTCTAAGACGGTAGCACCCTCGGGGAGCTTGCGTATATCGCCCGACGGGGTAAATACGAATATCTCACCCTGCGCAGGCTTAGCATCGAAGCGGTGGGCAATAGTCTCTGAGGTGGTATCCTCCAGCAACTGACGAAGCCTACCGAGCCACTCTTCAGCGCCCATGCCACCCTGCTTAACACCCTTATAGCGCCAGTGAGCAGCAATACCGCGCTCGGCAACCTCGTCCATGCGCTCGGTACGTATCTGCACCTCCACCCAGCGGTTAGCATCCGCCTTAACAGTTGTGTGTAGCGACTCGTAACCATTCGACTTAGGGATGCTTATCCAGTCGCGCATACGCTCAGGGTTAGGGGTGTATAGGTCGGTAACGATGGAGTAGGTAATCCAGCACTGAGCCTTCTCGCGCTCAGGCGGCGTGTCGATGATGATGCGTAGGGCAAAGATGTCGTAAACACCCTTGAAGCTCACCTTCTGCTTGCGCATCTTCTGGAAGATGGAGAAGATAGACTTGGTGCGGCTCTTTATATGATACTTTATACCCTCAGCATCGAGCTTCTGACGCACAGGTCGTAGGAACTCCTCGATGAAGGCACGGCGCTCTGCCTCACTCTCCTTAAGCTGCTCGACAATATCGCGGTATGCCTCAGGCTCTATGTAGCTGAGCGACAAGTCCTCAAGCTCACTCTTAAGGTTATATAAACCGAGCTTATGGGCTATCTCGGCATAGAGGTTCATGCTCTCCCAGCTCTTCTTAAGGCGTTTCTTCTCTGGAAACATTGCCAAAGAGCGCATAACCTCTAAGCGGTCGGCAAGCTTGATGAGTATCACGCGAGGGTCTTCAGAGTAGGATACAATCATATCGCGGAAGTCCGACGCCTGCTCCTTAGAGGCCTTGAGCTTTATATCAGATATTTTGGCTAAGGCGAGAGATATACCCCACACCTCATCACCATAGTCACGACATATATCTGCTCGCAACTCCGCAAGACGTTCACTATGTTCCTGAGCTGCTATGCGCACTACATCGTGTATAATAGCGGCAATGGTAGAGTTACGACCCAATCCTATGCGCTCCACAACGATATGTGCCACAGCACAACCATGGTCGAGCATGGGGCTACCATCGTAGCGCGTGACGCCATCCAACTCCTTAGCGGCAAACTGCAGAGCATGGTCAACCATACTCTGCGTGCGCTCCGAGAAGGAGGCGGCAACAATATCTCTTAAACTTTTATATCTATCTAAAACATTCATAATCAACTCTTGCTTACAACAACAATATCGTCACTGCCAACGCTATACAGCCTTTGCTCCGAGGCACTAAGCGTCGCAGCAAAGGCAATACGCTCAACCTTAAAGCCCACACTACGCAAGCGATCATCATAGTCACGACCATATAAGCGACGATGGTCATACTGTCCAAAGAGGCGGGTGCGCTCAGCCTTGTCTGTAATCGTATCATCCTCGAAAGTCGTGGCACGACTACGATCCTCCGGCACAATCATTATGCCCCACCCACCAGGACGCATAATGCGGTATAACTCCGACATTGCGCGGCGGTCATCCTCGACATGCTCCAAGAGGTGGTTGCAAATGATGACATCTACCGAGCAATCATCCATAGGGATACTCTGCACATCGAAGTGCATATCTGCCAAGGGCGACTCCAAATCGGCTGTGATATAGCCATCAGTGCCCTTATAAATCCTCTTAAAGTGGCGCATAAGCGATACTTCAGGGGCTATATGTAGTAGCGTAGGGCGCTCACTGAAGAGTCCGGTATTACGCTCCAACCACAGCCATATCATACGATGGCGCTCCAACGATAGGCACTTGGGGCATAGCGCATCCTCGCGCGAGGTGACATAGCCATAGGGCAAGAAGCGCCTACGGCGACAGCCACACATGGGACAGCGACGGGCACGTCCAAGGTAGAAGAGTCCTAAAATGGGAACTCCCCAGCCCGCCATGCGCTGCAACCAACGGCGTGGTATATGGTTCAACAACCAGCGTATAAACCCCTTCATATCCGCATTACTCCTGGGTTACAATCTTCTGCAATTCGCTGCCTACATCCTGCAGATGGGCACGACAGATGGCGATAAGCTCCTGCGCTCGCTTAACCGCAACCGCCAGCTCATCAATGCCTAACTCCTTAGCACGCATGCGCGAGAGGATGGTCTCCAACTCAGCAGCGGCCTCGCTATATGATAGGTTTGTTCTCTTCTTTGCCATTATCTCTTCTCAATATTCGTTATCCTTGCTCTAATAATATCATTCATACGCTCGATGGTAATGCTCCTACCCTCCGCCACCTCACCGTGTAACACGGCAAAACCAAGACGTAGGATATTATCTACCGAGTGTGACTCAGCAAACGCCTCTGCCTGAGCAAGATACTGCGTCTGCGCCTCTATCATAGCCTGCGCCTGCTCCATGATTGAACGGTAGGTGTTCTCCGCCTGGTGGCTATATGTCATAAGCACCTCATTACTAAGTGCAACCACATCGCGCTCACGAATGGCGAGGGTGTTAATATGACTATTTAGCAGTTGCTCGGCAAGTGCATATATCTCCGACTCAATGCCACATAAATACTCCACCTCCTCGTCAACAAGTTCTATGAGGCGGGTGGCAACAGCCGTAGGGGTCTTACACATAGTATGCGCAACCATATCCACTACCGAGACATCCTTATCGTGACCTATGCCCGTAATCACAGGCAGTGGGAACTGCGCAACATGCGAGGCTATGAGGTAGGAGTCGAAGAGGGCAAGGTCGCTGACAGAGCCACCACCACGTATGATGGCAACAACATCGAACTCATCCTCTCGCTGCGCAATCATGCCCAGCGCCTGAACGACACTCATCTCTGCCATATCACCCTGCATAAGGCTCTCGAAGAGGGTCACCGAATAGCGATAGCCACCGCGCGACAGCTCATTACAAAAGTCGCGATAGCCCGCAGCCGTGGCACTCGACACCACAGCGATACGCAACGTAGGGCGTGGTAAGTCCAGCTCACGATTCATATCCCATACGCCATCCGACTGCAGCTGCGCTATGGTCTCACGACGACGACGCTCAATCTCTCCAAGCGTATAGCTCGCATCAAGGTCGA
Source organism: Alistipes sp. (assembly GCA_045602255.1). Classification (GTDB taxonomy): domain Bacteria; phylum Bacteroidota; class Bacteroidia; order Bacteroidales; family Rikenellaceae; genus Alistipes. The sequence continues at coordinate 112,045 of JAZSBD010000019.1, forward strand.
TAATCTGCAACGAGAAGCCATATATCTCATGGTAGGTGACCACAACACGCACCAACACCCTAATGCCGTTAGTAAGATGCGCCCCGGTAGCCTCCTCAAACTTTGCGGCGACGCTACCATAAGCCGAACGCCATATAACAGCCCTCGCCTCAGCCCTCGGCGCACCATCCGTCGCTCCCTTCTCCACAAGATTGAGGTAGCAGTGTCCCGAGCGGTTGACTTTCAACTCCGAGATCTCGGCACTCACCCACAATGGGTTGGCAAAACGCCCCTCAAGCGTCATACGCACCATACGCTGAAGGTCGAGAAGCGTGAGACTCTCGGCAGGCGAAGTGGTTATATCAAGGGGCTGAATCATAGCAGGTTGTTATATTATTATTACGACTGGCTCCTGAGGAATACTCTTACCTGTGGGCAGTTGCAGATTTACAAGTTGAATGCTCTCGACAGCAACACCAGCGCGCATGGCAGGACTCCACAAGGGAGCCTCATCAATAGCACGCTCTACGCGCTTAAGGTAACTGCGCGATGTTGTCTCAAGCACCTCGCTAATAGTAGCACGACCACTCTCGTCGATATGCAATCGTAGCGAGACGCGCTCCGCTGGGTTGTTATCGCTCCACTTGACCGTATGAGCGAGGTAGTCGGTGAAGTTATTATAGCCCTCAGCGGCAAAGCTTGCCGGAGTGTCGTAGCGCAGGGTGACAATGATAACACCCTCGCTGGCACCAAGTCCCCACCGAGCAATAGTCTCTTCGTCGGCAGGAAGGACATCTATACGCTCGATATTCTCGTGCGGAATATCCTCAATGCTATCGACAACCCTGCTACCAACAACATACATCGGCTGCTGAGCAGATGCACCGTTGGCACATAAAAGCATGACTATAAGCACTATGGCGTGTCGCATAATTACAATTTGAATTTATAACTTATGCCGATAATATGGCGGAACTCGTTCTCCTGAACATAGCCCTTCAAATCACCCTTATTACCCTTATAATCAATGTTATATCCTCGGTCGTAGTCGAAGTAATAGTAGAAGTCGAGGCGGTGGTTGCGCGTGATACGCAACTTGGCACCTACGCCGGCGCGGTAGCGCGTGATGTAGTTATCGATGTAGAACTCATCGGTTTTATAGTTAGCGACAACTCCGGGGGCATTGAGCGTATTGTGCAACTCGAAGAGCACATAGGGTGTCCAGCGAGTATGGCGCACAGGGAACTCAGCCATAAGGCGCGAGCGTAGCACCATCTGCGCAGGTTGCTTCTCATAGCGGTTTACCGAGTCGGTGCGGAAGGTGGTCTGAAGACGCTCACGTAGCGATAGCTCGACACGACCAATCTTCACCGAACCCTCCAAATTGGCATTGAGGCGATGACGTGGCTTATCCCAGCTGGCGTTATCACGTCCATTGATAAGGACATAATCAACACCTACATTGAAGTTCTTGCACACCTCATACTCAGCACCCACGGTGGTCTGAATACGATCTACAGAGGCGAAGTCGTCCTTGAGGCGTAGCTGCACGCCAGCCTCCAACGAGAGGTTCTTCACGGGCTCGAACTCGAACGAGGCCTCGGCACGACCGCGCAGGTCGTTAGTGGTACGACGTCCAGGCGTAAACTCCTGTGCAACAGCGCTTGCTGCGACAAAGAGCAGTAGTGTTGATATTATTATTCGCTTCATAGTATCTTTAATTTTCGAATGCATTCTTCTCGTTAATCTTCATAGTGGCATTTGTCGACGTTGTCTCGCCATGCGTAGGGCGGTAGTAGACCTTCAGAAAGGCTACATCGCGCAGGAAGTCGACACTGCCCACCTCCACACGCAACACCTTATGTCCCAGGCGCTTCTCCAAATCGGCGATAAGCTCCTCGCGACGCTCGGGCTGTATAAGCTCAATACGCTCGTAGCATACCAGACGCGACGCCTCACGACGCACACACACCACATACTCAACAAACGCCAGTAGGAGCAAAACTATTATGTTGGCGAGGATAAGTGTGTCGTTAATGGTGTTAATGCCATTGATAACCGAGAGGGCAATGGTGACAAAGAGGTAGGTCATCTCGCGTATGGGCACCATCTCCGTGCGGTAGCGCATGATACCGAAGATCATGAACAAGCCCAAGCCTACGGTGATATCCATGCTCACGCCACCCATGAAGTACAACAACATGAAGACTGCTGTTGAGAAGAGTATAAAGGTGGTTGCGAAATCCTTGCGACGACCCTTAGGGTAGTAGAAGAGCCAGATGACCAACGAGCATATCACAATGTTGAAAATGAAGTTTATGCACATCGTCTCGGTTGTCGACAAGCCAAATGTCGAGAGATCAATGAGAGCCTCATTGCTACTTGCCAACGCCTCAATCTCTGGGTCGGGAGCTGTGCCCTCGTTCATAACCTGATCGACATCTCCCAAACTATTAGGTATAGCCATAATTCTATTCTTTCTTTATTGTTAATTTCAGTTATTCAGCACATTAAGAACACCTAAGCGATGCTCTATATCTCTAAGTTTTAGTTTAAAGCGGTTCTTCTTAATATCTGCCACCGTAAGTGCCGTGCCGAGGCAATACTTACTAACACGAAATGGTGCAATACGCATATCGAGAAGGATATTGCGCAGCGCCGACGTGCAGCGCCCATCCTGCTTTAGCTCGACAATCGCCATATGCTCAATCGCAGCACCACACCCCGAACGGACATCCTTATATTGGAGCTGCATATCGATGGTCAGACGCTCGGTGAGCTCTGAGTTGACGAGCGTTATGCGCGTGAAACGCGTTGATAATGCGGGGGTTAGCTCCTCGGCACCATACCACGCATACTCCCCAAGGAGCCCCAATGCAGAGTCACTATCCGTGAAATTGTGAAACATCGAGCGCTCAATCTCCACGCGCTTCTTACGCGTGCGACCCGTGTTGCTCTTCATCTTTATCTCGAAGAACGATAGGTCTCCATCGAGGTAGGTGCGTGTGCGCACCTTCTGACGCCTCAGCTGCTTGTTGTGGTGCATGACATACATCGCTCTACCGGGGGTGTCGTAGTAGAGCGTATCGTAGCGCGCCGCCCTTACGTCACCGATAATCTGCACCCTATAGCCCTCTAACGCCGCCCTACGAAGGAGCTCTAAGACCTCGGCCTCGCTGACGACATACTTAGTGTCGATGCGGTTCATGAGCTTCACGGCACGCATCTCATCGAGCGTGATTGTGCCCATGTGCTGCCACACATCAAGGGCGTTGAGCCTCTCGTATGTCAGATTGCCACACATCGCTACTCATCAAAGAGAAATTCGAACTGACGATAGGAGTTTAGCTTACCATCTGCCGAGTAGTTGAGACGGCGCACACATACGCCATCGTCGTTATACTCATACTTGCGCACCTTATCCAACTTGTTGCGCTCGTTATAGACGCGCTCGACGATAAGCTGCCCCTTGCTGTTATACTCGAACTCGGCACGCCATGCCAGACGTGTGCCAAAATCGCTATACTCAGCCTCCTCGATAAGCTGTCCCTGGGCGTTGTACATCTCTGCATGGTCGACCCACTTCTTCTTACCATCAGGCGTGGTCTTCCACTCCTTGACCATCATCTTCTTACCCTTGGCACGGGCAGCACCCCCTCGCTCGGGATAATCGGCATAGAGCGTGGTGCTAACAAAGAGCAACAAGATGGAAAGTATGACCTGCTTCATAAAACTTAAGGGATGTTCTGTAGATTAGAAAAAACGACCCATCCCACATGGGGTTAGGTCGTTTTCGGCTCGTTGATTAAAATATATCTACTCCGTGTGACCCACTACAACTCGCTCTCCTTCAAGCGCTCAGCATTCTCGGCAACGATAAGCTGGTCGATGACATCCTGGATGTCACCATCCATGAACGCAGAGAGGTTGTAGATAGTATAGTTGATACGGTGGTCGGTGATACGTCCCTGTGGATAGTTGTAGGTACGAATCTTTGCCGAACGGTCACCAGTAGAGACCATGGTCTTACGCTTAGAGGCAATCTCATCGAGATACTTCGAGTACTCGAGGTTGAAGACACGCGTACGCAACTCCTCGAATGCCTTGTCGAAGTTCTTGAGCTGCGACTTCTGATCCTGGCACTGCACGACGATACCTGTTGGGATGTGGGTAAGGCGTATTGCCGAGTAGGTGGTGTTCACCGACTGACCACCAGGACCCGATGCACAGAAGATATCCTTGCGAATATCGTTCATCGAGATCTCGATATCGAACTCCTCAGCCTCGGGAAGCACAGCAACAGATGCCGCAGAGGTGTGTACAGGACCCTGAGTCTCGGTCTGTGGCACGCGCTGCACACGATGCACGCCCGACCCATACATCAAAGTACCGTATACGCTCTGACCTGTAACCTTGAGCACAACCTCCTTGTAGCCACCTGCAGCACCATCCGACGATGAGGTAATCTCGTAACGCCAGCCCTTAGACTCGATGTACTTGGTGTACATACCCAACAAGTCGCCAGCGAAGATTCCAGCCTCGTCGCCACCCGTGCCACCACGAATCTCGACAATGGCATTCTTGTCGTCCTGAGGATCTTTTGGGATGAGTAGGAGCTTAATCTCCTCCTCCATCTTCTCGATTGCAGGCTCCAATGTGGCCACCTCCT
>JAZSBD010000020.1:0-28943 GCA_045602255.1 Alistipes sp.
TCAGACTAACCTCGGTTACCGTGTACAGTTCAACTCAGCTATCGGTCCTTACAAGGGCGGTTTGCGTTTCCACCCAGCTGTTAACCCTTCAATGTTGAAGTTCCTCGGTTTCGAGCAGACTTTCAAGAACGCTTTGACTACCCTTCCTATGGGTGGCGCTAAGGGTGGTGCTGATTTCAACCCAGTTGGCAAGTCTAACGGTGAGATCATGCGCTTCTGCCAGGCATTCATGCAGGAGTTGTGGAACAACATCGGCGTTGACACTGACGTTCCAGCAGGTGACGTAGGTGTTGGTGGTCGCGAGATCGGTTACCTTAACGGTATGTACCAGAAGCTTGCTCGTCAGTACCACACAGGTGTATTGACAGGTAAGGGTGAGACTTGGGGTGGTTCTATCCTCCGTCCTGAGGCTACAGGTTACGGTGCTTTGTACTTCACTGAGCACATGTTGGCTAAGGCTGGTAAGGATCTTAAGGGCAAGACTGTTGCAGTTTCAGGTTTCGGTAATGTAGCTTGGGGTGCATCACAGAAGGCTGTTGAGCTCGGCGCTAAGGTTGTTGCTATCTCTGGTCCAGACGGCGTTTGTGAGATTCCAGCAGGTATCACTAGCGAGATGATCGACTATATGCTTGTTATGCGTTCTTCAAACCGCAACAAGGTTGAGGATATGGCTACTAAGTTCCCTGAGGCTTGTAAGTTCACTGCAGGTAAGAAGGCTTGGTCTGTTAAGTGTGACATCGCTCTTCCATGTGCATTCCAGAACGAGTTGAACGAGGCTGATGCTAAGGAGCTTTTGGCTAACGGCACATGGTGCGTAGCTGAGGTTTCTAACATGGGTTGTACTCCTGAGGCTATCCACACATTCCAGAAGGCAGGTATCCTCTTCGCTCCAGGTAAGGCAGTTAACGCTGGTGGTGTAGCAACTTCTGGTCTTGAGATGACTCAGAACTGTATGCACATTTCATGGTCAGGTAAGGAGGTTGACGAGAAGCTTCACTTCATCATGGAGTCTATCCACAATGCATGTGTGAAGTATGGTGAGCAGCCAGACGGTACTATTAACTACGTTAAGGGTGCTAACATCGCCGGCTTCATGAAGGTTGCACAGGCTATGCTTGAGCAGGGTATCATCTAATAATTTAGCGTGATAACGGGTCATCTTCGACCCATCACAAAAGTAAAATCCCGAGGGCTGTACGTTGAGTACTATCCCTCGGGATTTTCTTTTTGGATGAGCCAAATCTGACACCATTCTGACGCTAAATTTACCACTGCACCACTCTGACATGAAAGTGGTTCGAGGTGGTGGAAACAAAGTGTAATTATAGAAATTAGTGAATTTAGGGAGATTAGGAGTTATTTCACTAAGCTCACTAACTTCATTAATTGGAGTACAAGGGGTAATAGGGCGAAAGGGGTAATAGGGGGCTTGCGCGTTAGGGTGTCAGTTCTCGCTGGTTAAAGAACTCCTCTCAGCCCCTTTAAACCCCTCAGACCTCTTTTACCTCAATTAAGACACAACGCCAACAAAAAGAGTCACCCCCTTTCGAGGATGACTCCATGTTATTGGTTTATGGTAGCTTAGCGAATAACCATGCTACGCTTTACAGGGATAAGCTTCTTTACATCACCTGCAGAGTATGCCTCAGCAGCTGGGTCGCTTGATACAGTACCTGTAATCTTGTTGCCATTTGCGTCTACGCAGTCGAGAACTATGGTCTTAGAGCCGTCCTCGTTGAATACGAACTCTACAGTACCACCTACAAGGGCAGCCTGAGCGCCTGCAACCTCGCCGTTCTCAAACTCAATGTACCATGAACCTGCATAGTAGCCGTTTGAAATCTGACCAGGGATGAATGTGTAGTCGTATGATGTTGTAGCCTCGTTGAGTGAGATGTACTCGCCTCTCCAGTCGTCAGCATATACGCTTGAGAGAATGTCGAACTGGAGGTATGCGCCGCTTTCTGTAGAGTCATCCTCGAATACTGTAATCCCCCAGTTGTCAGAGCCTACACCGTAGTAGTCCATGTAATACTCACTGTGGATGCCGGCGCCTGTGATGTTAAGCTCAACGTCGCTCTCAAGGTCTGAGCCACCCTCAGAGCCACCACCGTTGCCGAATGCGAGGTCACCCTCGTATGTTACAGTCACCTTACCGCCATTGTCCTCGCGTGTGAGCTCAGCATAGATCTTACCCTCGGTAATGGTTACAGTACCATCAGAGAAGCCATACCATACCTGTGGCTCGCCTGACTCTGACATTACCAAGCCATAAGAGTAGTAGAAGCCCAACGTGTTATTCTCACCAGAGTCGTTAGCGTCGAAGGTGTAAGTACCGAGTGGCAAGCTATCCTGCTCAGCATCTGAGTAGAGGTCCAATGCGATGTATGTAGCACCTGGAGCTAGGCTCTGAGTGCTGCAAGCCTCATCATCAGAAAGGACCACCCAGTAGTTGTTTGAAGGAGTACCCATAGTGTCTGCTGAGTAGTACTCGCAAGCCATGTAAGGAGCAGTGAAGTCGAAGTCCTCACCTGGGGTTGGAGGCTCTGGAGTCTCGCCACCGAATACGAAGCCAGCAACTACGCCAGTCCAGTCGATATCGAGGTGATCGCCATACTCTGACTCGAAGAAGCCCTTAAGGTTTGTTGTGCCATCCTCATAGTGTGTGATAGTGATCTCAGCAGCGGTTACATGAGCACCCTCGCCAGTCTCGATATCCCACACGAAGTTTGACCACTCGGTGATAGAGCCATTATCCATAGTGTAGAAACCTTCAGAGAGGTGACCATCGTTAGGGTTGAACATATCCTGCATATCCAATGCGTGGTACAACTCATCGTTGATGTAGAGATCCAACTCGAAGTTGCCAAGATCCCAACCCTGAGCGCGATAAGCCTCTACGTATACAGGGGTAAAATCCTTAGGCTCTGGTGTTGGCTCTGGCTCCTCCTGCATTAGAGTACCCTCGTAGGTGAAGTGGTAGAGACCACCCTCCTCGTTAGCCATCACCATGTCGAATGTGTAGATGTCGCCATCGATGCCTACAGTTGCCTCGCCCTCAGCAAAGGTATACTCGTCCTCTGTATCCAAGTCGTACAAGTATGCGTCCTCAGCTGCATACTTGCCAGCCTTCAATGCTGTCTCACCCTCCTCACCGCTAATGAACAAGAAGAACTCATATCGCTCAGCGTCGTCTACGAAGAGCAATACATATGAGTTCTCAGGCATGTCAAGCTCTGCGCTTGGGTAGCGTATAGCAGCTGCGAAGTCCATCTCCATAACATATTCAGGCTTTGGGTCTGGCTTTGGGTCTGGCTGTGGGTCAGGCTGTGGTTCTGGAGTAGTCTCACATGCTGCAAAAATCAAAGGCAAGGCGAGTAGAAAGAAGAAAAGTTTTTTCATTTGCATTAAAGTATTTTAGATTATCGATTATCCTATGCACTTACGTACTTAATAAGTATCACACAAAAATAGTAAAACATTTTTAATTAGAGCGTGAAAAGTAAAAAAAAAGTGACTTGCATAATGCAAATCACTTTTATGAAAGGTATAATCCGAAGGTTAGTTGCGAGCGTCGATAATCTGCGCCTTGCCCGAGAACTTAACCTTGTGCTTAACGCCCTCGATAGAGCACTCGAACGTAGCTCCCTCCTCCGTTACAATCAACGTCGCGTGGTCATACTTATATGGCTCAAGCGACTGACCCGCCTCGTTGGTCTCGCGGTAGCCTGAGTAACCCCAACTCATGGTCCACATCACAGGGTCAGCCTCGGTGCTGAGTGTATAGGTGCCAACAGGGAGCTCGATAGTGCTGCCATCCGCACCCTCATACAATGGAGCATAGAGGTCAACACAATAGTACTTAGAGTTTGGCTTATCCATGCCCTGCTCGTTAAAGCCGTTATCCGAGAGGTGGAGGTAGTAGTTACCCATGCCTGGGCTATAGATGCTACCATAGTACTCGCCACCGAAGAACGAGGCGTTGAGTGCTGCCTCTCTTGGTGATAGCTGCTTTACGATAACCTGCTGCTGAGCATTGCCATAGGTGATGAGCATGGGTGCCATGCGTGTATCGCCCTCGTTGACTGAAACATTGAAGGTGATAGTCTCTGCAACAGTGATGTCCGAAATCCACTCGGCATTGCACGCCACAGAGGGCTTAGCGCCCTGCTTAGCACCCTCAAGTGTATATGTTATCTCACCTACACCAGCCTCGTGTGTAAACTCCATACTCTCACCAGAGGTGATTGTGAGTGTTGCGTTCTCATTAACACCATTATTTGCTGGCTCGCATGCTGCAAAGAGTAGTGGTGTAGCGAGAAAAAGGTAAAATAGTTTTTTCATTCAACCTCGAAAAAATAGGTTAGACCTCTATTTATACTACAGGGTTAGTAGATGTACCAGTATATCTCACGCCATTGATTGTTGCGTCGAGTGTAATGTAGTAGCTGTTGTTTGTGCTCATTTCTACAGTACCCGATGCATCAGTTGTCTCAATACCATCTACCACAACCTTAATGATGTTAAATACACCGTTGTCGAAGATGTAGAACTTACCACCGCCAACTTCGTTGAGAGTGAACACAACAGTGTGTGTGCCGTCGGTTACAGTGATTGTCTTAGCACCCATATCGAGTGATGCTGAGAATACCCAGTTCTCATAGCTCTGGCCACCAGTATTGCCACCCTCATCACCGCCACCGTTAGGGTCTGCCTCGGTGGTGAACGATGCTGTACCAGCGTCAGAAGCTGCATTTACTGTAGCATCTGCTGGGTTGGCAACAACCGCTACGGTGTATGTTGTTGAGTAGGCCAAGTCCTGATATACAACGTATGCAGTTGTTACGGTCTGAACCTCTGTGCCATTCAATGTCACGGTGTAGTCCTTAGCACCTGCAATCTCGTTCCAGCTTACAGTAGCAGCATTGCCCGACACGATGCCTGAAACAGATGGTGTAGCCAACTTTGTGAGCTCTTCCTCGCCTGCCGAGCCACCAATCTTGCCATCGTATGTTACAGCGAACTTATCGCCTGACTGCATTGTGAGATCCATTGTGATAACCACGTTTGTGCCATCACCCTCAACGGTCATTGTTGAGGCCTCGGTAGGCTTATAGCTTATGCCGTCATACTTGAAGTTGTTGACATAGAAGAGGTTCTCGTTGCCAGCGTAGCTAACGCTTGATGCGCAAGTGTAGCTACCAGCGTTGATGCGTGTTGCAACAGCCTGATAGTCGTTTACAACAAGGTCGAATGAGAAGTTCTCGCCCTCAGCCTTGAAGGTGTAGAAGTAGTATGACGAGTTGTGAGTACCCTCGCCAAGTGATGTTACGTTGAGAGTAGGAGTCTCGTCACCACCCTGGTGCTCAGAGCCGATAGGACCCTCATAAACGAAGTTATACTGCACGCCATTGCCATCAGCAAGTGTGAACTCGATAGTGTAGTTCTCGCCCGACTTGCTTACATTTGCCGAGCCCGACTTGAAGATTGTAAGGTCGGCAACGCCATCAATGGTGAAGTTCTTTGTTGTGAACTCCTCGAAGTCGTTGTAACCCCACCAAGAGGTGTTTGTCCAAGTGTATTCGCCCTCAACGATACCATCCTTAGTAGCATTCTTAGGCTGGAAGTGAACGTCGATAGAGAAGTTCTCACCCGATACCATATACTTGTTACCGTATGTAGATGAGCCACCCCAAATCCACGATGTAGCCACGTAGGTAGTAGCATCAGGAGTTGTTGAGCCTGAGCCATCCTCTACTGAGAGGTCGCCCTCATAAACAACCTTGACAACAGAGTCGTCACGGTCCATCACGGCGTTAAGCTCAACCTTGCCATCGCTGATGATAAGATTAGCCTCCTTGAAAATCTCCATGCCATACTTCAACTGACCATTCTCCATTGTGTGACGGTATGAGTAGTCCACGATGATTGTGCCTGCAGAGTATGAGTCGTCGAGAACGTATGTGCCCTTAGGAAGCTTGCCACCACCCTTAGTTGCAGATACGAAGTAGAGAGTGTAGTAAGTACCCCCATCAACACCCCAGCCGTTGTTGCCAAAATCCTTGTCACCGAGCATGATAGCGTATGTGTTTACGCCCTCCGAGTCATCGAAATCTGCATAGAAGTGTGATGCTACCCAAGTGTCGGTTGGCTCTGGTCCTGGCTCATCATTAGCCTTCAAAGTGGTCTTTATCGCCGATGCCTTAACCACAGCCTTAGAGTTCTGTGCGGCAGCAACGATTGTGTACTCGGTCTCAGCCTTAAGATCCGTTGCTGTAAGCTCCACGCTCTTATTTGCCTCAACAGCAGTACCATTTGCCAATACCTCAGAAGCGGTAGGTGCCTCAGCGCCCTCAACAACAAGATAAGCTACCTTCTCAGCGTCGGTAGATGTGATTGTGAAAGCAATAGAGTTCTCGGTAGCCTCACCTGCTGTAACAGCAACAGTAGGGTTATTAACCTCATCCACTACTGGATTGTCCTTATCACAAGCCACGAAGAGAAGTGGCAATGCGAAAAGAACCAAAAATAAGTTCTTGATTTTCATAGATTTAGATTTTAGTATTATGTTGTATTAATTCTCATGTATAATAATCGTGGCAAATGTATGAATTTTTTTCGGTTTTTGCAAACATAATTTTATGACAGAGTTCGGTGGAGAGAGGTGGGTTTAGATGGGTTAATATGAGTTAATATGTGTTTCGCATAGTAACCCATATTACCTCATATCACTCCATATTACCCCACGCCACCTCATACTACCTTGCACTACTGTACGTAAACCCCCAACTTCCTATTAGAGTGGCGCAGTGGTGACGCAGAAACGAAGAGGGAGCCGACTAAAAAGTAAATTAGTCAGCTCCTTCTCGTTATAAGATTGAATAAAAAGATGTAGTTTTAGGCTTGCAAAGCCCGATAAAACAGACTTTTCATTCAGCCTCTTGTGACTGAAGCGTTGCTAATGCTCCGCTATCTTAAGAGATTATTTGAGGTACTTGTTCAACCAACCGAAGAACTCGCGGTTCCAAACCACCGAGTTCTGTGGCTGGAATACCTGGTGTGCCTCATTCTCGAACGATACCAACTTAGCGTCAATGCCCTGTACGCGTGCAGCGGTAAAGGCCTCCAACGACTGTGAGTAAGGAATGCGATAATCCTTCTCGCCGGTGATAATCATGATAGGAGTATCCCAGTTGCCCGCCCTCTTGTGTGGTGAGTTGTCATAAGAGCGCTGTGCTGTGGCATTATCCTTCTCCCAGTATGCGCCACCGTAGTCGTTCGTTACGAAGAATAGCTCCTCGGTGTGACCATACATAGACTCGAAGTTGAAGATACCGCAGTGGGCGATAAATGCCTTGAAGCGACCCTCGTGAACACCTGCAAGGTAGTATGTAGAGTAGCCACCGTATGAAGCACCTACACAACCGCGACGGTCGGTGTCAACGAATGGCTCCTTAGATACCTCGTCGATAGCTGCAAGGTAGTCCTCGATGTTCTGACCTGAGTAGTCGCCAGAGATTTGATCTGTCCACTCCTGACCAAATGATGGACAACCACGGCGGTTAGGCGCTACGATGATGTAGCCCTCAGCAGCCATAAGTTGGAAGTTCCAGCGGTAGCTCCAGAACTGCGATACGGTGCTCTGAGGACCTCCCTGGCAGTAGAGGAGTGTAGGGTACTTCTTCGATGGGTCGAAGTGTGGTGGATAGATCACCCATGTGAGCATCTTCTTGCCGTCGGTGGTTGTTATCCAACGCTCCTCAACCCTGCCGAAGTCGATATTGTCGTATATCTCGCGGTTGACGTCTGTAATCTGTGTGAACTCACCTGTAGTTGGGTTAACATCGTAGAGCTCAACAGCCTTAGATATGGTGTTCATGTTAGCCACAATCTTACCATTGGCAAAGGTGAATGTGTTGAAGTCGTAGTTACCCTCGGTAATATGCTTCATGTTACCTGCAAGGTCGATGTGTGCCACCTGATGTGTGCCGCGCCATGGGAGGATGAAGTACATAGCATCGTTACCATCCCATGCAACCTCGGTTACACAGTAGTCCTGATTGCGTGTGATGTATTTGCACTCGTTAGTCTCAAGGTCGAATACCCAAAGACGCTGCTGGTCAGCCTCGTTACCTGGACGACGCTGTGAGCGGAAGGCAATCTTCTTGCCGTCGGGTGAGAATACAGGGTACTTATCGTAGCCCACGAACTTGTCTACGCCCATTGCTGCTGCCTCCTTAGAGAGGTTGCGTGTTGTGCCTGTCGCAAAGTCGTAGAGGAAGATGTCCGAGTCGGTAGAGAGTGCGTAGTCGGTACCTGTGAGTGGCTTGCAGGTGTAGGCGAGCAATGAGCCATCTGGAGATAGACGAATCTCGGCATTATCGAAGTATGGTGCAAGAGGTGCGTCGTATGCCTTGTCGGCACCGATAATATCCTTACCCTCGGCAATTACGCCATCCTTGTAGTCGGCAGCAAATACGTGGAGATATGAGCCATCATCCCAGTAGTCCCAGTGGCGTACCATGAGGTCGTCGTAGATGCGTACCTTCGACTTGTCCATATCGGCATACTGGTCAGAGCCCTTCAACGGAGCGACCTTTACGCGCTGAACATAGAAGGCGTGGTCGCCAGCGATGCCGAAGCCCTCAACATCCTTGTCGAAAGCGGTGAGCTGGCGTACGTTCTCACCCTTGTAGTCCATCGCCCATACCTGTGATGAGCCTGAGCGGTTCGACATGAAGGCGATAGTCTCGTTGTCGAGCCACTGTGGTGAGTGGTTGTTCGAGGTGTTGTCGGTGATACGCTGCTCTGCGCCTGTTGCCATGTCGCGAACATAGATGAAGGTGATGCCGCGGTTCTCGGCCATGTTGTACTGAGTGAGAGTGTAGGCGAGCTTCGAAGCGTCGGGCGATAGTGTCTGTGCGCCGATACGACCCATCTTCCACATCACCTCGGGGGTGAACTTACGCGCTGCCTTCTCGGCGTCAGTTAGCGAGTTGTCGATAACGAGAGCCTTGGGCGCTGCTGTCTCCTCCTGGGCCTTTTGAGCAGGTTTGGTGCTGGCGCAACCAACCAGAAGTGCTGCAAATGACATAATGAATAGTGATTTTCTCATAAATTAGTTTTATCTATTTAGTTTGTTGTTGTTCGTTTTTTGTATATTTGCACTTGTATTTATGACAAACGCAACACAATATACCATCTTCTTTGGCGATGCAAAGCTGGTTATATCCAACACTCTGCCCGCTGGCTGTCACTCTCAACTGGTGGCGGGTGATACATTGTCTGTTTCGCGAGCGAAAGTAATAAAAAAAGTTGAGACTGACAAATTTGTGACGATATTATCTTCTGACCCCGAGGTCACTTATAGGCTTTTTGCCTCGCAGTTTGTTGAGGTGCGTGCCGCAGGTGGCGTTGTCGAGGATGAGGAGGGAAGTGTGCTGATGATAAGGTTGCGCGACAGGTGGGATCTTCCTAAAGGGCATATCGAGAAGGGTGAGATAAGCCGTGATGCTGCTGTTCGAGAGGTGCTCGAGGAGACGGGTGTCGAGGCTTGTGTGGTTGGCGATGAGCCTCTGATGACGACGCTGCATGCCTACGATACCTATGGCAGGTGGGAGCTGAAGAGCACCGACTGGTGGCGGATGAGGGCTGCCACAACGCAGCTTAGGGCGCAGCAGGAGGAGGGTATTACCGATGTTGTGTGGTGCGAGCGCTCGGCGTTGGGTGAGAGGCTGAAAATGAGCTATCCCACAATTAAAGCGGTCATCGATGCGTTAGAGAGATAAAAATTTTATGCTATGAATAGAATACTTTGGGTTGACGATGAGATCGACCTGCTTAAGCCCCATGTTATGTTCCTTCAGTCGAAGGGGTATGAGGTTGATACCTGCAACAATGGCTACGATGCCATTGATATGATAGGTAGCGAGTTCTACGATCTCGTCATTCTCGATGAGATGATGCCCGGTATGACGGGTTTGGAGACATTGCCACTTATCAAAGCTGCAGCCCCCTCGCTGCCGGTTATCATGGTGACAAAGAGCGAGGAGGAGAATATCATGGATAAGGCCATCGGCTCGAAGATTGTCGACTACCTAATTAAGCCCGTTAACCCTAACCAGGTGCTGCTCTCGATAAAGAAGAATCTGCACTCGCAGCAGCTCGTCACGGAGCGTACTACGGCCGACTATCGCGTGGAGTTTGGTCGTATATCAACACAGCAACAGACAGCATCGTCCTTCTCGGATTGGTGCGCTGTATATCGAAAGCTTGTGGCCTGGGAGATAGAGCTCGCCTCGTCGACCGATGCGAGCATTAAAGAGGTGCTCGCCTACCAGAAGAATGAGGCGAATATGGAGTTCTCGAAGTTCGTGCGTCGCAACTACTACGACTGGATAAATCGACGTGTTGACGATAGTAAGATCCCCGTAATGTCACATATGCTCATGCGTCGTCGCATCCTCCCAGAGGTGGACGAGGGTAAGACAACGCTAATCCTCATAGATAATATGCGCTACGACCAGTGGCGAACAATCGAGCCCTTGTTGAGGAACTTCTATGATGTGGCTGTTGATGACTTCTACTGCGCCATCCTGCCCACGGCAACGCAGTATGCGCGTAATGCCGTGTTTGCGGGTCTTATGCCCCTTGCCATCGATAAGCTGATGCCCGATAAGTGGTTCAATGATAATGAGGATGGTGGCAAGAATATGTATGAGGAGGAGTTCTTGCGCCGTCTACTCCAGCAGTCGGGTCGCCAGTGTCGTCTCTCGTTCGACAAGCTCGTGCGTCCCGAGGCGGGACGTAGACTGCTCGATAATATGCAGCGCGTCTACGATGCCGACTTCTCGGTTATCGTCTATAACTTCCTCGATATCTTGTCGCACGCCCGAACCGAGACCGATATTATCCGCGATCTTACGGATGACGAGGCGGCATTCTGCTCACTCACACGCTCATGGTTTGAGCACTCGGAGCTCTATGCGATGTTGAAGCTCCTCGCCGAGCGTGGACATAAGGTTATCCTAACCTCTGATCATGGCACCGTGCGCGTGGATAACCCGATACGTGTTACGGGCGACAGGGAGACCTCGGCAAACCTCCGCTACAAGACGGGACGAAACCTTGCCTATAACTCGAGGGATGTCTACGAGATTACGCGCCCCGAGGATATACAACTTCCGTCGAGTAGACTAACCTCGACATATATCTTTGCATACAATCGTGACTTCTTGGTCTATAACAATGATGCAAATAAGTATATCCGCTACTATAAGAACACGTTCCAGCATGGCGGCATATCAATGGAGGAGATGATTGTCCCCTTTGCCGTGCTGAAGCCCAAACGAAAATAAATTATATAATGGAGAGAATAGTAGAGATTAGTTCAATTGATGAGCTCGATATCGCTGCGCAGGCGGTCATCGACTCGCTTAATGGTCGCACTGTTGTGGCGTTTGATGCCCCTATGGGTGCCGGCAAAACCACGATGATTAGCCGTATAGCAGCCCTGCTTGGTGCTGAGGACTCGGTGACAAGCCCAACATTTGCCATCGTAAATCAGTATATGGGTGCAAATGGGGCTATCTATCACTTCGATATGTATCGCATTGAGCGTATCGAGGAGGCTTTGGATTTTGGCTCGGAGGAGTATCTGTCGTCGGGCGAGTTGTGCCTTGTCGAGTGGCCCGAGAAGATTGAGGCGCTGCTTCCGGATGATACTATGGTCGTTAAGATTGAGATATTGTCGGATAATGCACGAAGATTTGTTATTCGCTAAAAAATAGATATCTTTGCGCTCTAAATTTTAGATTTATGGAAAAGTACGAATCGAAACAACAACAGATACACCACCCCGCAGCGTTGATATTCCCTATTATCTCGCGCCTGGATTTCCTTACTCCAGCGATGAAGGATAGGGTTGAGGAGTGGGAGGCTACGCCCGATAGCTGCTCGTTTAAGGCTAAGGGTATGAAGATATGCTTGCGCATCGAGGAGAGAGTTGAGAATAAGCACGTTAAGATTGTTGCGGCTGAGGGCGGTATCCCAATTGACTTCTCGTTCTGGATTCAGCTACATCAGGTAGACGAGCATGATACACGTGTTCGTATGGTGTTGCATGCGGAGTTAAACATGATGATGCGCATGATGATTGGTGGTAAGATTCAGTCGGGTCTTGACCAGGCGGTGGAGGGTTTGGCAACAGCGCTAAATAACTTCAAATAGCCGCAATCGCGTAGGCATATTATTTGCAAAACAGCGGGTTGCGTTGGCGATATAATTTATTTTTTTTCGGTTTTTTGTTGCAAATTAAAGCAATAAGCCGTATATTTGCCCACCGTTTTGAGTTACACGGCGTTATATAGTGTGTGAAAATATGTGTTTTACGTCACTATTCCCATGTAAATTATTGAAATACTTGTTATTAATATAAACTTAAATAAACTTTTAAAGACATGACAAAGGCAGATATCGTAAATCAGGTAGCTAAGTCAACAGGTGTTGAGAAGGTTCAGGTACAGGCTATCGTTGAGGCTTTCATGGAGAGCGTTAAGGAGGCAATGGCAAACGGCGAGAACGTATATCTTCGCGGTTTTGGTAGCTTCATTATCAAGAAGCGTGCTATGAAGGTTGCTCGTAACATCTCTAAGAACACCACTATCACCATTCCTGAGCACAATATCCCAGCTTTCAAGCCATCAAAGAGTTTTGTTAGCGAGATTAAATAATTAGAGGACATTTAACCTAAATAATAATACAATTATGCCAAACGGAAAGAAGCACAAGCGTCATAAGATGGCGACGCACAAGCGTAAGAAGCGTCTTCGCAAGAATCGTCATAAGAAGAAGTAATTATCTTCTTATAGTACAATAGATAAGGCTAAGAGTTTTAGGCTCTTAGCTTTGTCTATTTTCAAAAGAGACTGTCGGCAATAAGTAGTGCCGCAGTGGTTAACTATCGATTTACATTGTAATAGCTATGAACAGAGAATTAATTATCAGTGTAAATCCAACGGAGGTGTCGATAGCACTTTGTGAAGATAAGGTGCTTGTCGAATTGAATAAAGAGCAGTGTCAAACGGGCTTTGCCGTGGGCGACATATATCTCGGTCGTGTGCGTAAGATCATGCCTGGATTGAACGCTGCATTTGTTAACATAGGTCACGAGAAGGATGCCTTTATTCACTATCTCGACCTTGGCGAGAACTACAGCTCGTTGCAGCGTGTCGTCGATAGCCGCGATGGGGGCAAGCACCCCGTGAGGGTCGAGTCCATGAGGTTAGAGCCCAAATTGGAGAAGGAGGGTCGCATTGGCGATCACCTCAAGGTGGGCGACATGATCATGGTGCAGATAGCTAAGGAGGCGATATCGACAAAGGGACCACGTCTCACGGCGGATATATCGTTGGCGGGACGCAATGTGGTCTTGGTGCCCTTCTCAAATAAGGTGTATGTATCTACAAAGATACGCTCGAACGCCGCAAAGAAACGACTTCGTAAGGCTGCACAGGATGTGCTTCCACAAAACTTCGGTGTCATAGTGCGCACGGCAGCTGCCGATGCTGAGGACATCGATATTATGCAGGACATACTCTCTCTTGTCGAGAGATGGAATAAGGCTGTCGGAGCAATGCGCAAGAGCCAAGCTCCCGCTCGTCTGATGAGCGAGATGAGCCGTGTGAATACAATTATTCGCGACTCGCTGAACGACACCTTCTCGCAGATATTGGTCGATGACGAGACCATGTATGCCGAGATAAAGAGCTATATACACGCCATCAAGCCCGAGATGGAGCGCATGGTGAAGTTGTATAATGGCAAGGTGCCCATTTTCGATCAGTATGATGTCACAAGACAGATTAAGTCGTTATTTGCAAAGTATGTATCGCTAAAGCGCGGTGCCTATCTTATCGTCGAGCATACCGAGGCTATGCACGTCATAGACGTGAACTCGGGTAACCGAACAAAGGCTGAGGATGACCAGGAGCAGACAGCTTTGGAGGTGAACCTCGCGGCAGCGGCAGAGATTGCCCGTCAGCTACGTCTGCGTGATATGGGTGGTATTGTCATTATAGACTTTATCGACCTGCGCAAGGCACAGAGCAGACAGATCCTCCAGCAGGAGATGCAGAAGCTGATGGCGACAGATAAGGCGAAGCACACCATTCTGCCTCTCACGAAGTTCGGTCTTATGCAGATTACGCGTCAGCGCGTGCGACCTATTGCCATGGCGGAGACCTCGGATGTATGCCCAACGTGCCATGGTACGGGTAAGATAGAGCCTACGATACTCTTCGAGCGAAAGATTGAGGATCAGATACAGCTCCTTGCAGAGAGGCATTGTCGCTATGTAAACCTACGCGTAAGCCCCTATGTTGCAGCCTACTTGCGTCAGGGAGTAGTGTCACTACGCCTGCGTTGGATGTTTAAGTACAAGATGCGCATCAAGATTTCGACAGACCTAAGTGTCGGAATGGTTGATGTAAGCTACCTCGATAAAAAGGGTGACTCGCTCATAAATTTGGAGAATAAGAGTTAGTTCTTTTGAGGTGGTATATGGGATGTTTTATTAAATTTGTATAGATTACAACCTCCCATGAACTATTTAAAAGGTGTCGTTCACAAATCCAAACGTGCGAACGAACTAAGAAAATGTTTGGAAAAGAGAGGCTCTACCGTCCATCTTGAACAGATGGTCGGCGGAGCCTATTCGCTTTATGCTGCCGATGCCGTTGAGTCGTGCGGTGGCGTTCACATCTTTTTGGCGGAGGATAAGGATCGTGCAGCATACCTTGTCAACGACTTCTATGAGCTGTTAGATGAGGAGCGTGTGGTATTCTTCTCGTCGGGCTATAAGCGTTCGGCAGCCTATGGGGCAGAGGATGCTCAGGGTGTTGTGCGCCGCACGGCAGCCCTCAATGCCATCAGTAGCTTTAAGAGGGGCTATCTCGTTGTCTGTACCTATCCTGAGGCGTTGGCGGAGGCTGTCGCAGAGAGAGATGACCTTATAAGTGTTTCGCGTCATATACATGTTGGCGATAGGCTTGCGCAGTCGGAGCTTATAGCATGGCTTGATGAGCATGACTTCACTAAGGTGGACTTTGTTTATGAGCCTGGGCAGTACTCGGTGCGAGGTGGTATTGTCGATATCTTCTCTTATGTGGAGTCGCGCCCCTATCGTGTTGACTTCTTTGGCGATGAGGTGGAGTCGTTGCGTAGATTTGATATATCGAGTCAGCTTTCGGCGGAGCGCCCCGATGAGGTGGAGATTATCCCAAATATCATGCGCGATGATGCGGAGCGCGGGCGTGTGTCGCTTGCTCGCTTTGCCGAGGGCGCAACGTGGTGGATGGAGGATGGCGATTTTGCGCTGCGCAAGGTCAACGATATACGCCGAAAGGTGTTGGAGCAGACGGCCGAGGATGAGGACGCCGAGGTTGTGGCAAAGCGTGTTACTTCACGCCAGATAATACTCAAGGACTTGGAGGATAGCGTGTTAGTGCTACTTAGAGATAACCTTAAGGAGCGTAAGGCGGATAGCACCATACTCTTTGATACTACACCGCAGCCAGCCTTCAATCGCAACTTCGAGATGCTCGCCGACGATATTCGTTGGAATGGTCAGCGTGGCTATACGACAACCATACTTTCGCACAACAAGGCGCAGATAGAGCGCCTCACGAATATTTTCCATCAGGTGGGGCGTGGTCAGGTGGAGTTCCGTGCCGAGGATGTGGTGTTGCATGAGGGTTTCGTGGATAACAGCCTTAAGTTGTGCGTATATACCGACCATCAGATATTTGATAGATACCAACGTTATCGTATTCGTGGCGAGATAAAGCGCGACGAGCAGATGACCGTAGCGGAGCTTAATGCCTTGAAGGTGGGTGATTATGTGGTGCATATAGACCACGGCGTAGGACGCTTTGGTGGCTTGGTTAAGCTCAATGAGAATGGTCGAACAAAAGAGGCTATCAAGCTGATATATAAGGATAACGACATACTCTTTGTGAATGTTCACGCTCTGCACCGCATATCGCGATATAAGAGTGGCGAGGGTGAGCCTCCAAAGATATATAAGCTGGGCAATGGCGCATGGCAGAAGCTCAAGGCAACGACCAAGAAGGCCGTCAAGGATATATCGCGTGAGTTGATAGCTCTCTATGCCAAGCGTAAGGCTTCTAAGGGCTTTGCCTTCTCGGAGGATGGTTACTTGCAGCAGGAGTTAGAGGCGTCGTTCAAGTGGGAGGATACGCCCGACCAGATTACTGCCATAGCAGCGGTGAAGCGCGACATGGAGTCAGACCAACCGATGGATAGATTGGTGTGTGGCGATGTGGGCTTCGGCAAGACCGAGGTGGCAATACGCGCAGCATTCAAGGCGGCGGTGGATGGCAAGCAGACGGCGGTGCTGGTGCCAACAACAATCCTCGCGCTGCAGCACTATCGCTCGTTCTCTGAGCGACTTAGGGATTTGCCGGTGACCGTTGAGTATATCAACCGCACAAAGTCTACGAAGGATGCACGACGCATCGCCGAGGAGCTGAAGGCGGGCAAGATAGATATCCTCATCGGAACACATAAGATGCTCTCGAAGAGTATCGAGTTCCACGACTTGGGACTGCTCATTATCGACGAGGAGCAGAAGTTCGGTGTGGCGGCAAAGGAGAAGCTTACACAGATGGCAGTGTCTGTCGATACGCTGACGCTCACGGCGACGCCTATACCACGAACACTGCAGTTCTCGTTGATGGGCTCACGCGATCTCTCTGTAATATCTACGCCGCCACCTAATCGTCAGCCTATCGTTACCGAGTCGCACATCTTTAGCGAGGAGGTCATCCGCGATGCTATCGAGGAGGAGTTGGCGCGTGGTGGTCAGGTCTATTTCATACATAATCGCGTCGAGGATCTTGTGACCATGCAGGGCATGATTACACGCTTGTGCCCCAAGGCGCGTGTAGGAGTCGGTCATGGACGTATGCCTGCCGAGCAGCTCGAGAAGCTTATCATGGACTTTATATATGGCGAGTTCGATGTCCTACTCTCAACGACTATCGTGGAGAATGGTATCGATATCGCCAATGCTAATACCATCATTATCAACGATGCGCACCGCTTCGGACTGAGCGACTTGCATCAGTTGCGTGGTCGTGTGGGACGTAGCGACAAGAAGGGCTTCTGCTACCTGCTTTCGCCGCCCGAGGAGCTTATCGGAGGTGATGCGCGTCGTAGGTTGAGGGCCATCGAGGAGTTCTCGGATTTGGGCTCGGGCTTTAATATTGCGATGCAGGACCTCGATATTCGCGGTGCTGGTAACCTGCTGGGTGCCGAGCAGAGTGGCTTTATTGCCGATGTGGGTATTGAGACCTATCAAAAGATTTTGCAGCAGGCTATATCGGAGCTTCGTGCTGAGGGTCTTGATACGTCGGGCTTGAGTCAGGCTGAGAACGATGCAATGAGGGATATATCGTTTGTTGATGATGCAACCATCGATATTGATGTAGATGCCTCAATCCCAGATAGCTATGTCCGCTCACAGAGTGAGAAGCTGCGTCTATATCGTGAGATTGATGCTATGCGCACGGATGAGCAGTTCGAGGGCTTTGCTGCACGTCTTCTCGACCGTTTTGGTGCTCTGCCACAGTCTGTAAGAGAGCTTATGGATGTTGTTAAGTTGCGCCGCGAGGCGGTGAACCTCGGCATGGAGCATGTCAAGGTTAAGAATGGTCTGATGATTGTGAGGTTTGTGGGAGATAATAACTCACCATTCTTTAAGACCGATACCTTCCTCAATATGCTTCGATTTATTGTTGCTAACCCCGAACGATTTGTTGTTAAGCAGTACAATAATAGATTGTCGATGACCGTTAGAAAGATATATAGCATAGCCGAGGGCGTTGATATGTTGCGTCACTTGGCAAGTGTGGCTGCCAACGCTAAAGAATAACCTGTTATGAATCTGATTGTTGATATAGGAAATAGCCGTATTAAGGCTGTTGTGATGGATGGTAATAGTGTGGTGGTTGAGTATGTGTCAGCTATGGTGGATGCCACGTGGGTATCCTCTATTGTCACGAAGCACGCATCTCTCACTCGCGCCATTGTCGCTTCAACAGGAGGTCGTGGCGAGGAGATTGCCGAGATGTTGCGTAGCATGGTCGGCTATGTGCTTCTCTTTGAGCCATCGAAGACCCCCGTGCCTATTGGAAATGCCTATGCTACGCCTCAGACTTTGGGCGCTGATAGGTTGGCGGCTGCCGTAGGTGGTGTGGAGCTTTTCCCCGATTGCGATTTGTTGATTATTGACTTCGGTACTGCCATAACAATCGACTATGTGGAGGATGGTGTATTTCTTGGAGGCAACATATCGCCCGGCATGACCACCCGTTTTCGTGCTCTTGCCGACTACACCGCAAAGTTGCCACTATGCCAGGCAACGGAGGCTCAACTCTCCTACGGAACAACCACTCGCGAGGCCATCGAACAGGGCGTTATGCAAGGCATAACTCACGAGATTGAGGGCTATATTGAGGCTTTTTCAGAGAAAAAAACAAAAAAATGCACTATTTTTACTGGTGGCGACGCAAAATATTTTGTAAAGAGAATTAAAAATACGATATTTGCAGACTGTGAGCCAGTAATAGTTGGACTCAACCGAATATTGAACTATAATGCTGAGAAGATTTAACATATTCAGCCTACTCGTTTTGGCGTTTATCATGTTGCCAGTTTGTGCTTCTGCGCAGACCAGTAGCGTGAATGCCTACTCGCCTTATTCGATGTATGGTCCTGGTGAGTTGCTCACTCCCGGCTCGGTGCAGATGCGCAGTATGGGTGGTGTGGGTATTGCTCAGCGCTCGATAAATAGCGTTAATGTGCTCAACCCTGCGGCGGCAAGTATCGTGCCACAGAAGAGCTTCCTTTTTGAGGTTTCGTTTGATGCTACGCACTATCGAAACAGCCAGATGAAGTATAATGCTGAGGGTGGTACGCTCGGCAAGTCACGCACAGCCTATAACACTGTGAACATCCACAACGTATCGTTGATGTTCCCATTGGCAAAATCGTTGGGTGTGTCGTTGAGCTTGGCGCCATATAGCAGCGTGGGCTATAAGATGAAGGTGCAGGACGAGAACCAGAATAACTGGGCGGATGTCGGTCGTGTGATGTATGGCTATAGTGGCGAGGGTGATATCACGGAGGTGAAGCTATCGCTTGGCTGGGCACCTTGGCAGAACTTCTCGATAGGTGTTGCTGCGAAGTACTATTGGGGAAGTATTGACCGAATGTATACTACGGAGGTGACAAACGCAATCACAGGTACGGGAAGCTTTAATGCGACACGCGGTGTTGATAGCTACGTGGTAAACAACTTCAAGATGCAGGTGGGTCTGCAGTGGAACATCATATCTAACGAGAAGCGTAAGTTCACCTTGGGTGCAACATACGATCTTGGTGGTCGCCTAAACCCACGACAGACGAGCTATGTTTATACTGACAACCCGATAAACTCGATTGTATCGTTCCCTGTTCGAAACGATTTGCAGAGGCTCGATTTGGTTGTTCCTCACCAGGTAGGTGCTGGTGTCTACTACCACGATAGAATGATTGCATGGGGTATCGACTATAACTATGCGGCGTGGGGTGCTAACAATGGTGATTATAATGAGAATGCCTCATACGATGTGCCTGTGCATTATAAGGATACACACGTCATCAAGGCTGGTTTCGAGATTACGCCACGTGGCAACGACGTTAGAAACTATCTAAACCGTATTAGCTATCGTGTGGGTGCTCGCCTTGGTAACTACTATCAGTCGTTTGGCGGTGAGCGCATCAACCAGATGGCAATCACAGCGGGTCTTGGCTTCCCAGTGAAGGTTTGGGGCTCATCATCTATAAATGTGGCATTTGAGTATGGTCGTATGTCGTCGCCCAAGGCAGTGAACATCAATGCTCAAACGGTGGGCTTGGTAACTCAGAACTACTACAAGATAAGCATAGGCTTCGACCTCTTCTCTGCCGATACTTCGGATTATTGGTTCGTACGTCAGAAGTTCGATTAGTGGCGCGAGGCGGTGTAAGGATGTATTTTACAGAAACAAAATAGAATAAAACTCAGATTTATGAAAAGCGTAAAGTTTTTATTGGCTGCAGTAGCAGTGTTTGTGTCGTTCTCGGCATCGGCACAGCATGATTACAGCGATGATGCTAAGTTCGGTAAGTGGGGTGCTACTGCTGAGGAGCGTGAGGCTAACATCACAGCACAGAACCTCTTCAAGGATGCCATGGACAACAAGAATTATGATGAGGCACGAGTTTACTTCTGGCAGTTGGTAAATAACTGTCCAGCAGCCTCTGTGAACACCTTCACCCGTGGTGTGACCATCTATCGTAACAAGATTAACCGCTCACGTAACGTGACCGAGAAGCGAGCATATGTTGATACATTGCTTAACATCTACGATTTGCGTATCGAGCATTTCGGTGACAACGCAGATAAGGGTCGTGACTTCATCCTTGATGCTAAGGCACGTGATATGGTGAAGTATTGTGCAGCAGATAGAGCTCGCCTTCGTGGTGGTCTTAAGGAGGCTATCGACGCCACTTTGGAGAAGAACTACATCAAGTATGACTTGGCATCTATGTATTTCAAGATGCTTTGTGAGGACTATGTAACCGATGATAATGTTACAAGCGACATGATTCTTGATGAGTATCAGCGTTTGATCCCATACTTTGAGAAGGCTGGTGAGGAGGATCTCCAGTACAAGGATATTGTTGAGAATAGCTTTGTAAATAGCCCTGCAGCAAGCTGCGAGAACCTCGAGGCACTCTTCAAGGAGAAGTTGGCAGCAGATCCAGAGAACGTAGAGCTTCTCTCTAAGGCAGTTGCACTTCTCTCAGGTCGTAATTGTGTGACCGACTTCTATATCGAGATCGTTGAGAAGTACTACGTAGTTAATCCATCTGCTGAGACAGCTATCTTCCTTGCACAGGCATTCAAGGCTCGTGGCGATATCGACAAGGCACTCAAGTACTTGCGTGAGAATCTTGCAGTAGAGACTAACCCAGCAGCTAAGGAGCCTTTGTATGCTCAGATCGCGATTATCGAGATGTCTAAGAACAACTACAGCGCTGCATTGCAGGCTGCACGTCAGCTTCGTGGTATCAACCCACAGAATGGCTACTCATACTTCATCTATGGTCAGTGCTACGCTTTGACTACATGTCCTGATGATAAGATTGGTGGTACCTCTAATATGTGGGCAGCATATGATGCAATGACAACTGCTGCAAGCCTCTTCAAGTCAGAGCCAGATATGCAGCGTTTGGCACTCACTCTTGCTAACCAGTATAAGACTAACTTCCCAACACAGGAGGCTTGCTTCTTTGCTGAGCTATCAGAGGGCTCTGCATACACTGTGAAGTGTGGTTACGCAGAGGGTGTTAATACCACTGTTCGTTATCGCTAATGCTCGGTGGCATAGATAGTTGACTATGCACCGTAAACTAAATAGATGTGCAATGATAGCACTCCTCGTCGTGGGGAGTGCTACATTGCTATTCTCATGTAAGGAGACTCCCAAGCCTACGGAGTTCGATTACGAGACCCTGATTACGGAGTCGAGCGAGAATCGAACAATCTCGATGATAGAGAACGGAGAGTGTTCGTATCTCTTCTATGCACCCCTTATTGAGGGCTATAGTATGGCGACAAACCCCTATCAGGAGTTCCGCCGCGGTATCCGCCTTGTGACATATCGACAGGATACTATTAAGGTCGTGCCAGATACTATGTTCGTTCTAAATCAGGAGGATGCGACAATCACGGCAAACTATGCTATCTACTACGAGAAGCAGGACTTGTGGGAGGCTAAGGGCGATGTCGTGGTTATTAAGAACGAGCGTAATGATGGAGATACGCTTGTTAAGGGCACCACGGAGGTCTACACTCAGCAGCTCTATTGGAATGCCAAGATTGGTAAGATATATTCGAATGTCGACACGCGAGTGATAACGGCCGATGGACCTCAATTTGGCGAGGGCTTCGATACGGACGAGAAGCTCGAGCAGATACACTTTAGAAAGTATCTCGGCGAGGTGGAGTTTGACTTCACCCCTGCGGTGCGCGACACTGCCGCTATGGAGGAGGAGTCAGACGGTGGCGCTCGCAAGGAGCCCCCTCATCGAGAGCACCCTAATAGTGTGAAACCAAGTATCGGCGAAATGCCACGCGGTGCTACGCCACCTAAGGTAGCACCATCCTACGCTGGCAGATCATCGGATGCTCCTCCATCATCAGGCAATGTCCAGCGTCCAAATTCTGCTCTTTCGGTTGATTCGGAGATAACCTTTGGGCCCCCGATGTAAGGTGGGCGCTAATTATTAATTTAGTATAGTCTACTTGTGGGAACTATAATTGCGGTAATAGCGGTAATGCTGCTCTTCTCGGCGTTCTTCTCTGGTATGGAGATCGCCTTCTTGGGTCGTAATCGTCTCAGGGAGGAGATTGACCGTAAGCAGAGTCCTATGTTCGACTACATAGCAAACCGCTTCTCGCACAATAGCAGCAACTATATCACGACAATACTTGTGGGTAACAACATAGCGTTGGTTATCTACTCCATGTATATGTCGATGTTGCTCGTGGGTCTCTTCGGCATAGAGAATGCCTTGTGGCAGACTATTATCTCCACTATTGTCATCCTCTTCATTGGAGAGTATATCCCGAAGTCTGTCGTAAGACGCAACCCCAACTTCTACTACTTGGCGCTGTCGCCTGTGATATACCTCTTCTACATTCTGCTATATCCCGTTACGCGCCTCACGACGATGCTTTCCTATCTGTTGATGCGCCTTATGGGTCGTCGTATCGAGCAGCGTGTCGAGTCTACGGAGTTTAATCGCGACGATCTCGCTTCGCTTGTCGAGGCTGAGAATATCGAGGCACACGAGGAGCAGGAGGAGGATATACGTCTCTTCCAGAATGCTCTCGACTTTGCCGACCTGCGCGTTCGCGACTGCATGGTGCAACGTGTTGATGTGGAGGCTGTAGACCTTGAGTCAACCACTATTGAGGAGCTTACCGAGCGCTTTGTCGAGACTAAGTACTCGCGCATATTCGTGTGGCACGACACCATCGATAATATCATCGGCTATGTCAACTCGAAGAGTCTATTCGAGAACCCTAAGTCGATCTCCGATATACTCATTAAGACTATCTACGTGGCTGAGACCATGCCGCTGAATACCATGTTGGAGACCTTTACCAAGCGTAAGGCGAGCATCGCCGTAGTTATCGATGAGTTCGGCGGTACGGCAGGTATCATCTCTTTGGAGGATGTGTTGGAGCAGATCTTCGGCGAGATTGAGGATGAGCACGATGTTCAGGAGATGGTCGAGAAGTGCGTCGACGAAGGCGAGTGGATCTTCTCATCGCGCCTTGAGGTGGAGTACCTAAACGAGACCTATCAGCTCAGCCTCGAGGAGAGTGATGAGTATGATACGTTGGCGGGATATATCATTTCTGCGCACGGCGGCATCCCGCAGGAGGGCGAGCAGATTGAGGTTAGCGGCTATCGTATTACTATTCTCAAGCGCGAAAGTTCGCGTCTGGAGCTTGTCCGACTACGTAGAATGGAGTAGTCGCGCAAATCAATTAATAAAGAGTAGTGAGAAATTGGTAATTGTTTTGCTCCTTGGAACAATTGAGATGGGGTACAAGGGGTAATAGAGGTATTAGGGGGGGGTGAAGGGCTGACTATCAATGTCGCTGTTATCAGAAGTTTTAAACCTCACGCGAAGCGCACTTATCTTTTCCGTTTTCACCTCTCACTTTTCACTTTATATCTGTTCCTTCATCGGGTTTTACAACATACCTATATAAAAAAAGATGGTTAATTTGCGCTATTTAACAAAAAATTACTACCTTTGAAGGCTTATTTGCAAATAACAATAAAAATAGATATTTTATGGCATCATTAAACACATTAAGAACCAAGTACGGAATTGTCCTTTCAGTGGTTATTGGATTGGTACTTGTTGCATTTATTCTCGGCGACCAGCTCTCATATTCTGGCGCGCAGAAGGCTCCTAATGGAGTAGAGAAGGTAGTAAATGGTAGGAATATTTCATCTCAGGAGTATTACGATGCTCAGCAGGTAGTAGGTACAGAGACTGCAGCAGTTGATATGTACTTGGGTTATAAGTATTTCTATGCTCCTCAGTTCGCGGCCCTTGGTCTTGAGACAGAGGATGTAGCTACAATGCAGAAGACTGTAGCTCAGTATCTTGCAAACAATGGAGCTACTAAGGAGGATGTAGAGCAGTATTTCTCACAACTTACACCTATCGGTCTTATTGCAGTGTATCGCAACATAATCACTAACGAGACTCTTGCTGAGGGTGTATTCCTTAATACAGCTGACTTGGAGCTTATGCAGGCAATGAACAATCTCACTTTCTCAGGTCGCTATGTAGAGTATTCTTATGATGAGATGGCTGATGTTGTTGTTGAGGAGACTGAGATTAAGGCTTACTATGATGAGCACCCAGTTGAAAATGACAAGTTTAACGCACGTTATCTTGTATATGTAGAGCTTGAAGATACAACGACTATAGATGCTCTTCTTGCTGCTTCAGATGTTGAATCTTTCAAGGTTGCAGCTGACGAGGCTGGTCTTGAGGTTCTCAACAAGATGGCTAATGAAATGGCAGGTGAGATTAATGAGTGGGCTACGATGACCTCTGTAGGTGCTGTTCGTGAGTTTATGGTTGGTGAGAAGACTATCGTTGCGATGGTTGAGTCAATCGATGAGAACGAGTTTATGCCATATGAGGAGCGCGTAGAGGAGATCAGCAAAAAGTTGAAGAACGATAAGAAGTTCGCAGCTATCGCAGAGACTATGACTCTTGATGGCGAGGTGAAGACATTTGCTGATGAGTTCAACGCTATGAATCTCGATGCACGTGTTAAGCGTTCTATCCTCGTTGCTAACGTAGGTGAGGAGTACAAGGTGAATGGTCAGGATGCTGCATACATCTTCGTTGTTGACGAGGTGAAGGGAGAGCTTGGTGATGTAGCTGCACAGCGTGAGTCTCACACTACAACTCATGAGGGCTTCTATGTCGGAATGGCTTACGGTGCATTGGACTCAGAGCTTAAGGTTGAGGATCCAGCTCAGGAGTAATTTAGACATTATGCGTGTTGGCTGTTAGGCCAAAGCATATAAATGTGGGTCACTTCAAACGAAGTGACCCCATATTTTTTTATCGCCAAGCTCTTAGTATTTTTCCGACTTGTCGAGCTCCTCGGTTGTTATAGATCTTTTATCCATCTTGCGCCAGAAGTAGGCGATGTAAGCAACTACGAATGGGATTATTAGGGATACGATAGCCATCGTGCGCAGCGTAAACTCACTTGAGCAGCTATTGGCGAGCGTCAGCGACGACTGCAGGTCGTGTGACGATGGGTAGTATGCCGTATTGTTGTAGGCGGCAATCATAAATAGTGCCATCACCGCAAGTACGGTGCCTGGTGCTGAGAGCCATATGCCACGTCTGAAGTCAGCCTTGCGTAGCGTCATGATAATGCCCGCAACGAGTGCCACCGCACCCACAAGGAAGATGACAAGCACAAGTGGCATATCTATGAGATTATGCAGATATTTGTTGCTCTGCATAACAATCGCGCCACTTGCATCTACGCCGTAGCCATCCATCGTGAAGAGCATGGCAAGCACTGCGACAAGCGCCACGAGAAAGCCCGCGAAGCTTATGCGAAGAGCCCTGCGTAGCTGTGTTGCGAGCTTGTCGTTGTCGATATTGTTAATCATATATAGTGCGCCGAGGCTTATCGCAAGGCACGTCACCATGACGCCAAAGAGGACGTTGAAGGGCTCGGCCACAGCCTCAAGACCGTGCCACTCGTTCGCCCAGCGGCTAATCACCGGTGCTCCAATATCGCCCACGGCGCTCTTATCAACGACAAATGCCGAGCCCGTGAAGAAGGTGCCAACAGCCGTGCCTATAAGTAGCGGTGCGAGGCAGCCATTGAGCGTCAGGAATACGCGGAAGGCATTCTTGCCGAGGATGTTTCCCGCCTTGCCCTGGAACTCGTAGGATACCGCCTGCAGCACAAAGGTTATGAGGATTAGTATCCACACCCAGTATGCGCCGCCGAAGCTGGTGCTATAGAAGAGTGGGAACGAGGCGAAGAATGCTCCGCCAAAGGTCACAAGGGTGGTGAACGTAAGCTCCCACTTACGCCCCGTGGAGTTGATTATCAGCTCTCGCTCCTGCTCGCTCTTGCCGGCGAGGAATATCAGCGCATTGCCGCCCTGCACAAAGAGGAGGAAGACCAGCAGTCCGCCAAGCAGAGCAATTAGAAACCACCAGTACTGCTGTAAAAATATGTAGTCAATCATAGCTCTTAATATTAGTTATTATCAATCTCAGGGCCCCTCTTAATTGCCTTTGTCAGGATGCGTAGCTCGATGGCAAGGAAGAGTGTGAAGATGGCAACGAAGATGAAGAATGTCGTCTGCACGGCAGATACGCTAATGCTCGACACCGCAGCCTTCGTTGGTAGTAGACCCTCGATCACCCAGGGCTGACGACCTACCTCGGCAACGATCCATCCCGCCTGACCAGCTATATATACTAAAGGTATAGATAGCAGCGCTGCCCATAGCAACCACCTCATGCTCTCTAAGCGTCTCTTGCGCTCAGCCCATAGCACTGCGCACATCAGTACAAGCAACGCACCGCCAAGACCCACCATCACGCGGAATGCCCAGTATACGAGACCTACCGGAGGTATGAGCTCCTGTGGCGAGTCGATATATCCATAGCCGAAGTAGTCGATATTCTCATCCAACACCTCGCGCGCCTCGGCAGCAGCCTCGGGGTCGCTATTCTTGAGCTCGCGATACTCCTCAAAGGCATCTATGGCAATCTTGCCGCGCGCTATCTTCTCCTCGGCCGAAGGGACCACCTCGCCCTCTGGCGTTGTATATCCATCGAGAAGATTGTTTATGCCTGGAACATAGCCATCTACGTCGTGTGTGGCAAGTATTGATAGCACGCCAGGCACCTCGACTCCAGGCACTATGGAGAATGGTGCGCGCTCGCCACCATCCTCGAGACCCTCGGCAGCTGCCAGCTTCATAGGCTGATACTTGGCTACGTGCACCGCAGAGCTATCGCCGCTGAGCATAACGGCGAAGGTGCCTATGATGCCCACTATCGCCGCTACGCGGATGCTGGCAAGGGCGAAGCGTACCTCGCGCCTCTTGAGTAGATACCAGCTGCTTATGCCGATGACGAATATGGCGCCCGTCATCCAGCCGCTAAATACTGAGTGGAAGAACTTAGAGATGGCTACGGGGTTGAGTAGCACGCTCCAGAAGTCAACCATCTCGTGGCGTACCGTGTCGGGGTTAAACTCCATGCCCACAGGGTGTTGCATCCAGCTGTTGGCAACGAGAATCCATATCGCCGATATGGCGGCACCTATGCCCGTCATCCATGTGGCTATGAGGTGTGTGCGCTTGCCCACCTTCTCCCAGCCGAAGAACATCACGGCGAAGAATGTAGCCTCCATGAAGAAGGCGAGTATACCCTCGATGGCCAGCGGCGCACCAAATATGTCACCGACGAACCATGAGTAGTTACTCCAGTTTGTTCCAAACTCAAATTCGAGGATTATGCCCGTGGCAATGCCTACAGCGAAGTTTATGGCAAAGAGCTTCATCCAGAATTTCGATGTCTTCTTCCAAAACTCATCGCCCGTGCGGACGTAGATTGTCTCCATCACCGCCATGATGACGGCAAGACCTAAGGTGAGTGGAACAAATAACCAGTGGTAGCCTGCGGTCAGTGCAAACTGTAGTCGCGACCAATCAACTAATGCGGGATCAACCATAACTATACTATATTATTAATTGTTTTTATACAATGATTATACTATTTATTGTGCTATCTGCCTTTCGTTAGCTCGTTGCCTACGTGCTCTATCTTCTGCTTCTCGCTCTTATCTGCAAGTACGGGCTTGAAGAAGAAGGCTCGAAGCACAAGGAAGAGGAGTATTATCTTGAGGAGTATTAGCCACCATAGCTGACGCCCCCAAGTCATATTCCTGAAGCCCTCCACATAGAAGTTATATATTGCAGCAATTCTCCTTTTCATGCTTTAATATTATTTTGCTTTGGTAAAGTTAATGATTTTTTTCTGAAACAACAAAATCATAAACATTTTGAGCATATTATTTCTGAATTACACGCGCGATACATATAAGGTTAAAGGTGAGAAGTGGGGTGTCTGCAACGCGTGTTTATGAGGGAAAGGTGTGCTGCGGCTTGCGCGATGGGGTAGTGAAGAGTAGTTCGCGCCTACGGCGCTAAAGAGTAGGGTAGGGTATTTGTGGATTATCAGCGCGCAATCACCCTTAGCTACGCTTCACTACCCTCTCTTCTTTCATGCCAACCCCTCAGTAGAGGACACAAAAAATATTATACAAAAAAAGTGATCAACACAACTGTTGACCACTTACAAGCGGAGGGCACTGGATTCGAACTGCAGCAGTGCTGTGCACTGCAAAGTAGAGCCGATGCCTTTAATAAAAAGCGTAGACGCTCTACGTCGAGCAATAAATCTCACTCCTATCGGCTCAACCAGCCTTAAGTGAGTAATCAGTGACAATGAGCAATATGGCAGAGGAATGCTGATGGCATTTTTTTGTTTTATGTAGTGTCTAAGTGCTTGTACTTAAGGCAACTGCAAAAAAACAAAAAAACAGACGACAATAGTCGTCTGCTCTGCATATTGCTCTTACAAGCGGAGGGCACTGGATTCGAACCAGCGGATACCTTACGATATCGGCAGTTTAGCAAACTGCTGGTTTAAGCCACTCACCCAACCCTCCTTAAACCATC
>JAZSBD010000021.1:0-2933 GCA_045602255.1 Alistipes sp.
TGCACGACTTCGTAGCTGACGCATTCGAGCTTGCATTCAAGTATCGTAACCCAGCTATGATCCTTGCTGATGGTTGTATTGGTCAGATGATGGAGAAGGTTGTTCTTGCTCCACAGCGTCCTCGTAAGACTAAGGAGGAGATTGCTGCAGAGTGCAAGAGCTGGGCATTGATTGGTAAGACTGATGATCGCGAGCGCAACGTGATTACATCACTTGAGCTTAAGTCAGAGGTTATGGAGGTTAACAACCAGCGTCTTCAGGCTAAGTATAAGACTATCCGCGACAACGAGGTACGCTACGAGGCTATCCAGTGCGAGGATGCTGACTACATTATCGTAGCCTTTGGTTCATCATCACGTATTTGCTCAGCAACAGTTGAGATGGCACGTGCTGAGGGCATCAAGCTCGGTTTGTTGCGTCCTATCACTCTCTACCCATTCCCAACAAAGGTTATCGCAGAGCTTGCAGAGCGTGGCGTGAAGGGCTTCCTTTCAGCTGAGTTGAACGCAGGTCAGATGGTAGAGGATGTTCGTCTTGCAGTTAATGGCAAGGCTCCAGTAGAGCACTTCGGCCGCATGGGTGGTATGTTGTTCTCACCAGATGAGGTACTTAAAGCAGTTAAAGAGAAACTTATAAACCGATAAGACTATGGCAGAGGTTGAAATCAAAAAGGAGAATTTGGTATTTGGCAAGTCTAAGCTTATCTTGCCTAACGTAATGCACTACTGCCCCGGCTGTAGCCACGGTACTGTTCACAAGCTCGTTGCCGAGGTTATCGAGGAGATGGGCTTGGAGCATGATACTATCGGCGTATCGCCTGTAGGTTGCTCAGTATTTGCATACAACTATATTGATATTGACTGGGCACAGGCTGCTCACGGTCGTGCATGCGCAGTAGCTACTGCTATCAAGCGTGTTAACCCAGAGAAGATGGTCTTCACATACCAGGGTGATGGCGATATGTCAGCTATCGGTACTGGCGAGACTATCCACGCTGCAGCTCGTGGCGAGAATATCGTTGCTATCTACATCAACAACGCTATCTATGGTATGACCGGTGGTCAGATGGCACCTACTACCCTTTTGGGCATGAAGACTGCTACCACACCTTATGGTCGTGATCCTAAGCTCAATGGTTATCCATATAAGATTGCTCAGATGTTGGCACACTTGGATGGTGTATGCTACGTAACACGTCAGACTGTTCACACCCCAGCAAACGTTCGTAAGGCAAAGAAGGCTATCCGTCACGCATTCGAGAATGCAATGGCAGGCAAGGGCTTCAGCCTTGTAGAGATTGTTGCTACATGTAACAGCGGCTGGAAGCTATCACCTGTTGCATCAAACGAGTGGCTTGAGAAGAATATGTTGCCATTCTACGAGCCCGGAGCCTTGAAGGATACAACTAAAGAGTAAGCACATATGAAAGAGACTATAATCATTGCAGGTTTCGGAGGACAGGGTGTCCTCACTATGGGTAAGATTTTGGCTTACTCTGGAATTATGCAGGACATGGAGGTAACATGGATGCCTTCATACGGTCCTGAGATGCGTGGTGGTACCGCTAACGTTACCGTTATCCTCTCGGATAAGGCTATCTCATCACCTATCGCTCACGAGTTCGATTGCGTTGTTGTTCTCAACCAGCAGTCTATGGACAAGTTCGAGGCACAGGTGAAGCCAGGTGGCGTACTCATCTACGACACTAACGGTATCACACACCACCCAACACGTACCGACATCAGCATATATCAGATTGATGCTACTGCTGAGTGCGCACGCTTGGGTCAGTCTAAGTTGTTCAACACCATGATCTTGGGTGCATACCTTAAGGTACGCCCAGTAGTTAAGATGGAGAACGTTATGGCTGGTTTGAAGAAGACCTTGCCAGAGCGCGCATGGAAGATGCTTCCACAGAACGAGGAGGCTATCAAGCATGGTGGTGAGATCATCCGTCAGATTCGCTAATTAGCGTTTCCCGTAACGGAAGAGTTTGGGAGTGTCCTTCGGGGCACTCCTTTTTTACATGATTAGGGAGTTTAAGGAGAGGCTATCGCTAAATTCACTAAACTCTCAAATTTCATTAATCACCCTAAACGCCCTACTATGTATAACAATACGCCCCGAGGTATTGCCTAAGGCTTCCTCGGGGCTTCTCCGCTGGAGGGCTAATGCACGCCCTCGACGACTATGAGACACGACTACTCAATAGCAATCTGCTTCATTGTAGTCTCCTCCTTGGCATCCTGACGCTTTGGTAGCTTGATGCGCAATACGCCATGCTTCATCTTCGCCGAGATATTATCGCGGTCGATATTATCAGGAAGATTGAAAATCTGCCTAAATGAGGTATAGGCAAACTCGCGGCGTAGGAAGTGGTGCGTCTCATCCTTAGCGCAATCCTCATCACCACAGCACTCCTTGCCCTTATCATCCTTCGTCACCTCCTTCTCAAGGCATACGATAAGCTGATTATCAGCATTTAGCTCCACCTTAAAGTCATCCTTGGTCATGCCCGGTGCGGCAATCTCAATCTTGAACTTACGGTCGGTCTCGATGACATTAATCTGTGGTGTGGTGCCGCGCTTAGGATAGATGGCAGGCCACTGATCATAGAACAAATCGCCCCATACATCGGGCAAACGGTTTAATTTTTTTACTGGCATCATAACAT
The DNA here is from genome assembly GCA_045602255.1 of Alistipes sp. Classification (GTDB taxonomy): domain Bacteria; phylum Bacteroidota; class Bacteroidia; order Bacteroidales; family Rikenellaceae; genus Alistipes. The sequence goes on from JAZSBD010000021.1 coordinate 2,675, forward strand.
AAAGGTTTTAGAAATAAACTCGTAGTCATGAGGTACAAAACACGAGCCAAATAGATATATTGGTTCATAATAATATAAAACCACGTGATTATTAGCGCATTTTGCTCGGTTTTCTTTGTAGTTCAGAAAAAAGTGTGTATATTTGCGCGCTAATTGACCCAGAAGGGTTGAGCGTAATTATTTTTTAACCAATAAATTTTTATAGCAAATGGCTGTTAAAATTCGTTTGGCACGTCACGGTAAGAAGGGTTATGCTTTC
>JAZSBD010000022.1:0-16417 GCA_045602255.1 Alistipes sp.
GTAGTCAAAGCGTTCTTGAAAGTCTGCTCGAAACCGAGGAACTTCAACATTGAAGGGTTAACAGCTGGGTGGAAACGCAAACCGCCCTTGTAAGGACCGATAGCTGAGTTGAACTGTACACGGTAACCGAGGTTAGTCTGAACCTCACCATTGTCATCTACCCATGTTACACGGAAAGTGAAGATACGGTCTGGCTCTACCATACGCTCTACGATCTTCGCAGCCTCGTACTCAGGGTGCTGGTTGTACACCTCCTCGATAGACTCCAATACCTCCTGAACTGCCTGCAAGTACTCGCTCTCGCCTGGGTGCTTGGCCTCCAAATTGGCCATGATAACTTTTACATCCATAGTTTTAGTTTAAGTTAAAAGGTTATAATACTAAAAATTGATTGTTATAATTTCTATGTTTGCATCTACTCGGACCTACTATACCCGAATAACTCTACAAATATACGAATAATTATCGGAATTGTTTCCCTTATTCTACTTTTTTTTCACAAACCTAATAAAATAGCACAGCCGGCACCCAAAAAAGAGCGCCGACCACACTATATTATATATGTTATACGAATGGAAGACGTACAACCTCAGCCTTAAGCAGACGACCGCGAACAACAACTGCAATCTGAGTGCCTGCCTTAGCGAACTCAGGCTTAACATAGCCCATACCGATACCCACCTTCAAGCATGGTGACATAGTACCAGATGTTACATGACCTATCTCGTTACCATCGAGGTCTGCCAAAGCATACTCGTGACGTGGCACACCACGGTCGATAAGCTTGAAGCCGACGAGCTTGCGCGATACGCCCTCCTTCTTCTGACGCTCCATCAACTCACGGTCGATGAATGGCTTGTTCTCCACGAACTTAGTGAGCCAGTTAAGACCAGCCTCGATAGGCGATGTAGTATCGTCGATGTCGTTACCATAGAGGCAGAAGCCCTTCTCCAAACGCAAGGTGTCGCGAGCACCAAGACCGATGTTCTTCAAGCCGAACTCGTCAGCTACCTTCCACATAGCCTCCCAGATAGTGTCGGCATCCTCGTTATACATGTAAATCTCGCAACCGCCAGAACCTGTATAACCTGTTGTTGAGAGGATTACGTCGCAACCAGCGACCTTGCATAGCTTGAATGTGTAGTACTCCATATCTACCACCGCCTCCTCGGTCATCTTCTGCACGAGCTGCATAGCCAAAGGACCCTGGATAGCGAGCTGAGCGGTCTTGTCCGATGCGTTCTCAAGCTCTACACCAGCCTTCATGCCATACTCCTCACCCTGCTTGCAGATGTGATTCCAGTCCTTCTCAATGTTAGCAGCGTTAACGCAAAGCATATACTTCTCCTCATTGAGGCGATATACGAGAATATCATCGACAATACCACCCTTACCATTAGGCATTGTAGTATATTGCACCTTGCCATCGAAGAGGTCGCATACGTTGTTTGTGGTGATGCGCTGCAAGAACTCCGTAGCACGAGGACCCTTAACCCAGATTTCGCCCATGTGGCTCACGTCGAAGACGCCGCACTTCTCGCGTACGTTGATATGCTCATCGTTGATACCTGAGAACTCGATAGGCATGTTGTAGCCAGCGAACTCTGCCATCTTTGCACCATTAGCAATATGGTACTTAGTAAATGCTGTAGTTTTCATTTGAAGTTTTAGTTTATTTAGTTATTAGTTTGTTATAATCTATGCTTCGGGGGTAGCCTCCACCTTGGGGCGTGGCTTGAAGCCCACCTTTGGACAGCGTGTAAACTCCTTTGTGCGGTCGAACAAATAGCGATATGTGGTGTGCATCTTATGCCTACGAGCACATATATAGCGCTCCACCATGCGGTTCATCACAGGGTTAAAGTCACCAATCCAAGCGAACTCCACAGACTTATACTCGTTCTTATCGGTACGTATATAGTTGTCAAGCATAGCCTTCATAAATCCTGACTCCACGCCCTTGCCCTGGAACTCTGGTGTAATGCCGAAGACAATGGCGAAGATACGGTCGCTCTTCTTCCTTACCTTCAAGTCCCACATCATGCGCAACTTGTTGACTATACCGAACTTACCATTATACTTACCTATGATACGGTTTAGGTCGGGCACCATGACAAAGAAGCCTATTGGCTCGTCGTTGAAGTAGGCGAAGTATATGAGGTTGCGGTCAACGATAGGACGCATGGTATCTGCCATCTGTCGCGCCTCCTTCTCTGTCATTGGCTGCACACCTGTAAACAACGCCCATGCCTTATTATATATTGTGCGAATCTTCTCCACCGCCGAATAAAGGTTCTCCTTACCGATGGGTGCAAAGCGATAGCCCGGTGTTGACATAAGGCGCTTTACGCGGTCGTGCACCACCTCGTTAACGTCGTCATCGTATATATTCCACACGTAGGTATTCTGATTGAAGTAGTTCCGAAAGCCATAGTTCTCGAACAACTCCTTATAGTATGGGTGGTTATATGGGTTCTCGAAGAGTGGCTGATACTCATAGCCCTCAACAAGCAAACCCCACCACGCATCACGCGAGCCGAAGTTAATAGGTCCATCCATAGCCTCCATGCCACGCTCCTTAAGCCAGTCACGCGCAGCGTCGAAGAGCATATTTGCCAACTCCTGATTGTCGATAGCTTCAAAGAAGCCACAACCGCCCGTAGGCTGCTCATAGCTATAAGCATGAATCTTGTCGTAGAAGGCTGCAATACGTCCTACACACTCACCATCCTCGTTATAAGCTACCCAGCGCACAGCCTCACCTTCGGCAAATAGCTTATTTTTCGTTGGGTCAAACACCGCCTTTATAGAGCTATCGAAAGGGCATACCCAGTAGGGATTATCCTTATATAGTCTTTTGGGAAGTTCGATAAACTCCCTCTCGAGGCGCTTATCGCCCATCTTTATCTCTTTAAGCGTAAATTTAGCGTTTGCCATATACTATCTATTTATTCTATTTTCACTCTTTTACCAAAGGTATATCCACACAAAGGTAATAAAATTTATCAAAATAAATGGCTATACAGCGATTTTTTATTGTTAATTGTGAATTGCTTCGTATCTTTGCCGCAAATAATAGAGAATAATAAATTATGGCATTAATCGACGAAATCACACGCCGCCGCACCTTTGCGGTTATCGCACACCCCGATGCTGGTAAGACAACCCTCACCGAGAAACTACTTCTCTTTGGTGGAGCTATCCATGTGGCAGGTGCCGTGAAGAGCAATAAGATAAAGAAGGGCGCAACATCAGACTTTATGGAGATTGAGCGCCAGCGTGGTATCTCCGTAGCTACCTCTGTCATGGGCTTCGAGTATAAGGATGTGAAGATAAACATCCTTGATACTCCTGGTCACGAGGACTTCGCCGAAGATACCTATCGCACATTGACTGCCGTGGACTCGGTAATCATCGTTATCGACGGTGCTAAGGGTGTTGAGACGCAGACACGCCGCCTGATGGATGTATGTCGCATGCGCAAGACCCCTGTTATCGTCTTCATCAACAAGATGGACCGCCCAGCAAAGGACCCATTTGACCTCCTGGATGAGGTGGAGAAGGAGCTTCAGATTAGAGTGCGCCCCTTGGCATTCCCAATATCTTCGGGCGACACATTCAAGGGTGTCTATAACATCTACGAGCATAACCTCTCGCTCTTCACATCCGACGAGCGTCAGACAGCAGATGCCGAGACGGTGGATATTGCCGACCTTGCATCGGAAGATGTAGATAGGTATATCGGTGATAAGTTTGCCAACCAGCTACGCGAGAATATCGAGATTGTCGAGGGCATATATGACACCTTCGACCGCGAGGCATACCTCGCAGGTGAGGTAGCCCCTGTATTCTTCGGCTCGGCAGTTAACAACTTTGGTGTTCGCGAGCTTTTAGAGTGCTTCATACGCATAGCGCCATCGCCACGCACAGCGACCACCGAGACACGTATCGTAGAACCAGCGGAGGGCAAGCTCACAGGCTTCATCTTCAAGATACACGCCAACATGGACCCTAATCACCGCGACCGTATCGCCTTCATGAAGATATGCTCAGGTAAGTTCGAGCGCAATAAGAACTACCTACATGTGCGCTCCGGCAAGCAGCTTAAATTCTCATCACCAACAGCCTTTATGGCGGAGAAGAAGTCGGTCATCGACGAGGCCTTCCCCGGCGATATCGTAGGTCTGCACGACACAGGAACATTTATGATTGGTGACACGTTCACCGAGGGCGAGAAGCTTAAGTTTACGGGTATCCCCTCGTTCTCTCCTGAGCACTTCCGCTATATCGAGAATGCCGACCCTATGAAGTTCAAGCAGCTGGCTAAGGGTATCGACCAGCTTATGGATGAGGGTGTGGCACAGCTCTTCACCTCATCGCTCAACGGTCGTAAGATTATCGGCACGGTAGGTGCTCTTCAGTTCGAGGTTATCCAATATCGTCTTGAGCATGAGTATGGTGCAAAATGTCGCTGGGAGCCTATATCTATACATAAGGCCTGCTGGATAGAGTCGGACAACGAGGCACAGCTCGCCGACTTCAAACGCCGCAAGCATACCAATATGGCTATCGACAAGCATGGTCGCGATGTCTTTTTAGCAGATACGAGCTACGCTCTGGCTCTCGCTCAGGAGAACTTCAAGGATATACGCTTCAAGTTCACCTCTGAGGTGTAGCACCAACATCGGGGAACACACTACAACACATGGGCTTGCGCAGTGCGCAGGCTTTTTTTTGGTAGCAAAACGAAGGAGCCCCTCACCCCTAAAAAGTGTGGTGTGCCCATACGCTTTAATACCTATTATATATAGGTAGTCGCAATTTGAGCTTCTTCGTATCGCTAAATTTTGTATCTTTGCACTATGAAGCTAACATTTCTTGGCACAGGAACATCGCAGGGCGTGCCCGTCATAGGGTGTCGCTGCACTGTATGTAGGTCCGACGATAGGCGCAACCACCGCCTGCGCACCTCGGCAATGGTCGAGGTGGAGGGCGTACGCATAGTCATCGACGCAGGACCCGACTTCCGCTATCAGATGTTACGCGAGGATGTAACGCATCTCGACGCCATACTCCTCACTCATGAGCATAAGGACCATACGGCGGGTATTGACGATGTGCGTGCCTTCAACTTCGTGGACTACCCTACAATCCACACCATGCACATATACGCCAACGAGCCTACGACAAAGACCCTACTTAAGGATTTCGACTACGCCTTTGCTGTGGATAAGTATCGCGGCGTGCCCGTGATAGAGCTACACACCTTCGATGAGCAGAAGTCCTTCGAGGTTAAGGGTATAAAGATTACGCCTATCGTGGGCAGCCACTCGTCGCGCTTTCGTGCTGTGGGCTACCGCATAGGCAAGCTTGCCTACATCACCGACTTCAGCTCTATAGCCGACGAGGAGGTGGCGAAGTTAGAGGGTGTGGAGGTGATGGTTGTCAACGCCCTACGCTGGGAGAGGCACGACTCTCACTTCTCGGTGGCAGAGGCAACAGAGCTAATTAGGCGCATAGCGCCGCGCGAAGCATACCTGACACACATGTCACACGGCATAGGTCTCTACGAAGAGGCATCAAAGCGCTTAGAGGAGGGCATACGCCTGGCATACGACGGATTACAAATAGAGATTTAACAGACAAATATATGGGACAGAAATTAAACAATAAGGTTGTTGTCATCACGGGTGCCTCATCAGGTATTGGCGAGGCTATGGCACGCGAGTATGCCAAGATTGGAGCAAAGGTAGTTATGGGTGCTCGCCGCGAGGATGAGCTAAAGCGCATAGCCGATGAGATTGCCGCAGCAGGGGGCAAGGTAGCCTACGCAGCGTGCGACGTAGTGAGCGAAGAGGATTGTAAACGACTCATTGATACCGCCATCGAGGCCTTTGGTGGCATAGATGTTATGATATGCAACGCAGGACTATCTATGCGTGCCTTGTTCGACGACTGCGACCTCAAGGTGCTACACCGCCTTATGGATGTAAACTTCTGGGGCACGGTGAACTGCACGAAGTATGCCCTACCATGGCTACAGAAGTCTAAGGGTTCACTTGTGGGCATATCATCAGTTGCAGGCATTCATGGTCTTCCAGGACGTACAGGCTACTCAGCATCGAAGTATGCCATGACGGGCTTCCTCGACACCATACGTGTGGAGAACCTCAAAAAGGGTGTTCATGTGATGACCGCCTGTCCAGGCTTTACAGCCTCTAACGTACGCTTCTCGGCACTCACTGCCGACGGCTCGCAACAGGGCGAGACACCACGTAACGAAGCTAAGATGATGACACCCGTAGAGGTAGCACACATAGTCGAGAAGGGCATACGCCGTCGCAAGCGTCTTTGCCTTATGGAGTGGGAGGGTCGCGGCACACACTTCCTAAAGAAGTTCTTCCCCGGTCTTGTGGATAAGCTATTCTACAACGTCATGGCAAAGGAGCCAGACTCACCACTAAAAAAGTAAAAGGTGAAAGAGAAGAGGTAAGGAGTGCTTAGCACAAAAATTATAGGGAGCTTAGTGATTTAATATATCGCCAAGCTCCCTAAATTCATCGTACTGGCTAACAGTGAAATAGTGATGTTTAGCGCCACTACCCTACCTCTTATCAGCGTGGTGCATAGTTATGCTATTGTAATAAAAAATACCGTGGGCGTACTTGGCGTACAACCCACGATATTTTGTTTAGCATAGCGCAATGATGCCCTATACAAATCTTAAATCCTTAGTCCTGAAGCTTTGCAGCAAGGAACTCACGATTTAAGCGTGCGATATGCGCGATAGAGATTGACTTAGGACACTGTGCCTGGCAAGCACCAGTGTTAGTACAGTTACCGAAGCCGAGCTCATCCATCTTAGCAACCATCGCCTTAGCACGACGAGCACCCTCTACCTTACCCTGTGGCAACTTAGCGAGTGACGATACGCGTGCAGCAACGAACAACATTGCTGAGCCATTCTTACATGTTGCAGCGCAAGCACCACAACCAACGCAAGCAGCAGCATCCATAGACTCATCAGCATCCTTCTTAGGAATTGGAATAGCGTTACCATCAGGCACTGAGTTAGTGCGTACTGAGATAAAGCCACCAGCCTGAAGAATCTTATCGTAAGCACCGCGGTCAACAACAAGGTCGCGGATTACAGGGAAGGCAGCAGAACGCCATGGCTCGATGACGATAGTAGAGCCATCCTCGAACTTACGCATATACATCTGGCATGTGGTAACAGCCTGTGAAGGGCCATGAGCATGACCGTTGATGTGCATAGAGCACATACCGCAGATACCCTCGCGGCAGTCGTGGTCGAAAGCTACTGGCTCCTTACCCTCGTGGATAAGGTTATTGTTGAGGATATCCATCATCTCGAGGAACGAGGTGTCAGACGAAATGTCTGTAACCTTGTATGTCTCGAAGGCACCCTGTGACTTAGCGTCTCTTTGACGCCATATCTTTAATGTAAAATTCATACTTCAGTTTTTATTAAAGGTTAACGTCAAAAATTAGTCTTTGTAGTTACGCTGTGCACGGTGTACGAACTCATACTCAAGAGGCTCGATAGTCATCTCAGGAGCGTTGTCCATACCCTTGTACTCCCAAACAGCTGCATAAGCGAACTTGTCGTCGTGACGCAAAGCCTCGCCATCCTCTGTCTGGTGCTCTGAGCGGAAGTGACCACCACAAGACTCCTCACGGTTGAGGGCGTCGCGTGCCATAAGCTCACCAAGCTCGAGGAAGTCCTCAAGACGCAAAGCCTTCTCCAACTCAACGTTGAATGAATCCTCAGTACCTACAAGCTTCAAATCCTTGTAGAACTCCTTGCGAAGTGCCTGAATCTCAACGATAGCCTTCTCCAAAGACTCCTTAGTACGTGCCATACCTACATTGTCCCACATAATCAAGCCAAGACGCTTGTGGATATCGTCAACAGACTGGTTACCCTTGATAGCGAACAAACGCTCGATACGTGCGCGAACACCCTTCTCAGCCTCATCGAAGGCAGGGGTAGATGTTGATACCTTAGGTGCCTGAATCTTCTTAGCGAGGTAGTCACCGATGGTGTATGGCAATACGAAGTAACCATCAGCCAAGCCCTGCATAAGAGCTGAAGCACCAAGACGGTTAGCACCGTGATCTGAGAAGTTAGCCTCACCGATAGCGTACAAACCTGGGATAGTGGTCATAAGGTTGTAGTCAACCCAGATACCACCCATGGTGTAGTGTACTGCAGGGAAGATCTGCATAGGCTGCTCGTATGGGTTAACGTCGGTAATCTCCTCGTACATATCAAAGAGGTTGCCATAACGCTGCTTGATAGTATCCTTACCAAGACGCTCGATAGCGGTCTTGAAGTCGAGGAACACAGCCAAACCTGTCTCGTTCACACCGTAGCCAGCGTCGCAACGCTCCTTAGCAGCGCGTGATGCAACGTCACGTGGCACGAGGTTACCGAAGGCTGGGTAGCGACGCTCCAAGTAGTAGTCGCGATCCTCCTCAGCGATGTCAGATGGCAACTTAGTACCCTTGCGGATAGCCTCAACATCCTCCATCTTCTTAGGAACCCAGATACGACCATCGTTACGCAATGACTCAGACATAAGAGTAAGCTTAGACTGCTGAGTACCGTGTACTGGGATACATGTAGGGTGAATCTGAGTGAAACATGGGTTAGCAAAACCTGCACCCTTACGGTAGCACTGGAATGCTGCAGAGCCGTTAGAAGCCACCGCATTTGTAGAGAGGAAGAATACGTTACCGTAACCACCAGTAGCGATAACTACAGCGTGAGCACCATGACGCTCGAGCTCACCAGTAACAAGGTTACGAGCGATGATACCGCAAGCCTCACCATTCTCAACAACGATGTCCAACATCTCGTGACGTGGGTATGACTTCACTGAGCCAGCTGCGATCTCCTTGTTAAGCACTGAGTAAGCACCCAACAAGAGCTGCTGACCGGTCTGACCACGAGCATAGAAGGTACGAGATACCTGAGCACCACCGAATGAGCGGTTAGCGAGCAAGCCGCCGTACTCACGAGCGAAAGGTACACCCTGTGCTACGCACTGGTCGATGATGAGGTTAGAAACCTCTGCCAAACGATAAACGTTAGCCTCACGAGCACGATAGTCACCACCCTTGATGGTATCGTAGAAGAGGCGATAGATAGAGTCGTTATCGTTCTGATAGTTCTTAGCTGCATTGATACCACCCTGTGCTGCGATAGAGTGAGCACGACGTGGAGAGTCAGAGATGCAGAATATCTTTACGTTGTAGCCGAGCTCACCGAGTGAAGCAGCTGCAGAAGCACCACCCAAACCGGTACCAACTACAATAATATCCAACTTACGCTTATTAGCAGGACTCACTACCTTGATAGCTGCCTTGTGGTTGCTCCACTTCTCAGCCAATGGACCTGCTGGTGTTTTAGCATCTAATTTATAAGCCATAGTATATTTCAGTTTTTATTGTTATCAGATTATTAGTGTGCTACGATTGACTCAGCAAGCCATGTCTCATGGTTGAGGAAGCACATGATTGCTACAACAGCGAAGCCGATGAAGATGAGGGTTGCAACGATGTTTGCACCCATCTTCAAGCGTGGATACCAAGTGTCATTAGCGAAACCTGCTGTCTGGAACATAGACCAAACACCGTGAGTAAGGTGGAACCACAAAGCTGCGAACCATACAAGGTAGAGAACAACGTTGTACCACTTAGAGAATGTGATACACATGAGTGCTGCACCATTGTGTGGAGCAACTGCAATCTCACCCCCCTGATATGCTACAGTTGCGTACTCAGCCTCAAGAACCTCAACAAGCTGCATCTTTGACCAGAAGTGAACAAGGTGGAGCAAAAGACCAAGAACTACAACAACACCCAAAGCGAGCATGTTCTTAGAAGCCCAAGATACGCCCTTCTCCTGAACGGTAACAGCATAGCGCTGAGTACCACGAGCGCGGTAGTTGTTAAGAGTAAGGATGATAGCGTAGATGAAGTGAACAGCTACACCAGCAGCCAAAATTGCAGTACCTATGAGTGCATACCAGTTTGCACCGAGGAACTCACAAATTGCGTTGTAACCCTCGCGACTGAAGAGCATCGTGAGGTTCATTGACATGTGGAAAAGGATGAAGAGTACGAGGAAGCATCCTGAGATACTCATAACAAGTTTCTTTCCCACCGATGAATTAGTTAGAAAACAGCTCATAGTGTAAAAAATTTAGTATATTTGTAAATAGTTTTATCGATTAATTCTCTTTGTGCGATGGCAAAAAATGGGCATACTCCCCAATTTGCTACTGCAAAGATAAGAATTGTTTAGAGAATAACAACAACAAACACCACTTTTTAGTGGCAAAACTGAATAATTTTAATAAATATTCTTTAGATGGAGCTAAAAAAGGAGATAAGAGGCGAGGTGCGTCGCCGAATAAAGGAGCTAAGCGCAGAAGATAGAGTCACCTCGGCACACGAAATATTTAGCCATATCGAGGGTCTCGATGTGTTTCATACGGCACATTGCATAGCCCTCTTTGCAGCCATGGGTGACGAGGTGCCCACAGCCGAGATATTGGAGCGCTGGCGCGGGATGGGCAAGGCTATTGTCGTACCACGTGTCGAGGGGGATATTATGCGCTTCTACGACTACTCGCCAGAGCGTATGCAGAGGGGTGCTTTCGGCATTGAGGAGCCTATGGGCGATGAGGAGATTGACCCTGCAACTATAGACCTAATGGTAGTCCCAGCACGCGCCTTCACCATGCGTGGCGAGAGACTTGGACGCGGCGGCGGCTTCTACGATAAGTATATGTCGCTCAACAATTTCCGCGCCTATAAGATAGGCGTGTGTTTCAAGTATCAGATATTCGACGAGCTACCATGCGACCCCCACGATATATTGGTTGACAAGGTGGTAGCATACTAAAGTTATAACGTTACCTTGTAGGCTGTTTCGCACAGATTTCTTGCTGCTACATCCACGCGCATAGCCTCCTCAAGGGGCATGCCCTGAGGTGTGGTAGCATATATTGCCCTAAAGTCACTGCGGCGTAGCTCTTCAGACCATTTTACCACACCACCAATGGCAATACATGGGATATTCTGCGCCTTGGCGTAGCGTAATACGCCCGCCGGCGCCTTTCCCATAAGTGTTTGATTATCAATACATCCCTCGCCCGTAACAACGAGGTCGGAGCCAACGATGATGTTTTTGAAGTCTATCGTGTCGAGCACCAACTCTATACCCGACTGCGGCGTTGCACCAAGCAGCGCCATAACGCCATAGCCTACACCACCAGCAGCACCAGCACCAGCCACCAAAGATGCCCCCTCGCCAACAACCGAAGCGTAGTGGCGCAATGCTCTATCGAGGCGCTCCACCATAGCCGCATCCGCACCCTTCTGAGGCGCAAACACTGCCGCCGCACCACGCTCGCCACATAGCGGATTATCGACATCCACAGCCACGCGAAGTTCCATATCTCGCAGCAAAGGATTTACTCCTGAAGCATCCACCGAAGCTACCCTTTCAAGAATATCTATTGTTGTGATAAGTTCCTTTTTATCAGCATCATAGAAGCGAAAGCCTAAGGCTCGCAACATACCACAACCGCCATCATTCGTAGCGCTGCCGCCAAGACCCAATATCACCTTCCTGCATCCTCTGCTCAGGGCATGAAGCACAATCTCTCCAACGCCAAATGTTGTGGTATATAGCGGATTACGCTCGACCTCAGATATAAGTGTCAGCCCTGCGGCTGCGGCAAGCTCCACAACTGCCGTATCGCCATGGATAATGCCATATCGAGCCTTGATATTTTTGCCAAGCGGATTGCTCACCTCCACCTCAACATACTCCCCCGCGAGGCTCTCGACAATAGCCTCGGTCATGCCCTCGCCACCGTCGGCAATATAGGCTCTGCGTACCTCGCACTCTGGGTAGCGCTCTTGCCACCCGCAAGCAAAGGCCACTGCCGCCTCGCGCGACGATAGCGACCCCTTGAAGGAGTCGAAGGCGATGGTTATTCTCTTTATCATGACGTATTATTTCCACAAATATAGCACATATTTGCGATTTTTCCTATCTTTGTAAGCAAAACAATAATACTATGCTACGAGTGCGAACTATCATAACTGCCCTTGCCATGCTTATCAGCTTAGGCGCAATGGCTACACAACCTAACGACAATACAACAATCTACGACGCCGGCGTTAGTCGTGAGCTTGCCGAGTGGCGTAAGGCGACATTAAGCGATGTGTGCTATGAACTACGCTTCGACCTCATCAAGAACATAGGTGTAGCAACCATCACATTTGCCGTTGATGAGCCACAAGAGGTCATCATCGACTTCCGCAATACCGACCTTATAAACGAGGTCTCTTCAGAGGATTATGCTCTTAGCAATGAGCATATTGTAATTCCCAAGTCAGAGATTATAGCAGGAAGAAATAGGATAAGTATTAGTTTCAATATTGATAACCAGTCGCTAAATCGTCGCGACGACTTTCTATATACGCTCCTTGTGCCCGACCGCGCACGCACACTCTTCCCCTGCTTCGACCAGCCCGATATGAAAGCGACGTATAGGCTAACACTCCGAGTGCCCAACAGATGGGTAGCGGTGTCTAATACAGCCGTAGAGAGCGAGGTGGAGAGCGACGAATACCGCGAGATAACCTTTGCCCCCACAGAGCCACTGAGCACCTATCTCTTCTCGTTTGTTGCAGGAGAGTTGCAACAAACGACATACGACGATGGCAAGCACCGCTTCACCGCCTACTACCGAGAGACAGACCCCAAGCGCCTTGCACAGCTCGACACCATCTTCGCGCAGGTGGCGGCATCGTTAGAGTGGTTAGAGGAGTACACAAAGATAGACTACCCCTTTGCCAAGTATGACCTTATAATGCTACCGGGCTTCCAGTATGGCGGCATGGAGCATACGGGAGCTACGCTATATAACGATAGCCAGATGTTCCTCGGCGAGAACCCCTCGCTCGATGAGGAGCTGCGCCGTATGCAACTTATAGCCCACGAGACGGCACATATGTGGTTTGGCGACTATGTGACAATGGCGTGGTTCGATGATGTGTGGACCAAGGAGGTCTTTGCCAACTACTTTGCAGCACGCATGACCGAGCCCCTCTTCCCCGAGGTCAATCACCGCCTCAATCGTCTCAAGACATATACCCAATCGGCATATAGCGAGGATAGAACGACAGGCTCTACGGCTATACGCCAAAAGCTGGACAACCTCAACAACGCAGGACTTATCTATGGACAGATAATATATAATAAGGCTCCGATTGTGATGGATAAGATTGTGGAGCTTATGGGCGAGGATGCCTTCCGCACCGCCATCCAAGAGTACCTGCGCACCTACGCATACGGCAATGCCACATGGGATGACCTTGTTGCTATACTCGACAAGCATACCGAGGCAGATATCAAGAGTTTCAGCCACTTCTGGGTCTATAAGCCATTTATGAACAATATAGTTATCTACAAACATAAGGGTAGATGGCATATACACAACTTCGATGGCAAGGGGCACTTGCAAGAGTTCAACTGCCTATATATTTATAAGGATGGGCACCGTGAAGAGGTTGCGATACCTGCCGGCACAACATATTATGAAGTACCCCGTGGTGTAGAGATGGTGCTGCCCAATAGTGATGGACGTGGATATGGTCACTTCGTATTGGATACCGAGATTATTGAGTGGCTGACCAAGAATATGACAACTATCGAGGATGACCTTATGCGCCAATCACTTATCATGGTGCTCAACGAGGAGTATGAAGCTAACTGGCTGCTTGACAATAGCCTCGACTCGCGCCGCTGGCTCGACTTCATCTTGGATTACCTGCCCCACGAGAAGAACCACCTTATCGCCTCGACTCTCAATGGCTACCTCACACGCCCCTTGCTACGCGCGGGCAACGCCGAGGATGAGGCACGCCTCTGGGAGATAGCCACAACGACTGAGGATATGGCACTTAGCCGCAGCCTCAAGATGACCCTTGCTCACGTCATGCGCTCGGAGGAGGTTAGCGCAAAGATGTTCGATATATGGCTCTCGGCAAGCGACACAACACTCAACGAGAGCGACTATATGACCCTTGCCTATGAGCTTGCTGTGCGCTACCCTGAGCGCTACGACGAGATAGTCGCAACGCAGCTCGCACGCATCAGCAACCCCGATAGATGCGAGCAGTTCAAATTTATTATGCGTGCTACACACCCAGATGTAGCGGTGCGCGACGCACTCTTTGCGTCGTTGATGGAGCCAGAGAATCGTCGCCCCGAACCATGGACAGCTACGGTGCTAAGCTACCTAAACCACCACCTGCGCCAGGAGGATGCTGTGAAGTATATCTACCCCGCCTTGGAGGAGCTTCGCGAGGTGCAGCGCACTGGCGACATCTTCTTCCCTCGCAACTGGGTGGGTGCTCTCTTGGGTGGCCATAGTTCGGTTAAGGCGTTCGAGGAGGTGTGCCGCTTTATGGATGATAACCCTCGCTACCCTAAGCTCCTTATGAATAAGATCGAGCAGGCAGCATGGGGTCTACTCACAAGCTTTAAACACGAGTCTGGCGACTTGGATAAGCTCAAGATTGGCGAGCGTATATTCTTTAATACGAAGCATATAGAGCAACAATAGCGCAACATAGACATGAAGAGACCCCGAATGGGCTATACTTGACGTATTGCTCGTTCAGGGTTTTGATTGAAGAGTCGCTAATGCGCTGCTATCACGATAAATTTAATTTTTGATTAGAAGGCTGCAGATACGACGCCATGTGTATCAATTTATCGTCAGAGTAGTGTAGCAGTGGCGATGACATGATAAATCCCCGGATGGGATATACTATGCGTATTTCTCATTCGGGGATTTGATTGAAGCGCCGCTGATGCGCTGCTATCACGATAAATTTAATTTTTGATTAGAAGTGCTTAGGCTTGGCCTATCGCAAAAGAGACTACCGCAGGATAGTACTCAAACGTACAGCCTGCGGTAGTCAGCTTTTGGGATGGGTCGAGAATGACCCCTTATCTCAACAAATTACTTGATGCGCTCGTAATACTCACGAGTACGTGTATCTACACGAATCTTATCACCAGTGTTGATGAACAAAGGTACCTTAACAATAGCACCAGTGTTTACGGTAGCTGCCTTGAGTGAGTTTGTAGAAGCGGTATCGCCACGAACACCTGGCTCGGTGTAGGTAACCTCCATGTCAACGATTGGAGGAAGCTCAGCTGAGAGGACAGTCTCCTTCTCAGTGTGGAACATAACCTCAACAATCTGACCGTCAGCCATAAGGTCTGCGTTGTTGATAAGGTTCTTGTCGATGTTAATCTCCTCGAAAGTCTCGGTGTGCATGAAGTGTGCGCCGAGGTCATCCTCGTATGTGAACTGATATGGGCGACGCTCTACACGTACCTGCTCAATCTTCTGAGATACTGAAGAGAAGGTCTTGTCGAGAACGTTACCATTCTCGAGGTTCTTGAGCTTTGAACGTACGAAAGCAGGGCCCTTACCTGGCTTGCAGTGCTGGAAGTCAACAACGATAAATGTCTTACCGTCCATCTCTACGCACATGCCGATCTTAATGTCTGATGCTGTAATAGTCATATAAATATTGTTTTATGATTAAAATTTTTTCGTGTTAATCACTACATTCGCTTTTTATCGGCTTACTCTTCCTCACAAAAGCCGCACAAAGGTACAAATTTATTTCTAACATACAAATTATTCGCACGAATGTATTGATATTTAAGCAAAAGGCGATAAATATATTACATTGATTAAAGAATAGATATCTCAGACTCAAAGTGGGTTTGGCGCACGCGGGGGGGGGATTTACGATTAAAATAAGCCATTTCGTTGAAATCGAGTTCAACAAAAAGGGCAAAAAATTATAGCGTAAATATTTGGAAATTACGACTGTTAGCACTATATTTACTCTTAGGTATCGTTCCCAAGTTGGTGGGAAAAGGGCGGACTATGACCATAAAGCCACAATTTTGGGCGATATAACATATGGTAAATAGATATATTTATCCACTAAACTGAGAAGAGAAACAACAGATACAAACAACTTTTAAATTATTAATTTTATTTTTATGAAAGCAAGATTTTTAGCTTTGGCTGCCGTGGTGCTTGGATTGGCATCATGTCAGACAGATCCAGAGGTTGTCAACCCAGTTGTTGACGCCGAAGTGGATTTCCAGCTCTCTGTCGCTGCCCCTGAGCTTGCAACACGTGCAGGTGAGAATGGTGCTGCTGACGAGCAGAACGCTATGGATAGCGCATATGGTGCTATCGACTATTTGCAGGGCACTCCAGCTGGTGACTACCGCCAGGATTGGGGTGACGTTGACCTTCGTTACACCCTTGAG
>JAZSBD010000023.1:0-13424 GCA_045602255.1 Alistipes sp.
CCCTTATCACGAGAAATTTAATTTGTTGTCAGAAGGGCGCCGAGTGCAACACTCGGCAAAAATGCCACCGATGGGTAGTACTTGAAGTACGTCCCATTGGTGGCATTTTTTGTTAGGGGTCGCAATCGACCCCTTATCACAACAAATTTACCATTCGGTAAACTTACCAGTCCCTCGAAACTTACCAGCAATCTTGTGACCCTTGTCGTCGATGCAGTCGATGGTGAAGGTATAGACATCGTTGGAGTCTTTCTCCACCTTGATTGTACCGTCAACGAGTGGCGCAAAGTCGGCATATCCTGCAGTCATATACCATGTGTTGGTCTGCATATACTGACCACCGCCTACATCCTCCATATAGCCGATAAGGAAGTGACCCGCGGTGGTGCCAGGGGTATAGGTACCACAGATGTCAGTCTCGCCACGTGGAAGTTGAAGGTCGAGCTGGAACTCATCACCAAACTCCTCACCAGTCTCAAGATCGAGTTCCTCGAAGAGATATACTGAGCAGGTGTCGGCACTTGAGGTGTAGTAGTTGCCGAGGTATGCGCCTACGAACAAGCCGTCATTAATATCGAAGTAGTAGTCACGACGTAAGGTGCTGAAGCCCTCCTTATCCTCCTCGTAGAAGTCGATGGCGAGGTCACCCTCATATTTAAGGTAATGCACCTCGGCGTTCTCAAGGGTGATATATGCCTCAATCTTATTATCAGTGACCACAAAGCGCACCTCGGAGTAGCGGATAGCCGTAGTACCCTGCGTTGTTGTCTTTACGAGCTTGCTATAGCCGTCGTTGATGATGCCCGCCTTTTTCTCGATACCGAGGGCGTACTCGCCATTAGGGATTGTTGCCACGCCATTCTGCTCAGGTGTAGCGGCATATAGGTCGAAGAGGTAGTACGACGCATCGTCGTAGAGGTTTCCACTCTGATTCGTACCCTTATCCGAGAGCACGAGGTTGTAGTTATAAACCTCAGCACCCTCGACCTTACCGACGTAGATACTGCCGTCGAGTTTCTTAGCGTCGAACACCACATCGGCAGTTATATTAGCACGCTGCATGATGCTCACACTAAAGCTCTTGTCGTCATACTCCACAGTGATGGTGCCACGACGCTCCTCCTCGCTATCGTTTGCAGCAACAACATAGGTGATAGTCTCGCCTAACTCAGCCGTAATCCACTCTACGGATGGTGTGGCAGTAAGCTCAACGCCCTTAACGGCATTCTCAAGGGTATAGGTTATGACACCTTCGCCACCCTCAGCCTCAAACCATACCGAGCCTTCAGATGTAAGCTCCAATACCGCCTCCTCGCCTGATGGGGGAGGTGTTGGCGCTGGCTTCTCGGTATCGCACGCAACGATACCGAGAGCTGCAGCCAAAAGAAAAACTATTTTTTTCATCTAACAAAAGGTTCTTGGTAACACTACTCTGGGTCAGCAGGGCGGAATGCCTCCGACATAAATACTGTTGTGGTAGGACCATTGTTGAAGCCCCAAACAACAATCTGGTAGTCTGCAAAGCCATTTACCGTCTTGTTAAGCTGCGAGTTAGTGATGGTCTGCTCGCCAGTGAAGAGACGTGGGGTGAGCTGATTATCGTAGTCTGGCAACAAGTTGTCGATAAGGTCGTCGTAAGACTTCTCCTGGTCAGGACCGTAGCCTGTCAAAGTACCCACCTTCTCAACGGTCACATAGTACTGGTCGTTGTTTGTAGGTGTCACGGTGAACTCCACAGATGATCTTGTCATAGCATTGATGGTGATTGTAAACTCGTTGCTTGACTGCTGTGGTGTCGCTGTGCGGAACTCGGTGAGCGTAATCTCGGTAAGCAAGTTACCCTCGGCATCAACACCAAAGATAGCAAATACATAGTCGGTACTCCAACGCAATGTACCGATGTCGGCAACGCCATAACCATCATTGAGATACCAGCTCATAACCTCTGTCCAAGCATAGCCTAAAGAGTTAGCCTCGCTCTTCCAGCTGCTTAACACAGCCTCGTAGAAGCCCTCGGCAGTGCCATACTTCTCGTAGAACTTGTCCTTAGTCTGACACTCGTAGTAGTATGAGAAGTTGTTGTTAGGTGTAACATAGATGTCCGCACCATTCCACACGAGATTTGTAACCTCCACGTCGATAGCCATAGCCTCGGCAGGTGCTGCAGGGGTATGGATAAGCTCGCTGAGGAAGATGTCTGAAGAGATAGAGGCAGTGTTCTGGTCGTAGGCAAATACCATCACGTAGTAGTCGCTCTCAGGCTCTACTGCAACATCACCCTCAACAACGCCACCTACGAGCTTCTGGTGGAAGTTCTCCTCTGAGGCCAAAGCCTCGGCCAATGCCACGCCACCATCCTCGCCAATCTCTGCGGCAGTGAACAATCCGTGGTAGTAAGGCACAGTGTTTAGGTTAGGAAGAACGCTATACTTAACATTGTTGTATGCAAGCTCGTCGATATTGATAGTCACAGATAGCTCTACAACAGGGTCCGCAGGCTTGAACTCCTCAGACATAAATACGTCGGTGGTAGGACCATTCTCGAAGCCCCAAACAACAACCTTGTAGGTCTTGAAGCCATTAACGCTCTTGCCAAGGTCAGAGTTGGTGAGTGTCTGCTTACCAGCGAATAGACGCTGCTCAATCATAGAGTCGTAGTCCGGAAGAAGATACCTAATCAAATCCTCGTATGATAGCTCCTTATCAGGACCATAAGGCGCCAACACATCAACAGTCTCGATAGTCACGTAGTATGGCTCGTCGGTCGTAGGCTCGATGGTGAACTCCACAGATGACTTTGTCATAGCATCGATAGTGATTGTGAAGGTGTTGTCCGATGGCTCAGGTGCTACGGTGCGGAACTCTGCAACAGCAACCTTTGTAGTCTGCTCACCCTCATCGTTCATACCGAAGACGTAGGCTACATACTCGGTATCCCAGTCGAGGTTCATGATAGCGTCATCCTTAATATTATAGGTATCCTCACCCGAACGCTGCTCATTCTGCATGTAGTACTGCCATGGGTCGGTGTAGCCCATATCCTGATACATCTTAGCGGTGGACTCCCACTCGGCAACACGTGCTGCGGCAATAGCCTCGTCGTTCTCTAATGCCGAGTATGCCTCCTTGGTCATCACGCCGAGGATATACTCCAAATCCTCCGATGGAGTAACCTTCAAGTCGGCATTGTTCCATACAATGTTCTCAACAGCAAGTGCTATAGTAGGCATTGCTGGAGCCTCCTTAGCCGCCTGCTTAACAGCAATAGTTTGAGCCTCAGCACCTGTGTACTCTACGTTAAGTATTGCCTCGCGTGCCTCCTCAACATCGTTTGCAGCAACGACAAATGAGATAACGCCATCAGCAGCTACTACATCCGAAATCCACTCTGTGTCGTTTACGACAGTTAGCTCAACACCCTCTTTAGCATTCTCGATAGTATAGTTTACGGTGAACTCGCCACCCTCAGCAGTTGCCTCTACGCTCTGCTTCTCAAGGGTCACAACGGGAGCCTGTGGCTGTGGTTGTGGCTCTGGTTCAGGGGTGTCATTACAACCGACAAGTGCTACGGCGCACATTGCCAAAAGTCCAAATATCTTTTTCATGATACCTTAATTTATATATTGTTAATACTTATTACTACTCCTCGACTGGGCGATCAGGTGTTGTGAACTCATAAATCTTAAGACCTGTAGTTGGACCATCCTCCGACAAGCCGAAGACAAATACTCCATAGCGCTTATTAGGGTTAAGATACTGGCTACGAACCTCATAAGGCTTATATGTAATCTCACCTGAGAAGCGCAAATCCTCAAGAATCTCCCACGACTGACGTGAGCTGTTTAGCAAGATTTGGTATATGATATACTCCTCATCGCTACGACCATTATTGTTTGGGGTGAAGTACCACTCATACCAATCCATATTAGTGATAGTCACGAAATACTTTGAGTCGGGATTCGATGGTGTAATCTTTGCATCCACGGCAAACTTGTTGAACGCCACATCCCACTCGGTAGAGGTAATCTCAATATCAAAGGTAAGCTCCTCCTTCTCAGGGGCAAGAGTCTTAAATACCTCCTTAGTCATCTGTGTGGTTACATTACCGTCGTTGTCAAGACCATAGGCATAGACCATATACTCGGTATCCCACATCATGACATTATATAGGTTGTCGGTACTCTCCTCCACAGTACCACTCTTAATATCCTGACGCATAATCTCCTTCCAGTCGGTACCCTCGTACAACGATGCGAAATACTGCCAGTAGGCGAAGTCGTTCTGCATTAGCACATTATCGCTATCTTCAAACAATGTCTTATACTCCGACATATCCTCAATCCAGTAGTAGTATGACTCTACGCCTGCCTTTGGAGCTACCATGACCTGCGCGCCAAGACCTGTGATGTTGCTTACAGCGATGTCGAACATCTCTGTGCCATCAGGAGTTGTAACACGCTCTGAACGGTGAAGGTCACCAAAAATCGTCTTACCCTCGCTGTCATACTGGAAGTAGAGCAGGCGGTAGTGAGAGTGAGCAATCAAACCACCAAATGTCAGAGTCTGCTCACCACGGAATATCATCTGCTCGGCATTGGGATTTGCAAGCTGGTCCATTACAATAACATCATCCTCGCCACCAAGATACTTTACGGTATCCGATGCCAAACATGCGTAGTAGTAGTCAACCTCCTCGGATGGAGTGATGGTAATAGTCACGGAGTCCTCAGTAACCTCATCCACTGCTACGGTAAACGTACCCTTCACCAGTTCCTTTGGAGGTTCAGGCTTCCCAGGCTCATCCTTTGGAAGTGAATTTTTCTCACAGCCAACAGCCACAATTGCAAACATCAAACACACAAATGATGCTTTAAGATTAAAAAATCTCATGGTAGTTAATAAAAATTTTAAGTTTGTTAGGTTTGTTTTTTAAAATCCAACGGCAAATGTAATATAATTTTTCTAATTTTAGCATATTTCTCAAAAAAAGTAAAAAAAAATCTATACATATTTTTATAGTTCGACGAAAATGGTTATTTTTGCTTGATGAAATGACACTCCTATATTTGGAGCATAGTGCAGAAAGTATAACTTATATCAAATAACTAACGTTAAACATAATGAAGCGCATTTTGGTTTTGGGTGCCGGTGGTCAGATTGGATCTGAGTTGGTACCATATCTTCGCTCAATCTATGGTGCATCGAATGTCGTTGCTACCGATGTAAAACACAATGCTGTATTGGCTGAGGCGGGTCCTTTCGAGTCACTCGACGCCCTCGATGCTAAGCAGTATGCCGAGCTTGTAGAGAAGTACAAGATCGACTCTATCTTCAATCTCGTTGCTCTTCTTTCAGCAACTGGCGAGAAGAACCCTCAGCTCGCTATGCGTATTAATATGGGTGCGTTGGAGAACTCTTTGGAGATTGCTCGCGAGAAGAACTGTGCAGTATTCACCCCAAGCTCTATCGGTGCTTTCGGTGGCGACTTCCCACGCGACAAGACACCACAGGATACCGTGATGCAGCCTAACACCATCTACGGTGTATGCAAGGTTACAGGTGAGCTCCTCTCTAACTACTACCACACCCGCTTCGGTGTTGATACACGCTCGGTACGTTTCCCTGGTATCATCTCTAACGTAACTCTTCCTGGTGGCGGTACTACCGACTATGCAGTAGAGATTTACTACGAGGCTGTAAAGGGCAATAAGTTCGTATGTAACATTGCTCCAGATGTCTATATGGATATGATGTATATGCCAGATGCATTGCGCGCTACCGTAGAGCTTATGGAGGCTGACCCTTCAAAGCTTAAGCACCGCAACTCATTCAACATCGCATCTATGAGCTTCACTCCAGAGATTATCCGCGAGGTTGTTGAGCGCCACGTGCCTGGCTTCCAGATGGAGTATAACGTTGACCCTGTTAAGGACCAGATCTCTCGTAGCTGGCCTAACTCATTGGACGACACCTGCGCTCGCGAGGAGTGGGGCTGGAAGCCTGAGTGGGACCTTGAGTCAATGACTAAGGATATGTTGGAGAAGGTGGCTGCAAAGCTCAAGTAATTTCTTGTGATAAGGGGTCATTCTCGACCTCTCAATTATTAGCCAGAATGGGAAATACGTCTTAGTATGTCCCATCCTGGCTAATTTCATGTCGAGGCCAAGCCTAACCCCTTCTAACAAGAAATTGGGGGCGTGGTGCTTGGGAGCGTTGTAGTTGCGGTGCCATGTTAAATTGATAGGATAAATAGGAACAATAGGTCCGCTTCGCTTAATAGAAGCGTTAACAAGCAAGAGCCGCACAACTCAAGCGCAAGCAATCCCATCGTCCCCATCACTTCTATTACTCCTACGCCCCGGTAAAAATCCGCGAGAAGCACTCCTCATTCTCCCCCCTCACCCCACTACGAGCTGACATAAACGACTATTTTATGCGCAATTTATACTAAAAATTTTTATTATATGGAATAATAGTTTACCTTTGCCCCCGAATACCAAATATTGACTATTAACTCCAAATAATATATATAGGTATGGATTGGTTCAAAAGTGTTATCCTCGGTGAGGGTGGCCCAGGTGTAGCACACACTGTGTTTATCCTTGCGGCGGTTATCGCATCGGGCGTAGCATTAAGTAAAATCAAAATCAAGGGAGTATCCTTCGGTGTAACGTGGATACTCTTTACAGGTATTTTGGCGGGTCACTTCTTAGAGCCCGGCACAATAGACGACCACACACTCCACTTTATCAAGGAGTTCGGTCTTATCCTGTTTGTATTCTTCATCGGTTTGCAGGTGGGTCCTGGTTTCTTGTCATCACTCAAGAGTGGTGGTTTGAAGCTCATCGGTTTAGCTGCGATGGTGGTATTTTTGGGCGTGGCAACAGCCTACGTTATCCACCTTGTGACAGGTGAGCCTCTGCCAACTATGGTCGGCGTCTTGTCGGGTGCGGTGACCAACACCCCTGGTCTTGGTGCTGCGCAGCAGGCATATGCTGACTCGGGCGTGGCTGATCCTGAGATAGCTGACTCAATATCATTGGGTTACGCTGTGGCATATCCATTGGGTGTTATCGGCATCATCATGTCGATGATCATCATCCGCTCGGTGATGCGTATCGACCTCAAGAAGGAGGACGAGGGCTTGGCAGCGATGAGCAACGAGACACATCTACCCCACCGCTACTCGGTGCGTTTCACAAATAAGACGCTCGAGGGTCAGACAATTGCCCATGCCCACACACTCATCAACCGTCAGTTCGTAATCTCGCGTATCATGCACGAGAATGGCGAGATCACCATGGCCGATGGTAACTCAGTGCTCAAGATTGGCGACCGTCTACGCGTGATATGTACCGACGAGGACTTCGAGGCTATCCTCGCCTTCTTCGGTGAGTCAATCGAGATGACCGCCGACGAGTGGGGTGCAACAGCAATGCAGTCGACACCTCTCGTATCGCGCCGTATCCTCATCACACGCGATGAGATTAACGGCAAGAAGTTCTCCGACTTGCGCCTTCGTACTCGCTACGGCATCAACATCACCCGCGTACACCGTGCCGGAGTCGATCTTATTCCATATCAGGGCATGGAGCTTCAGGTAGGTGATAAGGTGATGGTTGTAGGTCCTGAGGCTGCGGTAGCACAGGCAGAGAAGGTGTTGGGTAACTCACTCAAGAAGCTCGACCACCCTAACCTATTACCTATATTCATCGGTATCGCACTCGGTATCTTGCTCGGCACATTGCCATTGATGAATATTCCACAGCCTGTGAAGCTCGGCTTGGCAGGTGGTCCACTTATCATCGCTATCTTGTTGGGTCGCTTTGGTCCACACTTCAAGATGGTGACCTACACCACCATGAGTGCCAACCTTATGTTGCGCGAGATTGGTCTTGCGATGTTCTTGGCAGCTGTAGGTATCGGCGCTGGTGACGGCTTCGTGGATGCTGTCGTTAATGGCGGTTACAAGTGGATTGGCTATGGTGTTATCATCACCATGCTACCACTCTTTATCGTGGGTGTTATCGCACGTCTTAAGGGCAAGGTTAACTACTACACCTTGATGGGTCTGATGGCTGGTTCTATGACCGATCCTCCAGCACTCGGCTTCGCCAATGCGTCATCGGGTAACGACATGCCAGCATTGGGCTATGCTACAGTGTACCCAGTAGTTATGTTCTTGCGTGTGCTCACCGCACAGCTACTCATGCTCATGGCGTTGTAGTGATAACGACCGCATAATAAAATAATCGGAGCCTTCAGTGCGAAGGCTCCGATTATTTTATTATTTAGGGCTTATTTCCCGATTTTTATCCTTAGAAAAACGTCTCTTAATACGTCGCCACCCCTCCATACCGAGGACAATAAGCGCCATATACTGCGTGGCCTTAGCCATGCCGAAGAACACCACCCATAGCCAGAACTTCATGCTACCAGATATTGGCAGTAGCATCTGAGCAAACGAGATAACATAACACAGCACACAGACAATGAGTATTATCACACCCGTGCGGAATGATAGCCCCTGCAGCCACCCTTTTATTGTTTGGAATATTTTACGCATAGCGCTACAAAGATAGAAAAAAATCCATAAGTCAAGGGATATGTCGATACACTATTGCAATTTATAGATAAATTTCCTATTTTTGTGGATTGAATAATCTATATCATTGTGCATTAGATAACTATACAAAATATACTAACTAAAAGAATACCATGAAAAGAATTATCACTCTCGCCCTTGCACTCGTTAGCGTGGGCACACTTAGCGCCCAGCAGGATAAGGGCGGTATCACCGAGACTATGATGCAGGAGATACGCCAGGGATATAAGGCCTCGGAGGCAGACAAGGCTGCTCGCAACGCATTGGCACAGAATCCAATCGCGGAGCTTGCCGTGAATGCAGACAACCTTGCGATGATAGATACTAACTTTTCTCACCGAGTAAAGACCAAGGGCATCACCGACCAGCATCAGTCGGGACGCTGCTGGCTATTTACAGGTCTTAACGTATTGCGCGCACAGATGATCGACGAGCAGAACCTCGCCGAGATGGAGTTCTCGCAGAACTACCTATTCTTCTACGACCAGCTCGAGAAGTGTAACCTCTTCCTTCAGGCAGTTATCGACACCAAGCACCAACCAATGGATGATCGTCAGGTAGAGTGGTTGTTCAAAAACCCACTCAACGACGGTGGTCAGTTTACCGGCGTATCGAACCTCGTGATGAAGTATGGCGTGGTACCTGCAGAGATCATGCCTGAGAACTATCAGACAAACAACACATCGACAATCTCTACCCTAATCAAGACCAAGCTTCGCGAGTATGGTCTCAAGCTTCGTGAGCAGAAGGATCGTCGCGGCACCGCGGCCCTCAAGACCGAGATGCTCGCAGAGATATACTCTATGCTTGCTCGTGCTTATGGCGTGCCTCCAACAGAGTTTGAGTGGACAATGCGCGACAAAGATGGTAATGTGGTATCTACAAAGAGCTACACCCCACAGTCGTTCTATAAGGAGTACTTCGGCGAGCTGGACCTCGAGAATGACTTCGTGATGGTGATGAACGACCCATCAAGAGAGTACTACAAGGTGTATGAGATTGAGTATGACCGCCACGTATACGATGGTGACAACTGGGTATACCTCAACCTCCCTATCGAGGAGGTAAAGGCCCTTGCCATTGCATCAATCAAGGATAACAAGGCGATGTACTTCTCATGCGACGTGGGCAAGTTCCTACTATCGAAGAAGGGCACGCTCGACATCAACAACTTCGACTACGAGTCACTAATGGGCGTTGAGTTCCCAATGAATAAGGAGGAGCGCGTGCGCACCTTCGCCAGCGGCTCATCACACGCCATGACACTCATCGCCGTAGACCTCGACGAGGAGGGCAACGCAAAGAAGTGGATGGTGGAGAACAGCTGGGGTCCACAGGCGGGCTGGAAGGGCAACCTTATCATGACCGACGAGTGGTTCGAGGAGTATATGTTCCGCGTGGTGGTAAACAAGAAGTACTTCCCTGCCGAGACCCTCAAGCTCCTCGAGCAGAAGCCTATAATGCTTCCATCGTGGGATCCTATGTTCGCACCTGAAATGTAGTTGAGAGGTGCAGGAGATAGAGCGCAAATATTTGGTTGTGGGCGAGTATAAACATCTCGCCCACACCGTTATGCGCCTCTCGCAGGGCTACTTAGCCTCGGGACGTCGCACGGTGCGTGTGCGCATCAGCGACCAGCGAGCGTGGCTAACAATAAAGGGGGCATCGAACGACGGTGGTCTCTCGCGCTTCGAGTGGGAGAAGGAGATCGACCCTCGTGAGGCGATGCAGCTACTCACCCTCGCCGAGGGGGCGCTCATAGATAAGAGTCGCTACCTAATCGACTACGAGGGGCACACCTTTGAGGTTGATGAGTTCTATGGCGATAACGAGGGGCTTGTGATGGCTGAGGTGGAGCTATCAGCCGTAGATGAGGCTGTGGCACTTCCGACGTGGATAGGTCGCGAGGTGACGGGCGAAAAGCGCTTCTACAACTCACACCTGCGCAGCCACCCCTACTCGGCATGGAGCGACGAGGAGCGTAGATAATAACGATATTAGAATATGAGCGATAGCAACAACCCTGAGAAGAGTCTAAATATAGGGCAGAAGATTGGTCTTGAGCTACTATGGGCATTTTGCCGCGTGATGAGATACTCGCCACGCTGGTTTCGTTTCTACATATTCAAGCCCTTCATTTATAGCATACTACGCCTTGTTTGCTATCGTCGCAAGGTGATACTTAAAAATCTCGAGCGCTGCTTCCCCGAAAAGAGCGTCAAGGAGCGCAAGCAGATCATGCGCCGCTTCTACGGCACACTCGCCGAGATTATCGTCGACACCATATGCCTTGCGGGCGCAACCCCCGAGCGCGACAACAAGCTCATCAGGTGGTCCAACGGCAAGGAGCACCTCGAGCGTATCAAGGGGCGCGACTGGATAGCCCTTGCTGCGCACTACGGCTGCTGGGAGTACGATCTCTTGTGGAACTGGGAGGATAGAGATACCACCTTTATGGGTGTATATCACCCGCTGCGCAGCGCCATATTCGAGTGCTTCTACCGCCGTCTGCGCAACCTATCGCCCAACATCATACAGGTGCCGATGAACGACACTATACGCTACTACCTTAAGAATCGCGGCAAGCAGGGGGGCATCACCCTCGGACTTATCTCCGATCAGAGCCCCACGCTGAGCGTAGATACCGTGTGGTACGACTTCTTTGGTCAGCCTACAGCCTTCATCGAGGGCGGCGAGAGGATAGCGACAAAGTTCTCATTACCAGTATATTTCGTTCACACGCGACGCATTGCGCCGGGTCGCTACGAGACACGTTTCGATGAGCTATACGATGGAATGGAGACAATCCAGCCAAATACAATCACTCGACGCTACGCAAAGGCCCTGGAGGCAATGATCAGAGAGTGTCCCGAGTTATGGTTGTGGTCACACAACAGATGGCGCCATACGCCAGAGAAACAAAAACGACTAATCGAAAGGTCAAAAAAGCTTCAAGAACAAAAAAATTAGACCACGCTTGATTGATTTTTCATATTTTTTATTATCTTTGCGCGATTGAAACAGATTTTCTCTAATTGAAATGGATGTAGTAATCACATATGTGAATGGTCAGGACCCTGTGTGGCAACGCGAGTACGAGCGTTACGTGAGCGCACCTATTGAGGTTAAGCGCTTTCGTGACTGGGGTACCTTACGCTACCTCATGCGAGGCATAGAGGTCAACATGCCATTCATCCGCAAGGTACACCTTGTGGTATCGGGCGAGAGCCAGATACCAGCGTGGGTGAACCGTGAGCACGTGAATGTGGTGCTACACAAAGATATCATCCCTGCGGAGTGTCTTCCAACATTCAATAGCAACCCTATAGAGATGCACCTACACCGCATCGAGGGTCTTGATGAGGAGTACCTATACTTTAACGATGATATCTTCCCTATCGGTCCATGCAAGGCAGAGGAGTTCTTTAAAGATGGCAAGGGTATAATTGGTCTTAGCAAGCACTTCTTGGCAACCAATATGTTTAAGAAGATATGCCGTAACTCCGACCATATGGCACGCGAGGCACTCGGTCTGAAGCCATCATGCCGCTTCCTTCGTCAGCAGCACATCTGCGCGCCTATGCTTCGCAGCCAGTGCACAGAGATCTACGAGAAGCTACGTCCACAAATCCTCGCATCGCTCACGCGTGTACGCTCGGCAGAGAACATAACACAGTATCTCTTCACCGACTATATGTATCTCAAGGGTAGGATCATCAATAAGCGACAGGCTAAGAGCCACCTATCTATGGGCTTCGCAACTACGGGTATGATAAAGCGCGCAATAGCAAATCCAAGACGTCGATTGGTCTGCATCAACGATGTTCAGATGAGCGATGCTCGATTTAAGCGCAAGCAGGAGGCTCTCCTACAAAGCCTTGAGAAGCGTTTTCCAAATAAGTCACGCTTCGAGCTATAGAGATTGAAAATATATCGGGGTTGTCTAACATTATTGTTTGACAACCCCGATTTTTTGTGCGGAATAGTGGAAGTGAGCATTGCAATTGGAACGTAATGGCGATGGGTGCAATAGGAGAGATAGGTGCAATGGGATTATTACGCAACGCTCGCTATCGTTCCTATCAAGCGAAGCGAACCTATTATTCCTATCTATCCTATTAATTTAATCTGCGTCGCAGACACCGACTTTTCACCTTTCACTTTTCACCTTTCACTTTATAAACCACGTCATGCCGGGGAGGCGCAAATCAATTAGTAAAGAGTAGTGAGAAATTAGTAATAGTTGAGCGCCATCAGCGCTCATAAATTTTGTTACTAATTACTAATTAACAATTTACTAATTTAAGATAAGTCTACCGCAGTTTTTATGACTTTGAGTATACTGAGGGTAACAGTATCAGCAAGGTTGTGGCACAAAGGTAGATCGCCACAGAATTGCATAGACAGCCATCTGTATCAGCAAGGTTATTGATTGCAATTCTTCGCTGGTGACGAAGTTTATAAACACGCGTCGCAGACACCGCCTTTTCACCTCTTACCTCTCACCTTACAAACCACGTCATTCTGACGAGGTTTATAAAAACAATTGGGGCTATTCGAAATCGAATAGCCCCAAAAGTTGAATATAATCAGATATTACATCGTCATCTATCGATGATCAACTATTTCTCGTCCTTCTTCTCCTCAGCTGGCTTTGCAGGTGAACCCACCTTAGCCTTAGCATCGTCAAGGAACTTCGCGAATGCCTTAATATCTGTATCAAAGCCACGTGGTCCAGCGAGAACGCGCTTACCATCTGGCGAGAGGATGATATATGCAGGCTGTGCATTTACATTCCACTTCTCCTGTACCAACTTAG
>JAZSBD010000024.1:0-26637 GCA_045602255.1 Alistipes sp.
AGAAAAAAGAAAGCGGCAACCTTTCGATTGCCGCTGTGTGACTCCGCCAGGATTCAAACCTGGAACCGCTTGATCCGTAGTCAAGTACTCTATTCAGTTGAGCTACGGAGCCATTCCTTTGCTTTTGCGAGTGCAAATGTATAACAAATATTTCATCTGTGCAAATTTTTTGTAAAAAAAATTAAAAAAAATGCAGCGGCAAAAACCGCTGCACCCTTTATCTGCTGTTAATCAGCATATTACTTGATATACTTTGCAAGTGTCTTTTCAACATCCTCACCACGCAAACCGATAGCTACGATAGTGCCATCAGGTGATACAAGGTAGTTTGATGGGATATACTCCACGCCGTATGCCGTAGCCGAAGGGCACTCGCGACCTACATAACCCCATACATTCACCCATGTCATGTTATTATCCTTTACGTAGTTCTTCCATACATCCTCGCGACCGGGACCACAAAGAGATACACCATAGATCTCGAAGCCCTTAGGTGCAAACTTCTTGTATGCCTCTACGAGGTGAGGAATCTCGCCACGGCAAGGACCGCACCATGTAGCCCAGAAGTCGATGAGCACCCACTTGCCCTCTGCGAGGAGGTCAGATACGGCTACTACCTCACCTGTGTTGGTTGTAAGCTCGATATCCACATACTTGTCACCCACGTTGATAGAGGCGTTGCTCTCGGGTGTTGCGGCCATAGAGGCTGTAAATGCCATAATGCCACAAATCAATGCTAATACTTTTTTCATCGTTATAAAATTTAGTTTGAGTTATTTACTTAATATGCTCCGAAAGGATCTTATCTACATCCTCACCGCGGAGGTTCTTAGCTACGAGCTTTCCCTCAGGAGAGTAAAGGAAGTTCGCAGGGATACCCTGTACGCCGAGTGGCTCGGCAACATCCCATCCGCCATCTTCGGCGCTGCCCCATACGTTGATCCATGTCATGTTGTTGTCAGCGATGAACTGCTTCCAGCGCTGCTCGGCGCCTGGGTGGTCGAACGACACACCATAGATCTCCAAGCCCTTAGGCGCGAACTTCGCGTATGCCTCTACGAGGTGAGGAATCTCGCCACGGCAAGGAGCGCACCATGTAGCCCAGAAATCGATAAGTACCCACTTGCCGCTCTTGCAGATGTCGGCAACGCTGATAATCTCACCCTCGGCATTTGGGAGCTTAAGGTCGATAATATCGGCACCTGGCATGGTGTTCTGCATAGTCTTGTAGCTATCGAGGTATGCATACTTAGGGTCGATATTCGCGAATAGCTCCTGCTGCTCCTCGCTGCTGGCGCCGAAGTTCGCATACGTAGAAAGCGCGTACAGCGATAGAACATTATCGTAGTTCTCGGTAATAAAGTCGTGCATATAGCTCATCAAAGCCACATAAATAGCCTCAGCCTCCTCCTCGCTTGAAGCGGTATATATCGACTCATATCTTGCTGTCGCCTCATTCTGATATGCAGCCAATCTCTTGTTAATCTCTGAGCCGACAACCTCGGTGTGCATGTCGTAGGCTATGATATGCTGCTTATCGCGACCATCATTAAAGAAGAATGCTATTCCATTGCCCTCAGAGTGGATGGTTATTCCCTCACCTTCGCGACTATCTACAACAATCTCAAAGCAACCATTATCATCCAGCGATATTGAGTACTCTCTCTTATCCTCAATCTTTAGTGTCAACTCATCACTGGTAAGCATATTAGCAATATTTGTCATATCGCCAGTGATGGTGATACTCTTAAGCTCTGGAGCATTATCTGCCTCTGTACACTGCTCAATTGCAGCTATCTGCTCCTCTTTGTTCTCTCTCTTTGCAGAATTATCTGCCTCTGCACACTGCTCATCTGCAGCTATCTGCTCCTCTTTGTTCTCTTTCTTTGCAGAATTATCTGCACAAGCCACCATGAGCATTGCGCAGCCTAATGTTATTAAAACTCTCTTCATATAGTTCCTATTTTTGTGTTAACCAACTATATAACGTTCCTCTTAGCGTTTTATTCTGTCGGGGTTTGATTTTATGAAGCTCTCCCACGATGAGCTTCCCTTGCGCGACTTGCTGTCACCACCCAACCCCTTGCGCTTCTCGCCAGCTGTGGCGCGTGTGAGGGCGTTGTTTGTAGTCATCCAGTGACATAGCGCCACTGCCATGCCATCCGTGGCGTCTAACTTACGTGGCTTGTAGTCGGTGCCGAGCATGGCATTTATCATCATTGCCACCTGCTCCTTCGATGCCTGACCACGACCCGTTATCGCCTGCTTGATGCGCGAGGGTGCGTACTCCTCGATGGCAATCTCGCTGTTTACGCTAAGCACCGCCGCGATGGCAACGCCCTGCGCTCTGCCGAGCTTGAGCATCGACTGCACGTTGGTGCCGAAGAATGGCGACTCGAAGGCCACCTCCGAGGGCTCGTAGCTGCGCACAAGGGCGCTGACCCTCTCGAAGATGTGGCGTAGCTTATGGTGCGCATCGCCGATCTTGTGCATATCTATCTCACCGAGAATAATGGCTTTGGGCTTATTGTCAACAATCTCGATGACACCATAGCCCATATAGTTTGTGCCGGGGTCTATGCCCATTATGCGTACCCCCGCAGCCATATTACTCCTCAAGCTTGTTTAGGCGCTTCTCCATCTCGCGAAGCTTCTGCGATATCTCAGGAAGCTGCTTGAACACCGCAAACGAGCGGTGATACTGCACGCCAGGAAGTGCTGGTGAGCCGAAGCGAATCTCGCCATCGGGAACACTCTTGTCAAGACCACTCTGCGAGCCAATCTTACAGTTGTTGCCAACGGTAATATGGTCTGCAAAACCTACCTGACCACCAACAAAGCAGTTAGAGCCAATCTTCGTAGTGCCGGCGATACCCACCTGTGCTGACATCACGGTGTTAGAGCCAATCTGCACGTTGTGACCCACCTGGATAAGGTTGTCGAGCTTTACGCCTGAGCGGATGATTGTAGAGTCGGTCTTTGCGCGATCGACGCAGGTGTTAGCACCAAGCTCCACGTTGTCCTCGATGATGACATTGCCGAGCTGTGGAATCTTCGCGAAGGTGCCATCCTCCTTTGGCGCAAAGCCAAAACCATCGGCACCAATGATAACGCCAGCGTGAAGGATACAGTTATTACCCACAACGCAACCCTCGTAAATCTTAACACCAGGGTAAATCTTTGTGCCCTCGCCGATGGTCACATTATCGCCAATGTAGCACTGTGGATATATCTGTACGTTGTTGCCTATCTGGGCAGTGCCCTCAATAACCGTAAAGTCGCCAACGAAGCAATCATCACCAATCTTTGCACCCTCGTGTATAGAGGCGAGCTTCGAGATACCCGTCTTGCGAGGGCGTGTGGCGTTATACATCTCAAGGAGGTTGAGCACACACTGACCTACGTTCTCCACCTTGATAAGTGTTGCCTTCACCTCCTGCTTAGGCTCGAAGGTCTTGTCAACAAGAACGATAGATGCCTCGGTAGTATATATGTACTGCTCGTAGGCTGGGTTTGTTAGGTATGCCAAGGAGCCCTCCTTGCCACCATCTATTGATGAAACGGTCGATACCGCTACACTATTATCTCCAACAATCTCGCCGCTAAGTAGTCCGGCAATCATCTCTGCTGTAAACTGCATATATTTATTTGAATTAGTAATTTCTAAACTCCTATTATAAAAACTCCTCTAAGTTAATGCCCTCAGGCAGTAGCATCTCGGTGTTGTGACCAAAGGCGTGTAGCTCTCTTACCAGCGACGATGAGATGTGTTCCACCTCGGCGGGGGCTATAAGGACTATGGTGCGTAGTTCGGTGAATATCGCGCGGTTGGCGTGGTCCATGGTGCGCTCATAGTCGAAGTCCGTAGCATTACGTACGCTGCGAACGATGGTCTTAGCACCCACGCGACGCGCCTCATCGCCCGTGAGCGTAGTGTAGAGGGTGACCTCTATGCGGTTGTCGCCTGCATAGACCCTCTCTATAAGGCGCTTGCGTGCCTCGACGCTGAGCATGCCGCGCTTTGCAGGGTTGTGACCTATGGCGATTACAACCTTGTCGAATATGCGCAATGCCTCCTCCACGACTGCCGCGTGACCTCGCGTAAAGGGGTCGAACGATCCTGGGAATATTGCAATTTGCTCCATGCCTTTCACATATATAATATGCAAAGATAGTAAAATTTTTCATAATTTCCCATATTCCCCCATATATTTTGACTTCGCGCAATTACTTGCGCTTGCGGCGTTTAAGCTCTATATACTCGGTGTAGACGAGCCGCGTATGTGGGTTGGAGGAGACTATCTCCTGGCGTATGGCCTTTGTGCCAAAGCGAATAAACCAAAATTTGCGAGGCACGCGGTGCACCACCTGATAGAGCGTGTCGACGCTCTGCAGCGAATAGGTGATGCTATCGAGGTTTATGATGCCACGTATCGTACTCCACCTATCTCCACCCTCAAATACCCTAATCGTGTCGCGAATGGTGTCGCGTAGGATGATGGTGTCGCGTAGGGGTAGGGTAGAGACATAGTTACTCTGCGTGGCACTCAGAGCGAAGCTCTCGGCACGGCGTAGGCGAATGTTTAACTCCTTAATGCGTTTGGCATCCTCGGCACGATGCTCACGAAACTCATCGAGCTGAAGCTCCAGTACCTCTGTCGAGGCTGCCGACTTACCGGCGCGCGTTTGGTATAGCCTCACGTCGCTAAGTAGAGCGTGTTGATTGCGCGTAAGGCGCTGATTTTCATTGTGTAGGCGTGCGATGATAAAGCCGCAGACAATGGCAGCTGTGGTGGCTACTATGGCCACCATGATAAGTGCTCTTTTCATACTCTTTTATTGGATTTATTTAACGTGACAAGGAACTGTCACGCGGCAAATATAACCCACGAAAAGGGCGTAAGTTTCTACACTTTTTAGAAAGGACGAAAATAAATTTCGATTTTTCAATACGACATTGTGAATTATTTTATACCTTTGTATAATGTATCGGACTTTGCATATTGAAGATAACAATTATACAAACTAAAATTTCCAACTATGGCTACTAAGTATTCAGGTAAGACTCGTATTGAGAGCGACCTTATTGGCGAGATGGAGGTGCCCGTTGAGGCTCTCTATGGTGTGCAGACATTGCGCGGTATTGAGAACTTCCCAATCAGCCGCTTCCACCTCTCTGACTATCCTTTGTTCATCAACGGCTTGGCAATGACTAAGCTTGGTGCTGCTGAGGCTAACCACCAGCTCGGCTTGCTCACAGACGAGCAGTTCGATGGTATCTCTAAGGCATGCCTTGAGATTATGCAGGGTCAGCACCACGACCAGTTCCCATGCGATATGATTCAGGGTGGCGCTGGTACAACTACCAACATGAACGCTAACGAGGTTATCGCTAACCGCGCTCTTCAGATTATGGGTCACGAGGCTGGCGAGTATCAGTACTGCTCACCTAACGACCACGTTAACTGCTCACAGTCAACAAACGACGCCTACCCATGTGGTATTCACCTCGGTCTTTATGCAACTCACTTGGTGTTCATGAAGCACTACGACGCCCTTATCGAGTCTTTCGACAAGAAGGCTAAGGAGTTTGCTAACATACTTAAGATGGGTCGTACACAGCTTGAGGATGCTGTTCCTATGACTCTTGGTCAGACCTTCGGTGCTTTCGCTCAGATTTTGCGCGAGGAGAAGAAGAACCTTAACTTTGCTGCTGAGGAGTTCCTAACAGTGAACATGGGTGCTACAGCTATCGGTACAGGTATCTGCTCAGAGCCTGAGTACGCTGAGAAGTGTATCGCTGCATTGCGTCAGATTACTGGCTGGGATATCAAGCTTGCTGAGGATCTCGTAGCTGCTACATCTGATACATCATGCATGGTGGGCTACTCATCAGCTCTCCGTCGCGTGGCATGTAAGCTCAATAAGATATGTAACGACCTTCGTCTCCTCGGCTCAGGTCCTCGTTGCGGTCTCCATGAGCTCGACCTTCCAGCACGTCAGCCAGGCTCATCTATCATGCCAGGTAAGGTTAACCCAGTTATCCCTGAGGTGATGAACCAGATCTGCTACAAGGTTATCGGTAACGACGCATGTGTTGCTATGTGCTGCCAGGAGGCTCAGATGGAGCTCAACGCTATGGAGCCTACAATGGCACAGTGCTGCTTCGAGTCTGCAGAGATCATGATGAATGGCTTCGATACCCTCCGTGTAAACTGCGTTGATGGCATCAAGGCTAACGAGGAGCAGTGCTTGAAGTATGTTCAGGATAGCTTCGGCGTGGTAACGGCTCTTAACCCTGTTATCGGCTATAAGAACTCTACAAAGATTGCTAAGGAGGCTATGGCTACTGGTCGTCGTGTATATGACCTCGTTCTTGAGCACGGCATCCTTACCAAGGAGGAGCTTGACATCATTCTCTCACCTGAGAATTTGATTAAGCCTGTCAAATTGAACATCAAACCTCGTAGATAATTAATTTTCGATTTATATAGGGCATCTTCGTCCTATCCCAAACAAAACCTCGTGGGCTGTACGTTATGTACTATCCCGCGAGGTTTTTTATTGCGATAGAACAAATCTGCTCCTCTAAAATCAAAAATTTGGTAGTGGTGCTAATGTCTGTTGTCGTGCCGAGTAGTTCCACTGCGCTCTGGGGAAATTCCCTCAACTACACTTCATTACCCTCAACTACTCTCCGCTACTCTCACCCTTAACTACCCATCTACTCATAAGTGAACTTAGTGATTTTAAGGAAATTAAGGAGCCCTGCGATTATTTAACTATAATCCCTAATTTCCTTAAACTCACTAAATCCCCTACCCCGAATTAAAAGAGTCAACAGGCTGATACGATAAATCCCCGAAAGGAGCGTGTCCATTCGGGGATTTTGTCGATGCGTCGTCATTGCGCCGCTATCCTATCAAATTACCAGTTGAGGATCTTCTTAAAGTCGAACTCCTCAGGGTTAGCAACATACTTCTTGGCTGCCTCATAATCAGCTGGGGTGATGTAGCGCATCAAGTTGTCGATAACCTGGTGAATCTTATCGGCGTTGATATCTACGAGGCGTGGTGGAATCTTGCCTGTCTCAGGATCCTGCAAGTCGCGCAAATATTAGTGTTAGGTATCTCATGGCTATTGTGTATTTGAATATGCGTCCTACAAAGTTAATAAAAGCTATTGCGTATGCAATAGCTTTTAGATAATTTCTTGCCGACTCTCTAATAAAGTCTAGTTATGGTATTTGCTTATTCTTTGTTTATATACTGTCGGGTAGCTCCGCTTTTGTAATGTATATCCATCCAATTATATAAAATAGTGGAATAGGAATATACAAGATGATTGTTGTGATGAGTATTATTCCTAAAGGTGCCACATTTCCGAAAATAGCAATTAATAAACAAATCATCCATGCTAATCGAAGCGCTAAATAAATACCCCATGATATAGATACAAATCTCATGCCTTTACGAATGTTGCAATCAACACTTTTTGATAGGGCTAAGCCTATGATACCTTTAGCTAAAAATATAAAGCTAATGATTCCTGCTATGTATGTGAGTGCTATAACGGTGCATCCGATAGCAAATGTTATAGTGTTGTTGATGTCTATAAAGTATAGTACCAATCCCAATATTATTGATATAATGACTGCCAAATAGCATGTATATTTATCTAATGTTAGTCCTTTTCGATAGTATGTTAGATATTTGGCAGTGTTACCTTTAAGGTATACAAGCCAAGCGTCAATATCATCAGATAATTTCCACTGAGTTGTAATTATTATTGGAACTAGTGCTATAGTACAATAATATCCTGCTATCAGATTATTGTCAAAAAAATAATAAAATAGTAACGGGATAAGAATGATTAAAAGGGAGGTAATACCAATGGTAAGAGCATTGTCCCAAAGAGATTTCGTTGCGATTTCCCAGTGTTTCGCGTAGTAGGGTTCTTTCATGTGTTTATCATTATTTTCCCACATCAACTCCGCTATGGTGGTTAGTATAAAAAGAAAGTGTGGAGTTGTCCGTTTATCTACTGAGAGGCATTTGGCGTAGCCTATGTACAAATAAACAATACCCCACACCTGTATAGTACGGGGTAGGCACAGAACGTGCCGACATAGCATACATATACAAGTAGTGAGTGTTAATGCTCTCCTTGTACAAATCAAATCGCCAAATTTTCTCAGTAAGGATTAGCGAAACACTTTCACTAAAATATGTCATCGGTTTCCCGATACCACAAAATTAAGAAATATTTCGCAATTGTGCAACACTCATTTGGGGTATTGTTGTGCAAAGGTCGAAATAATTATGTGGTTCTGCAATATTAATTGTCGTAGGATTTGAATTTTGTTATTTGTACATTGGGGTATACTCTTATTTGTATTATGGCGTGATAGTTATGGGCAGTAGGGCAATTTATCATGCGCATATCACAAAAGAAACCCACTTGGGATAGTACATGGCGTACTGCCCAAGTGGGTTTACTATTAGGTGTGGGGTGCTTATACGCCGCTATCCTATCAAATTACCAGTTGAGGATCTTCTTAAAGTCGAACTCCTCAGGGTTAGCAACATACTTCTTGGCTGCCTCATAGTCGGCAGGTGTGATGTAGTGCATCAAGTTGTCGATAACCTGGTGAATCTTATCGGCGTTGATATCCACGAGGCGTGGTGGAATCTTGCCTGTCTCAGGATCCTGCAAGTCGCGCAAGTAGAGAGGTGATACATAGCCCTCCTGGCTGATATATACCATACAGCCGGTCTTGCCCTCTGAGAAGAGTTTATAAACACCCATACCGAGCTGTGAGCAGTAGACAAGGTCGAAGGCACATGGCGTCTGGCAGCGTACTTCGTAGCCAATCTCCACAGGGCGTGACTTAACCTTGATGCCGAGCTCCTTGCAGCGCTTCTCCAACAAGGTGTTAAACATCTCGGCCTTAGATACCTTGCCGAGCTCTGGGTGACCATGGTCGTCGTATGTGAAGTTGATACCTGACTTGAGAATCTCCTCCTGGTCGAGAGCGTGGAACACACCCTCAGATACCATGGCAGCACCATAGTCCATGTTAAGAATCTTACGCTTAACGATAGCTGAGACGATAAGGCTGATAATCTTGTCGATGGTTATCTTCGTCTTGTTAAACATCTCAGGAATGATAATCATAGGGTAGTGGCATGCCGATGCAATACCGAAGGCAAGGTGACCTGCCGAGCGACCCATGGCAGCTACCACGAACCAGTTAGCCGAGGTGCGAGCATCGTTATATACCGCACGACCGATTACCGAGCCGGCGTTCTTTGCTGACTGGTAGCCGAAGGTAGGCATACCTGCTGGCAATGGAAGGTCGTTGTCGATGGTCTTAGGAACGTGAATGTTAGCAATAGGGTACTGCTTCTCCTCCAAGAACTTAGCGATGCGGTTAGCTGTTGACGCAGTGTCATCGCCACCTACGGTAACAAGGAGCTTGATGTTGTTCTGCTTGAAGAAGTCGAGATTAAAGTTCTTCTCGAAGTCCTCGTTAGATGGCTTGAAGCGGCTCATGGTGAGGTATGAACCACCCTGGTTGAAGATGTAATCAACGCGGAACATGTCGAGGTCCTCGTAGCGTGGATTTGGGTTAAAAAGACCTGAGTAGCCATAGTGCAAACCTATAACGCGATAACCCTTAGCAAGGAAGGTCTTGGCAACAGAGCCCACAACGGTGTTCATACCAGGAGCAGGACCGCCACCAGTGAGAATAGCAATAGCCTCTTTCATAGTGATATATAGTTTTAATTAGTAATTGTTACATTTGTTGCACAAATATAATAAATATTTTTAAGAACACGCCAATTATTTTGCTACTATTGCATATTTTATAATTAATAGTTAAATTTGTGGGGAACAAGCCTCTATGATTATGAGAAAAATAGCACTTATAGCACTCGCTTTAGGGTGTGTGGTTATGGGTTACGCGCAGTCTCCCTTCAATGGTAGGGTGGTGCGTAGCGATGGTAAAGGTGTGAAGGCGCGTATCACTGTTGTTGGTGCCGATAAGTTCACCATGTCCGATGGTAAGGGTCGTTTTGGACTCACCGACGTGGCGGAGGATGCCACGCTGCAGATTGTCGCTAAGCGCGACACGCTCATCGTGGAGCTCGCGGGGCGTCGCAGCATCGATATTGTGTGGGATGGTGGCGTTGAGGCGCGTCGTGCCGAGGAGTCGGAGGAGTTGATGAACTATGGCTATGGCTATGTCAAGCGCCGCGAGAGCACCGACTTCTCGTCGGGCATCCCGGGCGAGCGTCTGCGCGCCATGGGTACATCCAACCTCGGTGATGCCATTGTGAAGTGCTATCCCGGCTTGCGCTATATCAATGGCGAGTTGTGCCTACGCGCGCAGAACTCAGTAAATAGCAGCTCGGCGGTCCTTGTCCTCTGCGATGGCATAGAGACAAATATCGACTATATAAACATCCACGATGTCAAGTCAGTAGAGGTTATCAAGAGCTCGAATATGTATGGCTTTAGGGGTGTTCACGGCGTTGTTCTCATCACCACGATGACGGCGAAGGATCAGATCGAGGAGCTCGACCGCATCAGCGAGCGCGGCAAGAGATATTAGCAGTTTATAACTTCAGGTAATGATGCAAAAAGCGGCGCTTGGGATAAAATTCACAATAATAACGAAAAAGGAGCTGACTAATTTACTTTTTAGTCAGCTCCTTTAGCATCTATTGCCAATATCTTATCTACGCTGGCGGCGCTGCTCGCGGTTGAGCTGCTCCTGCTGCTGCTTGAGCATCTCCTCGTAGCGCTCCTGGAAGCGTGACTTCTTCTTAGGCTTAGCGGCATTAGCCAACAAACGCTCACGCACCTTATTGTCGTCAACCGAGCGACGGATGATGTACATGATAAGCATTGTGAACATCTGTGATAGGAAGTAGTAGTAACACAAGCCTGATGAGTAGCCATTGAAGAAGAATAGCATCATCACAGGCATGAAGTATACCATCATAAACTTCATCACGCCCGCACCTGGCTGACCCGCTGTTGTTGCTGCCTGCTGCTTGTAGCTATAGAACGAGTAGCCGAAGAGCGAGATAGCCATCAACAGTGCGAAGAGGCTCACGTGGTCGCCATAGAATGGGATAGAGAATGGAAGATCCAAGACGCTATCGTATGACGAGAGGTCGTCAGCCCAGAGGAAGCTCTCGCCACGAAGCTCGATACTTGCTGGGAAGAAGCGGAACATAGCCCATAGGATAGGCATCTGGATGAGAAGTGGTAGACAGCCACCCATAGGGCTTACACCCGCCTTGCGGTAGAGCTCCATGAGAGCCTGCTGCTTCTTCATGGCATCCTCCTGCTTAGGATACTTCTTGTTGATCTCCTCCATCTCAGGGCGTATAGCGCGCATCTTAGCCGTAGACATATAGCTCTTATAGGTCAATGGTAGGATGATGAGCTTAACGATGAGGGTGAGGATAAGGATGATAAGACCGAAGCTTAGACCGTGATCCTTCAACCAGTTGAACACTGGAATGGTGAGGATGCGGTTGAGCCAGCCGATAAGCCAGCCACCCATAGGGATGATCTCCTCGAGGTTGTTCTCCTTGCCGCCAAAGGCAACATTCTTCATCACGTTATAGTCGTTAGGACCATAGTAGAATGCGAACTCGTAGCTCTTCTCGCCATCATTAGGGATGATGATACGAGTGTCGTACTCCTTCACAAAGTCGCTTTTCTCGCTACCTGTCTTAAAGCCAAGACCTGCGTGCATCACACCGTTGGTGAT
Organism: Alistipes sp.; assembly: GCA_045602255.1. Lineage (GTDB taxonomy): Bacteria > Bacteroidota > Bacteroidia > Bacteroidales > Rikenellaceae > Alistipes. The sequence goes on from JAZSBD010000024.1 coordinate 11,792, forward strand.
AAGTGCCGATGTGAAGTACTGCTGCTTAAGAGCGATCCATGAGAGGTTACGGCAGTGCATGCGCTTACCGTCGCTGTCGATCTCATCGCTCTCCTCCTCCTCGCGGTCGTAGAACATGATGGTCGACGCCATATTCTCATTGGTGAAGCTCTTCTCGTTGTGCATAGACTGATTACCCCAGCGCAAGATAATCTCGTTATCGTGCCATAGGTATGGGGTAAGGTTGTGCTGATTGAACTCGAAACCAACGAGGTAGTCCTTGCTTGGGTCGCCAGTCTTGTTGATCGTATACTTATACTCAATATAGCCTGGCTCTACTGGTGTTACACTACCATCCTTTGCGATTATAGGCTCCTGCTCATCCTCAAATGGCAGACGCATAGTGATAATGTAGCTATCCTCAGTCACATCCTCGTCTACATCGAAGCAGTAGTCGTTGGTGTTGATTGGATCTACATCTGGGCCCTGGGTGTGGATGTCGAAGCCGAAGCGTGCTGAACCTGGGTTGATGAGGTTGACGCGCTCGGTGCGCTCACCCTCTGCATAGCGGTAGTACTCCTTAAGCACAACGCTTGTGATCTTACCACCAATAGGGCTGAAGGTAACCTCGATAAAATCGTTCTCATACTTGATAGGCTCTGCGCTCATGCCAGCTCGCTTGATAAGCTCATGGCTGCCATGATACTGCAACTCAGCGTCCTTCGCCTCCTTCGCCTCCTGCTCCCTCTTTGCCTCTTTCTCTGCCTCGGTGAGGTTTGTCTCATCCACTGCCTCCTCCTCATCAGCATCATCCTCAGTCTCCTGATTAGCAGTATTCTCCTGCTTGATCTTGTTGGCCTTCTCCTGCTCATTGCCCATGTAGAATGTGTAACCTACGAATACGGCCACCATCAGTAGCAGACCAATAATAGTTCTTTTGTCCATTTCGTTCTCTTTATCTCCCACCCCTACGGGTGGGCTTTAATAGTGTTATTACTTGTTTGATATCTTCCCTCTAACGTCTGTGTCGCTCGATTATTTTACCTCGTCGCGATATTTGAGCGCCTCCTGAACAAAACGCACGAACAATGGATGAGGATTTGCAGCTGTCGAGTGGTACTCTGGGTGATATTGTGTACCTACAAACCAGCGGTGTGATGGAATCTCAACAACCTCTACAAGACCGGTGTCTGGGTTCAAGCCCACAGCCTTCATGCCGGCAGCCTCGAAGTCGGCAAGGAATGTGCTGTTGAACTCATAGCGGTGACGGTGGCGCTCAACGATATTCTCTGCACCATAAGCCTCGCGTACGCGTGAACCCTCAGCCAAGTGACAAGGATAGCCACCAAGACGCATTGTGCCACCCTTGGCAGTAACCTTCTTCTGCTCCTCCATAAGGTCGATAACAGCGTGCTTGGTCTGCACCATCTCGCTTGAGTGAGCATCTGCCCAGCCGATGACGTTGCGTGCAAACTCAATAACGGCACACTGCATACCGAGGCAGATACCGAAGAATGGAACGTTGTTCTCGCGGGCATAACGCACCGCAACGAGCTTACCCTCGATACCGCGATTACCAAAGCCTGGGGCAACCATGATTGCCGACATCTTGCTAAGCTGATCCTTAACATTGTCGATAGTCAAGCGCTCAGAGTTGATGTAGTGTAGCTTAACCTTAACCTCATTGACAGCACCTGCGTGGATGAATGACTCGCTGATTGATTTGTATGCATCAGGGAGCTCCGTATATTTACCTACAAGGGCGATGTCAACAATGCTCTTAGGGTTCTTGATGCGCTCCACGAATGCTGACCACTCGGTCATATCTGGCTCCTGTGTTGACTCCAAACCGAGCTTTTCGAGGAGTACGCCGTCGAGGTTCTGGGCGTGCATGCGCAATGGTACCTCGTAGATTGTTGGTACGTCGATAGACTCAACAACAGCCTCTGGCGTCACATTGCAGAAGAGGGCTACCTTGCGACGAATATCCTCGCTTAGGACATGCTCCGAGCGAAGCACGAGCACATCGGGCTGGATACCGTATGAAAGAAGCTCCTTTACTGAGTGCTGTGTAGGCTTTGTCTTAAGCTCGCCCGATGCAGCCATATATGGGATGAGTGTTAGATGCACGAGTACGGTGTTCTGGTAGCCGAGCTGGTAGCGTAGCTGACGTACAGACTCGATAAATGGCAACGACTCGATATCGCCCACAGTGCCACCAATCTCGGTGATGATGACATCGTACTTCTTAGTTGCTCCGAGCAGCTGCACACGACGCTTAATCTCATCGGTGATATGAGGAATTACCTGCACGGTCTTTCCCAAGAACTCGCCGCTACGCTCCTTGTCGATGACGCACTGGTAGATTTTGCCTGTTGTAACGTTGTTGTTCTTTGTTGTCTGTATAGAGGTGAAGCGCTCGTAGTGACCGAGGTCGAGGTCGGTCTCTGTGCCATCCTCCGTAACATAACACTCGCCATGCTCATAGGGGTTGAGTGTGCCGGGGTCAACATTGATATAGGGGTCGAGCTTCTGGATTGTTACTGAATAACCGCGTGCCTGAAGTAGGCGTGCGATAGATGCCGAGATGATGCCCTTACCGAGTGAAGAGGCAACACCACCCGTAACAAAAATGTACTTTGGTTTAGATAGTTTCATATCTTCTTAGTTTTACGTTCTTCAATGTTGTGGTGAATTGTGATGCTTCGCCATGTTACTTAGCATCCTGGCTGTCGATGAGCTTTATCTTCTCGATAATCTCCGCCATCTCGCGCTTAGCACGTGCTATCTTCTCGCGAACGTCGGCGATGAGCGCCTCGGCATTCTTAGACTTTGAGAAGAAGCCAATGTTATTCTCCAAAACGGCGATGTCCTGCTCCATCTGGCGCACCTTGTTGTATAGCTTCTCACGCTCGTTGCGTAGCTGGTTGCCACCCTTCATGTTCGATACGCGCTCCTTGAAACGACTCATTGAGCGGTCGCGCTCCGATGAGCGTAGTGTCGCGAACATACCATCCACAATCGTCTTGTACTCCTTCTGCAAGGCATCCTTGTGCTTGATGGGCACGAAGCCTATCTGACTCCAGCGGCGCTGGAACTCCTTAACAAGGTCGAAACCGCCAGCCTTGATGTCTGCTGCGCGCATCTCCTCAAGAAGTGCCTGCTTCGCCTTGAGGTTCTCCTCGTGCTCGCTGTCTACAGCTGAGAAGTGCTCTGCCTTGCGCTCGAAGAACTTGTCGCAAGCGGCACGGAAACGCTTCCATATAGCGTCTGAGTGGCGACGTGCTACTGCACCTGTCTTCTTCCACTTTGCCTGTAAAGCGATAATCTCATCTGTTGCGTGCTTCCAATCCTCCGATATGGCGAGAGCCTCAGCCTCAGCGCATAGTTCCTGCTTAGCAAGGAGGTTCTGCTCCATCTCGCTCTTTTGACCAGCATAGTACTCACGCTTGAGCTCGAAGAACTTGTCGCAGGCGGCACGGAAACGCTCATATATGCGGTTGTTATCCTTCTTAGGCGCGTAGCCGATGGTCTTCCACACCTTCTGAATATCAAGGAGCTCATCACCCGCCTTGTTCCAATCCTTGCGCGAGAGGAGTGGCTGTGTGAGTAGTGCTTCAGCCTTCTCGCAAAGCTCGCTCTTGAGGGCGAGGTTCTTTGTCTGCTCTGCCTTAAGAGTCTCGAAATGCTCCTGGTGGCGCTTGTTGATACGGCTTGAGGCCTCCTTGAAACGCTCCCATAGTCCCTCCTTAAACTCGACAGCTACAGGGCCTGTCTCGCGCCACTCGTCGTGGAGCTTCTGTAGCTTGCGGAATGCCTCCACCACTTGTGTCTCGAGAGCCAATGCCTCAGCCTGCTCACAGAGCGACATCTTAATCTCGTAGTTCTTCTTTAGGTCGAGGTCGCGGAGCTCCTTGTTAATCTTGATGAAGTTGTAGAAGTTCTCAACATGGAGGTTGTATGTCTCCCAAAGGTCCTTAACGTTCTGCTGTGGTACAAGACCTGTATCCTTCCACTTTGTCTGCAGCTCACGGAAGCGTGCAAAGGTGGTGTTCATCGTCTCGTCAGAGTTGATAAGCTCCTTTAGCTCCTCGATAATTTGAAGTTTTATTTTGAGGTTCTCCTCTTTGTGCGCCTCTATCTCGGCAATGTGCTTGTCGCGCTGCTCGCGATATATCGCAAATAACTCCTTGAAGCGCTGCTCGTCAGCGTCGGGTGTTGCGACAAATGCCTCAGCCTCGCCACCTGCCTCGATGAATGTCTTGCGCTCTGCCTCAACACGGGCGCGGTGTTGCTTGTATAGTGCTATTTTGATGGCCTCAACCACTGGACGCAGTGTCTGCACAGGTTCCGATTCTATCTTCTTGGCAAAGAGCTCGACGAGCTCAGCCTCGCTCATACCTGATAGGTCGTCATTTGCAACCGGTGTCGCCTCCTGCTCCTCTGCGGTCTCCTCGCCAATTTCAAGACCTGCTGCATCGGCGGCAAGTGCTGCCTCCTCCTCGGCAAAGGTCTCGCTCATTGAGGGTCTCTCCTCAGTGGGAGTCTCTGTGGTTGCTGCCACCTCTGTGGCGCTTGTGCTTCTCATCTGCGTATCTTCGGCAGGGTTGCCGACAGGCTCCACGGGAGCCGTAAGGTTAATCTTTTCAGTAGCCATCGCTTACTTGTTTTAAGGTTGATTTATCGCGCGCGTAACGCACATATTTCCGCAAATATAGTAAATCTTTTCTAAAGATGTTCGCGATAGCTTGAATTATTTATTTTTGTGGCGATGCTTCTATATGGTTATAAGTGCAAATATTGGTATTATTGGCGCATGGTAAAAAGGGTTGAAAAGTAATACCTGTGAACATAAAGTCGATGGTGGTTTGTGGGGGTTAAAAATAGTGTGATAAAAAATGGTGAAAATTATTGGAAATTTGCCCAATTTTCCTTAACTTTGTTACGTTTTTCAAGAACACTCCTAAAATCACGACATTAACAATAACAATTATAAACTTTACAAAGATGGTAATTCTTGTACTAAATTGCGGTAGCTCGTCTATCAAGTATCAGGTGCTTGATGTTAACGATGCACAGGAGACGCTTCTTGCCAAGGGTTTGGTAGAGCGTATTGGTTTGGCTGAGGGTGATCTTACTCACAAGCCACAGGGTAAGGAAAAGTTTGAGCTTCATTGTCCAATTCCTGACCACACAACAGGTATTCGCCTTGTGCTTGATGCATTGACACATGCAGAGCATGGTGTAATCAAGTCGCTCGACGAGCTTAAGGCTGCTGGTCATCGTGTGGCTCATGGCGGTGAGTTCTTTACCGATAGCTGCCTTGTGGATGATGAGGTGAAGGCTAAGATTGAGTCTTTGTACTCTATCGCTCCTTTGCACAATCCAGCTAACCTTGAGGGTATCCTCTCAATGGAGAAGGTGTTGCCAGGTATCAAGCAGGTGGCGGTGTTCGATACATCATTCCACCACACCATCCCAGCAATCAACTATTTGTATGCCATCCCTTACGAGTACTACGAGAAGTATCGCGTTCGTAAGTATGGCTTCCACGGTACGAGTCACAAGTTCGTAGCTCGCGTAGGTGCTGAGATGTTTGGTCTTGACTTCGAGAACTCTAAGATTGTAACTTGCCACATCGGTAATGGTGCATCTGTAACAGCCATCAAGAATGGTAAGTCATTCGATACATCTATGGGCTTCTCTCCACTCGATGGTCTTGTGATGGGTACTCGTGCTGGCTCTATGGATGTTTCAGCAGCAACATATGTTGCTCAGAAGGAGGGTATGTCATACGCTGAGCTTGACACCATGCTAAATAAGAAGTCGGGTGTTCAGGGTCTTACAGGCATCTCAAGCGATATGCGTGATATCGACGCTGCATACGACGAGGGTAACGAGCGCGCTATCATCGCTCGCGATATGTACTGCAATCGCATCAAGAAGTTCGTGGGTGAGTATGCTGCCGAGATGGGTGGTCTCGACCTCGTAATCTTCACTGGTGGTGTTGGCGAGAACTCTCCAGAGGTTCGTGAGTATGTGTTGAGCAACATGGAGTTCATGGGTATCGATTTCGATGCTGTGCGCAACCGCGGCAAGCGTGGTACAGACTATGAGATCTCTAAGGAGGGCTCACGCGTGAAGGCTGCCGTTATCTGCACTGACGAGGAGCTCGTTATCGCTAAGGATACCTACCGTTTGACAAAGTAATTGATTAAGTGAAATATATTATAAACAAATAAAAAACTAAAACTACTATGATTAAGCATTTGGATGAGCTCGTAGCTGCTGCGGTGGCTCGTGGTAAGAAGAAGATGATTGTTGCCTATGGTCAGGATACTCACTCTATCGGTGCTACCGATATGGCTATCAAGGCAGGTCTTGCAGAGGTTACCCTCGTAGGTGATCCTGAGGAGATTAAGAAGTCTTGCGAGGCTGAGGGCGTAGATATCAACCAGTACACTATCATCCCAGAGTCTGAGGATGTTAAGGCTGTTGAGATTGCTGTTAAGGCAGTTCATAACGGTGAGTACGACGTTTTGATGAAGGGTGTTGTGCCTACTGACAAGTATATGCGTGGTATCTTGAACAAGGAGTGGGGCTTGTTGCCACAGGGTACTGTTCTTAGCCACGTTACTGTATTGGAGGTTCCTGCATACCACAAGCTTTTGGTTGTCAGCGACGTTGCAGTTCTTCCATGCCCAACTCTTGAGCAGAAGAAGCAGATTGCTAAGTATCTTATCGCTACTGCTAACAACCTCGGTATCGAGTGTCCTAAGGTTGCGTTGCTTGCTCCATCAGAGCAGCTTCTTCCAAAGGTTGTCAGCTCAGTAGAGGCTAAGGAGCTTTCAGATCTCGGTCAGGCTGGTGAGCTTGGCAACGCTTTGTTCCAGGGTCCTTTGGCATTGGACGTAGCTATCGACGCAGAGTCAGTTAAGATTAAGAAGCTTACTGGTCCTGTTGCTGGCGATGCAGACTGTATGTTGTTCCCTAACTTGGAGTCTGGTAACGTATTCTTCAAGGCTTGCTCTAAGTTCGGTGGTGCTGAGCTCGCAGCTATGGTTGCTGGTCCTACAGCTCCTTGCGTATTGACCTCACGTGGCGACTCAACTAAGACTAAGTTGTATTCTATCGCTTTGGCTTGCTTGTCAGCAAAATAATCATATAACGAGTTAATAACAGATATTATGGCATATAATATTTTAACAATCAATCCTGGCTCAACATCTACAAAGGTGGCTCTCTTCCGTGACATGGAGCAGGTTAAGACCCTCTCATTGCGTCACTCTGCTGAGGAGATTGCTCGTTTTGCCTCTGTTGCCGACCAGCTTGAGTGGCGTTTGGAGATTATCCTTGACGCCTTGAAGGCAGATGGTATCAAGCTTGAGGAGCTCAACGCTGTTATCGGTCGTGGTGGTCTTATGCGCCCTATCGAGGGTGGTGTATATCGCGTAGGTGAGGCTATGATTGCAGACCTTACAGCACCTAAGCGCCAGCACGCCAGCAACCTTGGTGCGCTTATCGCACGCCGTATTGCCGACCAGGCAGGTGTCGAGGCATATATCGCTGACCCTGTTGTTGTTGATGAGTTGCAGGATATAGCTCGCGTGAGCGGTATCAAGTCTATCCCACGTCGCTCTATCTTCCACGCTTTGAACCAGAAGGCTATCGCTCGTCGCTATGCTATGGAGGAGGGTGAGAAGTATGAGGATTTGAACCTTATCGTTGTTCACATGGGTGGCGGTATCTCAGTATCGGCACACGCTAAGGGTCGTGTAATCGACACTAACAACGCTCTTGATGGTGACGGTCCTATCGCTCCAGAGCGTGCAGGAACAATCCCTGCTGGCGACCTCGTGGATTTATGCTTCTCTGGCGAGTACGAGAAGGGTGATATTAAGAAGTTGCTTGCTGGTAAGGGTGGTCTTGTAGATCATGTCAACAGCAACAATGTTCAGGAGCTCAACGAGGTACGCGCTGCTAATGGCGACCAGGAGGCACGCTTTATGCTTGAGGCTATGTCTTATAGCGTTGCTAAGTGGATTGGCGAGATGGCGGTAGTCCTCAAGGGTAAGGTTGATGCTATCCTGCTCACTGGCGGTATCGCTTGGAACGACTGCGTTAACGACGTTATTATAGACTACTGTAAGTTCATCGCGCCTATCAAGATATATCCTGGCGAGAACGAGCTTCAGTCGTTGGCTGAGAATGCGTTGCGCGTGTTGAAGGGTGAGACTGTTGCTAAGGAGTACTAAAATTTATCGTCATAGGGCGCATCTGCGTCACTATGTTAAGCAATTCCGAATAGGATGAAAATCTTAATTATCAACGGGGCGAACCTCAATCTTTTGGGACAGCGCCAACCTGAGATATATGGCAGCGAGAGCTTCGAGGCATACCTCGAGGCTCTTCGTCTGCGATACTCGGAACACACTATCGACTACTATCAGTCAAATGTTGAGGGTGAGATAGTTAACGCTCTGCAGCAGGCTGATGCTAAGTATGATGGTGTGGTACTTAATGCGGGTGGATACACCCACACCTCGGTGGTCATACGCGATGCTGTGGCTGCCATAAGTGTGCCTGTTGTCGAGGTGCACATATCGTCAATACTCTCGCGCGAGGAGTTCCGCCATGTGTCGATGATTGCCCCTGTTGCTAAGGGCACTATCATGGGCTTCGGCATGGCGTCGTATCGCTTGGCTATCGACTACTTCATGGCGTAAGGATGGCTGAGGAGAGGTTGGAGCGCCGTGTGGCGACAGGTGTGGCGTGGAGCTTCTCGGAGAAGCTCCTCACGATGATCATTCAGATGGTCGTCAGCATTGTCGTTGCGCGTGAGCTTATGCCTGAGGACTTCGGTGTGATGGCGATTATGACATTCTTCACCTCCGTAGCACTGACTATCGTCGATAGTGGCTTCTCGCAGACGCTTATCCGCAAGAGAGAGCCTACGGATGCAGATTACGCCTCGGTGCTAAGCTTTAATCTCATAACATCGGCTATCCTATATATCGTCTTGGTTGCATTAGCAGCGCCTATAGCTGCGTTCTACAATCAGCCCATCATAGCCGACATAGCGCCGGTACTCTTCTTGTTACTCCCTATAAATGCCCTCTGCGTTGTGCAGACGGTGATGTTCACGCGTGAGCTACGCTTCAAACTACTATCCGAGATTGTCTTCTCGGCATCCCTCATAAGTGGTGTTGTGGCTATTGTCATGGCCTTTATGGGGTGTGGTATATGGGCTCTTGTCGTGCAACGCCTCTTGATGATGGCAATCAAGGCTATTGCCTTTTGGTATATACGCCGTTGGCGCACTACGGAGCGTGCCTCTATGGCGTCGTTAAGTGCCATGGCGCCCTTTAGTTTGCGACTCCTTGCCACCGACCTTGTGGCATCTATATATAATAACGTAGCGCAGCTCTTCATCGGCAAGGTCTACTCTACGCACTCGTTGGGCTACTACTCGCAGGCGCAGAAGTTGAAGGACCTTCCTGTTCTCTCTACTGTTCAGGCGGTGCAGGGTGTCACCTATCCGGCGCTCTCGCGCATGGGCGACGATAGGGGGCGTCTTGCGGAGGAGTATATGCGCATTGTGCGAGTGGTAAGTTTTATCCTCTTTCCCGCGATGCTCGGTCTTATTGCCATAGCCCCCGATATGTTTATGCTCCTATTGGGCGAGAAGTGGATGCCCACGGTGCCATTCTTTGAGATATTAGCCTTGGCGGGTCTTACATACCCACTTGCCGTCGTATCCTATAATATATTAAAGGTGCTTAGCGATGGTCGTGTGATACTGCGTCTTGAGATTCTTAAGCGCGTCATTATGACCCTTATGCTCCTCTATACCATCCCTCGCGGTATTGAGTCTGTGGCGTGGGGTATGAGTGCCATGGCGTTGGTCGAGTTTATAATAAATGGCATAGCTGCTTGTCGCTATCTTAATATAGGCTTTGGGTCTGTTATGCTATCTATCGTGCCATCACTACTTCTTGCTACCATGATGTTTGTAGCGTTGTGGTTAGGCAGAGATATGGTGACGGATATGGGCGTAGGTATGCGTCTTATGGTCATGATAGTGGCTGGCGCTGTGATATATGCCATGCTTGCTATCATATTTAGGCTACGCGCCCTTAAGGAGATAAGAAAAGTGAGAAAATAGACCCTACCTTGTTGTCACACTGCCCTCGCGGCCTCGTTAGAAGTGTGTAAAGCCACTGAGCTCCATATTTGTTGACGCGCCATTCTCAAGCCACCTAAGCTCTCTATCATCGGTTATTGTGCCTATCGCCGTTAGGCGTGTGCCTGTGGCACGCTCCAGATCCTCGGCAAGGGTGTCGAACCTATTGCTATCAACAGTTAGCAGCAGCTCATAGTCCTCGCCACCCGTTGTAGCATAGCGTATGTCGTAGTCCGTAGGCACCTTCGTAAGCTCTATTGTTGCACCCACCCCAGATAGCTCCATTATATGCTTTATGTCCGAGGCTATGCCATCCGATATGTCCATCATGGCGTGTACCTCTGTGCGTGTGCCGAGCCATAGACCCTCCGCGGTGCGTGCCTGTGCTATGCGGTGAGCCTTGGCTGCTACGGTGTTCACGTCGCCAAACATGATGTCAACCAGACCCTTAGATGATATGCCGAGCTTGCCTGTCACGGCGATAATATCTCCTACCTTCGCTGCCGAGCGACGCTTGATGTTAGACATAGGCGCACGACCTATTGCCACCACATTAATGGCAATCCTATCCTTTGAAGCTGTGGTGTCGCCACCCACCAATGCCACGCCCTCCTTTGCTGAGGCCTCGTGGTAGCCACGCATAAATGCCTCTGCCCACTCACCCTGTGCCGACTCGGGGAGGGCTATGCTGAGGAGCGTAGCAATAGGCTTAGCGCCCATAGCTGCTACATCCGAGATATTCACCATAAGACTCTTTATGCCCACCTCCTCGGGTGTGGATGCCTCGCGTAGGAAGTGAACATCCTCCACGAGCATATCTGTGGTCATTACCAATGCCTCATCGCCCATTGCGAACACGGTGCAGTCGTCGCCAATAGGCTCAAACCCTGAGTGGGGTAGTGTGCCGAACATAGTGGCGATGTTGCCGATAAACGAAAATTCTCCTCTTTTCATTGTTTGAGAGTTTAAGGAATTTAGGGAGGCTAAGGATGAATGTTTAAGCTCCCTAACCTCCCTAATTTCGCTATACTTTTGATGTGTTACTCAACCTTGAAGCGATATACCGCACGCGCTGTATAGATGCTATCCTTTGTAGGGTCAAGACATACAACGCTATCGTCCATAAAGGCGATAACCTCAATCATATCCTCGGATGTCTCGTTCGATGACCAGTAGTATGTCTCGCAGAATGGCTCGCCACCATTGTCGGTGATAATCTTGTTCCACTCGGCAACTGATGGGGCGTCGAAGTCACGCTCGCCATTGGTGATGGCCTCCCACATCCAGTTAAGCTCTGTTGATGATGGCAAGAACCAACCCTCGCCATGCTCCTTACACCACTTGAATGCTGGGTAGTTGTTGATATCCTGACCGTAGTAGTCGAATGGGTCATCAGAGTTCCAAGCGCCCTTATCGTTGATGCAGTTACACCACTCGTTGACTGTTGACCACTGCAAGTCCTCCTCGTCCAACGAGAAGAGGTAGCACCAGGTGTCACCATTCCTATCGGCCTTAATAGCGTAGATAACACCCTTAGAGCCGTTAGCCTCGTAGATTGAGCCAATCTCGTACTTGCCAGCCAACTCTGGGTCGTAAGCCTCTACCGTAGCGCTAACGCCTGTGGTCTTACCGTCGTAGCGAGCACGGAAGGTGTAAGAGCCAACCTCCGTAGATGAGAACTTCTTGCTCTCGATAACCTCGCCAGTCTTGGTGTTGTAAATCTCTGCATCGGCAGTCACATCATCCTCGCCATAGATTACGGTGAATACTGCCTCTTCAGAGCCATCAGCCTTGATGCGGTTAGGGGTAGCAGTAATCTTGAGCACCTTCTCCACAGGCTTCTCCATCTCCTTAACAGTAATGGTTACCTCGTTAGAGAGCCACTTGCCGTCGTACTTAGCCTGGAACTTGAACTCGCCAGCAACATCCGAAGTGAAGGTGTTGCCCTCCAATGCAGCGTCGTAGTTGAGGTTTATAATCTCGTAGCCCTCTGTTGCCTCTGCGCCATCAACCTTAATGGTGAAGGTCACCATGTCGGCAGCGTCGGCAGTGATCTCCGTCTTATCAGCCTCAAGCGTGATAATCTTTTCAACCTCGGTAGCGGTAATCTCAACTAAGTTAGATGACTCGTTGCCATACACAGCCTTGAACTGATATGTGCCAGGTGTGGTTGTTGTGAATGTGTAGCCATCAAGCACCGAGTTATCCTTCAACGAGATAATTATAATCTCCTTATTCTCGGCACCATCAACCGTAGCGGTGAATGTCACCTTATCGGCGCCATTAGCCAAAATCTCGGTCTTGTCAGCCTTAAGCATAGGCGTCTTAGCCTCCACCTGAGGCTCCTCGCTATTAGGCTCCTCGCACGCTACAGAGCCCAAGGCGAGTGCAGCAATGGCGAATATACTAAAAAATCTCTTCATTCTCTTCATTCTCTAAATGTGTTAATTATTGTGCGTTATCGAACATATCGGCAGTAACCTTTACTGCGTACTGTGTAGGAGTATTCTCAGCGTTGAGCACCTCGAAGAAGAATACATAGTCGTTCTTGTCGAAGCCTGTGAATGAGATTGTAGCACCCTCAGAGGTCTTTGCAGCAGCTAATGTCTCCTCGCCAACAGACTTGCGGAACATGAAGAATGCCTGAATCTGTGACCAGTCGTTTGGATCCCAGTACTTCTCGAAGTCGTAGTTAGCCCAAAGTTGAGCACCTGCCAACATGTCGATAGCCTTGTTATCGGTCTTTACAAGGAAGTTAACGTTGTATGAGAAGCCATCCTTAACGATAACGGCGTCCGATACCTCCAACTTAGCAGCAGCATCTGCCGATGGTGCCTCGGTCTTGAAAGGAACAGCTACATAGTTGTAGTCGTAAACCTCGGTTGGGTCGGTGATTGATGGGTCAACATAGAACAATACCACTACATACTCGGTGTCGTTCTCCAATAACTCGTAAGCCGAAATTGTAGCCTCACCCACACGTCCGAGCTTGTCGGTCTGGATAATGTCGCCGAACGACATGCCCTGCTCAACGGCGATGTTGTTAAGACCGAAGTAGCTACGCATGATGATGTTAGCCTTAGCCTCGTGTGCCAAAGTCTCGTCGTATGACTTCTTAGTCCAAATGTAGTATGTCCAGTGAGCGTCAGCCTTAGCAGGAGTTACTGTAAGGTTGAAGTTGGTGTGGTCGGTAATGAGGTCCTTTGTCGAGAACAATGAGTTAGGGTCAACCTCCTCACCCTCAGGTGTTGTGAAGGCATAGCGGAAGAGCTTCATCTCGTCCTGCTGAGCGTGCATGGCCTCCCAATTCTCGAAGTTGAACGCTACGGCAAGGTACTCGGTCTCAGGAGCGAGTGTGCACTGAAGTGTTGTGTAGCCCTCAGTAATCCAGTCACCGCTGTTAGGGTTCTCGATGATATACTCGAAAATCTGATAGTCGTCGTTGTAGATGCCGAAAGCATCGAGCTCCATCTTGGTAATCACACGGAAGTAGTAGCGGTTCGATCCGTTAGGTGTTGCTGTTGCAATAGCCGAGTTAGCTGTAATATCCTTAACATTGATGTCGATATTGAAATCCTCTGGCGATACCACCTCAGTAGGAATCTCAGGTGTTGGCTCTGGCTCAGGGGTAGGAGCTGGCTTCTCGCAGCCCATTACAAAGAGTGCAGCAAAGGCTACAGCGAAAATCGAAAATAGTCTTCTCATGGTTTTGTTGATTAGTTTTGGTTGTTATTAATTTTAGTTATATTTCAAATATAAAGTGGTTGTATTACACATAATCTCGGCTACAAAGATAGTAAAACATTTCTAAATGACAATCGTGCATCTTAATTTTGTGTTATGCATATATTGCATAAATATCGAAAAATATTTGCAGCATAGCAACCAATTTCGTATATTTGTTGGCTAAATAGAGTAGATTATGAAAGTGAAAGAATCAGTTGGCGAGGCGATGAACCCCAAGGAGCATCGTATGTCGCTTATCAGAAAGATAATACGCAACGAGTATATCTCCTCTCAGGAGGAGCTCATCGGTCGCCTTATGGAGATGGGCGTTGATGTTACCCAGTCGACACTCTCGCGCGACCTTAAGTCGTTGCACGTCGCTAAGGTGCCACACAAGGAGAAGGGCTATATCTATGTGCTCCCGAACAACACCCAAAGCGATATGCACATATCGACCAACATCTCCGACAACATTACGGGCATCGCCTTCTCGGGCAATATGTGTGTCATAAGCACCAAGCCGGGCTATGCGAGTGCCATATCTGTGCCTATCGACAACCGCGCAATAAGCGAGGTGCTTGGCACCATTGCAGGTGATAATACCATCCTACTCATCCTTCGCGAGGGATTTGATATGGGGGCGCTTATGGAGCAGTTATATATGCTCTTTCCGTCGCTCCGCGCACTGTAATTTGTTGTGATAAGGGGTCGATTGCGGCCCCTAACAAAAAATGCCACCAATGGGACGTACTTCGAGTACTACCCATCGGTGGCATTTTTGCCGAGTGTTGCACTCGGCGCCCTTCTGACAACAAATTAAATTTCTTGTGATAAGAGGTCATCTTCGGCACCAAGCTCATTGCCCCGAATGGGGATGTACACCAAGTACACCCCCATCCGTGTCAATTTCGACTTGGCACCAAATATAACCCCTTCTGACAACAAATTAATTTCTTGT
>JAZSBD010000025.1:0-16415 GCA_045602255.1 Alistipes sp.
CTAAGTTGGTACAGGAGAAGTGGAATGTAAATGCACAGCCTGCATATATCATCCTCTCGCCAGATGGTAAGCGCGTTCTCGCTGGACCACGTGGCTTTGATACAGATATTAAGGCATTCGCGAAGTTCCTTGACGATGCTATGACTAAGATGTATTCACCTGCTGAGTATGAGGAGTTTACAGCTGCTGATTTATGGGATGATGAGGTTGAGGATACTATCCTTGACACTTGTGCTACAGTCGTATATGACGAGTCATCATCGCGTAATATTGAGTGGAATATCACCGTAGAGCCTAAGGAAAAGAACTTGTATGAGGTTACCTTTGATGGTACAATCAAGGAGGGCTTCCATGGCTACGCAATGAAGGACTTCTCTGCTCCAATGTTTGAGTTTGAGAATGCAGAGGTAGTTGGCGATGTAGTTGAGCCATTGACAGCTGAGGAGCATCCAGATGGTTGGGGTGGCACATCATACTGCTACTATGGTAAGGCAACCTATATTTATACCATTAAGGCTGAGGCTGGCACAGAGGTTATAGGCTTCGTAAATGCAACCATTTGTTCAGAGGATAATCAGTGCACATATAACGTAGCAGACTTTGTGATTAGGCTGTAAAAATAAGATAGAAAAACAAAGAATATATGTTTCTACCAACAACAGCAAAGGAGGTTGCGGCGCGAGGATGGGATGAGTTGGATGTCATCATCTTCTCGGGCGACGCATATATAGACCACCCAGCATTTGGACCTGCAGTCATTGGACGCATCCTCGAGGCAGAGGGTTACAAGGTGGCAATTGTGCCACAGCCCAACTGGCGCGACGACCTGCGCGACTTCACGAAGCTCGGCAAGCCACGCCTCTTCTTCGCAGTGTCGGCAGGTGCCATGGACTCGATGGTCAACCACTACACCGCCAACCTACGCCTGCGCTCCAACGACGCCTACACGCCGGGTGGCAAGGCTGGTTTTCGCCCCGACCGCACGGTAGACACATATACGAAGATACTCAAAAAGCTATACCCACATACGCCCGTAGTCATCGGCGGCATTGAGGCATCGTTGCGTCGTCTTACGCACTACGACTACTGGACAGATAAGCTACGCCAGTCGATACTCACCACGTCGGGTGCCGACCTACTCGTTTATGGCATGGGCGACAAGCCTATACGCGAGGTAGCAAAGGCGATGCGCAACGGCTTTAACATGAAGCTACTGCGTGGTCTGCGCCAGGTGGGATTCGTAGCGGACAAAGAGTATGTCGAGAGGCTCTACAACGGCAAGACCATTGTACTCAACTCCTTCGAGGAGTGCGAGGGCGACAAGCAGAAGTTTGGCGATAACTTCTGCCATATAGAGACCCTCAGCAACATGATGCAGTGCGAGACAACACTCGTTGAAAAGGTGGGTGATAGCTATGTTGTCATCACCCCACCCCACGAGACGCTCACCACCGAGGAGCTCGACCACTCGTTCGACCTACCATACGAGCGTGCGCCACATCCCCGCTACAAGGGCAAGGGCGACATACCTGCTTGGGAGATGATAAAGCACTCGATAAACATACACCGCGGCTGCTTTGGTGGCTGCTCCTTCTGCACCATATCGGCACATCAGGGCAAGTTTATCAACTCGCGCTCGGAGCGCTCAATATTGGAAGAGGTGAAGCGCGTGGTGGCTATGCCCGACTTCAAGGGTTATCTATCAGACATCGGCGCCCCCTCGGCAAATATGTACCGCATGCGTGGCAGGAACGAGGAGCTATGCAAGAGGTGTAAGCGCCCATCGTGCCTACACCCCAAGCTATGCCCCAACATGAACAACGACCACCAGCCGCTCCTCGACCTCTACCGCAAGATACGCGAGATGAAGGGCATAAAAAAGGCATTCATCGGCAGCGGCATACGCTACGACCTCTTCGACGACTCGCCATACTTCGAGACTGTGGTTAAGTATCACACCTCGGGACGATTGAAGGTTGCCCCCGAGCATACGGAAGATCATGTGTTGAAGCTTATGCGCAAGCCATCGTTCGATATGTTCGAGCGCATGAATAGCCGCTTCAACACCATCTGTCGTCGCGAGGGACTCAAGTATCAGCTTATACCCTACTTCATATCGTCGCACCCCGGATGCACCGAGCGCGACATGAAGGCGCTCTCGGAGCGAGTATTGGGCAAGCTACACTTCAACCTCGAGCAGGTGCAGGACCTCACGCCAACGCCTATGACCCTGTCATCGACGATGTTCTACATGGGCGAGAACCCATACACTGGTGAGAAGGTCTTTGTGGCACGCTCGCAGGATGATAAGCGCAAGCAGAAGAGCTACTTCTTCCACGAGGAGGGAGCATCGCCACGACCAGCGCCCACACGCCGCGACCAGCGCCCAGCACCCAAGGGGCGCAATAGAGGTGGCGGCAGTAGTCGTGGTCCAAAGAGGTAGAGAGAGGAAGCTGACAACAATATAGTTGCCTACAGAGCAGATTTATAAACGAGAGCATATAGCAACTAACACCACAACTATTATGCTTAAACGCCTGAAATATCTCGCAACCATATTCGCCATAGCCGTACTACTCTTCGAGGTTAACAGATTGGTATTCATAGTCTACAACCACGACTTAGCTGCCGACTGTAGCTTCGGTGAGCTATGCTTAGCCATGCTCTACGGTCTCAAGCTCGACATCATCACCGCGAGCTACATCATCGTTGTTCCGCTAATAGCCACCATAGTGACCATATGGCTTCCCGTGGCGGAGCGTGGCGAGCGTATATGGCGATGGGTAATCATGGGCTACTACGCTATTGTCATGTCCATCGTGGCGCTGATCCAGACCGCCGACATAGGCATGTTTGGCGAGTGGCAGTCGCGCATCGATGCCCAGGTGATGATATACTCGACCAAGGAGATGATGGCGAGCGTATCGCTATCCAATGGCATAGCAGCACTGTTATACATCGGTGCGACGCTCTTTGTCAGCCTATGGCTCTTCCGCTGGGTGACACGCCGCTGGTTCGACCCCCACTTTGAGCCTACAAACAGGCTTATACCATCGCTCCAGAGCCTACACTCGCGCCTACTATCGACGCTGACAATGCTTCTATTGGCGTGCGCTATATTTGTAGTTGCGCGTGGTGGCTTCAGCACCGCCACCGCCAACATATCGAAGGTATACTTCTCGCCCAAGATGTTCCTCAACCAGGTGGCCATAAACCCCGTATTCTCCTTCATATCAACACTCTTCGAGGGCGACGACCTCAACGAGTACAACTTCTACAGCGACGAGGAGGCGATAGCGATATTCAACGAGGCTATGCGTGGCGAGGGCGAGCCAGGAGCTCCAAGCCAGAAGTGGCTAAAGTGCGAGCGTCCGAACGTGGTGCTGATAATCGTCGAGAGCATGGGACGCCCCATCTTCGACGCCACCGACGATGGTGAGGCGGTAGCCCCCAACCTGCAGCGCCTACGCAAGGAGGGCATATGGTTTGAGAACCTCTATGCATCGTCGTTCCGCACCGACCGCGGCACTGTTGCCGTACTCAGCGGCTTCCCTGCCCAGCCCAAGATGTCGATAATGAAGTACCCCAACAAGGCGGTGAAGCTACCAGGCATAGCTCGCACACTGCGCGACAAGGGCTACGACACACGATTTATATATGGTGGTGATGCCAACTTCACAAATACACGCGCCTACCTCTATGGCACAGGCTTCGACGAGGTTGCCGATGAGCGCGAGGTAAACTTCGGCGGTCACCGCTCGAAGTGGGGATCGGCCGATGATGCAGTCCTCAAGTGGGCATCAAACGCCATTCTCAAGCATATGGATAGCGGAGCGAAGAGCTTTGATGTCATCCTCACGCTAAGCAGCCACGAGCCCTGGGAGGTACCATACAACCGCCTCGACGACGAGATTCTCAACGCCTTTGCCTTCACCGATAGCGAGGTGGGCGCCTTCGTCGAGCGTATGCGCAATAGCAAGCACTGGGACAACACCCTTATAGTTATCATCGCCGACCATGGCTTCCCATACCCCGGCACTATAACATACAACTCGCCAGAGCGACACCACATACCTATGCTCTGGTTGGGTGGCGCTGTGAGCGAGCCGAGGGTTGTGGAGGATTATATCTCGCAGACCGACCTTGCCGCGACGCTCCTTGCACAGCTGGGTGCCGACCATAGCGACTTTACGTTTAGCCGCGATATATCATCACCCTCGACATCACGCTTTGGCTACTGGACATTCAACAATGGCTTTGGCATGATAGATAGCCGAGGTGTGTCGATCTACGACCACACTGGAGGCATGACGCTACGCAACGACGGCAACGATACCCTACGCCTACGCAACGGCAAGGCGATACTCCAGCGCACTTTTATAGAGATTAAGAGGCTATAAGAGTAGATAAAATGATACGTGGGTGCCCAACAATGGACACCCACGTATCATTTAGAAGTGAGAGGTGAGAGGTGAAAGGTGTGGTGTCTGCGACGCTGAATTTAATTGATGGGAGTGATAGGAATAATAGGTCCGCTTCGCTTGATAGGAGCGATAGTAAGCAAGAGCCCTACAACTTACGCGCTAACAATCCTATTACTCCTATTGTTCCCATTGCTCCTACGATCTATTTAAGACTCGCGCGGAGCGCACCATACTTTTCACCTCTCACTATTCGCCTTAGAATAGGTATTGCTCACGACGGACACGCTCAACAAGGGCGAATATCTCCTGCCATGCCTCCTCGCCAAAGGTCGTTCCAACAACCTCGATAACCTTACCTGCTGTGATGGCACCTATAGTGCCGCACTGGCGTAACGACAAGCCCTCGCACAAGCCCGCCATGAAGCCAGCAGCGTAGAAGTCACCCGCGCCTGTGGTATCCACGCGCTTAGCAGCAGCCATAATACCCACATGTACAACCTCCTCGCCGCGCTTGATAAGCGCTCCCTTAGTGCCAATCTTCACAATGGCAAGCTCACATATATGGCTAATGCTATTGAGAGCATTGAGAGGCTCCTCCTCGCCCGTAAAGGCACGCGCCTCATCCTCATTAGCGAAGAGAATATCGACATAACGCTCTACAATATCTCTTAGAAATTCGCGGTTCTCAGCAACAACATTAAACGATGCAAGGTCTATTGCCACCTTCAAGCCATGAGCCTTAGCCTTCTGAATAGTTGAGCGTATGAGATTATGATCCTGCACTAAGTAACCCTCGACATATAGGCAGTCGTAGTCGTCGAATATCGCACCATCAATATCCTCAGCTCTAAGATCCATCGCAGCACCTAAGTGGGTGACGAACGTGCGCTCACCATCGGGCGACACCAGCGCCACACACTTGCCCGAGCGCTCCTCGGAACGTAGTATATATGGCGTCACGCCAATATTGCGCAGCGCCTGCTCGTAGAACTCACCTGTGGTATCCTCACCCACCTTGCCAATGAACGCCACATCGCAGCCGAGGCGCGACATAGCACGTACGGTATTTCCTGCCGAGCCACCGAGCGACAAAGAGTAGGGGCAACCTGCAACAGACTTCGATATATCGGTTTGCAGTTGGCTATCTACAAGACTCATAGAGCCCTTAGCAAGCTGGTACTCCGCGAGCACAGCGTCGTTAGAAAGGGTAACAAGCATATCGGTAAGAGCATTACCAATGCCTATAACACGTTTAATCATTGGGTTGTAGCCTAAGAGTTATTAAATAATCAAATTGACAAGGTCTTAACAATGGTCATGCCCTGATAATCAACCTCGCGTTTTCTATTCACTGCCTTGACAAAGGGAACATATACCAGCTCACCATTCTTGATACCTATCATCACATTGCGCTGACCATCGCCAAGAGCCGTTATCGCCTCCACGCCCATACGCGAGGCAAGGATGCGGTCGGCAGCCGTGGGTGAGCCACCACGTTGCAGGTGTCCGAGGATTGTCACACGAGCATCATACTCCGGGAACTCCTCCTTAATACGCTGTGCAAGACCGAGCGCGCCTCCCGTAGCAGGGTTCTCCGCAACGATGACTATTGCCGAGTTTTTGCTCTTTCTAAAGCCGCGCTCCACGAGGTCGGCAAGCTGATCTATCTCGGTCTCCATCTCCGGAATTATCGCCGCCTCAGCACCCGAAGCTATGGCACTATTGAGAGCAAGATCACCCGCCATGTGCCCCATGACCTCAACAAAGAATAGGCGCTCATGGCTGGTTGCCGTATCACGAATCTTATCCACCGCCTCAACAATGGTGTTGAGCGCCGTGTCGTAGCCTATGGTCTGGTCCGTGCCTCCAAGGTCGTTATCAATAGTTCCTGGCAGACCCACGATGGGCACATCGTACTCCTCGGCGAAGATGCGTGCTCCCGTGAGCGAGCCATCACCACCAATGACCACAAGAGCATCTATGCCAGCAGCACACATATTATCATAAGCTTGCTTACGTCCCTCGACCGTCTCGAACTCCTTGCAACGCGCCGTCTTAAGGATTGTGCCACCATGGTGTATGATGTTACTCACTGACTTTGAGGAGAACACCTCCATATCGTTATACACCAAACCATAGTAACCACGCTTGATGCCCACAACACGCAATCCCTTGAATATGGCAGCACGCGCCACAGCACGTATCGCCGCATTCATGCCTGGAGCATCACCTCCTGAGGTGAGTATGCCTATACACTTAATATCAGCCATGAATATATACTTTTTCGGCAGTAAGGGCAAAAAATATACCACCCCACTGCCGTAGAAATTTCGCTTACTTTCCAGGAGTTACAATAGGAGAGCCTATCATACCGCTATGCTTTAACTCGCCAGTGTAGTGCGCACGAATATGGTGCTGAAGGTGATTTACAATATCTACCGAGATGTCATAGCCACCCTCAACATGCTTCACCGTTACCGTGCCGCTAACAATCTTAGTCTTACCACTATCATTAGCAATCTCGCTGGCATTGCTATCAACATAGTTCTTGCCATTGCGATCCTCACCAAAGAGCACCTCAAATGTTGTCTCAGGGATGATATAATCCTCTACCGCCTCTGCGAGCATACAGTCGAGTGTGAGCTTGATACCCTCAGCCTCAAGATAGATATAGAAGTTCTTATTACCGCTAAACCAAGCACCCTCACCATCAAAGCACTCGTTCAAAATATTAGGCTTTACACCTGCGGGAACAACCCACACCTTCATAGCATCAGCCTTGAGATATACGTCGTAGAGCTTGCTCTCCTCATAGTTTACAACGATGCTATACTCCGACTCCTCAGAGATTGCAATCTCTGTGTCGAGTTCTGCAACGCCCTCCACCTCTGCACCGCAGTTGCCCAAGATAGTGTTGCGAAGCACAAAGCCATCCTCGTCAAGAGAGAGCTTCGATGCCACGAGGTAAATACCCGCTTTATTCATACGATACTCTGTGTCAAGACCCGACACATACCACACATCCTCACCTGGTGCCACCACCTCGTGCGCCTCGGCAGGACTCTTGCCCTCGCTCATAACATAGTAGGTGTCGAGAGTCTCGTTGATATAGAGGTCATAAGTGCCAGCCTCCTTAACACGAATGTCGCTACCATACTTCGATGTAGGGTATTTGTAGTCACGCTCAGCAGCCTGACCATTGCCTCCCAACGAGTTCTGCATATCGCCATCCTTGACGAACTTGAAAGAGTCGTTTGCAGCTACATCAACGCCACGTGCCACGAAGTAACCCTCCGTAGCCTCCATCATTATGGCTGCGGTAACATCCCAGTTGTTGGTCATTGAGCCCACCACAGCCCAACCCTCAACGCCAGATACCTCTGCTGCCTGGTTGATAGTAACGCTGAATGACTTTGTTAAATACTTGCCTGTGATTATACCTGTACGCTGCTCACCGGTGGTGTTTGCAGCAACCTCGAACTTGATAACACCATAGATAGACTCATCCTTAAGGATTGTAATCCAATCTTGATCGTTAACAATAACTATTGGTGATGCCTGGCCGATAAGGCCTGACTCGCCATCGAGAGCCTCATCGCCCTTAACAAGATTATAGGTAATCTCGCCTACGCCACCCTTAGCATCGAACTCCATAGTAGCCTTAGATGTTAGCTCTAAAGTAGGCTCCTTAGGTTGAGTAGTGCCCCGCACATCATCACCGCCACAAGCGACAGCTAATGGCAAAAGAAATAGAAGATAAAAAATCTTTTTCATTTCTAAGTATTGTTTGTTTTGATTATAAATTCTCATCATAATGGTGACTCAATACGCAAAGGTCACAATATCTTTCAGCAACATGCGCATCATCACTTATAGGTTGAAAAAAAATCCACCAATACAAAAGTACTACATTTTTCTCAAGCACAAAATTTTTTAGCCATATTTTCCATATTAGGATAGATATTTCACACTCAGCGCTGGCACATTGAAATAAAATAGTTACCTTTGTAGGGAATATAAATATGCGGCAGAATATGCTTCTACACGACAAATTAAGAGAGTTCAACATAATCCTCGCCTCGGCATCGCCACGCCGTCGTGAGCTACTACGTGCCACAGGCATAGAGTATCGTCTTGCCGAGAAGTTCGAGTGCGAAGAGGAGTACCCCAATACCATTGCAGCCATTGATGTTGCACCCTACCTCTCAGCGCTTAAGAGCCATGCCTACCCAGCACCTTTGGCATACAACGATATACTCATAACTGCCGACACAACGGTGGTCTTGGACAACAAGGTTTTGGGCAAGCCCCACGACGAGGAGGAGGCGCGCGCCATGCTTCGTGAGCTTAGCGGCAAGGAGCATAGCGTAGTCACAGGCGTAACACTTCGTATGCGCGACACAGAGCGCACCTTTGCCGCCATAAGCAAGGTTTGCTTTGCGACGCTCAGCGAGGAGCAGATAGCCTACTATGTCGATAACTACAAGCCGATGGATAAGGCCGGCAGCTACGGCATACAGGAGTGGATAGGCTATGTTGGCATTGAGGGTATCGAGGGTTCGTTCTTCAACGTCATGGGACTCCCCGTGCAGCGCCTATGTCGTGAGCTTGAGGCATTTATCGAGGCGTTACCATCGTGCTACCTATAATCGCAACTAATTACAAACAAATAAAATATGAAAAAATCATTACTCATCGTCGCACTTATCTTCGCGACAGCCTTCTCGGCAGTTGCCGACAAGGGTATGTGGCTACCATCGCTCATTGCCAGCCGCATCAAGGATATGAAGCAGAAGGGCTTCAAGCTCTCTGCCGAGGATATCTACTCAATTAACCAGGCATCGCTGAAGGATGCTGTGGTACTCTTCGACGGTGGTTGCACCGGCGAGATTGTCACCGAGCAGGGTCTTCTTCTTACAAACCACCACTGTGGCTACGACGCTATCCAGGCACTCTCAACCGTGGAGCACGACTACCTAACAAATGGCTTCTGGGCAATGTCGAATGCCGAGGAGCTACCATGCCCAGGATTAAAGGTGCATATCCTCGTATATATGGAGGATGTCACCGAGCGCATCGCTGCTGGCGAGAGCCGCGAGGATATTGTTGCTAAGGCACAGGCCGAGGGTGTAGGCTATATGGCAGAGGTAGAGTCTATGTACTATGGTAACGAGGCATATCTCTTCGTATATCGTGAGTTCAACGACGTGCGCCTTGTAGGTACACCTCCTACAACCATCGGTAAGTTTGGCGCCGACAACGACAACTGGATATGGCCACGCCATACTGGCGACTTCTCAATCTTCCGTATCTACGCCGATGAGAATAACAACCCTGCAGCATATAGCGCTGACAACAAGCCATATAAGCCTGCGCGCCACTTCCAGATTTCGACTAAGGGCGTTAAGGAGGGTGACTTCACCATGATATATGGCTTCCCAGGCAACACTCAGGAGTATATCACCTCGGATGCAGTTAAGTATATTGCCGAGATCTCTGACCCAACGAAGATTGCGCTTCGCACACAGCGTCTCGACATCATCGGTGCAGCACAGGCTAAGTCGCCTAAGACACGTATCCAGTATGCTGCAAAGCAGGCAAATATCGCCAACGCATGGAAGAAGTGGCAGGGCGAGGTTAAGGGTATCAACCGTCTTGGCACATACCAGAAGAAGCTCGACTATGAGAACCGCTTCCGCAAGGATAACCCCGACAAGGCATACCTTCTCGACTCACTCGCTGCTGCCTACGAGCGCAACTATGAGGGTTACTTCACATACGAGCTTTACATCGAGTCGCTCCGCGGCATTGAGCTCCCTCAGGTGGCGCACATAGCTCTCAACCCAGCACTCGACGCCGAGCAAAAGGATGCAGCCATCACACAGTTCTATAAGGACTTCGACGTGAATGTTGACCGCGACCTGGCAAAGGCGATGATTACCGCTTATGACGAGCAGGCTGTTGTCACATCAGAGGAGCTTGAGGCACTCATCGAGAAGCATGGCGGCGCTGAGGGATATGCTACATGGCTCTACGACAACACTCAGCTGGGCTCATTGGAGAGCTTCTCTATGGATGCCGTGATGAACGACCCTATCACAGAGTTTGCATTGGCTATCGAGCCTATCCGCGAGTACGCATCACACTACGCATATCGTAACTTCAGCAACATCCCAGATATTGAGCGTTGGTATCGTCCTTATGTTAAGGCACTTATGGAGTGGGATAAGAAGCGTGCCTTCTTCCCCGATGCAAACCTCACGTTGCGTGTAGCTTATGGTAAGGTTGCAGGCTATGAGTATGCCGATGGCGAGTGGCACCTACCACAGACGACCCTTGAGGGTATCATCGCTAAGGATAACCCAGAGATTTATGACTATAACGTGCCTCAGGCATTGCGCGATGCATACGCTACTAAGGACTACGGTCGCTGGGGCGTTGAGATGTATGGCAAGTACACCGTTCCTGTATGTTTCATCGCTACAAACCACACCACTGGCGGTAACTCAGGTTCGCCTGTTATCAACGCTAATGGCGAGCTTATAGGTATCAACTTCGACCGCACATGGCTATCTACAATGTCGGATATCGAGTTCGACGAGAGCCTCTGCCGCAATATCATCTGCGACATCCGCTACGTCCTATTCGTCGTTGACAAGGTGGGTGGCGCAGGCTGGCTTATCGAGGAGATGGGGCTCTAAACAATTGGTAATGAGTAATTAGCAATTAGTAATAGTGTTGCTCCTGTGGAGCAATGAGATTAGGGAAATTAAGGAGTTTAAGGAAGTTAGTGAGTTTAAAGCAAAACCGCTAATTTCCTTAATCTCACTAATCACCCTAAATTTTTAATATTCTATCGCTCCGCCAGGAACGAAACATTACTAATTACTCTCTACTCATTAATTTTCGTCCTTACCCCTTTCGCTTCTATCTTTTATTTTGACCGAAAAATCATACAAAAATATTTGGTCGTCAGGGATAAAATGAGTACATTTGCAATACCATTCAGAGCACATATAACCTTCTGAGTGGTAGTTTTTTGCGGACACAAATCCACGTAACACACTGAGGGGTAGGTCGTTGGCTTACTCGTTGGTGTATTGTGCGTTGGATATATACGTAGTATATAAGAACAAAAAACATATAATTATTAACTTTAATTTTTCACATTAATGAAAGCAAGATTTTTAGTTTTGGCTGCAATGGTGCTTGGATTGGCATCATGTCAGACAGATCCTCAGGATCTCGACGTCACTTCTGGTGGTGAGCAGGCTGTCACCATCAACGTGGCTCTTCCCGAGGAGGTAACACGTGCTGCAGGCTCTGATAGCGCCCTTGGCGGTATCGGCAATGTAGATTTGAGTAAGGATTACGACATCCGCTACATCCTTGAGGTGTACGATGAGAATGGCGTATTGGCAAAGGATCGTATGGTTCAGACAAGCGATGCAACCTCTGCAAACTTCGACCTTCGCCTTGTTCCTGGTCGCGCCTACAACTTTGTTGTTTGGGCAGACTTCGTTAAGCAGGGTACAGAGACCGACCTTTACTACAACACAAACCTCAATAATGGCGGTTTGCGTAAAGTAGAGGTTATTGACGATAAGTGGGATGCTATCATCGAGGCTCGCGATGCTTATACCGATGTCTTCACCGTGCACAATTTCTCAAGCACATCTACTATCAACATGACACTTACACGTCCATTTGCTAAGTTGCGTGTTGTTACTGACGATATCGATGAGATGATTTCTATTCGTCCTGCTGAGGTTAAGGTTAAGTACTTCAATACTAAGTTCTACACCACCTTCGATGCTTTCGCTGAGACAGCATCTGGCGCACGTGAGGACAAGGAGTTGACTGTTACCCTCTTGGATGCACAGAAGAACGGCGTTGACACATATACTGGCGGTTTGGATGCTCAGGAGGGTGTTCAGACATTGTTTGCTGACTACTTCTTCGGCGCTGAGGATGACCGCGTGATGTTCAATTTGGACGTTAAGGATAACGGTGGTCGCGACCTTCCAAGGGTTACTTTCAACACCAACATTCCAGTTAAGCGTAACAACCTTACAACTGTTTACGGTCCTATCCTTACCGATGCTAACAACGTATCTGTAACTATCAACCCAGCATTCGATAATGGCACAAATTGGAATCCTGGAGATGACCAGTACGATGTTGAGATTTGGGATGGTAAGAGCATTAGCGCTCCTTCATACGACGAAGCAACAAAGACTTATACTGTTAAGCTTGCTTCCGAGCTTGCTTGGTTGGCAGCTGCTGTAAACGGCACTTTGGAGGATACACGTGCTACAGTTACTCCTCAGACTTTCCAGGGTAAGACATTCAAGCTTACTCAGGATATCAACCTCGACTTTAACGAGTGGACACCTATTGGTAACAGCACAAACACGTTCCAGGGTACATTCGATGGTCAGGGTCACAAGATTGCTAATCTCCTTATCACTGGCAATAATAGCTACGTAGGTCTCTTCGGTTTCACAACTAATGGTGAGATTAAGAACCTTGTTGTTGAGAATGCTAAGGTTTCTGGTCGTCTTGGTGTTGGTGTTGTTGCTGGTAGCCCATATACCTCTAAGTTCAATGACATCACCGTTCAGGGTCACGTTGAGGTAAACGGTATGGCGTATGTTGGTGGTGTAGGTGGTCGCAACGCTTATGCTGCTTGGGAGGACATCACCGTTGATGTTGATGAGACTTCATACGTAAATGCTAACTCTGTTGAGAACGGTACGGCATACCGCACATATGTAGGTGGTGTTATCGGTTTCATTGGTGAGGATCCAAAGCTATTCAAGAACATTACATCCGATATCGACGTTAAGGGATCTACAATTGACGTTGGTGGTTTGTTCGGTATTGCTCACTATGGCAACCAGTTCGAGAACTGCTCATGCTCTGGTGATGTAGAGATCTACGCTGCTCAGGAGGCTGTTGATGCTCAGGAGATCGGTGGTATCGCTGGTGTATGGAACAATGGTGGTGCAGATGTAGTATTTACCAACTGCACATTCACTGGTACTCTTAAGACTAACATCGACGTTGATTTCTACTACGGCGGTCTTGTTGGTAAGCCATATAGCGAAACAGGTACAGGTAAGCTTATCATTGATGGCTACGAGATGGTGGTTAACGGTCTCGGTGTAAATGATGAGGGTGAGTGCCTCGTTACAGCTACTGAGGGTTTGGAGTACATCGCTGAGCAGGTTAACGCTGGTAACGAGGAGTATACTGATGCTAATATTGTCTTGGATGGCGACATCGACCTTGCTGAGCTCGCTGCAATGACTCGTAGCAGCGCTGTTGCTAACAACTGGACTCCTATCGGTACTGAGAAGAATCCTTTCAAGGGTTCGTTCGATGGTAACGGTAAGACTATCAAGAACCTCGCACTCGTTGAGTCTGAGGCTAAGGAGGGTAAGGCATTTGTGGGCTTCTTCGGTTATGCTAAGGATGTAACAATCAAGAATGTTACATTCGAGAACGTTTACATCAATATCCCATGCTTGGATATCGACCACAGCCAGGGCCACATTGGTGCTGTAGCAGGTTCGTTGGAGGGCACTTCTACTATCGAGAACGTAACCGTTAAGGGTGACGTTAAGGTATATGCTACACAGGATGCTAACGGTGCAAGCCGTGTTGCAGTTATTGCTGGTGGTAACTCTTATGGTAACGTAACTATGAAGAACGTCCACGTTATCGCTAACGAGGGTAGCTACCTTATCGCAAACAACAACACCGGTGCTTTGGCGGGTCAGTTGCAGGGCAAGTCTGTATTCGAGAACTGCTCTTCGAATATCAACGTAACTGTTAACAAGTTCTTTGCTGGTGGTATCATCGGTCTTGCAGCAGGTGACCAGACATTCACCAACTGCCACACAACAGGTGATATCGCTGTTGTAGCAGGTCGCGAGGGTCGCAATCACGACCAGTACCGTGTAGGTGGTATCGCTGGTGGTTGGTCAGATGGTGCTAAGAATGTATGTACACTTACTAACTGCTCATACACAGGTAATGTATCAGGTAAGAACTCAGACGGCTCAGTAGCTAACCCACTCGATTATATGGGCTACGTAGGTCGTGGTTACACTTTGAATGGTTGCCAGGGTAGCAAGGTAGTCATCGACGGTGTCGAGTTCGTTCAGAAGCACAACACCGCTGCTGAGGCTGGCATCTACGATATTACCAACCTTGAGATCTCTTCAAAGGCTGATTTGTTCTGGTTTGCTCAGATGGTGAACAGCAACAAGTGTACTTTCGCTAATCAGACCGTGACGCTCGCTACTGACATCGACCTCAACAACGAGGAGTGGACTCCTATTGGCTCTGCTTATGTTGACCACGGCTTTATGGGTAACTTCGACGGTAATAGCTACACTATTAAGAACTTGAAGATTAGTGCTCTTACACCCGACGCAGATAACTACGTTTATGCTGGTTTATTTGGTGTAACTGAGGGTACTGATAAGGACAATCAGAACTACATCAAGAACCTTACTATTGAGAATGTAACAATCACAACTACAGGTCACATCGTAGCTGCTGCTATTGCTTACCCATATTACACAAATATTGAAAATGTTCTTGTTAAGGGTAATGTAAATATCAAGGGTGGCGACTATACATCAGGCGTTTTGGCTTACACTCGTCGTTGCGTTAACGCTAAGGATATCACCATCACTGCTAACGAGGGTTCTGTAATTGAGGGTAACCAGACTATTGGTGGTGTTATCTCTGATATTCAGATGAACGGTGGCTTGACTGCAAACTACTCTAACTTCAAGGCTGAGGGCTTGACTATTAAGGGTAATAAGAGCGTAGGTGGTATCTCTGGTATCATCGGCAATCAGACCCTCAATGGCGCAACTGTGAAGAATGTTACTATCGTATCTGACGACAGACGCAAGGGTACTATTTCTGGTTCGTTTGATGGCGTATGTACAATCAATGATGCAGTTGTGGAGAATGTTACTGGCGCTGACAACTATGTAGGTTGTCTTTATGATGGCACAGCGAGCGCAACAGCTTCTGTTACCATCAATGGTGCTGAGTATACATATAACAACGGCTGGTATGTAGATGGCTACAAGGTGATTGCTAATGGCTTGTTGAAGAAGAATAATGAATACAAGGTAATTAACGCTAATGGCTTGGTTGCTCTATCGGGTATGACTATTATTGGCGATGAGGTTGTAACTCTTGGCGCTAATATCGACCTTAACGGTGTTGCATTTAATGGCTTGAATGCTTTCAACCCAGAGCAGAACAACACATTTGATGGCAAAGGCTTTACCGTATCTAACTGGACATACAATGATGGTGCTTCAGATATGGGCTTTATAAAGAATTGGGTTGGTCCAATCATAAACGTGAAGTTTGACAATTGCCACCTTAAGACTGCTGGTCGCTCGGCAATCGTCGCTGCAAAGGTTTATGGTAACATCGATAACGTAGAGGTAAAGAATAGCTCTATCGATGATTCATACTGGGCTTGCGGTATTATCGCAGGTTTGTATAACGCTGGTAGCATTTCAAATTGCGTTGTTACTAACTCATCAGTAAAGTCTAACGGCGGTACATCTGCTATCGTTGGTGTTATCAACGAGACAGCTGGTGAGCGCAACTTGACCAACTGCTCAGTTACAGGTTGTACAATCAATAACACAGGTGTATATGGTGAAGATTACACTGGCGGTGCTCTTGTGGGTATGTTCAACTGCGATAACGCTACATACACAATTAAGGGTTGCACTGTATCAAACAACACTCTTAAGGGAGCTCATGTGTCTGAGAAGTACCCTGCAAATGAGAAGGTTATCGAGGAGTAATCCAATATTGATAACTATATAATTAGCGCTCGGCTTCGGTCGAGCGCTTTTTTGTTTCAGTGTAGATTATGAGTTAATATGGGTTTCTTGGGTTAAGGGGTGTTACTATGAGTTATTTTGGGTTACTATGCGATTG
>JAZSBD010000026.1:0-107147 GCA_045602255.1 Alistipes sp.
GAGGGGTGAGCAACAGAGATGATAAGGCGTGCACGCTCCTGAAGGCTCTTGCCATAAAGATCAACAGCACCATTCTCGGTTACGAACCAGTGGATGTGGTTACGAGTAGTTACTACACCTGCACCCTCGGTCAGCGTATCGGCAATCTTTGAGATACCCTTGTTGGTGATTGAGGGCATAGCGATGATAGCCTTACCACCCTTTGAGAGTGATGCACCGTAGATGAAGTCGATCTGACCACCTACACCAGAGTAGAACTTGCGACCGAGTGAGTCGGCACATACCTGACCAGTGATATCAACCTGAAGTGCTGAGTTGATAGCCGTTACCTTGTCGTTCTTAGCGATTACGAATGGGTCGTTGGTATAGCCTACGTCCATCATAAGTACGCCTGGGTTGTCATCGATAAAGTCATAAACCTTCTGAGAGCCCATCAAGAATGTAGATACCATCTTACCCTTGTCGATATTCTTCAAAGCGCCATTGATAACACCCTTCTCAACAAGTGGAAGTACGCCATCAGCGAACATCTCGGTATGCACACCAAGATTCTTGTGGCCTCCAAGCTGAGCCAACACAGCATTAGGAATAGCACCGATACCCATCTGAAGTGTAGCGCCATCCTCGATAAGACCTGCGCAGAGGTTACCAATCTTTGTCTCCACCTCGTTAGGCGTTGTGAAGTGAGCCTCCTCCAATGGCTGGTCGTCCTCAACGAAGAAGTTAATCTTTGATGAGTGAATCATAGCGTCACCGAAAGAACGTGGCACATACTTATTGACAACAGCGATAACGTAATCTGCGCACTCCACAGCTGCCAAGGTAGCATCCACAGAGGTACCCAAAGATACATAGCCGTGCTTGTCAGGACGTGACACCTGAATCATAGCCACATTACAAGGCACTGCGCCTGAGCGATATAGCTTCTGCGTCTCGCTGAGGAAGATTGGAATATAGTCAGCGAAGCCTGCCTGTGTCACCTTACGTACGTTGCCACCCACGAAGAATGAGTCGAGCTGGAAGATGCCCTCGAACTCAGGATCTGCATAAGGTGCAGGACCCTCGGTGTGGAGGTGGTGGATATGTACATCCTTAAACTCGCCATTGCGACCACGCTCGCACATAGCCTTGATAAGACACTGAGGCGCTGATGCCACAGAGCTAAGGTGAATATGATCACCCGACTTGATGCACTTAACGGCCTCAGCCGCTGTAGTAAACTTAATGTTGTTCATGTCTTTAAGTTTTATTTTAGGTTTGTTTGTTAATCCTATAGTATATTTTGGTCATTAGCACCACGACCCCGTTTTGATGTCAGAATGGGTAAGATTTGACACCCAAACAGTCGTTAGCACCACGACCCAATTTATTGTCAGAGTAGGTGATATGTGGTGGTGGGTCGCAGTGGTTGAAAGCGGAGCATACTTGACGTATGTGAGCATTTCAACCACAAGCCCAACGCCGCAGATCGCCTGCTATCACAATAAATTAACTATTTGCGCTTTACCTCAACCTGCTCATAACCCTCGATAATATCGCCAACCTTAATATCGTTGTACGACTCGATGTTAAGACCGCAGTCCTGACCTACGGTAACCTCCTTCACATCATCCTTGAAGCGGCGTAGTGAGCCGAGCTTACCGGTGTAGATAACGATACCATCGCGGATGACACGGATAGCAGTATTACGCTGCATCTTACCCTCGCGCACGATACAGCCTGCAACAGTACCCACCTTAGATATCTTGAAGGTCTCCATAACCTCGGTAGAGCATACTATCTCCTCCTTCATCACTGGCTCAAGCATACCCTCGATAGCATCCTTAATCTCGTTGATAGCATCGTAGATGATTGAGTAGAGACGAATATCGATCTGCTCCTTCTCGGCAGCCTTACGCGCAGCAGCCGGTGGGCGCACCTGGAAGCCAACGATGATGGCGTTAGAGGCAGCAGCGAGCAATACGTCAGACTCCGAAATCTGACCTACGGCAGAGTGGATGACATTCACCTGTACGGTCTCCTTTGAGAGCTTGATGAGTGAGCCTGACATTGCCTCCACAGAACCATCCACATCACCCTTGACGATGATGTTAAGCTCCTTGAACGAGCCGATGGCGATACGGCGACCAATCTCGTCGAGTGTCACGTGCTTCTGTGTCATGATACCCTGCATACGCTGCAACTGCTCACGCTTGTTTGCAATCTCACGTGCCGAGCGATCATCATCCATAACATTGAAGGTATCACCCGCCTGTGGCGCACCATTAAGACCAAGCACCTGAACAGGTGTTGATGGGCCCGCCTCAGTAACCTTACGACCGTTCTCGTCGAACATAGCCTTTACACGACCAGTATATGTGCCTGAGAGGAGAACATCACCTACGCGCAAGGTACCATTCTGCACCATGATTGTAGCGACATAGCCACGACCCTTATCCAACATAGACTCGATGACAGCGCCTGTAGCCTTAC
Organism: Alistipes sp.; assembly: GCA_045602255.1. GTDB lineage: Bacteria > Bacteroidota > Bacteroidia > Bacteroidales > Rikenellaceae > Alistipes. Next base: position 2,473 of record JAZSBD010000026.1, read on the forward strand.
GGTTAGGGTTAGCCTTAAGCTCCAACACCTCAGCCTCCAAAAGCACCTTCTCAAGGAGCTTGTCGAGGTTCATACCCTGCTTTGCAGATACCTCCTGGCACTGATACTTACCACCCCAATCCTCAACAAGGATGTTCATCTGCGAGAGCTGCTCGCGGATGCGGTCTGAATTTGCCTGTGGCTTATCCATCTTGTTGATGGCAAATACCATAGGCACGCCTGCTGCTGAGGCGTGGTTGATAGCCTCGACAGTCTGAGGCATGACGCTATCGTCGGCAGCGACGATGATGATGGCCACATCGGTCATCTTAGCACCACGCGCACGCATGGCGGTGAAGGCCTCGTGACCTGGGGTATCGAGGAAGGTGATCTTCTCGCCGTTGAGCTCTACTGAGTAAGCACCGATATGCTGTGTGATACCACCTGCCTCACCTGCTGTGACGTTTGTCTTACGGATGTTATCCAAAAGCGATGTCTTACCGTGGTCAACGTGACCCATAACGGTGACGATAGGTGGACGTGCCACGAGCTCATCCTCGGTGTCGGCATCGGTCTCGATAGCCTCCTGAATCTCTACGGATACGAACTCCACCTTGAAGCCGAACTCCTCGGCAACAACAACCAAAGCCTCGGCATCAAGACGCTGGTTGATAGATACCATAAGACCGAGGTTCATACATGCAGAGATAACCTCCATAGGCGATACGTTCATCATGGTAGCGAGCTCACTCACGGTCACGAACTCCGTAACCTTAAGCACGCTGCGCTCCATCTCCTCGCGCTCCATCTCCTCGTTCATGCGCTCACGAACCTCCTCGCGCTTCTCCTTACGATACTTAGCACCCTTAGACTTTGTACCCTTGGCTGTAAGACGTGCCAAGGTATCCTTTACCTGCTTCTGTACCTCCTCATCCGACACCTCTGGGCGTACCACAGGCTTTGGCTGAGGCTTCTGCTTATTCTTCTTCTTATTGTTCTGCTGCTGCGCTGGCTGACCCTGCGCTGGCTGACCCTGCTGTGGGCGCTGAGGGTTGTTACCCTTATTGTTGTTACCACCACCCTGCTGTGGCTTGCCAGCACTCTTGTTACCCTCCTTAGCAACATTCACCTTCTCCTTCTCAAGACGCTTACGCTTGTGCTTGCCGCCAGGAACCATGTTTGACACATCCATCGTACCCAAAATCTTTGGGCCTCCGAGCTGCGATACCTCAGGGCGATATACAGAGTCGCGCTTAGACTCCTCATTCACCTCTGGCTCAGCCACAGGCTGTGGTGCTGGCGCAGGCTTCTCCTGCTTAGGCTCCTCGCGCTTAGGCTCTGGCTGTGGCTCTGGCGCTGGCTTCTCAACCTTTGGCTCTACGGGTGCTGGCGCCTCCTGCTTAGGCTCCGCCTTCTTACCCTCAAGGTCTATCTTACCCAAGATCTTTGGACCGCGCACCTCATCCTTGACGCTGATGACGTTCGACTTGATGACAACCTCCTCGTCATCCTCCTCATCCCTCTGTGCTGGGGTGTTGATGCTCACCGCACCCTTCTGCTGTATGCGCTCACGCACAGCGTTGCGCTCATTGCCCGACTGGCGGTTACCACCAAACTCCTTCTCTAATACGGCATATACCTCGGCAGAGACTGGCGATGAGGGTGAGCAGTCACTCTGCAAGCCCTTGCGCTGGAGATAGTCGGCGAGGGTGTTAAATCCCACCTTAAACTCCTTTGCCACCTGTATAAGCCTTATCTTCTTACTGTTATCCATTAATTTCTTCTTTTAATCGTTATCAACTACTCCTCAAACTCAGCCTTAAGGATGGCTACCACCTGCTCTGCCTGCTCCACCTCGAGGTCGGCACGCTGCGCTATCTCCTCTACCGAGAGCTCAAGAACACTCTTCGCAGTGTCGCAGCCCGCGCCCTTCAACGCCTCGATTACCCATGCGTCGATCTCGTCTGCGAACTCAGTGAGTGCCACATCCTCCTCCTCAATCTCACGATATACATCGATGTCGTAGCCGGTGAGCATCTTCGAGAGACGGATGTTCAAACCACCCTTACCGATAGCCAACGACACCTCCTCTGGCTTGAGGTATACAGAGGCCGTCTGACGCTCCTCGTCGATGGTGATTGTAGAGATCTTTGCAGGGTTCAACGAGCGCTGAATCATTAGAGATGTGTTAGCTGTGTAGTTCACAACATCGATATTCTCGTTGCGAAGCTCCTTGACGATGGTGTATATACGCGAGCCCTTCATACCCACGCATGCGCCTACTGGGTCGATGCGGTCGTCGTAAGACTCAACGGCAACCTTAGCACGCTCACCAGGGATGCGGGCAATCTTCTTGATAGTGATAAGACCATCGAAGATCTCAGGTACCTCCTGCTCGAAAAGACGCTCGAGGAACTGGTTGTCGGTACGCGAGAGGGTGATGCGTGGCTGGTTGTTGTTCATCTCCACAGACTTCACGATAGCCTTGATAGCATCGCCCTTGCGGTAGAAGTCGTTAGGAATCTGCTCCGACTTAGGCAATACGAGGTCGTTATCCTCATCATCGCGCACGAGCACCTCCTTCTTCCACACCTGATATACCTCACCGGTGATAATCTCACCCACCTTCTCAGAATACTTCTCGAAGAGGGCAGCCTTCTCAAGGTCGAGGATGCGTGATGCGAGGTTCTGACGCAATGATAGCACAGCACGACGACCAAACTTGGTCATGTCAATCTGATCGACATACTCGTCGCCCAACTCGTAAGAGGGGTCGATAGCCTTAACCTCAGAGAGGGCTATCTCGGTGTTCTCGTTCTCCAACATATCATCCTCTACGACTACGCGGTTGCGCCAAATCTCAAGGTCACCCTTCTCTGGGTTGATGATAACGTCGAAGTTCTCATCGCTTTCGAACTGCTTCTGCAAAGCGTGACGGAAGACATCCTCCAACACGCCGATAAGTGTAGCATTGTCGATGCTCTTTAGCTCTTTGAACTCAGCAAAGTTGCTGATAAGATTAATGTACTTCATTTTGTGTTATATATTTTGTTTTAGTTATAATTCTTTTTGGGGTGGCGTGTGGTCTTGGGGAGTGATAGGGAATTTAGAGAAACCCATTTTAACCTATCGTAACTCAGCTAACTACCACCCTCTCAGCACCGAATTTGTTGTTAGAAGGGGTGAGATTTATCCTTCATTAGCGCCGCCCGAATTTGTTGTTAGAAGGCTGCAGATACAACGCTCAGCGAATTTCGAGGCGATGGACTGTACATAGGCGTACTGCCCATTGACGAGATAATTCGTTAGCGGCAGTAGATGCGGCCTTATCACAACAAACTACTTGAAGTCGAGATACTCCTTGACGTATTTAATCTCCTCCCACTTATACTCCTTGGTAACCGCCACTGTTATCTTACGTTTCTTGCCCTCCACGGTCTGCTTCTCCTCGTATGAGAGTGTTATACCCTCCTCGTTAGCATAGTTGAGCTTCGCAAGAATCTTAACACCATCCTTAAGCAACACCTCCACTGAGCTGCCAAGAATCTTCTTATACTGACGTAGTAGCTTAAGCTCCGAGCCAATACCTGCTGATGCAACCATCAGCGAGTAATCCTCCACCTCGCGGTCGAGCTCCGCCTCGATAGCGCGATTAAGCACCGCACAATCCTCCAACTTTACGGCTGTATCGCTATCAATGAGTAGCTCAATCTCTCCCATAGGGGTCACCTTACACTCGACAACAAACATGTCGCTATCTTGTAGCTGTCGCTCAGCAATCTCTATAACTCGCTTTGCATCAATCATATAACTCTATACTTTATCTCAATTTAATAATCGCTCGTCGTGCAAATACACGAAATAAGGGGACTCCCGTCCCCTTACTCTCTCTGCTTTTACGACGCAAATATACGACATTTTTTCTGTTTTTGCAATAAATATAGGTATTTTTTCTTTTCATCCAAAAATTTGGTTATTCGGTTTTATTCGCTAACTTTGTGATATAATTAACCACTATTTTCTGATATGTCAGTAGAAAGCACAGTAAGAGCGGTGACAACGCTGCGTCTTACCGAAATGAAGCAGCGTGGCGAGAAGATTGCCATGCTCACATCGTATGATTACTCAATGGCAAAGATTGTGGATAAGGCGGGTATCGACGTGATACTCGTTGGCGACTCGGCTGCTAACGTCATGGCGGGCTTCGAGACCACACTCCCCATAACCCTCGATATGATGATCTACCACGCCAGGTCGGTGGTGCGTGCCGTGCAGCGCGCCTTGGTAGTCGTTGACCTGCCTTTTGGTACTTATCAGGGTAACTCAAAGTTGGCACTCGACTCGGCAGTGCGCATCATGAAGGAGACCGAGGCAGATGCCGTGAAGCTTGAGGGCGGCGAGGAGGTACTCGAATCTATCCAGCGTATCCTCTCTGCGGGCATCCCTGTTATGGGTCACCTCGGACTTATGCCACAGTCGATACACAAGTTCGGAACGTACAACGTGCGTGCTAAGGATGAGGCAGAGGCAGAGAAGCTACTACGCGACGCTAAGCTCCTTGAGGAGGCGGGCTGCTTCGCCATCGTATTGGAGAAGATTCCAGCCGATTTGGGCAAGCGCGTATCTGAGCAATTACACATCCCAACAATTGGCATTGGTGCTGGCGGAGCTACTGATGGTCAGGTACTTGTAACCCACGATATGCTCGGCATAACACAGGCATTCTCGCCCCGTTTCTTGCGTCGCTATGCCGACCTTGGAACAACCATATCGGAGGCCGTGGGTCACTATGTCGATGATGTGAAGAGCCGCGATTTCCCCAACGAGAAGGAGCAGTATTAACACTCCATGCACATAGCAAAATAGGGCAGCCCAACGGGCTGCCCTATTACATTTTATTACACGTTATGACTACTTCATCTCCTGAAGTGCTGCGCGTAGCTTAGCTGGGAACTGCGCCTTGATGTCGCGCTCCATAGCCAAGATCATGCTACATATAGCACGTCCCGATGAGCTGCCGTGACCAATCATCACAGGGGCATTGACACCCATAACCTGCAAGCCGCCAACGCTCTCGCCATTCATAGAATCCCAGAAGTCCTGCTGCCAGTAGAGCTTTGGCACGATGCGACCCAAGACTGGGCGCATAAAGTTCTTGAAGCGTGGCTTGCCACCACCGAGCTTGAAGTTGATGCGATACAAAGCCTCCGCCATCTTCAAGATGCTATTGCCAACAAATGCCTCAGCAACAACGACATCCGAAATCTTATCGGTGAAGATATACGATGCCTCAACATTGCCTACGAAGTTATAGTCCTTACGCTCCTTCATAACATCGTAGGTCGCCTTAGCCTGGGCATTACCCTTGCCCTCCTCCTCGCCGATGTTGAGCAACGCAACACGTGGATTCTCAAGACCAAGCACCGACTTAGCATAGATAGAGCCGAGCAGACCATACTGCGCCAACACCTCTGGCTTAGCGTCTACATTAAGACCCACGTCCATAAGTATTGCACGCTGCACGCCCTTAGTGGCTGAGATTGTTGGGATGAGGGTTGCCAACACTGGGCGGATGACGCCCTCGATAGGCTTGATAACCTGCATCGAGCCCACCATCATAGCACCTGTAGAGCCTGCGCTGGCGAAGCCATCAATCTTACCCTCAGAGAGGTGCTTGAAGCCCACGGTGATACTTGAATCAGACTTTGCAACAAAGGCCTTAGCAGGATGGTCACCCATCTCAATAACCTGCGTAGTGTTCACCAAATCGAAGTTCTCTGCGGCGCAACCATGCTTAGCAAGCAACTCACGCATTCTCTTCTCATCACCAAAGAGCACAATGCGACTCTCCTTGTCAATCAACTTAAGAGCCTTCACAGCTCCCTCAATAGCCACTTCTGGAGCGAAGTCGCCACCCATTGCGTCGATACCGATTCTTATCATAAAAGGTCTATTGATTTAGTAATAAAAAAACCCATATGGGAACAACGCCAATAATCTAATAACGTGACTATCAACCCGCTACCCATAAGCAATGAGATAACAAAAAGAGCACAACCACATAAGCGGCGTGCTCTTTTAGTAGTTGTGAAGACTACTCAGCCTTCTTCTCGATTGCGAGCTTACCGCGGTAGAAGCCACACTCAGGGCAAACGCGGTGGTAAAGAACTGCTGAACCACAGTTCGAGCAAGTTACTACTGTAGGAACTACTGCCTTGTAGTGAGTTCTTCTCTTGTCGCGTCGTGTAGACGAGACTTTGTGTTTTGGATGTGCCATCTTACAATATAATTTTTAAGTTTTATGTTTCTTTTTAGTCGCACCAACAACCTGACGGATAAGCTATTAGCGCAACCCAATATCTCTAATTATCACTCTCCTGCATCTGCTGCTTTAGCGCCTCCAAGAGCTCTCTGTTGCGGTCGTCCAACGTAACGACATCAGCCTCTTCGGCACGAGCCTCAAGCTCCTCCAACTCCTCCTCGCTAATCTGCTGGAACGAGGCGAGCATCTCGGGGTTGCAGCCACCCTCCTCGTGCACACGACGGTAGGGCAACGAGAGAACAATACTCTCATAAATGTACTGTGTAAGGTCGAGGTAGTCCTCCGAAGGTGAGATCCACATCACGTCACCATCATAGTCGTCAATCTCATCCGAGAACTTAACAACCAACTCTCCCTCATAATCTACAGCAATGGGGCAATCCTCCAAACAGCGGTCGCACTCACAAATTACCTCACCCTCGATTGAAACATTTAGCTCCAACATAGTGTCGCTACGCTTCATCTCAACATGAGCCTGACAGCTACCACCCTTGATCTCCACGCGCTCGTACGCCTCAAACAAGGCGTCATCTACCTGAAAATCAAAGTCATAGCTACCACTCTTCAAGCCCTTATAGGCTATTTTGTATAGTGCAATCTGCTCCATTTCAGCACAATTAGTCTGCAAATTTACTACAAAAAACTAAATTGTGCAAATTATTACTATTTTTGTAGCAAAGTTTTATACAATTTTTTCACAAACACACCGCTATGGCAAAGTATAAAATAGCTTTCAGCTGCGCATTTAAGGAGTTCTGGCGCTACAATCTCTACATCACCGGCAAGGTGTTTCGTGGCAACGAGTGTGTGGAGTTTATCGACCACAGCGACATCATCGCAGAGGTTGGCACGTCGCTCACCACCACACCCGTAGTCTACAACCGCAAGAGGACAACGACGATAAATACGACGGATGGCGACGCCCTTACCTTATATATATATATAGTCGCCAACACCCTACCCAAAACCAACCGCATCGCCGAGGCGCCACCCTTCGAGTGCTCGGTAAGAATATCCGATGATGAGCAGCAGATATTCGAGCGCCGCTACAAGGTTGACCAGTGGAGCGGCAACAACATAGAGATCAAGATATAGGGCTTAATGGTCAAATATAGTAAACAAAAAATAGGGCATCAACAGACGCCCTATTTTTCGTTGATAAGCCTTACGACTACTTAACAAGCACGATGTAGTCGCTGCCGCTCAACTTGAAGCTATGTGATGAGCCAAGCTGCACCTTCTCGCCAGTCATAAGGTTGGTCCACTCACCGGTAGATGGAACGTTTACAGTTGTTGTTGTCTCAGCGTTAGTAAAGTTAGCAACAACAATAACCTTATCCATTACGAGAACCTTGCCACCCATGCTATCGTCACCTGTCTTCCAAGTATGTACCGAGAGGTTATCCTTGCCATAGTAATCCTCATTGTCGGTACGCCATGTAATCACCTTTGACACTGCGTCGTAGAGGGCACGGCGGTTAGCATCATCGAAGTAGTTCCAGCGTACTGGCTTGCGAGCTGTACGACCACCCTCCTCGATAGATACGTCGTAGCCGAGCTCACCAAACTGCCACATCATCTTTGGATATGGAGTGAGGAAGTGGAAGGCGTAAACAGCCTGGAGGCGCTTAGAGATTGCCGCCCACTTTGTCTTCACCCATGTCTGACCATAGGTAACAGCCTTGTAAGCAATACGCTCCTCATCATGGGTCTCGATATTATTCACACGACCACGCTTGAAGTCCGCAAAGCTACTCTTGTTGCTACCAGTCCAGCCCATGACACTCTCCATATAGCCATTGAGCTGATTGTTATTCCAGCAGAGAGCACCTACAGAGTTATACAACTCGCTCTCCTCACCCTGATCGCAGAAGTGCTCGAAGATGATGTATGCATCCTCCTCAACCGAGCGGATAGTCTGAGCATAGTGCTTCAAGATGCCGATACGCTCTGCCGAGTAGCCACCAGCGTCGTAGTTGCTTGGGTTCTGCACAAAGCCCTTAGTGAGGTCGAAACGGAAACCATCGACATTGTACTCCTCCAACCAGTACTTAAGCACGTCGTCTACATAGTTTACAGTCTCTGTATATGTGTGCTTGAAGTCGTGGAATACGCTGAAGTTGTGTGGAGCATCTACATTGAAGAATGGGTTGTTCGACGCAGTCTTATTTGCGCTTGAGTTCCACCACATCTTAGCATATGGATGAAGACCTGTTGCGTGGTTGAAGACAACATCTACAATCACAGCGATACCGCGCTTATGACACTCATCGATAAAATATTTGTAATCATCATCTGTACCATAAGCCTTATCGGTAGCGAAGTAGAAGCATGGGTTATAACCCCATGAGTCGTTGCCGTCGAACTCCTGGATAGGCATAAGCTCAATGGCGTTAATACCCAAAGTCTCAAGGTAGTCGAGCTTCGCTGTTACAGCGTCGATAGTACCCTCCTGGGTGAAGTCTCGGATAAGCAACTCATAGATTGCAAGTGAGTTCTCAGCAGGACGATCAAAGTCCTCCACTACCCACTGATACTCCGTAGGATTAATCTCAAATACAGATACTATCTCGCTTGTATACTGCTTAGGATACTCCTTAAGATTAGGATATGTAGTAGCGCTGATATACTTATCGTTCCATGGATCAAGGATCTTAGTAGCATATGGATCACCAATCTTAATAGTCTCATCTACAAGATATTGATAACCATACTCAACACCCTCCTCAAGACCATCTATCGTAATCCAGAAGTAGCTACCATCACGCTTCATCATATACTGGTTAGATGGAGCATAGTTGTTGAAATCACCAAGCAAGATAACCGACTGCTTACCAGGAGCATACAACACGAAGGTCGCCTCATTGCCATTTACCGTAACACCCTTCTTTGCATCTGCAGGACGCACAGCATCAACGGTCTTACCAAGCACTGTTACTGCCACCGACTCCTCGATAGTCTCACCACCATTTGTTGCTACGGCCCTAAAAACGATATCCTCAGCCTGCTCAGGAGTATAAGTATATGTCAACTCTGCCTCAGCTGTCTCGGCCACCTGCTCATCATTCATATAGAGGGTAACCTTGGTTGCAGCCTGCTGCTGAACATGAACGGCAATCTCCTCGCCAATCTCATACTGCTCACCATGCTTAGGAGAGAGGAACTTAACCGCCATACCCTCCTTAGCAAGCTCAACGAATATATCTGAGCCGTTATCCTTGACCTCGATCTTATTGTCCGATGAGCGGAAAACAAAGGCAAGATGTGTAACACTCTCACCCTCACCAACATTATACCATGAGCGAACGCCACCCTTTATGGTATAGTACCAAACATTGTTGCCCATGTACTGCAACTTACACTTATCGGTATTCTGACCCCAATTTGCAAGAACATGCTTCCAATCACCAGTAGAGGCGCTCTTTGTAGTGAGCACACCAGTGTGAGCATACAAATCACCGGTATAGCCATCAGCTGCAGTGCCCTTGGAGTTAAGAATTACGGTAATATCCTCAAGCGTAGCCTCTGATATAAATGCAGGGTTTGTAGATATTAGAGGTAACTCCGAAGGATCGGGTGTAGGGAATGGCTTTTCAGGCTCTGGAGTAGGCACCTCCACGCCACAACCAACCATCACGAAGGCAGCTAAAAGCGCCATCATCAAAAAGCGGAAGTTTTTCATTTGTGTAACTTTTATGTGTTAATATATTTGTTGTCGTGTCACATACGTACGCGCACATATACGCGCAAAATCGCTACAAAGTTACGACAATTATTTGAGTTTAGGAAGATGCATAACGATATTTTTCCAAATGGCACTATATGAAGTATGAGTGGCTCGCAATGAAAGATGAGCGGTATTCGCAATTCAATCCACTGCAGCAATAGCCATTGCGCAGCAGCTTAGCGAAACTATAACTTGCACATTTATCGCACATTATAGATGATTTTTGTTTGACAATTAAAATATTTTCCTATCTTTGCGTGTTACATCTGTCGCCATACGGCATGACATCGACAAGAAAAAACGGACAATATTAATACACATTACTAAAATGAAAACTACACTTAAAGCACTTCTTGCAGGACTTGTTGTCATCATGGCATGGTCGTGCGAGACTACAGGCGAGACATCAAATGATGGCCGTCTTGCGACACCCTACTTCACCGCAAAGGTCGACGGCAACACCATCACCGTTGCATGGGAGGAGGTGGCAGGCGCTGCCTACTATGAGGTAGCACTCGACCCAGGTTCTATCGTGAAGACCGACAAGCTCATCCACCGCTTCAGCGACCTTGAGTACAACACCGAGTACAAGGTCTCAGTACGCGCCATTGCAACTGACGAGTCGAAGAGTTCCAATGCCGAGACCAAGAGGGTGTCAACCGCAACTCGCATCGCTCCACAGTATCGCGAGTTCTATCCTCAGAATGGTGCTGCAGGAACAGCCATCTCTAACAACGGCCGTTGGTTAGTTGGTGGTAACGACCGCATGGGTTATATCGTTGATCTTATGACAGATAAGATGACAGAGTTTGAGGGTTATGAGCTCTACGATGTTGCTGACGATGGTACTGCTGTAGGCTCTGACCACACATCAAATCCTGATGGTGACGCCGCAATCCTTGTTGGTGGCGAGATGGTTACCATCGACCTTTCGGATATTGCTGTAAGCTACGGTATGAGCTGCGCTACAGGCATCACCCCTGATGGTGAGTATGTAGTAGGTTGGTACTGGGAGTACGACGAGTCTTGCTACTACGCTCAGCAGTACGGCATGGTAATCCCATTCTGCTACGATGTTATGAATGACCGCGTATCTATTCCTGAGGTGGGCAACCGCATCTATAACAATGCTGATGCAACAGCAATCAAGGCTGTTGCTCCAGACCGCACACTGCTTGGCTACGAGCAGTCACAGGGTATCCACTCTATCGTATGGAAGGATGAGTACACACCTTTCGAGTATGTTCATTTCCAGTATGACAGCGACTATAACCCAACATTTAGCCTCGGTGATACTCAGAATCTCTTCTCGCAGACAGGTCGCTACATCTATGGCAAGGCTACAGACTACGAGAACTCACAGCAGGCAGTGGCTGCAGCCTACGACCGCACCACAAACACTCTTATGACCTTCACCGGTGGCTCGGTAACAGCTATGACAGACGATGGTATCGCCTTCCTCAACGATGTTCCATACTATCTTGGTACTACTTCATACGTTATCGACACCACAAAGGGTGAGCCCTACGAGTGGACCGAGTTGGAGGAGTGGTTGTTCGACGAGCACGATGTAGACATCGCTTCATTCAAGCCTACAACAGATACAGATGATACCGATGATCTTTGGTTGGAGGGTGTTATCACCATTGGAGCATCGGAGAATGGCCGCGTAATCGTTGGTATCACAAACACTGAGTACGGCTGGTTGACCTTCGTAGTTGACCTCGATGGTGCTCCAGTAGAAGCTGCAAACTAATAGTGGCTCTATCGGGATTTCTGATGGAAGAAGTGTGCATAAACCTCGCGTGAAGCACACCAGAATCTAAAGTGAAAGGTGAAAACTGAAAGGTGAAAAGTAAGGAGCGCTCCGCGCAAGTTTTATAAGCGTTGCAGATACCCCACTTTTCAGTTGTCACTTTTCACTTTTTAATTTTATAAACCTCGTCATCCTGAGGAGGCGCAACCGAGAGGGTCATGAGTGGCACTCGCCCTATGCGCCGACGTGAGGATCTACCGCTGTTTATAACCGTTGCCAATGCAAAGGGTAATATGTTGTATCAGCGAAGTTATTACACAAAGGTAGGTCGCCACAGAATTGCATAGACCACCAACTGTATCAGTACGGTCTTCTGTTGCAATTCTTCGCGATGACGTATTTATATTTGTTCATTCGCAGGATTTTACTATTAAATCCAAATAGCTGAATACACAAAAAATATTAGGCTGTCCGCATGGGCAGCCTAATATTTTATTATGTAACGATCTATTACAATCGTGCCTTGATAGCCTTCGATGCCTCCTCGTAGCCTGGCTTATCCAACAAGGCAAACATATTCTTCTTGTATGCCTCAACACCTGGCTGGTCGAATGGATTAACGCCGAGCAAGTAACCGCTAATGCCGCAACCCTTCTCGAAGAAGTAGAGTAGCTGACCGATGGTGCGCTCGTCGATACGCTCGATCTCGATGATGAGGTTAGGCACGCCACCATCCAAGTGTGCAAGGCGCACTCCAAGCTCCGCCATCTTGTTAATCTCCGAGAGACGCTTGCCTGTGAGGAAGTTCAAACCATCGAGGTTAGCCTCGTCAGACTCAACCTTAACCTCATACTTGCTATTCTTAACCGAGATGATAGTCTCGAACAAGGTGCGCTCGCCCTCCTGGATATACTGACCCATAGAGTGAAGGTCGGCCGTAAGAGTCACGCTTGCAGGGAAGATACCCTTGCCCTCCTTGCCCTCAGACTCGCCATAGAGCTGCTTCCACCACTCGGCAATATACTGAAGCTTAGGCTCATAAGAACCCAAAATCTCAATCTTCTTGCCTGCCTTATAGAGCTCGTTGCGAACGATAGCATACTGCGCTGCTGGGTTCTGCTCGATAGGTGTAGCCTCAGATGTCAGGCGCTCCATATCGCGGGCACCCTCAACAAAGGCGTCGATGTCAACACCTGCAACAGCCAATGGTAGCAAGCCTACAGGTGATAGTACAGAGTAGCGACCGCCCACATTATCCTCGATGACGAATGTTGGGTAGCCCTCCTGTGTTGCGAGGGTCTTCAACGCGCCACGTGCCTTGTCGGTGATAGCGGCGATGCGCTCTGCAGCCTCAGCCTTGCCATAGCGCTTCTCAATCTCAGCCTTGATGATGCGGAAGGCGATGGCTGGCTCGGTAGTGGTGCCCGACTTAGAGATTACGATAGCGGCGATAGAGTAATCCTTAACCGCCTCCATAAGCTCATAGGTATAGTCCTCAGAGATATTCTCACCCGCGAAGACGATGGTTGGATTGTCATGCTTGCGCTTGAGCGACTCGAAAGAGTTGTTCATAGCCTCCAACACAGCCTTGGCACCGAGGTACGAACCGCCGATACCGATGCAGATAACAACCTCTGCACGCTCGCGCAACTTATTAGCAACACGCTTAATCTCGGCAATATCCTCAGCGGTGATTGACGATGGTAGGTTTACCCAGCCGAGGAAGTCGTTGCCGGCGCCCTCGCCAGAGTGAAGCAGTGCGTTTGCCTTTGCGGCAGCAGCCTGCATATCCTTAGTAATCTCTACGCCAGAGTGTTTGGCATCAAACTTAATAAGCTCCATATCAGTATAGTATTTAGGTTTATTATATTTGGCTATTTGAGTATCTTGGTTATTGCATTCATGGCGTCGCGTGCCGATGCACCATTGTACATCACCTCCCAAACCATGTCGGCAATAGGCATATCGATGTTGCGGCGCAATGAGCTTTGACGGATGCAGTCTGCAGCATAGTAGCCCTCGGCAATCATCGTCATCTCGTTAAGTGCGCTCTTAACCGAACATCCCTTGCCAAGAAGCGTGCCGAGGCGTCGGTTGCGGCTAAGAGGTGAGTAGCAGGTAACAAGAAGGTCGCCCATATATGCTGCGCCATTGATGTCGCGACCCTCGGTTGGGAGTGCCTCGTTGAGGAAGCGCTCCATCTCAGCAGCACAATTGGCGATGAGCACCGCAAGGAAGTTATCGCCATAGCGCAAGCCCACAGCCATACCTACAGCCAAGGCATATACATTCTTCATGATGGCGGCACCCTCAACGCCCAGTACGTCATGCGATATGCTGCAGCGGAAGAAGTCGTTGGCGAGTACCTCGCGCACACGCTCCGCTGTGGCTTTGCTCTGTGATGCTACGGTGAGGTATGATAGACGACATTGACCCACCTCCTCGGCGTGTGATGGTCCAGTGACCACGGCGAGGCTCTCCATAGGGATGTCGTAGTAGCGATTCATGTGCTCGACGATGGTGAGGTAGTCACCAGGGATGATACCCTTGACCACCGACACGACAATCTTATCCTTAAGGCTCTCAGTAAGAGGCTCAAGGAACTTGGTCATAAAGGCTGAGGGCATGGCGAGAATTACAATCTCGGCATCGCGCACAACCTCGTTTATGTCGTTTGAGGCGGTGATAAACTCGCGATCTAAGTAGCACCAGGGGAGATACTTTATGTTGTGTGAGCGTTCGGTGAGTGACTGATGTATCTCATCGTTTAGGACCAACCAATTTACATGATGGTGGTTGATAGTTAGTGTCTTTACAATTGCTGTTGCCCAGCTGCCATAGCCGACAACGGCACATTTATGTTTGTGTTCGTCCATAATGGGGAAAAATTATTGACAAATTTAAGCAAAAAAACTGAAAACTATTGCAAAATCCTCATATCTTTTTCCTATCTTTGTCGGTGTATATGCGCGTAGAAACACAAGTTGTGGTCTATGTCGCTGATAGTTAACACTTTGTGTTATCCCATACAAGGTGTGCCATTTTTCACCTTATTGTGATAATGCCAAGTTGTGGAGCATGAAATAAAAACGAAAACAAGATATGGGACTCTTTTCACTTACTCAGGAGTTGGCTATTGACTTGGGTACGGCCAACACGCTGATAATGCACAACGGTAAGGTTGTCGTTGACGAGCCTTCTATTGTGGCACTCAGTATCAAGACAGGTGAGCTTATGGCTATCGGTCATAAGGCTCGATTGATGGATGGTAGAACACACTCGAACATCCGCACTATACGCCCTTTGCGCGACGGTGTTATCGCCGACTTCGAGGCTACGGAGCTTATGTTGCGCGGTCTTATCAAGAAGGTGGGCGCTACGCGTGGTATGTTTGCACCATCGCTCCGCATGATGATATGTATCCCATCGGGCTCAACAAATGTTGAGATTCGTGCCGTGCGCGACTCTGCGCAGCACGCTGGTGGTCGCGAGATATACCTCGTCTTCGAGCCTATGGCAGCTGCACTTGGCGCAGGCTTGGATGTGGAGGCTCCAGAGGGTAACCTCATCATCGACATCGGTGGTGGTACCTCGGAGGTTGCTTGTATCTCGTTGGGCGGTATCGTATGCTCAAAGTCTATCAATGTTGCGGGCGACGTCTTCACAACAGATATTCAGACATATATCCGTCAGCAACATGGTATCAAGATTGGTGAGCGCACTGCCGAGGAGATCAAGTGTGCCATCGGTGCTGCGGTGCCAGAGTTGGAGAACGAGCCAGAGGATTACGTATTCACCGGCTCGAATATGCTCACCAACCTACCACAGACCGTGACCTTGAACTATAGCGAGATAGCATACGCCTTGGATAAGTCGCTTGTGAAGCTCGACAACGCCCTAATGGATGTGCTTCAGGAGATGCCACCTGAGTTGTACTCAGATGTTGTGCGCAACGGTATATACCTTGCAGGTGGTGGTGCTCTTATCAAGGGTCTTGATCAGCGTCTTAGCAAGGTATCGGGTCTGCCAGTGCATATCGCCGAGGATCCACTACGCGCCATTGCTCGTGGTACATGTATCGCACTCAAGAACATCGGTAACTTCTCATTCCTTTTGGGCGGCGAGAAGTAGTCCTATTAGAGCTGAGTATGATAAAAAGAAGGCTGTCTTAGACACTTGTCGGACAGCCTTTATATCCTTAATTAATAGAACATTGATGACGTCGTATGCATAGGCTTGTAGAGTTTATAAGACGCATATACGTGGTGCTTATCTTCCTGCTGCTTGAGGGTATTGCTCTTTGGCAGTATGGTACCTCATCGCCCTATACCGAGGCTAAATTGTTGGCACGAACAACGGCCATAGGTGGTTCTATAAGTGAGATGATAACAGATGTGCAGCACTTCTTTTCGCTGCCCGATGAGAATAGACGCCTTGTGGCGCGCGTTGCCGAGTTGGAGACGGAGCGCGAGCGCGAGCGCGAGATTATCAGCAACATGATGCTCGACTCGTTGGCTGTTGATGCGTACACAGATATGGATGTTAAGTTTAGGTTTAGCGCTGCGCGTGTATCATCATCGACACTAAATCGCCAGCGCAACTATATCGTCTTGGACCGTGGTGCAAGCGATGGCATGGTGGTTAATATGGGTGTTATGACCCCCGATCGCAAGATGGTGGGCTATATATCCTCATGCTCGGAGCACTACTCTGTCGTTGAGCCAATCATAAATACCAAGTTCTCGACAGGTGGTCGCCTTATCGACAATGTTGACAACAACTACTTCTGCTCGGTAAAATGGGATGGCAACTCGCCATACTACGCTACGGCATCGGATATATCGGTGAATGTCGATATTACGGAGGGTATGACCATCGAGGTTAGCTCGGAGCGAATGCCCGAGGGCGTGGTTATCGGCGTTGTCGAGTCCTATAGTGCCAATAACGCCAATACGGCATACTCGGCCAAGGTGAAGCTCGCCGCCGATATGTCGGCCATCGACAATGTGATTGTGGTGGAGAATGTTTATTACAATGAATTAGCTACCATCCTCAAGGAGGAGGAGAGTGATAAGTAGAAGCCTATGTATAAGTATATGTCATATATTTGGATGAGTCTGGCGGTGCTGTTCTTACAGATATTTCTCATCGACAACATCAATATAGGCACCTCTGTGGCTCTATGGATGCGTCCCATGCTCTTCCCGCTAATCGTTCTGCTTCTGCCAATCGAGTGGAAGACGATATGGGTGCTTATCATAGCCTACGTGGTTGGATACATCATGGATATATCGGTTGGTGGCGAGGGTCTCTATGTGGCGACACTTCTGCCCCTGTCGTTGATACGTTCATCGATTGTCTATATCACCACACGCCGCAATGTAGAGGCTGGAGAGCAGAAGCAGCTCCTAGCGCGCCTCACCACGCGTCAGCTGATGCTCTACATAGCTGCCATGTTGTTCATACACCACACCCTCTTCTTCTTCATGGAGGCGTTGTCGTTTAATCATATTATGCAGGTGATGCTCACCATACTTTCAAGTCTTGCCCTATCACTACTCTTAGGATGGTTCGTGGTGAGAATATTTATATCTAAAGTTTTGGTGCAATGAGTCGCAACGGGCATACATCACCCCTATATAGCCGTCTGCGTATAGTAGTCTTCATCGTAGCCGCAATCATAATCGGTCGCTTGGTATATGTTCAGCTTATCGACGATAAGTATGACGCCTTGGCTGAGTCGAATATCATGCGTCCCGAGGTGGAGTACCCTATGCGTGGCGAGGTGGTGGATCGTCATGGCGAACCCCTTATTCGTAGCCGCGTGTGCTACGATGTGATGGTGGTGTGGGATAACCTTCCTAAGGAGGGCTTCGATACGCTCCACCTGCTATCAATTATAGATATGCCTATCGAGAAGCTGCGAAGTCAGCTTAATAGGGCGAAGAGTGCTCCACAGTCACCATATTTGGTTGTCGGCTACTTGCCGCAGGATGCCAAGCTAATTCTCGATGAGAGTGGCTTCGATGGCTTCTTCACGCGCTTCCGTACAGCTCGCGAGTACCCACGAAAGATTGGCGGTAACCTCCTCGGATATGTTCAGGAGGTGTCGGAGGGCGACATTAAGCGCGATCCATACTACGAGTCGGGCGACTATATTGGAGTCAGCGGTATTGAGTCCTACTACGAGAAGGATCTACGCGGCGAGAAGGGTGTGACATATCGTATTCGTGATACGCGCGGTGCCGAGAAGGGCTCATATGATAATGGCTCTTTGGATCAGCTGCCGGTGAAGGGCACGAAGATAGTATCTACCATCGATGGTCGCCTGCAGGAGTTTGCCGAGGAGCTTATGGAGGGTAAGATAGGCTCTATTGTAGCCATAGAACCATCTACGGGTGAGATCCTCGTCATGGTATCCTCGCCCACCTACAACCCCGACCTTATGGTTGGTCGCCAGCGTGGTAACAACTATATGGAGATGTTGCACAACCAGCGTAAGCCTCAGTTCTCGCGCGCCATCAAGGAGAACTATCCTCCAGGCTCTACCTTTAAGCTGGTGCAGGGACTTATCGGCTTGCAGGAGGGTGTGCTAACCCCCTCGCAGCGCTATGAGTGTCATTTGGGCTTCCACTATGGTAATCGTGTGCAGAAGTGTCACTCCCATCGTAATAACCTAAACCTTCGTGAGGCTGTGGCAAACTCATGCAACGCCTACTTCTGCTACGTCTTCAAGAATATCATAACCAACAAGAAGTATGGAAGCATCAAGGAGGGTATGCGCAAGTGGAACGAGTATGTGCGTAGCTTCGGCTTTGGCAGCGCCCTGGGCATAGATATGTATGGTGAGTATGGAGGCTTTGTTCCAACCCCCGAGTGGCTTGATAATGCCAATGGAAAGTATTGGAACTGGGGTACGGTGATATCGTGCGCCATTGGTCAGGGTGAGATGGCGGCAACGCCACTGCAGATGGCAAACTTAGCAGCTATTGTTGCTAATCGCGGATACTACTATACGCCACATATTGTTCGTAGCGTCGAGGGACACGACAAGCTTGATAGCCGCTTCTATGAGCGTCACTATACGATGGTTGACTCAGCGCACTTCGAGACTATTATCGAGGGTATGTGGATGGGTGTCCATAAGGAGGGTACATCGCGTAAGGCATATCTTCCAGGTCTGGATGTCTGCGGTAAGACGGGTACGGCGCAGCATGGCCGATACAGGATAAACAGATTCGGGGAGAAGGAGTATTACGATGATCATTCAGCATTTATCTCGTTCGCTCCACGCAATAATCCGAAGATCGCCATTGCGGTATATATCGAACATGGTAGGTGGGGTGCATCGGCAGCGGTGCCTATAGCGAGCCTTATCGAGGAGCTATATCTCACAGATACGATCACCCGTCCAGAGTTGGTTGAGGAGATGAAGAGTCTCAATATTGACTATGGATACTACGACATGAAGCAGAAGGAGTATGATGCTAAGCGAGCTGCCGAACAGATGTAGTAGCACTAATGCATAAAGAGGGAGTTTTTGACAGATGATAACAAACTATAACATATCGCCAGAGCGTAATACGACATCGCTCTTTGGCAAGGTCGACATGGTGGCCCTCGGGCTCTACCTATCCCTTGTCTTTGCAGGTATCGTCTGCATCACCTCCGCATCCTATGACGAGTCGGTTGGCTCGATATTCTCGCTTCAGCACCACTACATGAAGCAGCTTGTCTGGGGTGGTATAGCGATGGTATTTGCCCTTGTGGTGCTCCTGCTTGATAGGCGTCTCTTTCATATGTTTGCATACCCCGCCTATATCGCTGGTATAGGTCTATTGTTGCTGTGCTTGCTGTTTGGTCGCGAGGTTAATGGTGCCAAGGCGTGGTTTGAGTTCGGAGGCATAAGGGTGCAGCCTGTTGAGTTTGCGAAGATTGCCACGGCACTTATGATGGCTCGTGTGGTTAGTGATTTCTCGTTTAATATCAGGCGCTTAAACGACATTCTCAAAGTTGGAGGTGTTATCATACTCCCCTTGGGCATTATCATCCTGCAGAACGATACAGGTTCGGGCTTGGTGCTATGCTCATTCCTCTTTGTGCTCTATCGCGAGGGAATATCCAAGTATATATACTTCCCCGTGCTGCTCACCATAGCGCTCTTTATAACATCGTTTATCTTCACTCCGGAGGTAATCTTCACCACGCTGATAATACTCTTCACGCTACATAGCGCCTTTACGACGAAGGCGTGGAGCGCACATATACGCTTCCTCGCAGCTACGCTTCTTGCATCACTGCTTCTTGCATTGCTGACCCCCATGAGCGGCTATGCCTCGCTGATGGTCGTATGTAGCATTGCCGCCATCACACTTGCTGCCATAGCCTTTAAGACGCGTACTATGAAGATACTATGGCCCGTCGTGATGTTCGTCTATGCCATGCTCTTTGTCCCCGCGTGCGATATGCTCTTCACGAAGTTGGAGCCACACCAGCAGAATAGAATTCTCACCTTTGTGGGCATGAAGGAGGATCCAAGGGGTATCGACTTCAATGTCAACCAGTCGCAGATCGCCATCGGCTCGGGAGGTCTTACGGGCAAGGGCTTCATGGATGGCACGCAGATTAAGTATGGCTATGTGCCCGAGAAGCATACCGACTTCATCTTCTGCGTTGTTGGTGAGGAGTGGGGCTTCATGGGTACGCTGACCATCATCGCGCTCTACATAGCCCTGATCCTACGTCTTATGAAGATGGGCGAGCGCATCAAAGAGCCCTTTGGTAGAGTCTATTGCTACTCGGTGGCCGCCATACTGCTCTTCCACGTCTGGGTAAATGTTGGCATGACCATAGGTCTTATGCCTGTCATGGGTATCCCGCTGCCACTGATGAGCTACGGAGGCTCGTCGCTTGTGGCATTCACCATACTCATTATGATTGCCATACGCCTGGATGCCTCGACGGATGATGATAATAACCTATATATGAAATAGATAGCTTGATATGACTACTAAACCACTTATATTCATTACCAACGACGATAGCTACCTCTCGAAGGGCTTCAGATGTATGGTCAACCTTGCCAAGGAGTTTGGTAGGGTGGTGGCCGTAGCTCCTGATAGAGTGCAGAGTGGCATGAGCCAGGCTATAACTATCAACCAGCCCCTCTTTCTGCGTAAGATTGAGCAGAGCGATGATGTCGAGATATACGCCTTCTCTGGTACGCCTGTAGATTGTGCTAAGTTTGCCTTCGACCATCTCTTGTGCGATACTAAGGTGGACCTTGTGCTGTCGGGTATCAACCATGGCTCGAATGCCGCTATTAATGTGATGTATTCAGGAACCATGGGCGCCGCCATAGAGGGTAGCTTCTATGGTATGCCATCCATCGGTCTGTCGCTCGACGACCACGATGCCGATGCTGATTTTGAGGGCGCTGTGGAGTATGGACGTAGGATTATCGCCGATGTTCTTGCTGCCAAGGATAGCCTTCCTCGCCCCTTGTGTCTTAATGTCAATGTGCCACGATGTGCCGCAACGGAGATTCAGGGTATTCGCCTATGTCGCCAGACACGAGGCTTTTGGAGAGAGGAGTTCTACCATCGTAACGACCCTCAGGGACGCGATTACTTTTGGCTTACGGGAGGCTTTCAGAATGCAGAGACTGAGGCTGAGGATAGCGATGAGTGGGCACTCAAGCATAGATATGTCGCGGTGGTTCCCGTGCAGGTCGATATGACCGACTATGCTATGCTTAAGCGACTTGATGGAGTGATAAAATAGCTTGATTATGGTAGGTATCGAGATACTTCTTATAGTAACAATCGTTATGCAGGCGTTTGCTGCCTTTGTTGCGCTTTCGCTTGTGAAACGCACTAAGTACTATGCTCTGTGGATATGCTATGCGTTGAGCCTTGGTATGCTTATCGTGGAGCGTTTCTCGCAGCTCAATGTACTTGAGGGTGAGAGCGTGTCGCCACAGTTTCAGGCATGGATAGGTATAGGTATCTCATTCTGCTTCCTAATATGCGTTATATGCGCTCGTATGTTAGTCTTCCATGTTGATCGTATCACGCTGCAACGTCGCATGCTGGAGAATAAGCTGATGACGGCGGTACTGCGCACCGAGGAGCGTTCGCGTGCCGAAATATCTCGTGAGCTGCACGATGGCTTAGGTCCATTGCTCTCATCAGCGAAGATGTCCATCTCGGCAATATCGAAGGATGGCATGACCGAGAAGGATAGAGCTACGCTACGTAACACGGCAGCAGTTATTGATGAGGCTATTCGCTCGTTACGCGAAATATCGAATAACCTATCACCCCATATACTCAACAACTTCGGTCTGGCGCGTGGTATTAGGAACTTTGTTGAGAGGGTTGCTGCTCTACATGACATCGACATAGAGTTCTCGACAAGACTGCGCGAAGAGCGCTTCGACTCCAATGTTGAGGTTATCATCTATCGTGTGGCGTGCGAGCTTATAAATAACTCGCTTAAACACTCCGAATGTAAGCATATAGAGGTGGAACTTGTCGTAAGGGATAATAGACTCATACTTAAATATAAGGATGATGGCAAGGGCTTTACGCCTTCGGAGGTGGCAGATAGCGGTATGGGTATATCTAATATTAACTCTCGAATATCATCCCTCGGTGGTATCATAAAGCTCGACAGTAGAGTGGGTAATGGTATGAGTGCCTATGTCGAGGTGTCGTTGGATAACACAAATCTTACGATGACCGAGGAGGAGATATGTCGTACTAACAGATTTAAGTTATGGAAAACAAAGCAGTAAATATAGTGCTTGTTGATGATCACACGCTCTTCCGCACAGGATTAGCGGGGCTACTCGCCCAGCATGAGGGTTTTGAGGTTGTCGCCGACTATGGCAGTGGTGAGGAGTTCCTCAAGAGCCTTCCATCCCTCGACGTGGATGTTGTCTTCATGGATATATCAATGCCTGGTATTGATGGTGCAGAGACGACAAAGCGAGCTTTAGCCATGCGCCCAGAGATTAGGGTTATCACACTATCGATGTTTGGCGATGACAACTACTATACACGCATGGTGGAGAGTGGCGCTTCGGGCTTCCTGCTCAAGGATAGCGACATAGATGAGGTCTACGCCGCAGTGGATAGCGTCAAGGCGGGAGATAGCTTCTTTAGCACGGCGCTGTTAGGCTCGCTTACAAGCCACATGAGCCCCCTCGCCATGCAGGCGGATGAGGATGCCCTGTCCGACAGAGAGATGGAGATCTTGGTTGAGGTGTGCAGAGGATTATCAAATCAGGAGATTGCCGATAAGCTATTTATCTCGAAGCGCACGGTGGATAAGCACCGCGCCAACATCCTCGAGAAGACGGGGTGCAAGAATACGGCAAACCTCGTGGTCTATGCCATCAAGAATAGATTGGTAGAGATATAAGACAAAAGGTTGACTCATCGCGAGTCAACCTTTTGTATTGTTATGAGTCTGTATATTACATCATGCCACCCATGCCGGCACCTGCAGCTGCAAGGTTCTGCAAAGGACCCTCCTCCTTCTTCTCTGCCAACACACACTCTGTGGTGAGGAACATAGAGGCGATAGATGCAGCGTTCTCCAATGCTACGCGTGATACCTTTGTTGGGTCGATGATACCCGCAGCGAGCATATCCTCATACCTATCGTCGCGCGCGTTGTAGCCGAAGGCACCCTCGCCCTCCTTAACCTTGTTAACTACCACCGAGCCCTCGCCACCAGCATTGGCAACAATCTGACGCAATGGCTCCTCGATAGCGCGCTTAACAATCTGAATACCTGTTGTCTGGTCGTCATTCTCGCCCTTCATGCCCTCGAGCGATGCCACGGCGCGAATGTAAGCTACACCACCACCAGGAACGATACCCTCCTCTACGGCGGCACGTGTAGCAGCAAGAGCATCCTCCACACGATCCTTCTTCTCCTTCATCTCGACCTCTGTTGCAGCACCTACGTAGAGTACTGCTACACCACCAGCGAGCTTAGCAAGGCGCTCCTGAAGCTTCTCGCGGTCGTAGTCTGATGATGCATTCTCGATAGATGCGTGAATCTGCTGTACGCGCTTTGCGATAGCCTCCTTAGAGCCAGCACCATCAACAATTGTGGTATTCTCCTTGTTAAGGGTGATCTTCTCGGCAGTACCCAACGCCTCAAGACCCGCATCCTCCATCTTCATACCCTTGTCTGTAGATATTACTGTTGCGCCTGTGAGTGTTGCGATATCCTCGAGCATCTCCTTGCGGCGGTCACCGAAGCCTGGAGCCTTACATGCTGCTATCTTGAGTGTGCCGCGGAGCTTGTTGACAACGAGTGCCGATAGCGCCTCGCCATCGACATCCTCGGCGATGATGAGGAGTGAACGACCACTCTGAGCCACTGGCTCAAGGATGCCCATAATCTCCTTCATTGTCGAGATCTTCTTGTCTGTAATAAGGATATATGGCTTGTCGAGCTGTGCCTCCATCTTCTCGGTGTCGGTGATGAAGTATGCTGAGATATAGCCACGGTCGAACTGCATACCCTCAACAACGTCAACGTGTGTCTCGGTGCCCTTAGCCTCCTCAACGGTGATAACGCCCTCGTTGTTCACCTTAGCCATAGCCTCGGCGATGAGCTTACCAATCTTGCGGTCGTTGTTTGCCGATATTGTCGCCACCTGCTCAATCTTGTCGAAGTCGGAGCCTACAACCTGGCTCTGTGCCTTGAGCGACTCAACAACCCTCTCTACTGCAGCGTCGATACCGCGCTTAAGATCCATTGGGTTGGCACCAGCGGATACGTTCTTGATACCTACCGAGATGAGTGACTGCGCAAGAACCGTTGCTGTTGTTGTACCATCACCAGCATCGTCGTTGGTCTTTGATGCTACCTCGCGTACCATCTGAGCACCCATGTTGGCGAATGTATCCTCCAACTCTACCTCCTTAGCTACGGTAACGCCATCCTTGGTTACGTGTGGCGCACCGAACTTCTTGTCGATGATGACGTTGCGACCCTTAGGGCCGAGTGTCACCTTCACGGCGTTGCATAGCGCGTCAACGCCCTCCTTGAGAAGCTCGCGAGCCTCTACGTTATACTTTATCTCTTTTGCCATATTAGTCTCTCTTATAAGTTTTATACGAAATAGATTACTCGATTACTGCGATGATGTCCGACTGCTTCATCACGAGGTAGTCCTCACCCTCGTAGTTGAGCTCAGCGCCGGCATACTTGCCATACATCACCATGTCGCCAACCTTCACCTCCATCTTAATCTCTGCGGTGCCGGGGCCTGCGGCGATAACCTTGCCCATGAGGGGCTTCTCCTTAGCTGTGTCGGGGATGAATAGACCGCCTGCGGTCTTCTCCTCTGCCGGATTGGGCTTCACCAATACGCGGTCTGAAAGTGGTCTTACTGCCATAATAAGTCTTAGTTTTATGTTTTAATAATATTTTCCGTTTTTCAAAGCGAGGAGCAATCTCTGTGCCAAAGCATAACCCATGCCAAAATCATGCAAATATAGTGACAATTTGTCACTTTAACAACTCGCCACCGACAAACATTGTCTAAGCTCTGTCGGAATCTCGGGCGAAGGACAAATATAAAGTGAAAGGTGAAAAGTATGGGGCGCTTCGCGCGAGATTTATTCAGGAGCGTGGGCGTAAAAAAAGTAAATCCCCTCCACACTGTTGTGTAGAAGGGATTTTAGAGGTCTGAAGCGGATTCGAACCGCTGTAGACGGTTTTGCAGACCGTTGGTTAAGCCACTCGCCCATCAGACCATTTGTCCAACCGAGGTGCAAAGATATACTATTATTTTGCAATATCCAAATATTTTTGAAAAAAAGTAGGGAGTGTCCAATAAGTTTTTAGACACTCCCCTATCGTTCGAAGTTGTATAATAAGAGTTAGTTTTAGGCGCACGAAGTCTGAGAAAGCGCAGTTTACTCGACGTAAATGAGCATTTCGAGGACGAGTGCAACGAAGAAATAACCTTGTTAGACAGCTTCCATATTCGCTCTACATAGCCTTAATCGAAGTACTTTTCTGTTGTACCACAGTGACGACCATCGATAAAGATATCCACCTTGTAGGTACCCTTAACGAAGTTCTCGCCATCGTAGAAGATACTTACTGGCACCATATTATTCTCGTAGTCCACCTTACGCATTGCCGATGCCATCATCTCGGTGCCCTCGTAGTTGAATACGATCATGTCGGCAGGTGCAAGGATATAGCCATCAGGGTTGGTGATACATATATATATATTCTTCTCGCCTGGCTCAGCAAGGGCATTTGCCGTAAGCTCGAAGTCGACACGTAGGCGGCGTGCCTGGCGCATACGCTTCACGTTGTTGCTCTTATCGTTCAGTGGTGTGACGTTAATAGCGCTCACCTGGATTACCTCACCCTGGCGCACCTTTGTTGTAAGCTCCTCGGCACGCTCCTCCGCCTGGCTCACAAGCAACTCCTGGGTCTTTATCTGCTGTCTCATAGAGGTATTCTCCGTCTTAAGCGTTGTGGCGACACCATGCAACGAGTCTATCTGGCGCACATACTGACGCATGATGCCCTTGAGTGTCTCCACCTCGCTCTGGTAGCGACGCAGCTGCTCGCGAGTGTAGCTATTAGAGCTCTCGAGCTCCTTATACATCTCTACAGCCTCCTGGTAGCGCATTGCCATAGAGTCGTTATCGTTCTTATACTTCTCAAGCTGGCTGACAAGCTCCTCGGCATTCTCGCGTAGCACGTCAATGTCGACTTCCTCCCCAGATTGCATATCGTCGGTAAGAACGTTAACCTGCTCAACCACCAACTTATAATTCTTAGTTAGCTTATTGTGGTCTTGTACCTTAACGAAGTATAGTATGCAGACAACTATAAGCATGGCAAGAAGAATGAAACACCCAATCATAAAGCCTTGAGCCATACGCTTATAGCGCTGTATATCCGCCTCATACTCCTCAACTGTGCGAACGCCGTCGTCGTAGCTATACTGCACATTAGCGCTGATACCCATAGCGATGTTGCTCTGCTCGGGCGCGCTTATCTCATCCTGCGTCGGAGGCGTGTCAACAGTTGTATCCTCCTGGCTATGGCTGTCGTTCAGCGTCTTTGTTGTCTGTCGCTCGGCGAGAATCTCGTTGAGGGTTTTGGGCTGAGCAGTTGCGCTGGGTACAGGACTCTCCACAGCTGGCGCAGGGCTCTCCGCCACGGAAGCCTCAGCCTGCGGAGTATTCATTGAGGGTGCGGGTGTGGGCTGCTCTTGGGCGATCTTCTCGCCACATATAGGACATACCGCAGAGCGGCTTGAGGCGAGGTTACCACACTTTGAACATCTAATTAATGCCATAGGTTATATCGGGGTATAAATGTTTATTACTTATTTGGTTGCAAAGATAACGTTTTTTGTGATGCGATATTATGAAATATCGGAAAAATCTATTCGCTCACGACGCTTATGTCTATCGCGCAGTTCGCGTAATGCGATATTCTCTGGGCGCTCAAGAGCGACATCCTTATCCAATATGGTTATAGCCTCGCTACGTGTGACCTCCATAATTTGCGTGTCGGTGGCGAGGTTGGCGATGTTGAGCTCGAAGGCGTCGCCACTCTGCTGTGTGCCATGTATGTCGCCTGCACCGCGTAGCTTAAGGTCTAACTCCGATAGTTGGAAGCCGTCGTTGGTCTGACACATAGCATCAAGGCGTGCGCGTCCCTCCTTGGATAGCTTGTCGCCCGACATGAGTATGCAGTAGGACTGCTCGCCACCACGCCCCACGCGGCCGCGTAGCTGGTGTAGTTGCGATAGTCCGAAGCGCTCTGCCGACTCGATGACCATCACCGTGGCGTTAGGCACGTCGACACCCACCTCGATGACCGATGTGGCGATGAGGATATCAGCCTCGCCACGCTTAAACTGTGTCATTGCCGCCTCCTTATCCTCGTTCTTCATCTTGCCGTGGCACGTTGTGATGCGGTATTGTGGCAGCGGAAAGTCGCGCGACATCGACTCGAAGCCATCGTAAAGGTCTTTGTAGTCCATCTTCTCGGACTCCTTGATAAGTGGATATACGATATACACCTGACGACCCTTGGCTATCTCCTGCCTAAGGAAGCCAAACATCTTCAGGCGCGACGAGTCGTAGTAGTGATATGTGCGTATAGGTTGTCTGCCTGGGGGTAGCTCATCTATTACCGACACCTCAAGGTCGCCATATAGGGTCATGGCGAGGGTGCGCGGTATGGGCGTTGCCGTCATCACAAGGATGTGTGGCGGCTGCTGATTCTTCGTCCATAGCTTTGCGCGCTGCTCCACGCCAAAGCGATGTTGCTCGTCGATGACCACATAGCCGAGGTTGGCAAACTGCACCCTATCCTCGATGAGGGCATGCGTGCCTATAAGGATGTCAACGCTACCCGTGGCGATGCCCTCTAAAGCCTCGCGTCGCTCCTTAGCCTTCGATGCGCCAGTGAGGATGGCGATACTCACGTTGGGTAGTCCCTCAGCGAAGCGCGCCATATTGGCATAGTGCTGGCGTGCGAGAATCTCCGTAGGCGCCATGATACATGCCTGGTAGCCGTTGTCCACAGCCAGGAGCATCGACATAAAGGCGACCATCGTCTTGCCGCTACCCACATCGCCCTGCAAGAGGCGGTTCATCTGCTTGCCCGAGACCATGTCGGCGCGTATCTCCTTGATTACACGCTGCTGCGCCCCCGTAAGGCTGAAGGGTAACTTCGTGTGATAGAAGGCGTTGAAGTTGTCGCCCACACGAGGAAATATAAAGCCTCCGCCACGCGTATGTCGCTCACTGCGACGTGCCTGTATGGTTAGCTGCACGCCGAGGAGTTCGTCGAACTTAAGGCGATACTGCGCCTTGCGCAGCAGCTCTGCCGACTGCGGAAAGTGTATGTTGTAGATCGCCTCACGCAGGAGGATAAGTCCATTGCGGCGGCGCATATCCTCAGGTAGGGGGTCGGCAAAGGCGGAGCTATCCGATGCCACTAACTGCCAGGCATTATGCACTATGTTATGCATGCCCTTGACGGTTATAAGTTGTGATAGTGCCTCTGTCGAGGGGTATATACCCTGATAGCCACTCTCCACCTTACGCGATAGCACCTGCTCGACGGTCTCCACCTCAGGGTGTGCGATGCTCATGCGACCACGATAGAACGAGGGGCGACCGAAGATGATATACTCTTTGTTGAGCTCAATGCGCTTCTCTATCCACTTGATACCGTGAAACCATAGTAGCTCGGCACTTCCCGTGCCATCCGTAACCTCCGCTACGAAGCGCTGTTTGCGCCCCTCGCCAGCTACGGAGCGTCCTACCACGCGGCAGCGTATCTGCACATAGGTGCTCTCCATGCTCTCGTCGATGTCGGAGATATGACGTACGGTGGTGCGGTCGATATAGCGATAGGGGAAGCGCATGAGCAACTCTCCTATGGTGCGTACGCCTACCTCGCGAGCAAGGAGTCTTGCACGTGCCTCGCCCACGCCGCTAACATACTTTATATCGCGTCCCAGCAACTCCGACATGACGGCTATAGCTTTAGATTACGGTGATAGAGCGTACGGGGGCTATGCGCTCAAGACGTGCCTTGCCACCAAGCTCCTCAATCTCAACGATGAAGACAAACTCCTTAACCTTGACACCATACTCCTTGCCGCCCACCTCAACCTTGAGGCTCTGCAACGACTCTGCCAAGCCCTCGGCAGTACCACCTGTGGCGAGCACATCATCGAGGATTGTCACCTCGAAAACATCGCCCGTAGCCTTGCCTGCTGCGATGTCGCTCAAGCGATAGTATAGCTTATCGCTGCCATACTCCTTCTCGATGATTACCTCCTTAAGGTCACCCTCGGCAAATGGGAGCTTACCGCTCTTGCGCACAGGGACGATATTCTCGACGTGTGCCGCGGTGGTGAGTAGTGGCGCAGCAAAGAGGAAGCCTCGCGCCTCTGGCGCTATGATGTTTGCTGTTGTGCAGGCATCGCCCACGCGCTTCATAAGCTCGGCGAAGATAGCCTTATCCTGCAAGAATGGGATGATGTCGACAAATACGATGCCCTCCTTTGGGAAATCCTTGTAATATTTTAGTACCTCTTTCATTGGTTTTATGTTGTTAATTTAGGTAAATCTCAACGGTAATCTCCTCCTCGCCAAGGAATACTCTCTTGGTCTGAAGCTCGCCATTGGCGTTGTAGTAGCGTAGCTCATACTCCGTATTCTTGGGCACAAGCACCGAGAACATATCGTTCATATCGCGGTGCTCACCAGCCGTGAGACCGCCACCCATCTGCTCTGTGCCGCGGAATACATCGACGCCCATCGCTACACGATCCTCCGAGTGCTCCTTCTGTCCCTCTACCTTGTAGCCGGCAATCTTTATGAAGGTGTGTGTGCCAGCCTCAAGGTGGCGTGTATACTGGTCATAGGCAAGCTCAATGTAGCGGTCAGTGACATTCTCGGCACCGATATACTTAGGCAACTCCTCTACGCTGCGACCCTCGACATCGCCATCCGCCCATACCATTGGGAACCAGTCGTCGGCCTTGCCAAAGCGTGTGGCATAGATAGCGTATGTGCGATCGTCGGCCTTAGCCTTCGATGCATCGGCCATGAACCATAGGTGGTCGAGCTCAGATGGGAAGTAGTACTCCGTAACTCGCCACTCGCCGTCGAGCCATACCTCAGTCCAGCTGTGGTTACCGCGATTGTCGTGCCATGAGGCAGTACCTGCAAAGCGTGCTGGGATACCCACAGCGCGGTAGGCATCAACGAGCAAGATGGCAAGACCGGTGCACGATGCCATGCCCTGACGCATAGACTCGCGAGGGCTCTGGTTTGTCTTCTCGCGTTTTGTATTGTAGTCTACACCCGTAAGGCGTGGTATGTTGGCATTAACGGCGCAGATAGCGTCGTACATTGTTTCGCAAGTATCTACGGCTGGCGAGAACATCTCGTAAAGCTCCTTACGCCATGAGTCGCGCACCTCGTCGACAACGTGGTGAGGAAGCACATCGCGCTGATAGAGATCCTCGGGGAGGCTCTTTGCCCACTCATACTTCTCGCGTGCTATGCGTGCGTAGTGCACATTCTCCGCCATGAGCTCCAACGACATCGTGTCGCGGTCGGCAGCCAACATATTGATAATCAGATACTCCATGTCGGCACGTTCTACCTCAGGGGTCTTAGCACAAAGGTCGCGCAGCTCAGCCTCGCGTACAGAGCTCTTGATAGCCTCCTCAAGCTCTGGCGATGGCACACTCTCTGAAACCTCTGCGCTCTTTGGCGCAGCCTCTGGCGTAGCCTTATCCTTGTTCTCACTCTTCTTGTTGCTGTTACCGCTACAGCCCATAGCAACTACCGCCATGGCGAGTAGCGCCAATATCCTCATACTCTTCATACTATCTGCGTATTAGGGTTAATATCTTTGTTACCTCCTCTTCGTCGACAGTTCTAATTGAGAACTCGTCGACTGCCGTTGTGCCACCCATCGAGATGCGTGGGTTGCGATACTTCATGCCGCCCATGATGGTTGTCTTGGCGCTGAAGTGCAGTGCATCAACACCCGTAGCTGCGAGTACCTCAGCGTTGGCAGCCACCACTCCGCTACCAGCCATAATCTCAATGCGTCCTGCTGCAATCTCCACGGCGCGGCGTATGTTGTCGATGCCATCTATCGCCTTGTCGTAGCCACCCGATG
Source organism: Alistipes sp. (assembly GCA_045602255.1). Taxonomy (GTDB): domain Bacteria; phylum Bacteroidota; class Bacteroidia; order Bacteroidales; family Rikenellaceae; genus Alistipes. The sequence continues at coordinate 33,979 of JAZSBD010000026.1, forward strand.
TGAGTATGCGGTGGCAGCCTGCGGCGATGACATCCTCCACTGCCTGCTCATAATCCTCGGTCATATCGACAGCACGGTGGAAGGTGCACTCCATGCCCTCGGCAGCTTCGACAAGAGCGCGTGTACGCTCCACATCTACCCTACCCTCGGCAGTAAGTATGCCGAAGACGACACCTGTAGCGCCAGCCTCGCGCGCGCACGCGATGTCGCGCAACATTGTCTGAAACTCCTCGTCGGAGTATAGGAAGTCGCCGCCACGTGGGCGTATCATAACACTCTGGTCAATACCCTCGATCTTGGCTACACGCTCAATGGTGGCAATCGAGGGGGTCACGCCACCCTCGGCAGGTGAGGCGCACATCTCCACGCGGTTGACACCGAGGCGTGCCGCAATCTGGCAAGCCTCCACGGAGTAGGCGCAGAGCTCAGTCTTCAAATTCTTAAAGTTGTTCACTATCAATAAGTTTATTAAGTACAGCATATACCGTCAAGCCCGCAACGGAGCGTATGCCGGTCTTATGCACTATGTTTTTACGGTGTGATATTACGGTGTGGGGAGATATGTTAAGCTCTGAGGCTATCTCCTTGTTGGTGAAGCCATTGGCAACAAGAATTAGCACGTCGCGCTCCCTCTCCGATAGCTCGTGGCTCTCCTGGGTGCTCACCTGCGAGGGTGCATCCACCGCCTCGCTTACAATGCGCACGATATCCTCCTCGCCCATATAGAGGCTTATGCCGTGGGCAAGGCGACGCATCGTGTCGCCATCGTATAGCGAGCACTGCATGCCCACAACAACGACATCCGACAATTGCTCGCCTATGTCGTAGCCGCGCAACAGGGCAGCGTCCGCCACGACGACATCTATATCGGCACTACGCAGGCGTGGTGCCACCTCCTCCATGCTGCGTCCCGTAAGCACAACATCTGCCTCGCCACCACGCTGTAGTATGGTGGCAATGCCCTCACCGATGATGGCGGATGGTGTTGCTATGGCTACTCTGTATCGTCTCATGGCTACTCGTTTTTAATGATGCCATCCACGAGTGGGCGTAGCAGGAACATCTCTATGTTGCTATGCGTGCGTAGGTCGTCGCGCAGGGCATATATATCGTCGAGCATGGCGCAGCGCACAGGCGTAGGCACCGCCTCGGGAAGGCTCTTGAAGATGAGCGCCGCGATGTCGTTTGTTCTATCGTCGATGTCGCCATGGGGGCGCTCCAAGGTGGCAAGGTCGCGCACGCGCTCCTGCTCGGCACTCTCTATTGGGGCGAATATGTTACGCTCCTCATCCTCGAAGTGAGCCATCACATAGCGTGTGTAGTCCTCGTAGAAGGTGCTTAGCACGCGCTTCGAGAGGGTGTCGCAGTGTGCGAGAATATCGTCTAAGTGGCGCGCCACGTGTGGGAGCATATATTGAGCGTAGTAGCGGTGTGAGGCGCGCAGATAGCTTACCACCTCAGGGAGCATAGCACTGCTTAGCGCACGCCTATCAGGGCGGTACGTCGCGTCGATATGCATCTTGCAGAGCATCACGAATAGCTCGACATTATGCCCATCGCGCTGGCACATCTCGGCGATAGATATGTCGCCAAAGGGGAGTGTTATGTTCAGTCGCGAGAATATAGAGACAAGCGACGGGTGTGCGTCGATAAGCTCGAAGAGCTTCATATCGGGCTCTATATTACTATACGACATATTGTTATGTATGGTTGTCATCCTCTATTTTTATATAGGTATATTATTACTATGCAAAGTTAATAAATATTTTCGAATAGTCAAATACCAATAAATAGGGGGTCGCCAAGGAGCTAATTACCTAATTATGGTGATTGTCCGCATTAATATATTGCCATATCTTTGCAACATGAAAACAGCACCATCCCACAGAGTGGTGATGGGATAGATTAAAGAGATAATATTTTTTAGTTTTTATTGGGTTGGCTCACCCTCGCCATAGGGTATGAGCAGGATGGTGTCCAGAGGCTGGGCACCATTTTTTTGGTGAAAGGTGAAAAGTGGGGATATTAGGGGAATTAAGGAGTTTAAGGTTATTCTGAAATACCCAGTCTACCTATAGTGCGCTTGCTCACAGCTCTACCCATAGCAAGCTCGCTTGCGGAATTACCCAGTTCTACCCAGTAAGAAGCATGAAAAAACCACCAAGGGCGGTAGCTTATCTACACCCTTGGTGGTCTTACCTTAGTGATGTGACGCAGATTGCGTCTTATCACAAGAAATTTAGAAGTTCATGCGCTCAGCCTTAATCTCAAAGCCCTGCTTAGAGAGCTTGTTAGTGTTGTTAGCCTTCTTGCGGAAGAGCTCACGAGTTGACTCGTTGTCGATAACAAGGCTCTGAAGCTCTGCGCCGTTATCGCCGTTCCACCACTGCTCGAACTTGTTTATGTCAGTCTCGGCACCATCGTATGATGTGTGAACCTTAAGCTTAGCAACATTGCTATACATACCCTCTTCGTCAATAATCATAGCTACGTAAGTGTAGTCGCTATCGGCTGCAAGGATGGTGTAAGTCTTCTCTGGAGTCATTGTGCCATACTCGTTGATAGACCATACAAGGTTGTCGAGATACTGCTGATCGTTGTACTCGTCGTAGCGACCTGTCCAATCCCAGATAGTAGCGAAGAATGCCTGCCACTCACCCTCAATCTTGAACTCTACAGGAAGGATGAACTTACCTGAGTAGTAGTCACCACTGAGGAACTCCCAGCCAGGAAGCTCAGCAAGGTCAGAAGCTGCGTAGTAGCCATTGTCAACAATCTCGATAGATGCTGCACCAATACCAGACTTGGTTGTGAAGTTGCAAGTCCAAATCTGCTCAGTAGTAGCCTTACCACCGCGTGAACCGAATGCGTAGAGGACATACTCAACACCCTGCTCAAGACCGAGAGCTGTCTGTGAGTAGTCACCAGAGATGAACTCATACGATAGGTTCTCAAGCAACCACTGCTGCTTCTCAGCGTCGGTGTTGCCGTAAGTAGCCCAATCAGAAGCCTTCTCCCAACCAGCGATATAGTAGTCGTCGTTAGTAGTAGTGAAGCTGATATATGCAGTCTGTGCAGTAATCTTAGATACCGATGGAGTAATCACGTTATCTGACATAGGTACTGACTCAGTGTTGATCTCAACGATTGTAGGCTCTGAGCAGCAGAGACCGTGCTCGTCCATAGCAAATGCGAAGAGGTAGTATGGAGTCTCTGCCAACAACTCGAAGTCGTACTGGCTACGTGGAGTACCATCCTCGTATGTACCCTGGCAGTTGTAGAAGTCAACGATAGTTGAACCTGACATTTTGCCGTTGTTCATCATATCCATAACAGCCATTGACCAGTAGTACTTAACAGCCTCCTCAGGAGTATCTACGCAATCCAAAGAGTCGATGTAGTCCTGTACCATAGCCTTGCTGAGCATATCGAAGTAGAAAGCACCCTCGTAACCCTGTGGAGTAACGTTTGCAGATACTACGCAACCGTCAACAGTGTGCTCTACGTTGAATGTAGCAGGGACATAGTCTGGACTCTTTGTTGTAATCTCGAAGAAATAAACATCTGAGAGCAAAGCACCTGAATCATAGTCGAAGTAGTAGAGGTAGCAAGTGTAAGGGATACCTGAAGCACCGTTTGATGCAGTTACACCGCGCTGGTCACCAACCTTACAACGATCCTGCATAACCTGAACTGCAGACATGCCATACCACTGACCCAACCAACCGAAGTAGTAGAAATCGTCCTCGTAGAAGTCCTCACCTGACTCGAAGCCTGAAGCAAGGATGTAGGTCGGATCTGCTGACATAACAATGTATGGAGCAGTCTTGTTATCTGGGATGATGTCGATAGTGTAAGAGAAGTAGTCAACAGTTATGTTCTCCAAAGCGAAACCTGCAGTCTCCTTAGCGCCCTGCTTTACAACGAAGATTGCATCCTCAGCGTAGCGGTACTTTACAGTTACCAAGCACTCACGAGCCTTGTCTGAGTTGTTAGCATCAACAGAGAATGAAAGAATACCAGAGATGCTTGTGTTGAAGTTGTTAACCCAAGACTCAGCAGCCTCAGCAGTGATCTTCTCACCATCGTGAGCGTTCTCGATCTCGTAGATCATGGTGTAGTCACCACCAGCCAACGAAGCCTCAACCTTGTTTGAGTTGAGTTTGATGACTGAATCCTTCTGTACGGTTGGACCATCTGGAGTAGGCTCCTCCTGAGGACCCTCCTGGCAACCTACAGCAAGCGTCAAGGCAAAGAGTGGCAACATTGCCCACAACAAATTCTTGATTGTCTTCATAGATTAATTAAAATTTAAGGTTATTATAAAATATTTAATGTTTGCAATTATTAAAACAATTTAATAAAAAATACTCCTTCAGGTGACAAATATACGAATAATTTGCAAATTTATATATGCTCAATCGCTTTTTTAGTAGGAAATCAATCTTTTTTTTTGTCGTTGGCAAGAAAAATCATATATTTGCACAATAAGCAAGAACTAAAACAAAGATATCTATGAGAATTATTACCAAGTTATTTCTACTGTTCGTTGCAACCTCTGCAATGACATTTGTCGCTTGTAATGAGAGCCTGGTAGATGAGCCAGTCAACACTGAGCTTAGCGTTACGCTCGAGAAGAGCACGCTTGAGATTGATGGTAACGGTGGCACCTACGACATAGGCTACACCATTGCCAACGGAATCAACGGTATCGACATCGTTGCCGAGGCCGACGTAGAGTGGATTAGCAACATCCGCACAGCAGAGAACCGCCTATACTTCGACTGCGAAAAGAACTTTACTAACAAGGAGCGCGAGGGACTAATCGCTGTCCGCTATCCTAATTATAGCACTCAGACAATCAAGGTTAAGCAGGCTGCCAGCGATGCCCTAACTTTCGAGATGGAGATTTGCGATATCAAGACCACAAGCTGCTCGTCGAAGCTCTATCCTTCGGATAAGGAGACCCCTTATATTGTATATATGGCGGAGAAGGATTATATTATGAGCAGTCAGATTACCAACGAGCGCGAGTTGTTCCAAGACGACTACAACACCTTCACCAACTGGGCTAAGCAGTATGACGTAACCGACCTTGAGAGCTTTATGTATCTCAACCAAATATGCTTCGAGGGCGACTCATATATCACTTGGACAGGTATGGTGCCCGACAGAGAGTATGTAATCTACGCCTACGCTATCGAGTTCAACGAGGAGGGTACCGACTATACACTCGCATCACCTGTATCTCACGAGATTGTGATTCTCCCTACTCACATATTCTCAGACATCGAGTTCAACGTAAACATCACTGTTGACGGACCTAAGGCTACCTACGAGTTCGAGCCTCTAAACTGGGATGGTAAGTACTATATCGACATCTATCAGGAGGGCGACTACATGTATCTTGCCGAGGGCGAGACACCAAGCGAGGAGTACTGCAAGCAGGTGGCAAACAACTGGATTGGCATGATTAACATCTATATGCAGTCGGGCTACTCTGCCGAGCAACTCATCAACATTATGTGCTTGCAGGGCCCAGATTCATACTCCGAGACTCGCCTCTCAGATACAAAGTATTGTATGATATTCTACGGTGTCGAGATGGTTGACGGTCTGCCACAGGTGACCACACGTCCTTATGTCGCTAACTTCCAGACCGAGAAGGTGGAGGCTTCGGATATGACTATCGATATCAAGGTCGAGAACTGCTATGTTCGTGTTGCCGACCTCACAATAACCCCTTCTAAGGATGAACCTTATGTTGCTACATTCCTCAAGAAGAGTGACCTACCATATAGCGACAATCAGCAGATTATCAACTGGTTGCTCGACTACGACCTCTCTACCTATACAGGCGTCGTACAGAGCAGTGTCGTGGGTCTTGAGCCAGACACAGAGTATATCGTTCTCGCCTTTGGCTACTATGGTGGTGTTGTGACTACCGACTTGTTCCGCTATGAGTTCAAGACCGAGCCTGAGGGTGTGTGCGAGAATAGCGTCATCGGCATCACCCACAATGGCCCTTACAGCCTTGCGGAGTTGGAGGCTGCTATGCCTGACACATATTATAACTATGGTATGTTCGAGATGATGGGTTCATATCTCATGTGGGCAGAGATGGAGACCGCGAAGCAGGAGGGTAATGTCTTTATGCGCCTCTACGACCCAATTACCGTTACCCAGGATAGAGCGGCTGTCGAGGCAGACCTCAAGGTCTCAGCGCCAAAGAACCATACAGCAATGTTCACCCCAACAAATGATCAGGTCTATGTTCTATGTGGCGTAGCCATGGACTATAGAGGTAACTTCAGCGAGATGTATGTCTCTGAGCCATTCTCTTACGCTTTTAGCGAGGAGAACAAGCGCGATATCAATGAGTTCTTGGATAAGTTAGGTTTCGAGCCAGAGGTGCAGGCGGAGCCAGCTATTAAGATGCTCACCTTGTAATTTCTTGTGATAAGGGGTCATTCTCGACCTCTCAATCATTGGGCTGAATAGGAAATACACTTAGTATGTCCTATCCAGCCCAATTTCATGTCGAGGCCAAGCCTAACCCCTTCCGACAAGAAATTAGGTCGTGGCGCTAATGAGCGTTGGTGTAGTTAGGGAGTGTAGAGAATTTAGGGAGTTTAGAGAATTTAGTGATTTCCTTAAACTCCCTAATCTCCTTAATCTCCCTAATCTCCCTAATCTCATTAAATTCCTTAATCTCCTTAGCCTCCCAAGCCTCCCAAGCCGTCTTAACCGCCCTCTCTCTTTTCACCTCTTATTGCGATACGCCTTTGGCGACATGCCTGTCACACGCTTGAAGTACTTGCCAAAGAAACTTTGATTGGGGAAGTTGAGCGATGTTGATATTTGCTGTATGGTCATCTCCGAAGATTGTAGCATGGCACGAGCCTCAAGGATGACATGTCTCTCAATCCATTCGCCCGCAGAGCGCCCAGTGTGCTCCTTAACAATCTTCGATAGATACTTTGGTGTGATACATAGCTTGTCGGCATAGAAGCCTATGAGTCGCTCCTCGCGGTAGTGCTCCCTGACAAGGTTCATGAAACGCTCCACGATGCCATTCTTATATGCCGATGTTGAAGTGTCGTGTTGCTTCATGCGGCTAATACCACCATAATAGAACACGCGGATGAGGTTCTCTATAACCTGAAGGCGGAATGGGTTCTCCTCGTCCGAGGCAGCGTTGTGTAGCACGGTGTAGAAGAAGCGCATCATGTTGACCTGCTTCTCGTCGAGCATCTGCGTGGGGTGGTTATACATCGTAAGGTAGTTCTGTTGCCATCCAGGGAGATTTATCATGTCGATAACGCGCTTCGAGAGGGCGATGACCATTGCCGAGAAGTTGCTGCTTGTAGTTACGGGCTCGATAATCTGCCCCGGCATTATGGTGATAAGCGATGGCGACTCAATGTCGTGTTGCTCGAGATTTATCTTCACACTGCAGTATCCCGCGGTGCAGACTATAATCGCAGCGTGCTCATACTTTTCGGGGGAGCAATTCATCGGCTCGCCGCCCTTATATGTTGCAAGAGAGAGGTCGTTGCCCACAACAATTCGCTCCTCGGGCATCCTGCTAAGTAGATTATCTACAATAAACTCCTTCATATTTTCTGCTTGTTTTGTTTGTGCAAAGTAATCGATTAAATCTCTAATATCAAAACCATATTCGACCTTTTGACCACGATAACTGATATATATAGCTCAATTTCCTTGCGTTAGTAAATAAATAGGCTAATTCCTTAAACCAATTGGAATTGGGTGCAAATAATAAAAATTGTGCCTTTGTTGAAAACTTATTCTACGAATAGTTGCTCATATCACACAATTTTTCGTATCTTTGGTAAAAATTTTGTTATATGGCACTATTTAAGGTTGAGGGCGGCCGACGTCTCAAGGGTGAGATTATGCCGCAGGGAGCTAAAAATGAGGCTCTTCAAATTATATGCGCGGCGTTACTGACACCCGAGCGCGTGGTGTTGCATAACGTTCCTATCATCTCGGATGTCATGCAGCTCTTTGAGTTGTTGTCGGCTATGGGTGTCAAGGTGGAGCGTCTTAGTGACGACTGTTTTGCCTTGCAGGCAGATGATATAAACCTCGACTATCTACGTACGGCGGACTACCACAAGCGTTGCCGTCGTCTGCGTGGCTCGGTGATGATGATTGGACCACTTCTCACTCGTTTTGGCGTGGGCTTTATGCCTAAGCCGGGTGGTGATAAGATTGGTCGCCGACGTCTCGACACCCACTTCCTCGGCTTCCAGAAGCTCGGCGCGCAGTTCAACTTCGACATTAGCGATGAGTTTTATACTGTTGAGGCAAAGCGTCTTAAGGGTACATATATGCTTCTTGATGAGGCCTCGGTGACAGGCACTGCAAATATCGTCATGGCGGCGGTATTGGCCGAGGGACGCACAACAATCTACAACGCGGCGTGCGAGCCATATCTGCAGCAGCTATGTAAGATGCTCAACCGCATGGGTGCCAAGATTTCGGGTATCGCCTCTAACCTCCTCACAATCGAGGGTGTTGACTCTTTGGGTGGCACGGAGCACACCATGCTCCCCGATATGATCGAGGTGGGTAGCTTTATCGGCATGGCGGCAATGACCCGCTCGGAGCTAACCATCAAGAATGTGTCGTACGACAACCTCGGCATCATCCCAGCACAGTTTGCCCGCATGGGTATTCGTTTCGAGCAGCGTGGCGACGACATCTATATTCCTCAGCAGGATAACTACTCTATTGAGAGCTTCATCGATGGCTCTATCATGACCATTGCCGATGCTCCATGGCCAGGTCTAACACCCGACTTGCTCTCTATCTTCCTTGTTGTGGCAACACAGGCTAAGGGCTCGGTGCTTATCCACCAGAAAATGTTCGAGAGCCGTCTGTTCTTCGTCGACAAGCTCATCGATATGGGTGCGCAGATTATCCTGTGTGACCCTCACCGTGCTACGGTTATTGGTCACGACCACCAGCATCCGTTGCGTGCTGCCAACATGACCTCGCCAGATATTCGTGCCGGCGTGGCACTGCTTATCGCAGCTATGAGTGCTGAGGGAACGAGCACAATTCAGAATATCGAGCAGATAGATCGTGGCTATCGCGATATTGATGGCCGCTTGAATGCTCTTGGTGCTAACATTATCCGTCTGGACGAGTAATATAGAAGATATAGATTTATGTTTTTAGAGAATAATAAGCATAAGGGTTGGATTGAGGTTATCTGCGGCTCGATGTTCTCAGGTAAGACCGAGGAGCTTATTCGCCGCATGAAGCGCGCTAAGTTTGCCAACCTCAAGGTTGAGATATTTAAGCCAGCTATCGATGTGCGCTACTCTGAAGTGGAGGTGGTGTCGCACGATGCAAATGCCATACAGTCAACACCTGTGGAGTCTGCGCAGAATATCCTGCTCATGGCCTCAGATGTAGATGTGGTGGGCATTGATGAGGCGCAGTTCTTCGATGAGGGTATTGTTGATGTGTGCCGTCAGTTGGCTGGTAGTGGCATTCGCGTCATTGTGGCGGGTCTTGATATGGACTACATGGGCGTTCCTTTTGGTCCTATGCCAGCACTTATGGCTACGGCGGAGTATGTGACGAAGGTACACGCTATATGTGTTCGTTGTGGCGACTTGGCGCACCACTCACATCGTCTTACGGCAGATGATAAGCAGGTGCTGTTGGGTGCTCACGACACCTATCAGCCTATATGTCGTCACTGTTTCAATGAGTTAATGAGTAAGAAATAGAATATGCAGAAGGCTGTAGAGAGGTGTGTGGAGGTACTCCGCGCTGGGGGTATCATCCTCTATCCCACCGATACGGTGTGGGGCATAGGTTGTGATGCTACGAATGCTGAGGCAGTGGCTAAGGTCTATGCGTTGAAGCGTAGCGACGATAAGCGTTCGATGTTGTGCCTTATGCGCGACGCAGATATGGTTGTGCGATACGTAAATCGCGCTCCGGGCATCGCCTTCGAGGTTATGGAGCTCTCGGATAAGCCTCTCACGGCAATCCTCCCAGGTGCTACGGGCGTAGCAGCCAACATCATCCCTGAGAGTGGGACTCTCGGTGTGCGCATTCCTCAGCACGACTTCTGTCAGGCGCTATTGCGTAAGTTTGGCAAGCCAATAGTATCCACCTCGGCGAATATATCGGGCGAGCAGACGGCAAAGAGATTGAAGGATGTGGTGCAGGAGATTGTCGATGGCGTTGACTATGTTGTCAACCCACGCTTCGAGGGTAAGCCAACATTGAAGCCAAGTTCTATTATCGCCTTTGGCGAGGGCTCGGAGATAGAGATAATACGTCAATAATAGGGTTAAAGGTGGAGGGTAAGAGGTGAAAAGCGGAGTATATCTATGAGGTACTGCGCGAGGCGCACCATGCTTTTCACCTCTCAGCTTCTACCTCTCACATTGTAAAGATATGGCAAAGAGACTTGTTACACCAGTGCAGAAGCGATTCTCGGATGTTGACTCCTTCATGCACGTTAATAATATATGGCAGCAGAGCTACTTCGATATGGGCAAGACCGATTTCTATGTCAAGGTCTTGGGGATCCCTGGAGTATTTGATAAGCTGCGCATAATCACCGCCTCGACACATACCGACTACCGCGGTCAGGTGCGTCTGATGGATGATATTGTTGTCACCACCGACGTGTCGCGTTTGGGCAACAAGAGCATGACCCTGCATCAGTGTATCATGCGTGGCGAGGAGTGTCTCACGGAGAGTTCATCGGTGATGGTGGCCTTCGACTTCGAGACTCAGCAGACAGTGCCTATGCCTGAGGAGTGGCGCGAGCGATTATCTGAGTATTTGATTGATAACGAATAGAATATATGAAGAGAACAATTATCGACCTTTTTGAGGAGTCTGTGGCTAAGTATGGCTCCAAGGAGTTTTTGTTGGAGAAGCATAATGGTAAGTTTGAGCCTACGTCGTATAACGACACAAAGAGCCAGGCATTGAAGATAGGCGCTGGTCTGGCGGCTATGGGCATAGAGCGTGGTGACCGTGTCTCTATCCTCGCTGAGGGTTGCAACAACTGGATTATCTCGGAGCTCGGATTGCTCTATGCTGGTGCTGTGAGCGTGCCTCTATCTATTAAGTTAGAGGAGAGCAACGACCTTATCTTCCGTCTGCGCCATGCCGACGTGAAGCTTGTCTTTGTGTCGCGCTACCAGCTACCTAAGGTGCGCCGCATCGTAGCCGACCTTGCCGACTTGAAGCATATCGTCGTGTGGGGCGAGGATGAGGCGAACCTCAAGGAGGGTGAGGTTACGTTGCAGAGTGTCGTGGCGCGCGGTGAGGAGTACCTCAAGGAGTATGAGGAGAGCTTCATGGCCATAGGTCGTTCATTACAAAACGATGACTATGCCACAATCACCTATACCTCAGGTACTACGGCAGACCCTAAGGGCGTGGTGCTCACACACCGTAACTATACGGCAAATGTGGAGCAGGCACTATCCGTAGTATCTATACCTCCAACATGGCGTACGCTTATTATCCTCCCATTGGACCACTGCTTCGCACATGTCGTTGGCTTCTACATCATGATTGCTTGTGGCGCGTCGGTGGCTACCACTGAGGTGGGTCGTACACCTATGGAGACGCTCAAGAACATACCAATAAACATCAAGGAGGTGCGTCCTCACTTCCTGCTCTCCGTGCCTGCCTTGGCTAAGAATTTCCGCAAGAGCATCGAGACAACAATCCGCAAGAAGGGCAAGACCACGGAGCGTCTCTTCAAGCTCGCCCTTAAGACATCGTATGCCTACCAAGGTGATGGCTACAATAAGGGTCGCGGTCTAAGATGGATGCTATGGCCTGCGGTGGCGCTCTTCGATAAGATGATATACTCGAAGGTGCGCGTTGCCTTTGGTGGCGATTTGCAGTTCTTTATTGGTGGTGGTGCGCTCCTCGATAGCGAGCTTCAACGCTTCTTCTACGCCATAGGCATACCTATGTTCCAGGGCTATGGTCTTTCGGAGGCAACACCAGTAATATCAACCAACTCACCACGCCCTCGCAACCACCGTTTTGGCTCATCAGGCCGCCTTGTGCAGCCTCTCGACATTAAGATTATGGATGAGGAGGGTCGTGAGTTGCCCGTTGGTCAGAAGGGTGAAATTGTCATCCGTGGCGAGAATGTCATGGCTGGCTACTGGAAGAACCCAGAGTCAACGGCAGATACCGTACGTGACGGCTGGCTATATACCGGCGATATGGGATATATGGGTAAGGATAACTTCCTCTATGTGTTGGGTCGCTTCAAGAGCTTGCTTATATCCTCTGATGGCGAGAAGTATAGCCCTGAGGGCATGGAGGAGGCGATGGTTGATAAGTCGCCATATATCGACCAGATAATGATTTACAACAATCAGAGTCCATATACCATAGCTCTTGTCGTAGCATCTAAGGAGAACCTTAATCGTCTCCTTGATGAGCGCGGCATTAAGGGTGAGGAGCGTGCTTGTGAGGCGGCGAAGATTGTCGCTGCGGAGATTGCCAAGTATCGCTCGGGCGGCGCCTATGCCGATGAGTTCCCCGATAGATGGGTACCTGCAGTTATCGCCCTTGCCAACGAGCCATTCACCGAGCAGAACGGTCTTGTGAATAGCACCATGAAGGTTGTGCGCAACAAGGTGGAGAAGCACTTTGCTGAGGCTATCGCCCATGCCTACACCGCCGAGGGTAAGGCTGTGGACAACGAGCGCAATATTCAGGCGATGAAAACATTGCTTGGCAAGTAACAAATAGGATAATATGAAAAAAGGCTGCTCATTGAAGTGACCCCAAAAGTTTTTTGTCCAAACTTTTGGGGTCACTTCACTTCGCACAGCTCTCATGGTTACAAGGTCCCATGGTCTCCAAATTAAAATGACCGATGAGACCAAGAAGACCAAAGAGACCAAGAGAAGGCGCTATCAGTAAGAAGCTCGACTGCTCTTCTTCGCGACGAAGTTTTAATATGCGTTGCGAATACCACACTTTTCAGCCCCCCTCCAAAAACAAAGGTAATGATGCAAAAAGCGGCGCTTATGGTAATAAATAAGTAGCTGAATATTTGTAAATTACAGCGATATTTTAGAGATTAGTAGAAAACGTTTTCTACTAATCTCTATTTTTATGTCAAAATCTCGCAAGATGCGCTGCCCTCATTGTGGTTTTTTAGATACCATTAAAAAAGGAAAGCGAGAAGAATGATCTTCTCGCCCAATCTTAGCGCCGAAAAGCGCCACTTTTTGCATCATTACCAAAACAAAAAACGAAGCTCTTCGCTTCGTTTTTGTGGGCCCAGAGGGGCATGATCCCACGACCTTCGGATTATGAGTCCGCTGCTCTAACCAACTGAGCTATGGGCCCTGCAAATTAGTTTTGCGTGGCAAAGATACAAAAAATTTGTTATCTCAAAACCTTTACACAATTTTTTTTCTCTTTTTGAGCCAATTCCTACTTCATAGCTGTGCAATAAGTAGTTGTCAGAGTGGTCCAGATGTGGCCTTGACATGAAAAAACAACGGATGTGGGTGACTAAAAAGTAAATTAGTCAGCACCTTCCCGCTATAAGGTTGAATAAAAAGATGTAGTTTTAGGCTTGCGATGCCCGAAAAAGCGGAGTTTACTATGCGTAAATGAGCATTTTGAGGGCGAGCGTAACGACAAAATACACTTTTTATTCAGCCTCATTCGGGGTTTTGATTGAAAGTTCGCAGATGCGCCACTATCACAACTACTTAACGACAATCTCATCGGTGAATAAGAACCCTGAATAGTTGCTACGATGAGCATGGTAGCGTATATAGCGTACCTGAGCTTCGCCCTCCCAGCCAAAGGTCATGAAGGATGGGACATCGGCAGGTACTACCTCATGGTCAATGACGGTTAAAGGCTCATAGTTTTCGCCATCCACGGAGCCGAAAATCTCGACTTTACAGGGCATAAATACTCCAGGACCGCAGTACTGCATAAAGTCGGCACTTACGGAGTGTATGGTCGTCACCTCACCAAGATCGATGGTGACATCGACACCCGCACGACCCAGGAAGCCTTGCCAGCGACCATCGGCATAGGTCCATGTGCCACGCAAGCCATCTACGAGGGCACCATCACCCGCAGCGGCATACTGAGGGGCATAGTAGCGTGATGGATAGTTGTAGGTTACCATCTTGCCGAGGGCGAGGTGCTCGACGCTCTCTCGCGACTCTGGGCGCTCGCCAATCTCACTCTTAAGGTCGAAAGGTGTATACCCCTCCTCTGTCATGCGCTCAACAATATTCACAGCGCGCTCGCGGAAGTTGGCGTAATCCTTAGCGCCGTTTTTTCCTGGATGTGACCATCCTATCTCGGCGATGGCAATGGCACGTGGCCATAGCATCATCTCGTAGTGTTCATCCGTAGGTATGAACTCTGCCCATAGGTTTGCCTGCACACCCTTTATGTGGTTCGCCACATTAGCATCCATGCTCTTGGGCGCAGGTTCATAGGAATAGACCTTCTCCAAAGGGAGGTAACCACCGATAGCCTCAGGCTGTGTGGGGGGTGCATCCTGTGGAGCATCTATGTAGCAATAGGCGTGTGGCGACATTATGGCATCGTGACCTGCCGCTGCCGCTGCAATACCGCCCTCCTCGCCACGCCACGACATCACCGTAGCGTTGGGAGCAAGACCTCCCTGCAATATCTCATCCCAGCCTATAATCTGGCGACCTTTAGAGTTAAGGTACTCCTCGATGCGGTGTATCATATAGCTCTGCAACTCATCGACACTCTCCAAGCCCTCCTCCTGCATACGGCGCTGGCAATCCTCGCATAGCTTCCAGTTATCCTTGCTCGCCTCATCGCCACCTATATGTATATACTCCGAGGGGAAAATCTCCATCACCTCATCCAGGATAGCCTGCATCATGATGAAGGTCTCCTCCTTGCCAATACATAGCTCACCTTGACGCTCAGGATGATGTGAACAGCCAAGTTCGGGATATGCCGCAATCACCTCATCGGAGTGTCCGGGCATCTCTATCTCAGGGATGATGGTTATGTATCTGTCAGCCGCATAGTCAACTAACTCACGAAGCTCTGCCTTTGTGTAGTAGCCGCCATAGGCACCCTCCGTGCCCTCATCGACATAGGCTCTATCGCCATTCCACCACTCCTTCCATGTCGCGGGCATACGCCATGCAGCGTAGCTCGTAAGGAGTGGGTAGCTCTCCACCTCCATACGCCAACCTGCGGCATCGGTAAGGTGCAGATGCAGGCGGTTCATCTTCAGGCGTGCCATCATGTCTATCTGACGCTTGAGGAACTCTATAGAGCGATAGTGGCGCGACACGTCGATGAGCACACCACGATACTCGAAGCGTGGGAAATCGTTAATAATGGTCTGCTCCCACACACCATCGGGTTTGCTCTCCATCATCTGGCGTAGCGTCTGCATAGCATAGAAAGCTCCCGCAGCGTCGTGGGCAACGATGTCTATGCCCTGCTCCAGGACTGCTAAAACATAGCCCTCGGGGTTGGTGACAATCCCTGGATTTATCGCAATAGAGATAGGCGCGCCCCTCTTTGCTCGACGCTTGACAGTCTCGAAGTCGAAGCCTGCCTCTTTGGCTGCTGCAAGGAGGCGTTCGCGCTCCTCGCCCTCGAGGTTTGTGTATAGCTTAAACATCTGCGTAGCATCAAACAAAGCAGTACTCGGCTCATCGACCACCTGATATGGTACTGGTGTTATGACTCTTGCCTGCTCCTGTGCACGAAGCTCGGATGTCAATAGCGTCGCCATAAGCGCGACTATAAGGTATAGGTATTCTCTTTTCATGGTTTGTTGAATTTTCCACAAAGGTAACGATTAAATCATTAATAAACAAACAGCCTTTTCTCTGTGGTATGGTAGTTGAGAATTATCCAAAGCGAATAATTATGTAAAACATCTAAGTTATGAAAAGATTATTACGATTATGCGCTGTTGCTTTGCTCCTTGTAGTGGGTGCGCAACGCGCCGATGCGCAACATGTTGCCATCAAGACAAACCTCCTCTACGATGCTACGGGCTCTATCAACCTCGGCACCGAGATTGGCTTGGCACCACGCTGGACTCTCGACATGTCGTCGAACTTCAACGACTGGAAGATGTATAACGGCAGGCAGTGGAAGCACTTCCTAACGCAGCCCGAGGCACGCTACTGGTTCTGCCACCGCTTTGCCGGTCACTTCATCGCCCTGCATGCCCACTACGGCAGATACAATATGGGCAACATCCAAAACAGCATTAAGTTCCTCGGCACCAACTTCGGGGCACTGAGCGACAACCGCTTCGATGGCTGGCTTTTGGGTGCCGGCGTGGGATACGGATATGCTGTGGTGCTGAGCCGCCATTTCAACCTCGAGTTTGAGCTCGGCGTGGGCTACGCCTATCTGGAGTACGACAAGTACGACTGGAAGACGGACAAGCTGCTCAGCCGCCACGACAACCACAACTACTTCGGCATCACGAAGCTAAACATTGGTCTTTCATACATCTTCTAAAACACTAATTATGAGACGTATAATACTATTTATAGCGCTACTATGCCTCACCCCTATGGCGTGGGCACAACGCAACGATGCAGCACACATGCTCACAGGTATGCGCATCACAAATATGACCATCGAGCACGACGGCGATATGCTCTATGTCGGCATGCGCATGGAGCTCGACCATACACATATCAAGAGTCGCCACGCGAGGGTCTACACCCCAATTCTCTACCACGGCACACGAGCCATTGAGCTGACCTCGGTCGGTGTCTTCGGTCGCGAGCACTACTTTGTGGACACTCGTCAGAAGCTACGCGTGGAGCAGATACCCGAGGAGTGGCGTCTGCGCCGCAAGGATCTACCTGCCGTGGTGACCTACTTCGCCGCCGTGCCATACCAGCAATGGATGAATGGCGCAACGCTACGTGTCGAGGCGCTATTATATGGGTGTGGCGACAGGGTTGCAGCCCTCGGAGAGGTTATCGTGGGCGAGTATCGCGAGTGGGTGTTCAACCCCGTATATGTCGATGCCAAGCCCGTTATCAGCACCTCAAACTGCGTGGCGAGTGCCTATGTTGACTTCCCACTTATGGACGCAACGATAGAGCCAACGTTTGGCGATAATGGTGTACTACTCAGCAATATGTCGAAGTTCTTCGGCTCGTGCAGCTGCAACTCGGCTTGCGACATGACCACGATAGAGATCACCGGCTACGCATCGCCCGATGGCGTCTATGAGGAGAATGTTGAACTCGCAAAGAACCGCGCGGAGGCATTGCGCACCTACTTAGTATCAACCTTTGGCGTTAGCGATAACATCATCACCCTAAGTTCCGTATCTGAAGACTGGGATAGCGTTATCAAGTGGGTGGAGGCATCGTCACTCAAAAACAGAGATGCGATACTCGCCATCATCAATGGCACGATGAGCCCCGATGAGAAGGATCACGCCATAAGCACGAAGTATCATGAGGATTACGAGATAATGTTGAGCGAGTGCTATCCACCGCTACGCCGCGCCACATATAGGGTTGATTATAAGAGCTGTGGAGAGAATATGGATGCGGCGGCAAAGAGCATCAACGCCGCCAATGCGGCCATGCGTAGTGGTGATATGGCGAGTGCCAAGCGCTATCTTCAGACGGCAGGCAACTCACCACTTGCAGACTACGCCCGAGCCCTCTATGCCATACACATGGGCAACCTCAAGGAGGGCATGACGCTGCTTAACAGGGTCAAGTCGAGTGTTCCCGAGGCGGCACAGCTGCTCAAGGAGCTATCGTGGTAGCGCGAAGCGAGAATATGAGTGGGGGTTGGCTATGGTCGACCTCCATTTTTACATAGTTTGCGCTTGCTATGACCGCAAAAAAATCCTATCTTTGCATAAGGAAATATAAACAATCAAAGATATGAGAGCGGCAAAGATTTTGAGCGCCATGCTACTTATGGTAGCTATATTGGTGAGCTGTAACAACCACACAACAAAGGGTCTGTACAAAGCGAGCGTCGACTATAGGGTTGTCGATGGCGTTATCATCCTCGATGAGCCTGAGCGCGTGGCAGATCAGAGCTCGGTATTGGAGCTTCGCACCGAGCCACTCGAGACGGTGCGTGTAGGCTTCGTGGGTCTTGGCATGCGCGGACCAGGTGCCGTGGAGCGCTTCACATATATCGAGGGCGTGGCGATTAATGGCCTGTGCGACAAGTATGCCGAGCGTGCCGAAGCGTGCCAGGCATATCTCGACAGAGCAGGGATGCCCCGTGCAGCGGTATACTCGGGTGATGAGGGCTACAAGGAGCTTTGTCAGCGCGACGACATAGACCTTATATATATAGCGACCCCCTGGCAGCTACATGTCGAGGTGGCGGTATATGCCATGGAGCATGGCAAGCACGTTGCCATAGAGGTGCCCAGCGCCAACACCGTTGAGGAGTGCTGGCGATTGGTGGATGCTGCCGAGCGCAACAGGGTGCACTGCACCATTCTGGAGAACTGCTGCTACGACCACTTCGAGCTCACGACACTCAACATGGCACAGCAGGGTCTCTTCGGCGAGATTATACACGCCGAGGGTGCCTACATCCACAACCTCGAACCCTACTGGCAGCACTATGCCGACAACTGGCGCTTGGAGTACAACCAGGCAAACAACGGCGACATATATGCCACACACGGCATAGGTCCTAACTGCCAGGCACTCAACATACACCGCGGCGATAGGATGGACTTTCTGGTGTCGATGTCGACAAAATCTATCAACGGCGCGAAGCTCACTAAAGAGCTTATGGGTGAGGATGAGTGCCGCCAGGGTGACCAGATAAACACGCTCATACGCACCGTCAATGGCTGCACCATAGATATGCAGCACAACGTGATGACACCACGCCCCTACAGCCGTATGTATCAGCTTGTGGGCACCGAGGGTTACGCCAATAAGTACCCCGCTGCGGGCTACACCTTCAAGCGCGAGCAGATAGAGAGCGTTGCCAAGAGCGACGAGCTCCCCGACATCGAGAACCTCAACCACCACGCCTTTGCCCCTGCGGAGCTATCGCAGCAGATGACGGAGCTCTATCGCCACCCTGTGCAGCTGCAGCCTGTCAACGGCATGACCCTGCAGGAGTACTCCCTAAGCATCGGTGGTCATGGCGGCATGGACTATATCATGGACTACCGCCTTGTATACTGCCTACGTAATGGTCTGCCCTTGGATATGGATGTCTACGATGCTGCGGAGTGGAGCGCTATGGGCGAGCTTACGCGCATATCTATCGAGAATGGCAGCAAGCCTGTCAAGGTGCCCGACTTCACACGTGGCGAGTGGAACAAGATTGATGGTCTAACACACTACTTTGCAGAGTAATATGAGGGAGCTATACACCATTGCTGAAAAGTTTGCCTTCGCGGCACCCGTCAAGGATATCAAGCCCTTGGGCGAGGGATTTATCAACGATACATATATCGTCACCACCGACAAAGAGCGCTACATCCTACAGCGCAAAAACCATAATATCTTCCCCGATGTTGCGGCGATGATGGACAACATAGCGCGTGTCACCGCCCACCTTAAGCGTAAGGTCGAGGCGGCAGGGGGCGACCCCATGCGCGAGGTGCTAACCGTGGTGCCCACGACCGACAACAAGCTATATTATACCGATGGTGAGAACTTCTGGGCTGCGTGTCTCTATATCGAGGGCTCTGTTACGCACGACAAGGCTGATACCCCACGCCTCGCCCATATGGGTGGCAAGGGTATAGGTCGCTTCCAGGCGATGCTTGCCGACTTCGACGAGCCATTGGCAGAGGTGATCAAGGGCTTTCATAATATACGCTGGCGCTTCGAGCAGTGGGACGCAACGCTTAGGGAGGATAGAGCGGGTCGCAGGGCGGAACTCGCCGAGGAGATAGCGTGGATAGAGTCGCGCCGAGAGAGGATGCTCGCCTTCTGGGAGATGGTCGAGCGTGGCGAGTTGCCGATGCGCGTTACGCATAACGACACCAAGCTGAGCAACATACTCTTCGACGAGCAGGATGAGGTGTTGTGCGTTATCGACCTCGACACGGTTATGAGTAGCACCTCGCTCAACGACTTTGGCGACGCCATACGCTCCTATACCAACACAGGCGCGGAGGATGACAAGAACTTAGACAATGTCTCGATGGATATCGCCACCTTCCGCCACTATGCCGAGGGCTACCTCTCGGAGCGTAACGCCACGATGACACCCTCGGAGAGGGAGTGGTTAGCATTCTCGGCGTTGTATATCACCTATGAGCAGGTACTACGCTTCCTGATGGACTATATCGATGGCGACAGATACTACAAAACGGCATATGCCGAGCACAACTTAGTGCGCACACGAGCGCAATATAGGCTTCTGCAGAGCATGGAGGAGCAGTATGCCGATATGCAACGAATTATCAGGGAGTTAACGGTAAGATAAATAAAAATAGCACTCTTAACCGAGTGCTATTTTATTTATGGCTATAGTCTGTCAAGTGCCTCTCTAATCAATAGACAACACTCGTCAATCTCCGCCTCGGTGATGGTCAGCGGTGGCGAGATGCGGAATGCAGTGTCGCAGTACAAGAACCAGTCACTCATGATTCCCACCTCCTTGAATATCTCCATCAGCTTATAGAGGTGCTCCGACGCTCCAAGCTCTACGGCAAGGAGCAATCCCGAACGACGTATCTCTAAAACCTTAGCATGGTCGTGTAGCGCCTCCTCGAAGCGTGCGCCCTTAGCCTCAACGCCCTCGACAACGCTGTTTTTAACCATATAGTCGAGTGCCGCAAGTCCTGCAGCGCAACATACAGGGTGACCACCAAAGGTTGTAATATGTCCCAAGCAAGGGTTGTGCGTAAAGGCATTTAATATATCTCTACGTGAGGCAACACCGCCTAATGGCATACCTCCACCAAATGCCTTCGCCAAGCATACCACATCGGGTTCGATGCCATACTTTGTTGCGGCGAACATCTCGCCCGTACGTCCCATGCCTGTCTGTATCTCATCAAATATAAGCAGTGCGCCAACCTCCGTGCAGCGCGCGCGTAGCGCCCTGAGCCACTCTACATCGGGTAGTCGCACGCCCGCCTCGCCCTGCACAACCTCGCACAGTACACCTGCCGTACGCTCGGTAATCTGCTGAAGGTCGTAAAACGAGTTGAAGTTTATGGACTTAACATCGGGAAGCAGGGGTCTGAACTCCGCTTTCCACTCCTCACCATCGGGAGCTCCCATCATCGACATAGCACCATGCGTAGAGCCGTGGTAGGCACGCTTCATCGAAATAAGCTCCGTGCGTCCGGTATATCGCTTTGCGAGCTTTAGTGCTACCTCCACAGCCTCGGCACCTGAGTTCACGAAATAGACACAATCCAACTCTTTGGGTAGTAGCTCCGCTATGCGGCGTGCATACTCCACCTGTGGGCGTTCCACCATCTCGCCATATACCATGACGTGCATATACTCTGCCGCCTGTCGCTGTATGGCCTCGACAACGACGGGGTTGGCGTGTCCCACATTGCTCACCGACACGCCCGCAACAAGGTCGAAATAGCGCTTACCCTCAGGCGTATAGAAGAAGACACCCTCGGCACGCGCCACCTCAATCATCATTGGTGAGGGCGAGGTCTGCCCCACATGCTGTAAGAATTGCTCTCTTAAAATCATAGTTTTACACTCAGTTTACCGCTCTGCTCCGCCTTGCGTAGGATACCCTCAAAGTCGCGTACCGACGACATTGTCCAGCGTGTGAGCAGTTTTAGTTTCTCATCCTCCGTAAGCTGCCAGCCATCTACCGTCTGGCGAATACGCTCCGAGAGCATGTAGATAAGGATTGCCGCCGAAGCCGAGACATTAAGGCTCTCGACCATGCCGCACATAGGTATCATAAGAAAGTCATCGGCAGCAGCGATAACCTCATCCGAGATGCCCGCATGCTCCGTACCAAATACCAGGGCGAATTTGCCCTTTGTAACATCAAAGCTCTCGGGCGTAGCACTGCAACGGTGTGGTGTGGTGGCAACAATACGATAGCCCTCGGCCTTAAGTGCTGCAAGCGCCTCTGCCGTAGTCTCGTGGTGCTCCACATCTACCCACTTCTGCGTGCCACGCACGATATTTACCGATGGGTCGAATTTGCACCTATCCTCAACGGTATGTATCTGCTGTATGCCGAATGCCTCGCAGTGGCGCATTATGGCACTTGCATTCTGAGGATGAAACATATTCTCCGTCAGGATACGCATATAGTGCGTACGCTGATTTACCGTACGGCGCAATATCTCCTTACGCTCCTCGGTAAGGAATTGGCTCATATATTCGAGGCGCTCCTCAAGCCACTCTTTGGATGGCTCTTCGGTGCGCAATCTACTTGCGATATTTGTCATCTTCGTCTAATATTTTCAGATAGCTGTCGTAGCGCGACCATGCCACCTCGCCCTGCTTCACAGCCTCCACCACGGCGCATCCAGGCTCGTGGGTATGGGTGCAGTTATAGAAGCGACAGTCGGGTGCCAGGCGCATCATCTCGGGGAAGTAGCGACATAGTTCCTTGTCGTCGATATCGATAAGACCAAAGCCCTTAATGCCCGGAGTATCAATTATGTAACCACCCTCCACGGCATACATCGTCGAGAAGGTTGTCGTGTGCTTACCCTTATGGTGGCTCTCGGAAATCTCACCTGTGCGTATCTCAATGTCGGGAGCAATGGTGCCAATAAGTGTTGACTTGCCAACGCCTGAGTTACCCGCAACAAGCGTTGTTGAGTCCTTGAGCATCTGGCGTATCTCCTCCACGCCCTCGCCACTATGTGAGCATAGTCGCATGACATCATAGCCCGCATCCCTATATACCGACTCGAAATCCTCAGCCTCGGCAGCATACTCATCAACCAAAAGGTCTGCCTTGCCCATGACGATGGTTACAGGCACCTTGTATGCCTCGCACGTAACGAGGAAGCGATCGACGAACTCGCGAGGTGTGGCAGGCGAGTGAAGCGTGACGATAAGCAGTGCACGGTCGATATTTGCGGCTATGATATGCGACTCCTTCGAGAGGTTTGAGGCACGACGTATCACATAGTTACGACGTGGTACAATATCGATGATGACGCTGCTATCGCCATCCTCCTCGATAACTACCCTATCGCCAACGACAACGGGGTTAGTCGAGCGCACACCCTTGAGTCGCAGACGTCCGCGTATGCGACAGCTGAGCACTCCACTCTCCGTAGCCACCTCATACCAACTACCCGTGGAGCTTATTACGGTTCCCTCAACAGCCATTCTTCTCTCGAAGCTTAGTTAAAGAAAATTTGCTCGTTGATAGCACCCTTAGCCTCGTCGCAAACCTGATCTTTGAAGCCACCCAACGATGGGGTTATGGCGCGACCTAAGCCTGCGAGTGGGTCGAAGAGTGCCGATGACTCAAGGGTCTCATACTCCACAAAGCGTGGCTTGAAGAATTTGCGCAGGGTCTTAATATCGCCATTAGCGAGCGCCAACGCATCGCTCTTAAGGTCTGCTGATGATGCATTATTAATTACATGCTCGCCAATCTTCTCTACGTTTGGCTTGCTTGTATTGATATTGGCGTAGTCGAAGGCGGCGAAGAGCGATGATGCTACGATGATGGTCACCACGAGGTTAAGCACACCGCCCAAGATAGCATCTAAGCCCTTGAATGGGTTCCAGAAGAGTAGCTTGCTCACGATAGGCGATATAAACCACATCAGAAGCATCGCCACAGCAAGCACAACAAAGAAGCCTGCTACATAGGCAAGGTACTCATTGCCAAAGAATATAGATCCCACAGGCTCAGCAAGAACAGGAGCAAGAAGGATTGCCAAATAGAGACCTACAAGGTTGATTAGCTGAGCGATAAATCCACGGCGATAGCCTACATAGAAGGATAAAATCGCTGCGATAATAATGATAATATCAAGCATAACATTTAAAAATTAGCGCTGTTAGTAGCATATATTCTGCACGAATATAGTAATTTTTTTTCTTTATTCGTATCTTTGCATCATAAAAAATAGACTCTATGAGACACGTACTCTTCATTATAGCACTTATGATAGGTCTTACGGCACACGCCGCAGAGCCCACACGCGAGCATCACAACATCAACGACGGCTGGCGCTTCTACTTCGCCAACGAGCTCGATAGCGACAATGCCCACTATGTCACACTCCCCCATACGTGGAACACCAACGACACGGGTTATGAGACTGAATATAAGCGCACTACGGCAAACTATCTGCGCACCATATGGATTCCAAAGGAGTGGCAGGGCAAGCGTCTCTTTCTGCGCTTTCATGGCGTGCAGAGTGTTGCGAATGTCTTCGTCAATGCCAAGCACGTTGGCGAGCACCATGGCGGTTATACAGCCTTCACGATGGAGATTACCGATATGGTTAGATATGGCGAGCAGAACTATATACGAGTGGTTGTCTCCAACGCCATGCGCAGCGATGTGCTACCCATATCTGCCGACCAGAACCTCTGTGGCGGCATATATCGCGATGTGGAGTTGCTGGTGACGCCTACAAGCATCGTATCGCCACTCTTCTATTCGAGCGACGGAGTGCTTATAGAGCAGCAGACAGCTAATGAAAATATAGCCTCTGGAGTTGCACATATCTACCTGTCAACACCCGAAAACCACCTCACGGTAAACCTACGCATCGTAGCACCCAATGGCTATGAGGTATACTACAAAACCGTCAAGGCCTCGAAGATAAGCCCCGAGCGCAGCATAAATATCCCCTACGAGGTTAACCACCCACAGCTGTGGAGCCCCGACAGCCCAACACTCTACACCGTAGAGGTATCCATAGGCGACGTAAACAACCCTATGGACCTTGTCAGCTTCAAGACTGGCTTTAGACACGTTGCCATCTCGGAGGATAACAAGTTACTCATAAACAACAAGGTTGTCGACATTCATGGCGTCAACCTTGCGCACGACCGCCAGGGCTATGCCACGGCAATCACCCCCGAGCACCTTGCAAGCGACCTTGCGCTAATCGAGGAGGTGGGAGCTAACGCCATTCGCTCAAAGGAGGGACCACACGCCAACTATCTATACGACGAGTGCGACAAACGAGGCATCCTCGCATGGGTCGACGCCCCATTCTCGCGCTCATCCGTTGGTTTCTCTGACATATGCTTCTACGACACCGAAGCCCTCCGCAAGGGTGGCATCGAGCAGCTCAAGGAGGTGATATATCAGAACTACAACCACCCCTCGGTGGTTATGTGGGGCATCTACTCGCTCGTATGGCAGCGCGGATGCGACCTAACACCCTTCATCAAGGAGTTGAACGACACGGCACACGCCACCGACAAGTCACGCCCTACGGTGGCCTGCAGCAATAGCGATGGCGAGATAAACTTCATCACCGACCTCATTGTCTTTAAGCAGAGTGTAGGCTGGGAGACAGGCTTTGTGGATGATGTTGCGATATGGTGCGAGCAGCTGCGCACAAACGAGAAGTGGAGCAAGCTACGCTCCGCAGTATGCTATGGCGAGGAGGGCATATCGTTGCACAACAGCGAGACCATAGAGCGCGCCAAGCGTGGCAGCCACCACCTCCCAGCGCGACGCCAGCGCACCCATCATGAGCAGTATGCCACACAGTTGGAGGCAACAGATCAGTTCTGGGGTGTGTGGTTAGACAATATGTTCGACCACGCCTCTTCGCGCCGACCTTATGGAATGAACCACACAGGCTTGGTGGAGTATGACCACGCCACAAAGAAGGATATCTTCTACCTCTACAAGGCGCTATGGAACAACGAGCAGCCAACGCTCTACATTGTCGATAAGGGGTGGAAGCAGCGCAAGAGTAGCAGCCAACAAATAACCGTATACTCATCGCATGGCGAGCCAACACTCACTATCAA
The DNA here is from genome assembly GCA_045602255.1 of Alistipes sp. Taxonomy (GTDB): domain Bacteria; phylum Bacteroidota; class Bacteroidia; order Bacteroidales; family Rikenellaceae; genus Alistipes. The sequence goes on from JAZSBD010000026.1 coordinate 59,946, forward strand.
TGGCGCTACGTCGCTGCTGTATGAATGGGGGCGTAACGTATGGACATCCAACCCCGTAGAGGTTGTTGGCGGGGCGGAGGTAGAGGTTTCGTTAGAGAGCCCTGCGCTACGCGATAGCACAGAGTTTAGAGTTGTGAAGCAATAAGGATATTACGCGCCTCGGGACCTTCACACATAATCAAGTCGAGGATAGAGAGGTTCTCCTCAAACTCAAATCTGTCACTAAAGACCTGTATATATGGCTCGGCATGATATGTCGAGCTGCTGCCTTTTAGGCGCATATCGACATCTGCATCCTGGGCGACGATATATTGCTCCGACACGCGAGGCACAGCCACCTTCAGCACCTTGGCACACTGCTCCATGATAGCCATATTCAGATCGGTAAGCCTCTCCCAGCGACGCTCCAAGAGGGGCAGGAAGCGGTCTGCGTAGTAGTCATAGTAGGGTGATGAGCGGTATGCCGACTCGATGGCTACGATATGTTGATGTTGCCAGCGCTTCGAATAGTCCACCTGCATCGAGGTTATTGGTTGGCGTGGCTTGTTGGCGTGGCATAGCTGCACCGAGAGCTGCATAACACCTCCTGAGGTCATGATACGCGTGCGGTTACGCTCCGAGCGCTTGACATAGTTCTCGCCAAGGTCTAAGACCACACTATCGCCACCCTTGAGGATGGCTGTCCAATACTCCGTAGAGCCAAAATATGCTGTTGGAACGATAATCATAACACTACTTTCTAAAGGTTAGACACATCCAGCCCTCATCGCACATGGAGTTCGTAAGGGAGAGGTTAAGTTCTGCGGCGCGCGCCTCGATAAGTGGTGCATCCTCCGTTAAGAAGCCGCTTAGCAGCATGCTGCCACCACTCTTTAGTGCCGCCACATAGCGCTCTATATCTTGAAGAATGATATTGCGATTTATGTTTGCCAAGACCATATCATAGCTACGACCCTCGACACTCTCAACCGTGCCCTCCATAATCTCAATCTTTGCTGCGAGAGCATTTAGCTCTGCCGCCTCACGAGCACTCTCCACCGACCATGTGTCAATATCCACAGCATCGGCATGTGTAGCACCCGCCTTAAGAGCCACGAACGATAATACGCCGGTGCCACAGCCAACATCGAGCACCCCACCACGACACTTCGCTGCAAGTATGCTTCGGCACATCATGCGTGTTGTCTGGTGGTGCCCCGAGCCAAAGGACATGCGTGGTACAACGATAATATCCATAACATCTGGGTTTTCATGCCTCTCGTGATAGGAGGCACGGATGAGGATCATGTCATCGATATTCACCCTCTGGAAGCTCTCCTGCTCCCAGCGCTCGTTCCAGTTCTCATCCTTGATATACATCTCACTAAATAGTGAACCATACTCATCAATTAGGGGTAGCACCTCCTCGCGACACTCCTCCCACGACTTACTCTGTATATAAGCCTTGAGTGTCACACCTGCAGGTGTCACCTCTGTATTGAAACTCTCGAACGCATAGTCGGCAAGATAGGCGGTGATAATCTCAGCCATCTCCTCTGATGCGCAACCTATGATAACCTCTGTGTAACGTGTCATGAGTGAAAAATATCTATATCGAAGATGATATTATGTAAAATTTTTGTATCTTTACCACAAAGATATGAATAATATGGCAGATATTGCTAAAAGTTGGGAGAAAATTCGTAGGGAGTATGAGCGCTATATACGCTTCGAGAGGCGTCTCTCGGAGAATAGCATCGAGGCATATATGCGCGATTTGGAGGAGTTTGCCAACTATGTGATGCACTTCCATGGGGTTGCACCTCAAAAGGTTGAGCCTCAAATAATAGAGCGTTTTATGGGGTGGCTCTACGACAATGGGCGTAGTGGTGCCTCACAGGCACGACGCCTAAGTGGCATCAAGAGTTTCTATAACTTCCTACTCATATACGAGCGTATAGACACCCTCCCAACCGATAATGTTCATACACCCAAGCAGGATCGCATGCTCCCCGACACACTCACCGTTGAGGAGATAGATGCCATGCTTGCAACGTTCGATATGCGTACAGCAAAGGGGTGTCGCGACAGTGCCATTGTCGAGGTGCTATACTCGTGTGGTCTGCGCGTATCGGAGCTCACGACACTCACCATCGACAACCTCTTCTTTGGCGAGGGCTACATACGCATCATTGGCAAGGGTGACAAGCAGCGATTAGTGCCCATAGGCTCGGTGGCACGTGATAAGATTCAGCTATACATGGAGGTTAGAGCGCCCCATAAGCCATCGGAGACCACGCTCTTTCTCAACAATCGTGGCAAGCCCCTCACGCGTGTGATGATATTCAACATCATCAAGCAGGCAGCACTTATGGCGGGTATCGACAAGCAGATAAGTCCACATACATTGCGCCACTCCTATGCCACACACCTCTTGGAGGGTGGCGCTAACATACGTCAAGTGCAGGAGCTACTCGGTCATGAGAGCATTGTGACTACGGAGATATATACTCATCTCGACCGTAAGCACCTCACACAGACCATGGAGGACTCGTTTGCAGATATAGAACTATAAACAACAATGTGTAACACCATAAACTAACATCTTTACTATGTCACTATTTTCAAAACTTTTCAAGGGCAAGGAGAGTGCGCCAATGTATGCTTCTGACGAGCTAACCATCAATGGTCACACCCTAAAACTGACCTTCTTTGCGCATGCCTCCCTCGCCATAGAGTACGATGGGCGCCACATATATCTCGACCCTGTGATGGAGAATGCCGACTATACGAAGCTCCCTAAGGCAGATATTATCCTTGTGTCGCACTCCCACTACGACCACTTCGATATGGCAGCCATTGATGCCCTAATGAAGGAGGGAACACATATCCTCTTGGATAAGACCTCAGCTGAGGGCTTCCAGGGCGACTGCTACACCATGCTTCCAGGTGCTGTGGCTGAGCCAATGGCAGATATTCGTGTGGAGGCTGTTGCTGCCTATAACACCTCGGAGCACCAGCTACAATTCCACCCTAAGGAGCGAGAGGATTGTGGCTATGTGCTAACCATTGATAATGCCGTGCGTATCTATATGTCGGGTGATACGGAGCCTACCGACGAACTTCGTGCGGTGAAGAATATCGACATCGCCTTTATCTGTGTAAATCAGCCATATACCATGACTCCTGAGCAGGCGGTTGAGGCAGTTAAGGCTATCAAACCAGCGATATACTACCCCTACCACTATGGTCAGGTAGATGAGCCCACCGATGTGGAGGCGTTGGCTAAGATGTTGGAGGGCGTGTGTGATGTCCGCATCCGACCATTGGCATAATAGATTTAAAATCTCAAATGTGGGGCATAGGCTGACTTCTATGCCCCTCTTTGTCATGCTTCTGCCCTTCATCATGGGCATAGTCATGGCAGAGAGCATCACAATCCCACTATACATCGCCATCGCGCTTATTGTCGCGCTCTTGACCGGAGCACTATTACTGCGAAGAGGCTTCATCGCTGTGCTCTATGCCGCCATGGCGATGTTGTTTGTGGGCTATACGCTTAGTGAGCTACATCTCTTTAAGCCCGACACCCCGTTAGGTCGTGACTTAGAGCTGATTGTCGATGTTGATACTCCTCCTGCCCAGCGTGATGGTTACCGTGTGGCGGAGGGTAGCATCGTTGCTTGGCGAGATGAGGGTGCGTGGCATACGAGTGACGATAAGGTGCAACTATGGCTTCGTAATGGGACGGTGGATGTAGGTGACAGGATGCAGCTACACTCAAGCGTCGTTGAGCGTATGTCGCGATACGAGAGCTACAACGAACTGCTCCACCGTCGTGGGTTAGTAGGAGGTGTGAGTGTGACAGACTATAATGTTATTGGCGTTGAGTACAATGACGATATATCGCTGCAAAATCGTGCTATTCAGCGCCTTGATAGCTATGCAAGTCATGATAGTGCAGCCCATGCTACCGTCACAGCGATGGTCGCAGGTTCGCGCCACAACATTCCAACAAAGGTGCGCGAGGCATACTCCACGACAGGACTTGCTCATCTTATGGCGGTATCGGGACTGCACCTCGGTATTGTGCTTATAATCATTAATATATTGTTAGCACCCCTATCGCTAATACACCATGGGCATAGGCTACGCACACCTATTGTCATTGCCGCGATATGGCTTTTTGCCTTTGTTAGTGGTGCCTCACCATCGGTGCTACGCGCGGCAGTGATGTTTAGCGTGGTGCAGATAGCATGGGTCACATCATCGCGCTATTCTACGCCTAACATCCTCGCGTTGACGATAATCCTTATGCTCGCCTATCGCCCTAACTACCTATACGACATCAGCTTCCAGCTATCCGTCTGTGCCGTGATGGGCATAGCTCTGTGGGCAATACCTCTTATGCGTCGCACAACGCACCCCAATACCCTTGTTCGGTATATGCTACACACCATCATTGTGGGTGTCGTGGCTACTCTATGGACACTCCCCATTGTAAGCCACACCTTCGGTAATATCCCACTTATCGGCATTCTGATAACGCCCGTGGCGATGTTAACTGCCTACATAATCCTCGGTTGTGGCATATTTACATTGCTGCTACCCACACCCTTAGGTGCACCCTTTGCATGGTTAGCAGAGAGGGCGGCATTTGTTCAAAATGAGGTGGTAACATCCTCGGCACTACCAGCATGGGTATCTATAGAGTATCGCATGGATAGCACCCATATAGCACTCTGCTATGCGGTATTTATTGCAATTACCTTTGTTATATGGGCGCATGAACGAAAAAAAGTGGTAACTTTGCCAAGGTATGACAACATCTGATATTACGATACTTACTCTTGACGAGGTACGCGAGGCTATCGAGCGTAACATCGAGCGAGATGCTGCAAGCGTGGCTCTCGATAGCAGTGTGCCCCACGCCTCGGCAGTGGCTACTCAGGTGAAATACCTGCAACGCGCACGTAAGAAGCTACCAAGCCTTTACGCCGCACGTGCCATAATACCACCACGTGCCTTCGAGCAATGTTCCAGCGAGGAGTCGGCACTAAGAAAGCCCCTGTCTGGGGATAGCGTCTTGGACCTCACGTGTGGCTTAGGTGTTGATGCCATGGCACTTGCCAAGAACTTTAGGAGGGTTGTTGCCATTGAGCGTGACCCAATATTGGCAGATGTGGTACGTCACAATATGCGCCTTATGGGCATTACAAATGTGGAGGTGGTCACCGCCTCAGCCGAGGAGTATGTGGCAGGGTGCGAGGAGCACTTCGATTGGGTATTTGCCGACCCCGACCGTCGCTCGGCAGAAGGACATAAGATGGTGGTATTGGAGGAGTGTTCGCCCAATATGCGAGAGCTAATGCCCCGCTTGAGTGAAATATCTGAGCGTGTAGCTATTAAGTTATCTCCACTCTTCGATAGCGACGAGGCATTCCGCATCTTCACTCCTGCCGAGGTAGAGATTGTGTCGCTCGGTGGCGAGTGCAAGGAGGTTAACATATATACAAATGCCCAGAGCGATAAGCTGCGCATCGTCATCATTGGCGAGGGCGAATGGTGCTACGACACCACCGTAGAGCGTTCCTCACCCAGCGTGGAGAGCTTTGCCGAGGGTGAGTGGCGCTACCTACTTATCCCCGACGTGGCACTCATGAAGGGTCGCGTGGCGATAGAGGCATTGAAGCAATATGCCTCGATATGGAGCAACAATGGTTACGCCTTTGCTCGCGAGCTACCTCCCTCAAATCTCCCATGTCGCACCTTCGAGATAGCCGCCATACGTCGCTATCACCCAAAGGAGCTAAAGCGGGAGTACAAGGGTAAGCGCGTAGATGTTCTCAAGCGTGATACACGCCTCACGGTAGATGGTGTGCGCCAGGCGATAGGGGCTAAGGCGGGTAGCGACATTCGTGTTGTGGTAACCACCATCAATGATGAGAATTGGTTTATTGAACTAAAATAACTACCTTTGTAGAGTATGAACGATAAGAGGTTTAGGGTTGCCATTGTTGGCTCAGGCGGTGTTGCCGAGTGTTTCGCGCGTAACATTGCGCGCAACGAGGCATTGCATCTTTGTGGCATCATTGCCCGCAACGAGGAGCGAGGAAGAGCCCTTGCTGAGCTGTGCTCTACGGAGTGGTATCAGCGTAGCGAGGAGTGCCCACATTCCGACATATATATTATCGCGGTGAGTGATAGCGCTGTGGAGGTCGTTGCCCAAGCACTGCAGATAGACGAAAATAGTATTGTGGTACACACCGCAGGAAGCGTACCCCTGAGCGTAATTGCTGAGCGTGGTGGTAGGCGTGGTATAGTCTATCCATTCCAGACATTTACAAAAGGGCGCGATATAGACCTTAGTGGCGTCACCCTCTTTGTAGAGGCTGATAATGAGGCTACATTGATGATTATTAATGAGTTCGCATCGCTGCTAAGCAAAAGTGTGGAGTATGCCGACTCGGAGCGCCGACGCACGATACACCTTGCCGGTGTCTTTGTAAACAACTTCACCAACCACCTCTATGCCTTAGGACGCGATATTGTTGCAAGGGAGGGCTTAAGCTTCGAAGTGTTGAAGCCCCTTATTGCCGAGACTGCAGCCAAGGCGTTAGACTCCAGCAACCCCGTCACGGCACAGACAGGACCTGCCAAGCGTGGCGACAAGGTGGTCATCGAGAAGCACTTAGCAATGCTTGACAAGGATAGCACAAAACAAAAGATATATAACGATATAACAGAGAGTATATGGGAAACTTCAAAGAGGATATAGCACGCGTTGAGGCCTTTGTCTTCGATGTCGATGGTGTGATGACCGATGGAACTATCATCCCCACGCCCGATGGTGACTTCATCCGTCGCTATTACGCCAAGGATGGCTACGCCATGGCATATGCCATACGCGAGGGGTATAAGATATGCATCATCTCGGGAGGTAGAGGCGAGATGCTACGCCGCCGCTTAGAGATGTTGGGCGTAGAGCGCATGTACCTAAACTGCATGGATAAGATTGCAGCAATTAAGGAGTTTATTGCCGACAACAACCTCGACGCCGAGAGTGTGATATATATGGGTGACGACATCCCCGACTTGGAGTGCATGAAGATTGTGGGCATACCGGTATGTCCTGCCGATGCTTGTATGGAGGTTATCGAGGCATCGCGCTACGTCTCGGAGTATGATGGCGGTCGAGGAGCTGTGCGCGACATTGTCGAGCAGGTGCTACGCGCCCAGGGTAAGTGGGCGAAGAACACCAAGGGTGTGCTTGGCGTACCATCGCGATAGATAATATTGAGCTGAAAACAAATAGGGAGCATCGTCGAGGTGCTCCCTATGTTCATTTATATAAGTACGTTACCTCTTCGCAGTGTTATCAACAACCTGCTCCACCTTAGGCTTAGGCTGCTCCTTCGAGGGCCACAAGGCGGGCTTCACAACACCGAACATCAACCACGCCAAGAGGCAGGTAACAACGATATTGAAGAGCTGAGCACCCACGAACGACTTCAAGATATTTCTATTCTCCCTGGAGATGATATCCTTAAGGCGTGTATCCATGCCGATGCAGACGAACGACAATGAGAAGAAGAAGGTTGAGAAGGTCTTAGCCATCGATGTCTCGACAATCTTACCGCTACTGCCGACAGTCAGCAGCTCCTGGTTTTGCAGTATGCTAAACACCGCCGAGGCGAGAACAAAGCCGAGGATAAACTTCGGGAACTTCTCCCACACAATGCCAAGCGACGGAGCGCCACCACCCCTCTTACCATCGCCACGCGAGGTTAGATATAGAGCGATGAAGAATGCCACAACACCGATAAGCACATTTTGCGTAGCCTTGACCACCACCGCACTCTTCTCGGCCGTCTCACCGACCATCTCTGCCGAGGCTACAACACCCGAGGTAGTATCAATCGTACCACCAATCCAAGCGCCCATAATCTCGCTCTGCACAGTAGGGTCGTTGGTGAACAGAGGCACGACACTCTCCGCCAACCAGGGCATGATATATATCATCGGCACCACGACGATAAGCACCAATGAGGTGATATAGGAAAGTCTCTTCTTATCGGTACCAGCCACACCTGCAGCGGTGATGCACGCCGAGACGCCACATATAGAGCAACCACTCGCTAAGGTCATTGCCGAGGCACACTCCACCCTATTACGGCGCGCAAGCCAGTAGGCGAAGAACCATACTATGCCAACAACCATAACCGCCTGGATAAGACCCGCAGCGCCCGACTTCATGACATCGGAGAAGAGCACCGTGGCACCAAGGCAGACGACACCTATCTTGATGAAGAACTCACCCTGAATGGCCGGCTTGAGCCACTCGGGGATGCTAAATAGGTTGCGGATGATAAGTCCAAAGAGCACCGAGAAGAATACCGCCTCGAAGCCAAAATACTTGACCTTAGGGATTGTTGCCACCCACTGCGCCAAGACAGCGATGGCAAAGATGAAGATGAACGAAACCAAGAGTCCACGCATAGGTCTGCCAATCACCCTATTACCGATAAAGAGCAGCACCAACGCGATGACGAAGAAGGCTCCGATGTTCATCCACGCATCGAGATTATCGAGCGCAGTAGGCACCTTAAAGCCGTTATTAGGCAAGTCGGTTGCCAGACCTGATAGAATAAGTAGTGGTATACTTAGGAATGTTACCACCCAATCTTCAGTACGAAATTTACTCATTGGCTTCGATGATTAGAACATTGCAGTTACCAAAAGGTTCACACCTGGCGTATTGCGGTCGATAACATCGTTAATAACGTATGACGCATTGAGCTGTAAGCGCAAGAACTTGAATGGCTTATACACGCCACCAAGAGTTATACGCTGCTCGTCTAACACATTGAGCTCATCCTCGATAAACTCATAACGAGCAACCACAGACCATGGCTTCTCGAAGTGGTAGCCACCCAATACGTAGAAGGCATTTGTGAGGTTGCCACCGAAGTTAGCCTGTGCGAACTCTGCGCGTGCTACCCAATGATGAGAGTTATACCATGCGCCCACAGACCAGCGTGGCGCCTTCATATAGTTACGCTCACCAAACTTAACCTCTGAGTACATATATGATGCCGAAACAGATAGCTCCTTGAAAGGCTTCACTATAAGACGACCCACGAAGTCCTTTGATGAGTTATTATCCTTGGTATTGATGCCAGCGCCATTATATCCGCCGACATTATAGTTGATGATACTGTACCCCTCACGCTTGAGGAAGCCACCATAGAGCTGAACGCCTATATCACGACCTGTTGCACCGTTGATACCATCGTAGCGACCATTGTTACGCGAGAAGTATGTGGTGATATATGAGTACTCGATAAACTCGAAGGTAGTAGGACCGCATAGCTCATTCTCCAAAGCGAATGGGAGCTTATACTGACCAAACTGCACATTAAGCTCATTGAGAGGCTTATAGCGAATATAGAGGTCGCAAATCTTTGGCGAGCCAGCCATATCCACCTGTAGGCGATAGTCGAACTTCTCCTTGAGGAAGTCGCCAGTGAGGCTTAGACGAGCACGCTTCAAATAGAACGATGTGGTTGGATCGATAGCCTCATTCCACTCAAAGCCAGCCTGCAAATATCCAGATAGACGGAGATGTTTATCGCAAAACTCCTTTACTTTCTCACCCTTTGAGCTGTTAGATGTCTGCTCCTTTGCCGTCTGCGCTGATAGCGACATACTTACAGCAAGCATAACCATCGTAACCAACAAATGTTTTATATTCATATATTCATCATTTAGTTATTTCGGCGCGAAGATACGAATAAAATATTATTCTGCGAGTGGTAAAAATACTTATATCAGGCAAATAACCTATACAGAGGCAACAAGAGCCCATAACAAAGAGTATATCTTTGTGCGATAGGGAATAAATTACTCCTTTACTGGGCGGATTTGTGCGCCATAATAGCGATATAGGGTGTCAACCAGCGCCTCATGGTTGTTGACATAGAGAGCTAATGCACGCTTATTATCCCCTACGAGCGATGATGCGCTCCAGTACAACGCCTCTATATTATCATGAAAGAGTGTTGTGTCGTGGCGATAGCCCGCCGCAGGAAGAAATATAGAGCTACCATTTGGTGCCACAAACTCGAAGCCATAGCACCCATTACGCTCTACCTCTCGCATCTCACACTTATCCATCAACTCACGAACCTCAGCATCAGTAGGCATACGCCAGCCATCACCGAGCTTTTGGGTCGCAACATCTTCCTCGGATTGCAATGTCGCAGCATAGGGTCTATCATAGCTCTTAGACCCCATCCAACCATAGTTATCCTTCACCTCGCACTCTCCCCAGGCATAGTAGTCGCCATACTCCTCTGGCGCCTCAGCACCAACGTTACACGATGCCCACCTTACTCTTAAGCCCAAATCTACAGCCTCGATACCTGACTTAGCCTCCGCAACACTCGACGCTGCAGCAGATGCGCTCTTTCCCTCCTTATCACTCTCATCAGTACCCAAAATCATATATAGACCTGCGCCAACAATCGCCAAGGCGATGATTATCGCAACAAGCTGAACTAAGCGACGCTTGCCACTTGAGCTTGGCTCATCAAAAGCGTGTGGGAAAGCCTTGGGAGGCTCATTTATATTCTTGGACATAATATCTTCTATTATAGGTGAATGTGGATTAACGCACGACTACGACACTGCGCGCCTCCTGACGTCCGTCGTCGGTGGTCGCAACCTCATACTCAACGCGCCAGTTATGCTTCAGAGCCTTGAAGCCCTCACCCTTAAGTGCCGTATAATGGACATATACCTCGGTGCCATCCTCACCAAGAATAAAGCCATAGCCGCGCCTATTGTCGAACCATTTTACTCGTCCCTGCATAGCCATACGATAGTTAGAAACATAAATAATGGTAGGTCAAAGTTACGATTTTTTTGTGGCACGGCAATACCAAATAGAGTAAAAATTGCGTTTTATTTGCAGAATAGAAAAAATGAGCCTATATTTGTAGAGGTATAATAGGCATTAACTGTAAAAACATACAGCTATGAATAGGAAATTGAAGATAGCTTTGTTGGGTCTTTTGGGACTCTCAACAGCGGCTTGCTGCAGCACAAAGAAGACAAAGAAGTCTCAGGATAACGAGCCTCAGAAGATCGAGGCTGAGGAGATGGATCCACGCATTCAGCTCATGTATGGTGTACCATTCCCTGATGGCCAGGTTGTTCGCCCTGTAGAGGAGGATGTGGTAGCACCAGCCAAGGATGGCGTGCCATTCCCTGATGGCTCGGTAGCCAAGGGCATCACCGAGGAGGAGGCAGCAAAGCGCGTTGAGGAGCTTCGCAAGGAGGAGGCTGCTAAGGAGTAACAAGCGCTAAGCTGTGAAGGGCAAACGACTGGGGCTACGTAAGCGTATAGGCCTCAAGCTATTTAAGGGTCTCTACGACGGTGTCGTGGAGCACCACGAGTTGCGTACACTCTTTTGGGAGTGTACGCTTCGTTGTAATTTGTCGTGCCGCCACTGCGGTAGCGACTGTCGTATGGATGTTCAGGAGGCGGATATGCCCCTCGAAGACTTCCTACGTGTACTCGATGAGGAGGTAACACCCAATGTCGACCCAAGCCGCGTGCTGATAATCTTCTCGGGTGGTGAGGTGCTCGTACGCCGCGACCTTGAGGAGGCGGGACGCGAGGTTACGAAGCGCGGCTATATGTGGGGCATGGTGACCAACGGCATGGCACTCACCGAGGAGCGACTACGCTCACTGGTAGATGCTGGACTACGCTCCGTGTCGGTGAGCTTCGATGGCTTCGAGGATGCCCACAACTATATCCGTGGCAACGCTCTCAGCTTCGAGCGCGCACGCATGGCTCTACAACACATTCGCCAATATAAGGGTTTAGCCTATGACGCCATAACTTGTGTGACACCCGCGATGATGGAGCGCCTTGAGGAGTGGAAGGAGTTTCTAATAAGCGAGGGCATAGAGCACTGGCGCATATTCTCTATTTTCCCCGCAGGACGCGCCAAGATGGATGATACGCTACATCTTAACGAGGAGCAGTTCCGCCGTCTTATGGAGTTTATACGCGCCACACGCAAAGAGGGTCGCATCAAGCTAAACTATGCCTGCGAGGGCTTCCTCGGTGGCTACGAGGCAGAGGTGCGCGACCACTTCTATATGTGTAATGCCGGTGTGTCGGTAGCATCGATACGCGTTAATGGCGACATATCGGGCTGCACAAGCGTGAGAGCCAACTACACACAGGGAAATATCTATCGCGACAAGTTCTGGGATGTGTGGCAAAACCGCTTCGAGAAGTTCCGCAACCGCGAGTGGACAAAGTGTGGCGAGTGCGCCGACTGTAAGGTGTGGGAGTTCTGTCGCGGTGGCGGTATGCACCTACGCGACGACAATGGCGAGCTGATGTATTGCCACTACAAAATGCTAAAATAGGCACTACCTACGGGTGTGGCATACTCAATACGAAGATAGGCACGATTATCGCGCCTATCTTCTCTTTTATGCGCAAGTTACAGTAAATCAGCATATTACACAACAAGCTGATTATCAATGAGTTGAAAAATTAGCAAAATACCCCTACCTCATCGCATTGATTATCAAGCTATTATAAAAGGCTTTGCTGAAAAATAAATTGCTCCTAAATTTTGTAGCGAGTATATATATAGTTACCTTTGCATAGAGAAAGTTGTGCAAATAGTAACCACTAATATACATCTATATGTTACGCTTAAAATATCTACTAACCGCGGCGCTTCTATCACTTGCCACGACACTTCCTACGAGTGTCATGGCGCAGCACACCATCAACACATACGACACCGTGGGTGGCTATGATAGTGCTGTTGCAGCACAGCCTACAACACCCATCACCGTACCAAGTCCCGCAGTTCCATCCGAGGAGTACAAGAGTCATCTGCAGATAGGTACTGGCTCGATTGGTCTATGGCAAGGGCTCTTCTTTGATATATTTATGTATGATGATATATATATCAGCACTCCAGACAACTTTAGCGAAGAGTTAAATGACGCGCGCTACTACATGGATAGGGAGATATTTGTAAATAGCCTAACGCTGGAGTATGGCTACAAAGTCAATGAATGGCTATCACTCGGAGCCAAGGGCTATGTAGGCTTCAAGACACGCCCTACGCGCCACGTAGGCACCAATGAGATACTATACAGATACAACACCATTATACCATCACTACTCGTCAACGTTCGCTTCGACTGGCTGCGTCGTGAGTGGGTGACGATGTACTCATCCGTAGGTGCGGGTGCGGCACTATACATCAGCAGTGGGCGCCAAAGTAGCTACTGCGAGGCTATGCCAATGTTTGACCTTGCGCTGGTTGGTCTAAATGTTGGTCGTCGCTTCTACGGCTTTGTGGAGATGGGCTTTGGCATAAGTGGCTGGTGGAGAGCAGGCTTAGGTGTAAGATTTTAATTAGCATAAATATTATGAAACGACTATATGGATATATGACATCGGCACTCGTAGCGCTTATGATTGTAGGTTGCGTTACCGAGGAGGCAAACGAGCGTAGCTCAAGAGGGCTTGCCACAGCGATATGGAACGAGGTGGATAGCGACCTCGAGGTTATTCACTCCATTCTGAGAAATGTAGTCCACGTGGACTATATGTTGGGTCTGGAGGGTGCCGAGCGCGAGGCATATATAGCGCGGTATCTCCCCGATCTCAAGGGCAGCAATGGCAGATACCTGCTTACGCTGAACACGGCATACAACACACGCTACACCACGACATTCGAGACTGGCGACAAGCGCCTCAGCGATGGAGGTGAGTGGCACGTATCCTCACCATCAAGCAGAGCCTTCGATATGGAGATTAAGCCCAAGGGGGATGGTAGCACCTTTATTGTTACCTTCAACGAGCTAATAATCAGCGAATCGTCGGGCACAGCGCAACTCGAGATTAGCTACGACATGGAGCCTAACGACGACGGTCTAAACGAGGCTATAATAGAGTACAAGGGCAATATTACGATGGTGGACCCCGAGGCAAGCAGGCAACAGCCCCTCACCCTAACCACAAACGTGACATACATGGAGTACCACGAGTTCCTCGGCATGGTGGCAGGCTCGCTCAAGATACTCTGCACCGATAAGCTATACGGCACCGAGGATAGGGTCAACGTGAGCATCAGCTACAACCCCCGAAGGGTATACTTAGAGTGCTATGGCGAACAACATACGATATACAATTGATATGAAAAGGGTGGCGATGCCACCTTTTTTTCATATTAAGTAGGTAAGATAGAATAAAATTCCTATCTTTGCATATAAGAAAAGTTGAAAGTATGGATTCAATATTAAGAGTAGAGCACATCTCTAAAAGCTATACGGGGCATAAGGCGCTGGATGACCTCTCGCTGGAGGTGCCACGTGGTGCTGTCTATGGTCTCTTGGGACCTAATGGTGCAGGTAAGACAACCCTTATCCGCATAATAACACGTATCACAATGCCCGACACGGGGTGCGTACTTTTGGATGGCAAGCCCATAACAACGGAGGATATATTCCACATTGGCTATATGCCCGAGGAGCGCGGTCTCTACAAGAAGATGCGCGTGGGTGAGCAGGCTATATTCTTCGCACGCCTTAAGGGTATGGATAAGCGCGAAGCCGAGCGCAAGCTAAAGGTATGGTTCGAGCGTCTTGGTATTGCCGAGTGGTGGAACAGAAGGGTCGAGGACCTTTCAAAGGGTATGGCGCAGAAGGTGCAGTTCATAGCCACCGTGGTGCATGAGCCCAAACTCCTCATCTTCGACGAGCCCTTCTCGGGCTTCGACCCTATAAATGCCAACGCCATGAAGGAGGAGATATTGGGGCTACGCGACAGAGGTGCGACAATCATCTTCTCGACACACAACATGGCATCCGTCGAGGAGATATGCGACCACATCACGCTCATCAACCGCTCACGCAACATACTATCGGGCTCTGTGGAGGAGATACGTCGTGCTGCGGGAGGCAACACCTTCGAGGTTATACACCGCGCCGAGGATGAGGCGTTTACCACGGCTGTGGGCAGCCTCGCAACCATCATGGGCGATAGTCGCGGTGTGGCGGGAGGCTACCGCGCAACGAAGATACATATTCCTAATAACGAGGATATTAAGGGCGTCATTACGGTGCTCAACGAGAAGTGCGACATGCGCTCCATGAGTGAGATGATGCCATCAATGAACGACATATTTATCCGTGCCGTAAATGGCACACTATAATAGAGGGCTATGAATAAGATTGGTCTAATCATACAGCGTGAGTTTTTCGAGCGCGCACGCAAGAAGTCATTTATCATCACCACGCTCATAATGCCTATATTCATGATAGGTCTTATGATTGCACCTGCGCTGATGAGCGTCTATAGCGAGGGCGAGTGTCATCAGGTAGTCGTCGTCGATAAGAGTGGCACCGTTGCGCCCAACCTTGTATCGACACCCAACATGACCTTTATCGACCATAGCCATATGTCGAAGCAGGAGGCGTGCAGCACCTTTGATAAGGATAGCGGCATCTTCGCCATACTCTATATCGACGAGGATATAGAGTCTTCGGGAGGCGTCCAGCTGATTACCAACAGCTCGTCAACGCCCACCATAGAGCAGAACATCACGATGCAGATAAAGAGCATCGTCGAGCGCAACAAGCTCAAAGAGGAGCATGGCATTGAGGACCTCGATATGAAGCTTGCGAGCGTGGCTACCAACATAGATATGCGCACCTTCGAGAATGATGGCACGGGCGACGAGGCATCCATGGAGAGCACCTCGTCGGGCATAAGCTACGCCTTAGGTCTCATCCTCGGCATGCTCCTATATATGGTCATCGTGCTCTATGGTCAGATGGTGCTGACATCTGTCGTGGAGGAGAAGTCGAGCCGAGTGATAGATGTTATGGTCACCAGCTGCTCACCATTCCAGCTTATGGTGGGTAAGATCTTAGGCATCGCCTCTGTGGCACTCACACAGATAGCCATCTGGGCAGTGCTCATCATCACGGCATCGAAGTTCCTTATCCCTGAGCTCTTCTCAGCAGATGTGGCATCCTCAACCGACATCATGCTCCAGTCGCTGATAGGCACGCTGGGCGACACAGGCTATATCGCAACACTGCTAATATACTTAGTGCTCTACATCCTCGGTGGCTTCCTGCTATACGCATCACTATATGCCGCTGCGGGCTCCGCCGTAGACTCGGTGCAGGATGGTCAGCAGTTTAACACCATCATCATGATGCCTATAATCCTGGCTATCATCGTGATGATGTCGATATTCAACGACCCCAACTCATCGCTGGCAATGTGGTTCTCGATGATACCATTTACCTCGCCTATAGTTATGATTGCCCGCATCCCCTTCGGCATACCTGTATGGCAGATTATCGTATCTCTTGTGCTGCTATATGCCACCTTTATTATTACTACCTGGGTTGCGGCGAAGATATATCGCATAGGCATCTTCACACACGGCAAGCGCGCCTCATGGCAGGAGCTGTGGAGATGGCTGAGGACAAAATAGGGTGAAACCCCAATAGGTAGGGAGCGCCTCGCACGATGTTTTGATTGAACGGTAGCAGATGCATCCTTACCACAAGAAAGGGAGGCGTCTTCACAGATTGCCTCCCTAATAGTTAGGTTAATGAGAATTATTGACGAGACGATGGGCTAATTAGTGTGTCCATGAGAATTATATTTGAGATGTGTCCCCACCGTCCCTATTGTTTGCATTAGCAAAGATAAATGATTATTTAGGAAAAAACAAATATTTAGGCAGAATTATTTCAAGAATATGCAATATCACTGCATTTTCATTGATATATGCGCCATTTTTATGCAATGAGAAGCATTACTGCGCAGCCAAGAAGAAGGAGGTATAGGAGCATCGCTATGGGTGTGCTGAGGCGCAAAAGGAGCATTGGGGTTGTTATGCCCACCAACACTGCTACAAGCAGCAGCATCGATAGCGAGGCTGAGGGTAGCAGCACAAAGGCTGCCACGAGGAGGATGGTCGATGAGATTATAAATCGCCATGCAAGGCGTGTGGCAAGGAGCATCGACATACTGTTGCGCAGATATAGTACCACGGAGAGTATGCAAAGAAGGGTGAATACGCCGCCAGCAATTATCTGAGGCATGGATATGGACTCGACAACATTGAAGGGTGCCACGGCAACCATACGCTCGTAGAACATCTCTACGGTAGGCACGAACTCACCACCGCCACACCATACAATATAGGTGTAGATGAAGATGGGTAGCACCATGCCAGCAGTGGCTATGACCATATCACCGAGCGAACTACGCAGGGATATGAGGAGTAGTGGCAGCGCACACACAATAATAAATAGCGAGCTATCCATTAGCGGCATCACTCCGAGCGCCAGCATCGCGGTGAATACCGCCTGGCGTCGTCTGTCGGAGCTAAATGCGAAGAATATTCTACGTATTGCCTCCACCGCTAACCATACCACGCATATGTTTAGGAGTGTAGCCCCACTTGTTGCAAATAGGAGCAATACAAGGGGGATTATAGACATCGTGGCAAAGCTATTGGCAACAAAGAGGTGCGAGCGTATGGTGGCACGCGTAATGCCAAAGCTAAGGTGTATGGTGAGTATAAACGCGAGCAACGAGGCTATTACCCTATGCGAGTGCTGAAGCTCACTAACGAGCACACCTAAGGGGGCTCCTCCACCGCTGTACTCAAGCACGGAGCCGCCAGGGAGCAAGACACCCGAGAATACCACTACAAGAGCGAGTATAAAGAGGGTGGCTACCGCCTCTAAGAATTTATGTCGAGCAACGTCGAGAATCATCACCTTAGGGATGTTCTATAATTTAGTAAAAAAGTTTTCGGTGTCTTGGAAAATTCTATTTCGGCTGATTTTGAATACTCTTCAAAATCATCGCGACCTAATTTATAGAACCTCCCTTATATTACAGAGAGCCCCTCAAAGGTTTTTGAGAGGCTCCCCATTATCATCTGTTAGAACTACTAACCGCACTTAGAGTAGCCACAAGACATACATGTGAGGCAGCCGTTCTGGTACGCCATCTGCTCCTGACCGCACTGTGGGCAACGACCCTTACCGCGAGTACCATCCTTGATGTACTGCTTGAGGGGGCGCTCAACACCATTCTTCCAGGTGTTGATAGTCTCCGAGTCGAGGTGCAAGCCGTCAACAAGCTGAACAACCTTGTCGATAGGCATGCCGTAGCGCAATACGCCCGAGATAAGCTTTGCATAGTTACAGAACTCCTCATCGAACAAGCGTGAGATACCACCAATGGTGTTGATATAACCGTAACGGTCCTGATACTGGAAGTCGTAGCGCTTAGAGCCATCCTTCTCGTGCACCTTGAGGATGTGACCCGACTTGATAGTCTTAGGGATATACATAGCATCCTCCTCGATCTTACCTGTGAAGATCTCGTATGGACGGTCATCCTGCTTACCTACGAAGGCGATCCAATCCTCCGAGCCATTCTTGAAACGTACGATGTCGGCAGGGATAGACTCTGGGCGACGTATAGACTGCTCGCTTGAGCACTTGTTCTTCGCCTTATTGTCCTTCGACTTAACATCGAGAAGCACACCATCGCGACAACCGTCACGATATACGGTGATACCCTTACAGCCTGACTCCCATGCTGTGCGATATACCTCAGCAACAAGCTCCTCAGTAACCTCGTGAGGGAGGTTCACAGTAACAGAGATTGAGTGGTCAACCCACTTCTGGATAGCGCCCTGCATCTTGACCTTAGCAACCCAGTCGATGTCGTTTGCCGTAGCCTTATAGTATGGAGATGCCTTGAGTACATTCTCGAGCTCCTGCTCAGAGATATTCTGCAAGTTAGAGGTGTCGTAGCCGTTAATCTCCATCCACTTAACAAACTGGTGGTGATATACGTAGTACTCCACGAACTTCTCACCTGTCTCGTCAACATAGGTAGCTGTCTGATCCTTATCCGATGGATTAATCTTGCGACGACGCTTATATACTGGGCGGAAGACTGGCTCGATACCAGATGTTGTCTGCGACATGAGCGATGTGGTACCTGTAGGTGCGATGGTAAGCATGGCGATGTTACGACGACCATACTGCTGCATAAGCTCACGAAGCTCTGGTGCAGCCTCCAAGATACGAGCGATCATTGGGTTGCCCTGCTCCTTCTCGAAGTTGAAGACACCAAAAGCACCACGCTCCTTAGCCATCATTACTGATGCACGGTAAGCCTCCACAGCGAGTGTCTTATGCACGCTCACTGCGAAGTCGATAGCCTCCTCCGAGCCATAGCGCATGCCGAGAGCTGCGAGCATATCGCCCTCAGCTGTGATGCCAAGACCAGTACGGCGACCCTTGATTGCCATATCCTTAATCTTCTTCCATAGCTCAAGCTCCACGCGACGCACATCATCATCCTCAGGATCCGATGCAATCTTATTGATGATAAGGTCAACCTTCTCAAGCTCCAAGTCGATGATGTCATCCATGAGGTGCATAGCCATCGCCACGTGCTTCTTGAAGAGGTCGAAGTTGAACGATGCCTCCTTGGTAAATGGCTTCTCGACATAGCTCAACAAGTTAAGCGCCAACAGACGGCAGCTATCATAGGGGCACAACGGAATCTCGCCACAAGGGTTCGTAGATACTGTGCGGAAGCCCTCGTCAGCATAGCAATCGGGCACACTCTCACGAATAATTGTATCCCAGAATAGTACGCCAGGCTCGGCCGACTTCCAAGCATTATGGATAATCTTATCCCATAGCTTGCGAGCATCAATATCCTGCACGAACGCAGGCTCTGCTGCGCCAATAGGGAACTGCTGACGGTAGTTATTGCCAGCCATAGCGGCACGCATAAACTCATCGTCAATCTTGATAGATACATTGGCACCAGTAACCTTACCTGTGTCGACCTTAGCATCGATGAAACGCTCAGCATCGGGGTGCTTAATGAGCAACGAGAGCATCAAGGCACCACGACGACCATCCTGCGCAACCTCACGTGTAGAGTTAGAGTAACGCTCCATGAATGGCACGATACCGGTAGATGTCAACGCCGAGTTGAGCACAGGGCTACCAGTAGGACGGATGTGCGAGAGGTCGTGACCTACGCCACCACGACGCTTCATCAACTGCACCTGCTCCTCATCCATACGGAAGATACCACCGTAAGAGTCGGCAGGGTTCTTATGACCGATAACAAAGCAGTTTGAGAGTGATGCCACCTGAAGGTTGTTACCAATACCTGTCATTGGACCACCCTGTGGGATAACATAGCGGAAGTGGTCGAGAAGCTCGAAGATCTGCTCCTTAGAGAGTGGATTTTCGTAGTTGCTCTCTATGCGCGCCAACTCGTCGGCTATGCGATTGTGCATATCCACGGGGCTGCTCTCATAGACGTTGCCGAACGAGTCCTTGAGTGCATACTTGCTCACCCACACTTGTGCGGCGAGGTCGTCACCAGCGAAGTAGACCTTCGATGCCGCCACAGCATCCTCGTACTTCACCGCGCTAAGCTGTTGATTGTTAGGTTTCTGAGTCATATTTGTATCCTTATTTATATTTTATTTTCAAGCAATTCAGCACCCTCAAACTCCCCGCACGATGGCAACTAGGGCATAATTCAGGCATACAAAATTCGTGATTTTTAATGGTAAAATAGGCTCTTAGCGATATTAATTTTCGACACTTTATTCACAAAAAATAAAAAGATGCGCCACAGCTATCTGTAGCGCACTTTTTACTATTAGGACGATGTTCTATCATCGAGAAATCTTCGTCGTGTCCATCTGAAGAGGAGGACTCCTGCGCCTCCCGACAATAGACCAAGCAGTGTGCCAATAAGAATATCTTGTGGGAAGTGGCACGCCAAGTATATTCGGGAGTAGCAGACCAACACAGCAACCACAATCATCATCGTCGTAAACCAACGGCGCGCGATGATGCAAGAGCTAATAAGCGTCAGCGAGACTACCGTTGCAGCATGCGCCGAGACGGTGCCATAGAGACCATGTTTATAGGATACCACATGAACGTCGCTCACCAAGTCGTTGAACATGGGTCGCAGACGCACAGGGAAATCGGGCCATAAGTCCTTGAGTAGTCCTGAGTGCTTGAAGATGCCAGCGATAATATCCGCCATGCCCATCGCCACAGCCACCGACATGATGAAGACGGCAACTCCATACCAAGTATAACGACGCCATACCATATATATAATAAGTGCGTACAGTGGTAGCCACATGACCACACCCGATATGGCGCTCATCAGCCAATCGAGCACTGCACCACCATCGAAATTCAGCGCCTCAAAGAGGGCTATGTCCCACGTTGTATTACCCATCTATATAACCTTTTTAGAATGCACCATAGGCAGGCTTGCCACCATCATCCTCCGCTGGTTGCTCCTCTACGGAGCTATTCGCCTGAGCCTCCTTTTTCGCCTCGTTATACTCCTTTAACATGAGGTTGCACTCCGCAACCGCAAATATCGTTGCTGCGATGACAATCCACTGACCAACAAATCCCGAGCGTGTAATACCCACGCGTAGCTTATCATTGAGCGTGCGAGGCAGATAGTGAAGTATATATCCAACAACGATCACCCCAAGGGCAATTATCGAGAGCTCATCGAGGGCGCCAAGCTCGGCAAACGAGAAGTTGTTTACTATGTTGTGGAGCATCCACCCTACGGTCTCCATATCCTTAGAGTTGAACAACAACCAGCCGAAGGCTACGACATGGAGCGTAAAGATTGTCGCAAGCACTCGCCACACGGGGCGCATCTCCGAGCCCACGCTCTTAGCACCTGGCACAATGCTTAGCCACACCTTGTGAAGAGCCAAGGCGATGCCATGCAGTGCACCCCAAGCGATAAATGGTAGGCTCACGCCATGCCACAGACCACCGAGGAACATCGTGAGGAAGAGGTTCAGATAGGTACGGAACTTACCCTTGCGATTACCACCCAACGATATGTATAGGTAATCCTTCAACCATGTAGATAGCGTAATGTGCCATCTGCGCCAAAACTCCGTGATTGTTGCCGACTTATATGGGGCATTGAAGTTGTCGGGCAGGCGGAAGCCCATCATGAGTGCAAGACCCTGGGCGAACTCCGAGAAGCCCGAGAAGTCGCAGTATAGCTGCATGGTGAAGCCATATATCGCCAATAGAGCGACCAAGCCACCATCGCCCAAATCGCCAGCAAAGGCGGGACCTACGAAGAGTGTGCGTATGACCTGCGAGATAAGGACAAACTTAAAGAGACCCGTTGCAATGAGCATTGCAGCACGCCCTGCATCCTCGCGTGTGACGGCGGGTGTGGGGTTCTCAATCTGGGGAATGAAATCCTTAGCCTTAACCAGTGGACCGCAGACTAACTTAGGGAAGAACGACAACAAAAAGAGGTAGTTCTCGAAGCTATCGAGTGGCTTAATCGTTCCGCGCGACACATCTATAACATAGGCCAACGACTGGAATACGAAGAACGACACGCCCGTAATCTTAGCCACATCTGTCCAGTCGAGAGTTCCGCTACCATAGAGGTCGTTAATGGTGGTCGCTATAAAGTTGCTGGCGGTGAAATAGACAAGAATGGATATGTTTATTATTGCGCTCAGCGCCACCCAACCGCGCGTGCCACGACCATTTACACGTCGCGTAGCCACGCTGTGCGCTATAAGGAAGTCGCTCGAGGCCACACCCAGTAGCAACAACAAGTAGGGACCCGCCATCTTAAAGTAGATGAAGAGCGAGAAGAGGACAACGTATATCGTGCGCAACGTCACTCTACGACGAACAGCAAGGTAGCCCACGCCAAAGATCATTAGCGCAAACATAAAGTAGTCGCTAATGTATGACAACGAGGCATCCTTGTTGTAGCCAAAGATGGAGATCAGGGTGTCGAGTATTGAGTTATCGTTGGTTAGTAGCTGCATAATTGGGCTCTATTATAACGTTATAAAGGGATGTTCTATAAATTAGTAAAAAAGTTCTCGTTGTATTAGGATATTCTATTTCGGCTATTTTTGAATACTCTTCAAAATCATCACGAACTAATTTAGAGAACCTCCCTAAAGAACTCGTCATCCTCCGCAACAGCACTATCATCCTCACTCTCCGACACTGGCACCTCCTGAGGGGCATCCTCCACAACAACCTCCTTCTGAGCCTCCGTTTCTACCACCGCCTCAACCTCGGCCTCAATATCGCCTTCAACCTCTGCTGGCTGCTCGCGCTCTACCATGATCTCCTCCTGCAACTCCACAACAGGTTGCTGCATTGCCATGCTATCGCTGACAATCAGGTTCTCCGTCTGCTGCTCTACGATAATATCTGAGGCGCCCTGCTCGGTGCTACCGCCTTCGTTAGTGGTGGCAGCGTCCTGAGTCTCGGTGACTGCAGGCTTTGTTTCGGCAGGTGCTACGAAGGTGACACCGTTATTTATCTCAGCAGGCTTTGTCTCCACCTTAATAGGCTGCACACGAGGCTTTGCCGTAGCTGTTGGGGCCTGCGAGTTACCACTCTTCAAGCGGTCGTAGGCACTCTTGACAATCGAGCGATGTAGCTCCTCGCCAACACGCTTACCACCTGCGAAGTTAATGTGCGTATAGTCCTTAGCTGCCCAACCATTAGAGACGAAGCCAGGCATACCGCCATAGAGGGTCATGGCATCTGACGTAGGCCAGAACGATACTGCCGACTGCTCTGCTGCCTCACGCTGATACGACTTCATCGAGCCCACAGAGCTCATAGGTCCATATACTCCGCTCTCGGCATCCTTCACCCAGCGGTCGCTGACACCGAGCACAAGGATTGCTGCATCGGGGAAACAGCTCTTGGCATAGGTGATCATGTCCTTGAGCTTATTGCGATATGCCGAGTAGTTGGATCTGCCTGCCTCCATGACGTTTAGTCCATACTGCAAAACCACGAGGTCATAGCCCACATAGGTATCGATCTGCTTGTTGACACCAGCATTTGTTCCGAAGATAGCGTGACCGCTATTAGCACGCATCGATAGGTTGTCGACGATGACGCCGCCGCAACCCTCAATCGACGCACCGTAGCAGTCGACACGTCCTGTAAGCACCTCTAAATCGACACTCTCGACACTACCCTCAAAACGAATCTCCTGCGGTAAACCAACATTCACGATGTCGAAATCTCGCTTGAGTGTGGTATCCCTATTTATCATCACACGCACGGTAGCCACGCTATCGGGCGTTGTGAGCAAGATTCGTGCACGCGAGCATGAGTCGAGGTGCTCGAAGGCGGTTGTTGTCTTCCAGCTCGCCTTAGCACCCTGACCGCCACGAGCGGTATATCCCGACACGAAGAATGCGTCGTTAATGGATGCAGGGTTCTTCTTGGGCTTTAGCACACTATATGCATCCCATCCCGACACCGTACGCTTGATGGTCTTGCGCGAGGTCGCAAATGGAATGTCGCACTGCACAAAACCGACGCCACGACCGCCAAACGTTGTCTGCAACGCCTCGCGGAGGTCCGAGGTAAGGATGTCGCCCTCGATAAACGAGTCACCCATAAAGGCGATACGCACCTCCTGTCCCCAGATAAGCTTATCTAAGAATCTACTGAAATTGTGTGACGTTGTGTCGCCGTCGAAGACCTCTATAGGAACAATCTCTCGGCTACTATCCACAGATAGGCGCTTCTCATCTATGCGCTTAGCCTTAGGCTTAGGGCACTTCGTCACCACCCACTCATGGATAGGCTGCTCATCCTGCTCATCGACCAACGCCTCCGTCTCGGCAATCTGACCCTCAAGGTTAGTAAAGTCGGGCGTGTACTCCACAATAGCCTCCTCTGCCGCAACCTCAACATCGGCATCAGCATCGCTATACCAGGCATTGAAGCGCTCCTCGTAGGCGCTGTCGAACATACTACCAACACTCACTAAGCCAAATCCCTTGGCAGCGGTGATGGTGGCAGCAACAGCTGCCAAAAGCAACCATATACGTAAGCTATAATCTCGCTTCTTCATCTATTTAACGGCGGTTAGTCTCTTCTTGCAGAGAGTATCATAAGGACATAGTAGAGAAGTGTCGCAATGGCACTTATCGCCGCAACAACATAGGTGCGTGCTGCCCAGCGCAACGACTCTCTGGCACCCTCGACCTCACTACCTTGTAGCGTACCACTGCTCTGCAACCATGCCAAAGCGCGATCCGAGGCATTATACTCCACAGGGAGTGTCACAAGCGAGAAGATTGCAGTAAGGGCAACCATACCAACACCTACCCATGCAACGGTAGGGTCATTGGTAGCAACCATCATGAAAAGACCCAACATGATAATCCACGAAGACATCTGCGAAGCAATGCTAACAACAGGGACCATGCGTGAGCGCATCTTGATAGGACCATAGCCCACAGCGTGCTGCACAGCATGACCACACTCATGGCAAGCAACGGCAGCTGCAGCTACTGAGCGTGATGAATAGACGCTATCACTAAGATTCACTGTCATGGTAACAGGGTTAAAGTGGTCGGTAAGCTGACCGCGCACATGAGTAACCTTGACGTTATAGATGCCATGGTCGTGGAGCATCTTCTCAGCAAGCTCTGCGCCCGTCATACCACCAGGCGACATTACCTTTGAATACTTCTCAAAAACACTCTTAAGGCGTGTCTGAACGGCGAAGCCAGCAACACCTATAAGAACCATCATTAAAATACCAATAACCATCATATCTCTAAAAGTTTTAAATTATCAAAAAATATCAATTATAGTAGAGTATATACATAGCCCACGTAACAAGCCAAGAATATCACTCCCTCGACACGTGTTAGCTTATCGCGACCAATGATATATGCAGAGAGCATTATAAATAGTGTAGCCGCCAATGTTACATATACATCTGTCATCGTCACGCCACCCATCGTTAGAGGTGTTGCCGAAGAGCAGACACCAAGGACAAGCAGGATGTTGGCGATATTCGAGCCGAGGACATTACCCAATGCCAACTCAGTACGCCCCTTAAGCACCATGGTAATGCTCGATGCGAGCTCTGGCATTGAGGTGCCACCAGCAACAAGCGTGATGGCGATGGTCGCCTCCGACACACCCCACTGACGAGCAATGCTTGAGGCACTATCTACGAACATATCACCACCGAAAATCAAGCCCGCAAGACCCAAGATAATCCACACTGGGATACGCCATGTAGGCATCAATGGCGTGTTATCATCCTCCTTAGGAGCGCTCTTCCTATCGGCACGTATGGTAAACCATATCATTGCAATATAGCATACTAATAGGATGATACCCTCTATGCGGGTAATGTCGCCATTAAGGAGTGTCATCACAGTGAGCATAAGTGTCGCCACGATACACATCGGAATATCGCGACGCACATTATTTCGGGTGAATGTCAGTGGTGCGAACAACGCACATATACCAAGTATCACAAAGACATTGCAGGTGTTTGAACCCACCACATTACCTATTGCCATATCTCCCTTACCACCGAGGGCCGACAAGAAACTTACGGTTAACTCAGGCATTGATGTACCCACAGCAACAATCGTTAGACCCACGATAAACTCGGGCATGTGAAAACGTCGTGCCACAGCCACCGAACCATCTGTGAGGAGCATTGCACCAACGATGATGAAGGCAAACGAAGCTACAAGAAGAACATAATCCATGCTTTCAATTATAAAATAATTGCACTAAAAAAATAGTCGGACAAAGATAGCAATAAAATATGAAAGGTAAAAAGAGAACAGACAAATAATAGGATATTATTAGTCTATTAATAACCAATAGGGATAATAACACAACTAACCGAAGGTATAAAGGAGAATATATCCTCTAATAAACACCCTACACATGACTATATAACAAAGCCTCCTCACATTAAACAATGCGAGGAGGCACATTATAATGAAGTATCCTACTTATCTATGACAGGACGAATGCTTGATCCATAGTAAAGCTTATTCCAACCGACAATAAGGCCACCATAGAAAGTAAGGCGATAAGCGCACGTAAGGTCATTTTCGTATGGAGTAGAGCTCCAATAGTAGCCATTAGAGTCCTCTTCTTTGAGAATTTGATCTCGACAACCAGCCGCAGGCAAAAAAATGCTATTACCATTAGGACCAACAACCGTGTAACCGCACTTGCCGTTTATAGTTGTCCACTTCCACTTGCAGTTCTTAATCAACTCTTTGAACTCCAGTCTAGTTGGCATACGCCAACCCTCACCCCAACTTGCTCGTGCAACATCGTAGGCCTTAAGACCAGATATATCACCCGATAAAATGCTTTCATAGACATCCTCAGCATACTTCTTTATTCCAAAGAATGATGATTTATAAGTTGTTGACACACGTAAAGTCGAACAATTCCTCACACTGAATAGACTTTTAGCTTGAGTCTCGCCCCATGCGAAGTAGTCTCCAGACTCCTCTGGAACTTTAGCACCCACATTACATGTTGCCCACTTGACACTCAAGCCCAAATCAACGCTCTCGTGCGGAGTGTTGTCGTGGATATTGGCCATTACCTCGGTCGCCTTATCCATAGAGAGTCTGAAGTCAGTATTTTCCGACACAGCAACATGGTGACTATCGAGATTAGCATTTGCCAATATTGACAAGAATTCACCAATGTTATGTGGTCGTTGCTTGCGTTTCTCCGCCATAGCACGCTCAATAGTCAAACGCACTTCGCTCGATAGGTGCATGGGCAAAGATGGAAGGCCTTCATCAGCAATATCTGCTGCATCAGGAGGGGTCGTTCCTGTAACTAGGTAGTAGAACGTAGCTCCCAATGAGTATATGTCTGTCTCAGGCGAGAACTCATTAACTCCACCACGCTTATACTGCTCCATCGGGGCATAGCCATGGCTAACACCAACGGGAGTAGTTGATGTTGCCTCACCACTTTGATCATCATAGTGCTTAGAGAGACCAAAATCAATCAATATGGCACGACTATCTCTCTTGCGCAACATGATATTACCAGGTTTAATATCAAGGTGCATAATCCTATGCTCATGGATATGACCCAAGGCGTCGGCAACGGCACGTATATATCCTATAGCCTCTGTCTCCGATAGCGCACCACGGCGCTTAACTATAGAGCTAAGAGACTCTCCCTCAATGTACTCCATCACGTAATAGGCCGTATCATTCTCCTCAAAAGAGTCGTAGATAAGAATTATATTGGGATGGTCAAGACTTGCGATAGTCTTAGCCTCCTTTATAAACTTAGCCTTGAAACGAGCGCTATCATCAACAAATTCATTGGATAAGACCCTAACAGAACTACTATCACTCTCGCGCGCCAGCAAACTCTTAGGAAAAAACTCCTTTATGCACACCTTGCGCTCGGTCATAGTCTGCTCGGCAAGGTATGTAATGCCAAAGCCACCATTCCCCAACGTACTTATAATGCGATACCTATTTCCTTGTAGAAAGGTTCCTGGTTTTAGTTGCATAGTGTGAGTATATTACTGAATCTTCAAGGTTACAAGCGTGAGGGCTGAGAGGAGCAACGATATGATGAAGAAGCGCATCATAATCTTTGTCTCGAAGTGTCCCTTCTTCTGGTAGTGGTGGTGGATGGGCGACATCAAGAATACACGTCGTCCCTCACCATACTTACGCTTGGTGTATTTGAAATATGTTGTCTGGATAATCACCGACAGAGCCTCTACAAGGAAGATACCACACAACAGCGGTAGTAGCAACTCCTTGCGTATGCAGAGGGCAAAGACAGCGATAATACCACCAATGGTCAGCGAGCCTGTATCACCCATGAATATCTGCGCTGGGAAGGAGTTGTACCACAAGAAGCCTATAAGCGCACCTGCAAAGGCTGCGGCAAAGACTACCATCTCTCCACTACCCGGTATATACATGATATTCAGGTAGTCGGAATATACGATATGTCCCGATAGGTATGCTAATATACCGAGTACCAACACTATAGGTACAGATACCGAGGTGAGCAGACCATCGATACCATCCGTTAGGTTTGCACCATTCGACACGGCGGTGATAACGAAGATGGCAACAACGATATAGAGCAGCCAGCCCAATGTCTGGTTGCCACCCGTAAAGTCGTTGTAGTCGAGCATCGTATCCTTAAGGAAGGGGATAGATGTCTCGGTACTCTTCTCGGGGGTTGTGCTCACCACACGACGCTCCGAAGATTGGTCAACCACCTCACCAGTATCTGTGTCGGTGATGGTATAGGTGTATGTCTCGTAGCTCTTCTCGCGCACCACGATATGCTCCGACTGCCACATCGTTGTACCGACGATAATACCTAAGCCCACCTGTCCTACGACCTTAAAGCGACCCTTAAGACCCTCCTTCTTATGGCGGAAGACCTTGATATAGTCATCCAAGCCACCGATAAAGCCGAGCCATATGGTCGATATTATGAGTAGCTGAATATAGATATTCGCTAAGTCGCCAAAGAGGAGTATGGGGACTATCACAGCAAGCAGTATGATGATACCACCCATAGTAGGTGTACCCTTCTTCTGCAACTGACCCTCAAGACCGAGATCACGAATATCCTCACCTATCTGCTTACGCTTCAGGTAGCGAATAATACGCTTACCAACCATGATAGCGATGAGCAGTGATAGGATGATGGCGGCTGCGGCGCGGAACGAAATGTAGTCACCCACGCGCATACCTGGAAGGTCGGTATTTTTATCGAGATATTGAAATAACCAGTGTAGCATTTTGTCTATGTAGCGTTTGTGTTAGTCTCTACTTATTATGTGTATGTTCGAAGGCTGAGCGCACCTGCTCGCGATCGTCGAAGTGGTGCTTCTCTGTGCCTATAATCTGATAGTCCTCGTGTCCCTTGCCAGCGATAAGGATTATATCGCCCGCCTTGGCAAGCATCGCCGCTGTGCGTATGGCCTCGGCACGATCTGTTATACGCAGATAGTTATGTGCATCGCCCACACCCGCAACCATATCGTCGAGGATAGCCTCGGGGGACTCCGTACGTGGGTTATCCGAGGTGAGGATGACGGTCGTAGCACCCTTAACGGCTATGGCAGCCATCTCGGGGCGCTTGGTCTTATCGCGGTCACCGCCACAGCCACACAGCACGATGAGCTGCTGTCCTGCGCGGCGCACCTCATTGATGGTCTGCATGACATTATCCAAGGCATCGGGCGTATGTGCATAGTCGACAACTGCCATGGTGCCATCCTTAGCGATGATAGTCTCGAAACGACCACTCACAGGGGTGAGCATAGAGAGCGTGGTTAGCACCTGCTCACGATCAACGCCGAGTAGCAATGCCGCAGCATATACCGTAGTGAGGTTATAGGCATTAAACCTACCCGTAAACTTCACCCATAGCTCACGACCATCCAAGTGCAAAAGCATACCATTAGGCAACATCTCGACAATCTTGCAGCGGAAGTCTGCCATCGAGCGTAGCGACAGACGATGCACCTTAGCGCGTGTATTCTGCACCATGACCTCGCCGTTTCTATCATCTATGTTCACCACAGCCCACGCCTCCTTGTCGAGAGCATCGAAGAACGACTTCTTAGCACGGATATACTCCTTGTAGGTGCCGTGGTAGTCGAGGTGGTCGTGCGTGAGGTTGCTAAATAGTGCGCCCTCGAAGCGTAGGTAGTCGATACGGTGCTGCGCAGCGGCGTGTGACGACACCTCCATGAAGCAGTAGTCGCAACCCTCATCCACCATACGACGCATCATCTGGTTAAGACGTATCGAGTCGGGCGTGGTGTGCGTCGAAGGTATTGTAGCCTCACCGATGCGATATACCACCGTTGAGATAAGACCTACGCGGTAGCCCAGCGCCGTGAACATATCGTATAGGAGTGTCGCCGTGGTGGTCTTGCCATTTGTACCTGTGACACCCACGAGGCGCATCTCGTGTGAGGGGTAATCATAAAATGCTGCCGCCATAGCCGCCATAGCCACATTCGTATCCTCAACAACGATGTATGCTACCCCCTCCTTAAGCTCCTCTGGCAGGCGCTGACACACGACAACTGTAGCTCCTCGCTCTATTGCCGAGGCGATATAGTTGTGACCATCGCTGGCACTACCCACAACGGCAAAGAAGCAGTAGCCCGCCTCTATGCGACGCGAGTCATACTCCAAGGCGACAACCTCAATATTGGTATCGCCAACTATTTGTTGTGCCCGTACATCGACGAGCAAATCAGATAATCTCTTCATCATTTACTCTTGAGAATCCTTTTTTATACCGAGCGTGAGGTGTATCACACCGCCACACTCCTCAATTGTAGTTCCAGGCTCTATGCTCTGCTCCAAGACGGCGCCAACACCCTCATGCGTCACCGCCATACCCATATCCTCAAGCAGATATAGTGCATCACTAAGTCCCATATTACGCACGTCGGGGATTACCCCACTCTCCACGCGCATACCGCTGATTGTGACATTGCCGCCCACATCTATATACGTTGTGCTCCACGCGGCACCACGATTATCGTCTCGCACAAAAGGCGCCAACTCACCGCTCACCATCTGCACCGAGCTGCTGTGTCCACCCTTGATATTCATTGGCGGATAGGGCGATGGCGCCTCCTCAACCTCGGGGTGTAACTCTATGTCGTTATTGTAGAGGTAGAGCATAATCTGGCTTGCCGCAGGACCTGCCACGTCGATACCAAAGCGTGGAGGCATATTCTCTGGGGGTCTTACGTATAATCCGTTATGCGACTCTATGCGCTCGTGCCATGGTCCCTTCTGTCTAAGCACCGCCACCATAACCGTGTACTTAGGCTTCTCGAGTGGCATCATGCAGACCACCGAGCCGAGGTTATAGCCATCCTCAACCTTTAGACCGCGGTCGAATATCCTCATGTCCTTGGTAGCCGCGCTATTGAACGAGCCCTGTATCTCGGAGGTACCCGTCTTACAACCAATCTTGAAGGGCAGATGCTCGAAGCACCTCTTGGTACGCTTAGGGTCGGCAGCTGCCGCCAAGCACTCATGAAGAATATCGAGTGTCTTGTCCGAGCACATCTTATCGATGAGAACCTCCGTAGGCTCCACCATAACCACCTCGCCATCCTTCTCCACACGATCCACAAGGCGAGGAGCGACCATACGACCGCCATTAGCCACACCATTGAAGAAGGTGAGCGTATGTATAGGTGGCAGCTCAACGATATAGCCATAACCTAAGTATGGTAACGACTTACCTATGCTACCGTGGTTCGCCTTCCACGTTGGACTCATTGGCTCGGGGATAGAGGCTGGCTTCTCATCATACTCATCAAGACCCACCGTAGAGTTAAAGCCCAACTCGTTGAGATACTCCCAATACTGCTTAGGGTCATCCTTAAAGTTCTCATAGACGGCCTTTGCAAAGTAGATATTTGACGAGTGGGCAAAGCCATCCTTCAACGAGACATTCTTTATCTGATTACCATTCTCATAGATGATGGTATGCGAATCCTTGATTAGGCGAGTACCAACTGTGGTATTGCGACTTGGGATCTCCACCGTAGTATTTGCCGTAAAGCCGCACTTTTCAGCCAACACCATTGCCGCCGCCAACTTAAAGGTAGATCCTGGACACTGGCTCGTCTTCAACGCATGATTATAGCCAGTCTCCGTATAGTTAGTACCACGCTCCTCGCCCGAGCTGAGGTTTACCATACACAAGAGGTCGCCGGTCTCCACCTCCATGACCATAGCCACACCGAACGACGCCTCCATCGCCTCTAACTCCCTACGCAAGATCTCCGTTGCTGCATTCTGCAGACCACCGTCAATTGTTGTCACCACATCGCAGCCATCCACAGGTGCCATATTGTAGGGGTCGTTCAGACGACTCCAAAAGCCGTGGGCTATATACTGCTCCTTGGCACGACCATCCTTACCAGCGAGATAGTCGTTATACTTACGCTCAATACCCGAGCCATTCTTCTCAATGCTATCCACAACATACGCCGTATGGCGACCAATAAACTGATACGCCATCTCACCCATAGGGCGTATGCGCTTCTCAACAGGGTTTACCGAGTAGACAACACCCATATTGTGATTGAGGATTGGGAAGTCCGCGGTCATCATCTTCCACTCATCGAGGGTCACCGAGCGTGGGAACACCCTCTTTGCTCGAGACTTACCATCCGCCTTACCATACTCATCGAGGAATATCTCCTTGTAGTCGGCAGCACTCAGATATTCGTAGCCCTCCAGCTCTGCATCCTCCATCGAGAAGTGGCGTGCCAACATATTGGATAGCGAGTCGACATTGCTAACAAAGTCCTCCTTCGTTGCATCCCTAAAGCCATCGGACTGGAAGTCGAAGAGTGGCTCATAGCGTAGGCTCGACATTGCCAAAGGCTCGCCATCACGCGTGAGGATGGCGCCTCGGTGTGCAGAGATAACCACCTCGCGCACAATATCATCCTTGAGGACCTCGGCATTATGTGCCACAGAGTCGCTAAACATCTGCACCCACACAAGACGTGCTATCACACCAAAGCCCACGAATATGAACAAGGCATAGAGCACCCTCACACGGATGAGAATCTCACGCTTTGCACCACTCGATGACTTTGCTGTATCCTTGCTGCTATTAGAGCTCTTAGCCATATCCCTACATTCTTATGCTATTATCCTGGTCGACCATTATCAGATTGTCCTCCTCACTAATCATACGCTTAACCTCCTCGCGCTGCGATATGCGCAGACGCTGCTCGCGGAGCGATATGGAGCGCTCGCGAAGCTCATCGCGAAGCTTCTCCTTGCGACGATACTCCGCATTTGCGTTCAGCGACATGAAGGTGAGAAATATACTCACGAAGCACATCACGGCAATCGCTATTAGATAGCGATAGTACTGCACAGCTCCATCACTGGCGATGAAGCCGCCCGAGATAAGCTGCTCCCACAACGACTTTGAGGCGCGTGGTTTCTTCTCTTCACCATCCTCTACCGCATCGTCACCATCCCGCTCCTGAGTATCATCCTCGTCTACATCCTCCTCTTCGTCCTCATCCTCCTCATCATCTACCTCCTCGGATTCGACGCGCACTATCTCTCGGCTGATACGACGCCTACGCAACTCATCATCGCTGACAGCTTTGCTGCGGCTACCCTCCTTGCTATTTTGTGTTGTATCTGACATCTCTTCGAACTATTTTAAATCTTCTCTGCAACACGCAACTTGGCACTGCGCGAGCGAGGGTTTATGTTAATCTCCTCATCCGTGGGGACAACCGCCTTGCGTGTAATCACCTTCAGCGGCGTGGTACTACGCCCGAAGAAGTCCTTCTCCACACGACCCTCGGTATTGCCGCTACGCATGAAGTTCTTGACTATACGGTCCTCCAACGAGTGGTAGGACATGACCACCAAGCGACCCTCGGGGTTGAGCACCTTGAGGCTCTGCTCGAGCGCCATCTTGAGAGCCTCCATCTCTCCATTAAGCTCGAGACGCAATGCCTGAAAGAGCTTGGTGAGGAACTTAGCCTCATCCTTAGGTGGGGTGCAAGCCTTCACCGCCTCGACAAGCTCTGCGGTGGTTGTTATGGGCGCTACGCTACGAGCGCGCTCAATGCAGTTGGCAATCTTCCACGTTGTCTCCAACTCGCCATACTCCGCGAAGATACGCGCCAAGGCATCCTTATCGTAGCCATTGACAATATCTGCTGCTGTGCGACCACCACGCGTGTTCATGCGCATATCGAGGGGTGCATCGCCTCTAAACGAGAAGCCACGATGCTTGGCATCGAAGTGGTGTGACGAGACACCTAAATCGGCGAGGATGCCATCGACACCCTCCACGCCACGAAGGCGCAGCGCACCACGCAAGAAGCGGAAGTTCGAAGCCACAAAGGTGTGACGCTCATCCTTAGGTGCATTAGCCGCCGCATCGGGGTCTTGATCAAAGGAGTATAGATGTCCCTTCGGACCCAGCTGCTCGAGGATGGCACGCGTATGACCGCCACCACCCATGGTAAGGTCAACATAGACGCCATCTGGCTTGATATTTAGGTTGTCGATGCACTCGTTGAGCATCACCGGAATATGGTATGTTTCGCAAGCCATTTTACTAAAGTAAAAAATAACGGCGCTAAGTTACGAAAATTTCATCAAACAAAGCAACTTTTTCGAGGGGAAAAATCGCAGCTCGACAAAAGGGCGAAATAAGAGGGCAAAACGACAGCGTTGGCAGTAAAAGAGTTTAGGGATTTAGAGAGCTTAGTGACTCAGCTTAGACCCCTCTCTAAGCCTCCCACACACTCTCTAAATCCCTAAACAAGCACCGCGCGATATCGCAGCCTAACGATAGATTATTCTGCGCTCCTCGATATACTCCTTACCATAAAACTCCTCCCAAAGCACTTCCTCATTCCACAACATCTGGCTACTGCGGACGATACGGCGAGTCCAGTTACCCTTTTTATCGTAGGTCATCTTAGTGTATCTATTGAGAATGAGGCTCGACTCACCGTGATCACCGACATTTATTATCTCAAAAAGTAGATTACCAGTATAGTCATAAAAGCAAATGTGCTCACTCCCATATCCCCAACTTACATGATTTATACAAACCATATACAGAGTGCCAATCGGAGCATACTGATAATCAGTATATTCATTATCCAACCACTCTCCTCTCACAATACGCCCCCACTTATCGTGAACACGTTTGGAATAGTAATCCCAATGTCCTTTCTCATCATAACCTTGCCTCCAAGTAGGATATGGATCATCACCAATTCTAACCTCTGAGACATCACCCCTCACCTCATCGAGATAGAGGTCATGAGATAGGTAACCATCTGTTTGCGCACTAAGAGAGATAGGCAACAAAAGCGATATAACAACAAGAATAAATATCCTCTTCATAGCATCATGTCTAGTTATAAAACAAGAAACTGCCCAACAAGTTTATTAGACAGTTTCTTCATGTAATTAAAATGTATCAATTAGTACTTCTCGACGACAGCCTCAAGATGCTGCTTCCAGATAAGCGCTGCGCCACCCAAAATAGCCACATTCTTATCCTGGATACCACTCATCATGAGCTTCACCTTACCCTTGAACATCATCAGCTGATTCTCCTCCATATACTTGTACGTAGGACGCACAATGAAGTCGCCCGCATTAGCCAAGCCACCGAAGAGGATGATAGCCTCAGGAGAGGTGATTGCAGTGAGGTCTGCGAGAGCCAAACCGAGCACCTTGCCTGTGCGCTCAAATGCCTCAAGAGCAATAGGATCGCCCTTCTTAGCAGCATCCGAAAGCATCTTCGCCTCGAACTTGTCATAAGGGATAGAGCGAAGCTCGCTATCGCAGGTCATCGTAGCCATAAGATCGAAGGCCGTACGCTTGATACCAGTGGCTGAGACGTATGCCTCCAAGCACCCCTTACGACCGCAACCACACTGGCGACCTGTCTCGCGTGAAGCAACAGCAATATGACCATATTCTCCTGCAAAGCCATCGTGGCCATAGACCATCTCGCCATTGCAAACGATGCCCGAGCCAAGACCTGTGCCGAGGGTAATCATCGCGAAGTCCTTCATGCCACGAGCATTACCGAAGACCATCTCGCCGATAGCCGCAGCATTAGCGTCGTTGGTAATCATCACCTTTGCGCCACCGAAGCTCTTTGCAAGGTCGTCAACAAAGTTGAAGATACGGAGTGTATTGGGGCGTGGGTCTGCTGGGTCCTCGAACTTCCAGAGGTTTGCGGGGGTCTCGATGCGACCAGTGTGGATATTGGCATTAGGAGCACCCACACCGATACCTATGAGTTCGCACTCGGGCTGTGAGGCAACAAGAGCCTTCATTGCCGAGGCGAGAGCCTCGACATAGGGTTTATAGTCGTCGTAGTAGCGATACTTCTCGGTTGAAATCTTGCCCTCAGCAACCACATTACCATCCTCATCCACAAGACCAAAGGCGGTATTTGTGCCACCTATATCTATGCCCATAGCATACTTTTTCATCATAGCTTTTTCGTTTTTTTAAATTTAGTTGGTCAAAGTTACCAAAATAATTTTAAACTCTGCAAAAAAAATACTATTTTTGAGGCATAATTTACATAACCGACCAAATGAAGCTACTATGATGCACGATAATGACCAGATATTGGGACTCTTCGAGGCTACGCTAAGCCAGATGCAGACACCCGAGGAGCCCGAGTTGCTCTACCTCCCAATCATATACTCTATGTCGGGCGGTGGCAAGCGACTACGCCCCACCCTACTACTGCTCACCGCCGAGGCCTTTGGCAGCAGCGCCGAGAGGGCGATGCCTGCGGCTATGGCAGTGGAGGTCTTCCACAACTTCACGCTCCTTCATGATGACATCATGGACAACGCCGATATGCGTCGTGGCAAGCCTTCGGTATATGCTAAGTGGGGAGGTAATGTAGCCATTCTCTCAGGCGACGCCATGCTCATCACAGCATATAAATATTTGGCTCAGCTCGATGCCGAGGAGCTTAGTCGTGTGATGCCGCTCTTCAACACCATGGCATTGGAGGTGTGCGAGGGACAGCAGTACGACATGGACTTCGAGGGTAAGACCGAGATCACCGTCGAGGAGTATATACGCATGATTGAGCTCAAGACATCGGCACTCCTCTCAGGCTCGGCAACCATAGGCGCTACACTTGCAGGGGCGTCGGATGAGGATGTAAAGAGGATATACCGCTTTGCCACAGAGCTTGGTCTCGCCTTCCAGCTTCAGGACGATATGCTCGACAGCTATGGCGACGAGGCATTGGGCAAGAAGATTGGTGGCGACATTCTCGAGGGCAAGCAGACATACCTCATGGTGCAGGCGATGAATCGCGCCTCGGATGAGGAGCGCGAGGTGCTACGCACGACACATCGACGTAGCGACATCGGCGATAGCGAGAAGATTGCCATCGTCAAGGCGCTATACGACAAGCTCGAGGTTAAGCGCCTCACAGAGCAGCAGATAGAGCTACGCTTCGAGCGAGCTTTGGGCATCCTCGACTCGTTGTCTATCGCTGGCGAACTCACACAACACTTGCGCGACTTTGCGCGTAACCTAATGGGTAGAAAGAAGTAAGTATGATCAGAAGAAAAGATATAGAGATCATGGCGCCTGTGGGCTCATACGAGGCCCTCAATGCCGCCATTGCTGCCGGCGCCGACTCGGTATATTTCGGTGTCGAGCAGCTCAATATGCGTGCCGCCTCGTCGGTAAACTTCACCCTTGACGACCTTGCGGAGATTGTACGCACGGCACACGCCGCCGGAGTGAAGACCTACCTCACGGTGAACATCGTCATCTACGACACCGAGATGGAGGTTATGCGCAGTATCATTGATAGGGCTAAGGCTGAGGGCATTGACGCCATCATCGCCACAGACCTTGCCGCAATACTCTACGCCCGCGAGGTGGGCATGGAGGTGCACATATCTACGCAGAGCAACATATCGAACATCACCGCCGTGAAGTTCTTCTCCGCATGGGCAGATGTTGTGGTATTGGCACGCGAGTTGTCGCTCGAGCAGATAGCATACATCTCGCAGCAGATACGCGAGCAGAACATCTGTGGTCCTGCCGGGGAGCTTGTCAAAATCGAGATGTTCGCACATGGAGCAATGTGCATGTCCATGTCGGGAAAGTGCTACCTCTCGGAGCATGAGTCGCACCACTCGGCAAATCGTGGCGCCTGCCGTCAGATATGCCGTCGCAAATATACCATCACCGACAAGGACTCAGGGCAGCAGCTCGACATCGACGGTCAGTATGTGCTATCGCCCAAGGACCTATGCACCGTGGACTTCCTCGACACATTCATCGAGGCGGGAGTGCGCGTGCTTAAGATTGAGGGTCGTGCGCGCGGTGGCGAGTATGTGAAGCGCGTGGTGGAGAGCTACAACGAGGCACTACTACTCTTAGAGCGTGGCGAGTATAACGCTGCGACGGTGGCACCAATCAAGGAGAAGCTACGCACGGTATTTAACCGCGACTTCTGGGGTGGCTACTATGCCGCCAAGACGATGGTCGAGCATAGCCAGCACTACGGCTCGTCGGCGACACTCAAGAAGGTCTATATGGGCAAGGTGACAAACTACTTCAAGCGTATCGGCGTTGCCGAGGTGTTGGTCGAGGCGTGCGAAGTGGAGGAGGGCGAGGCACTCCTCATCATGGGTGAGAAGACGGGTGTTGTGGAGCAGAGGGCTGACGGCATCATGGTCAAGGAGGCACCTGTGAAGAGTGCCAAGCAGGGCGACTACATGTCGCTGAAGGCCGTAAGCGAGGTGCGCCGTGGCGATAAGGTTTACAAAGAGGTGGCAAGATAGAGGGAGCAATATAGAGGGGGAAGAGCAGAGAGAGAGGTAATATGGTGGATTAGGGAGATTAGGGAGTTTAAGGAGATTAAGGAAATCACTAAATTCTCTAAATTCTCTAACCCATAGAAACCCATAGTAACCCACCCCCAACAGACACAATAGGAATAACAACTAAAACTAAATAACTATGTTTACAAAAGAGACTTATATCGGTCGTCGTGCCGAGTTGTGCCGACGCGTAGGCAAGGGCTTGATACTTCTTCCAGCAAACCCTGAGGTGCCTAACAACTATCCAAACAACACATACTACTATCGTCAGGACTCTACATTCCGCTACTTCTTCGGTCTTGATGTGCCAGCGCTCATAGGTCTTATCGACGCGGAGTCGGGCGAGGCGATGCTCTTTGGTGACGACTTCACCGTGGAGGACATCATCTGGACAGGTCCTATGCCTACCATTGCCGACCAGGCAGCGGAGGTGGGTGTCGAGAAGAGCTATCCACGCAAGGCTATATACGACATCTTGCGCAAGGCTATCGAGCAGAACCGCCCTGTGCACTACCTACCACCATACCGCGCAGAGCTTAAGATTGAGGTTGCCGACTGGCTCGGCATACGTCTTGGCATGCTTCATGAGCGTAAATCTCTCGACTTGATGTTTGCTGTGGCTGAGATGCGCGAAAAGAAGTCGGCAGAGGAGATTGAGGCGTTGGAGAAGGCGTTCAAGATTGGTTATCAGATGCACATGACAGCGATGCGCATGTGTCGTCCAGGTGTTGTCGAGCGCGAGATTGCGGGTCGCGTAGAGGGCGTGGCTAAGTCATACGGTCAAGGCGTGTCGTTCCCAACAATCGTGACGCAGCATGGCGAGATTTTGCACAACCACAACCACGACGGTGTGTTGGAGGCAGGGCGTCTGTTGTTGGTTGACGGTGGTGGCGAGTCTGTGGAGGGCTACTGCTCAGACCACACGCGTACATATCCTGTTAGCGGCAAGTTCTCGGAGCGTCAGCGCGACATATATAATATAGTACTCAACGCGCACAGCCAGGTGAAGGATATGATTAAGCCAGGCACCATGTACACCGACATCCACCGCGCAGCATACCTATCCCTCGCCGAGGGCTTGAAGGGCGTAGGTCTTATCAAGAGCACCCCTGAGGAGGCTGTCGAGGCTGGAGCTCTCTATATGTTCATGCCTCACGGCTTGGGTCACGGCATGGGTATGGATGTTCACGACTTGGAGAATATCGGCGAGCGTTCGTTCGACTTCACGACGGTTGCGGAGCGCGCTGCTAAGTCGGCAACATGTGTTCACCGCGCGACATGGCGTGTGGAGGCTGGCACGGTGATGTCTGACGAGCCAGGTATCTACTTCATCCCAGCACTCATCGACAAGTTCTATGGCGAGGGTAAGTTCAAGGGTATCGTTGACTACGACCTTCTGAACACCTATCGCGACTTCGGTGGTATCCGTATCGAGGACGATGTTCTTGTTACAGAGACAGGTAGCCGCTTCATCGGCGACAAGCTCCTTCCACTCACCATCGAGGAGTTGGAGGCTGTCGTTGGCAAGGAGTAACCCACACCGCTATGTGTTTTGACTATACGCCCATAAGAAGATATTATAGGGAAATGAGAACGAATAACACATTTTTATATATCTTTGCGGCATAACAAAACAAATAAAGAGAATTGCTAATGAAGACAGATATTGAGATTGCTCGCGAGACGAAGTTAAAGAACATCCGCGAGATTGCCGTTCAGGCGGGTTTCCCTGAGGACGAGGTGTTTAACTATGGCAAGTACATTGCCAAGGTGCCATACAAGTTAATCGACGAGAAGCAGGTGCAGAAGAACCACCTTATCTTGGTCACTGCCATCACCGCAACAAAGGCGGGTGTTGGTAAGACCACTGTAAGCATCGGTCTTGGCATGGGTCTTAACCACATCGGCAAGAGAGCTATCATCGCCCTCCGTGAGCCATCGCTCGGTCCATGCTTCGGCATGAAGGGTGGTGCTACGGGAGGTGGCTATGCCCAGGTGTTACCATCGGAGGATATCAACCTCCACTTCACAGGCGACTTCCACGCCATCACCTCGGCTAACAACCTCATCGCTGCGCTCTTGGATAACTACCTCTACCACAACCGCTCACAGCAGGTTGGTTTGAAGAAGGTTATGTGGCGCCGCGTGCTCGACATGAACGATCGCTCGTTGCGTAACATCGTATCGGGTCTTGGTGGCTCGGCAAATGGCATACCTACAGAGACCGGCTTCGACATCACTCCTGCGTCGGAGATTATGGCTATCTTGTGCCTTGCTCGCAACGTCGACGACCTCTATGCTCGTATCGGTCGCATCGTGCTTGGCGTGCGCTACGACGACACCCCATTCACCGTTAACGACCTTGGCGTGACAGGCGCTGTGGTGGCATTGTTGAAGGATGCTATCAACCCTAACCTCGTGCAGACTACGGAGCACAACCCTGTGATTATCCACGGTGGTCCATTTGCGAATATCGCCCACGGCTGTAACTCTGTGATTGCCACAAAGATGGCGATGACACACGCCGAGTATACCGTTACTGAGGCTGGTTTCGGTGCCGACCTTGGTGCTGAGAAGTTCCTCGACATCAAGTGCCGCCAGGCAGACCTCAAGCCAGACCTTACGGTATTGGTAGCATCGACACTTGCCCTTAAGATGCATGGTGGTGTGCCCGAGACAGAGATCAAGTTGCCTAACGCAGAGGGCTTGCAGAGGGGCTTTGCGAACCTCGACAGACATGTGGCAAATTTGAAGAAGTTTGGTCAGACAGTACTCGTATGCTTCAACCGCTTTGCGAGCGACACCGACGAGGAGATTGCCATGGTCATGGAGCACTGCGAGCAGCTTGGCGTGCGCTGCGTCATCAACAATGCCTATGCTGAGGGTGGTGCTGGTGCTGCCGACCTTGCACGCGCCGCCGTAGAGCTTATCGAGAACGAGCCATCGAAGCCTATAAACTATGCCTACGACCTTGAGGACTCTATCAAGGATAAGATTACCAAGGTGGCGAAGAATATCTATGGTGCTGGCTCTGTGGTCTTTGGTCCTAAGGCAAAGAAGCAGATTGAGCTCTTGGAGAAGTGGAACATGGGCAACCTACCAGTATGTATCGCTAAGACGCAGTTCTCGTTCAGCGCCGACGCTAAGCGCTACGGCTCGGTTGAGGGCTTCGAGATTAACATCAAGGATATCGAGCTCAACGCTGGTAGTGGCTTCATCGTACCCTTGGCCGGCGCCATCATACGTATGCCAGGTCTTAGCAAGACCCCACAGGCAGGTAACATCCACCTTGCGGAGGATGGCACCGTGGAGGGCATTGTATAACGACAAGTATAAAATAGCGAGTTTAGGGAGTTTAAGGGGTTTAGGGAGCATTCTCTAAGTTCACTAAATTCCCTAATCTCGCTTAAACACCTATTTATGAGATATATCTTTCTCTTTCCCACGGAGTTAGAGGCTGCGCCCTTTCGTGCACTATGTCCCAATGCCGAGGTCGTTATCTCGGGCGTGGGCATGGCGGCCACTGCAGCCACCCTGTCGCGACTCACTCTCGACGGATGCACCACTATCCTTGCGGGCATCGCTGGAGCATACGAGGGACGTGTTGCCATAGGTGAGGTTGTGGAGGTTGTCAGCGAGCGCGTGGCAGAGCTTCCCGAGCGCTTCCAGCGGGAGTATCGCAACGAGGCACACACAACGCTGCGTGGCGTTATCTCCAATACGGTATGCAGCTGTAGCGCGACGTGCGGCGATGCCCACATCGAGAATATGGAGGGAGCAACGCTCCTTGCCATGGCTGAGAGCATGAGACTTAGTTGCATCGAGATACGCGCCATATCCAACCGCGTGGGAGATACCTTCGATAGGTGGGATATACCACTCGCTACCAACAACTTAGCACACGCACTAAAGCGCCTTTTCATCGACTAAACAGACCCAGCATGAAGCTACGACTAAGCATATCACCATGCCCCAACGACACCTTTATGTTCGACGCCATCATCAACCGCCGCATCGATCTTAGGGGCTTCGACATCGAGGTTGAGTACCACGATATCGAGGTGCTCAATAGCCACGCCATGGATCGTCGCGCCGACATTACGAAGTGCAGCACAGCGCTCTTGCCAGCTATCAAGGATAGCTATACGATGCTCGATAGTGGTGCAGCCTTAGGACGTGGCAACGGACCACTTTTAGTGCGCCGCAAGGGCGAGACACACCCCATCCGTCATATCGCCGTACCGGGCGAACACACAACAGCTAACGCACTAATTAAGAGACTGTTCCCCGATATTAAGCAGCGCACACCGATGCTCTTCTCCGACATCGCCAAGGCGGTGAAGAGGGGCGATTTCGACGCTGGCGTGCTCATCCACGAGGGACGCTTCGTCTACCAGAGAGAGGAGCTTGAGCTTGTCGCTGATCTGGGCTTGGAGTGGGAGCGTAGAGAGGAGCTACCGCTACCCCTCGGCGCCATTGTTGCAGCACGCGACATTGAGGAGAATATTCGCACAAAATTCGAG
The DNA here is from genome assembly GCA_045602255.1 of Alistipes sp. Taxonomy (GTDB): domain Bacteria; phylum Bacteroidota; class Bacteroidia; order Bacteroidales; family Rikenellaceae; genus Alistipes. Next base: position 103,860 of record JAZSBD010000026.1, read on the forward strand.
TTGCTACTCAGGGAGAGCATTGCCTATGCCTTTGCGCACCCGATAATATCGCGCGACTTCATAAAGAGCCATGCCCAGGAGTTGGACGACAGCGTCATTGATAGCCATATCGCACTCTTTGTCAACGACTTCTCGCTATCGCTTGGCAACGAGGGTCGCGAGGCAGTACGCCGCCTAACAGGGGTCTGAAAAGTTTCCGCAGTTAGGACAAACCTTAATGAGGTAAGGTGAGTTAAAATGGGGTTATACCACAAAAGTTACACCCCAATTAACCCACCTTACCTCATCTTATTTCACACCTATCAGTCGCCCTTAGTAATAAAATTACTAACCACCCAGCGACAATTAGCGTTTTTTTGCTATCTTTGTGCAATTATTGCAAATAGAGTGTATGAAACGAAAAATAGCAGTTTTAGGTGGTGGTATCTCGGGCTATGGCTCGGCGATTCTCGCAAAGAAAAAGGGTTTTGATGTATTTCTCTCGGATATGGGCAAGATTGCGCCTAAGTTCCGCGAGCGCCTCGACGAGTGGCATGTCGAGTATGAGGAGGGGCAGCACACCGAGGAGCGCATCCTCGATGCTAACGAGGTTATCAAGTCGCCAGGCATTCCCGACACGGCGCCCATAGTGGCGAAGATACGCGAGAGGGGCATACCCGTAATCTCGGAGATAGAGTTCGCGGCACGCTACAAGGGTGTGGCAAAGACTATCTGCATCACCGGCTCAAACGGCAAGACAACAACAACATCGCTCATCTACAAAATCATGGCAGACGCAGGGCGCAAGGTGTCGTTAGGCGGCAACATCGGCGAGAGCTTCGCCTACTCGATAGCCACCGACAAATATTTCTGGCATGTTCTGGAGCTCAGCTCCTTCCAGCTCGACGGCTGCTATAAGTTCAGAGCCGACATCGGCGTGCTGATGAACATCACCCCCGACCACCTCGACCGCTACGAATACAAACTGGAGAACTACGCGCGCTCGAAGATGCGCATCACGCAGAACCAAACCGCGGCAGACTGCTTCATCTACTCTGCCGACGACGAGCAGACACAGCTCATGCTCGCCGAGATGGACTCGTCGCTACGCGCGCGACAGCTACCCTTCGCCATAAACACCGCCATAGCGAGTGGCGATGGCGACGCCATATTGGAGGGTCACACCTTCACCGCCACCGTGGGCAAGAGGTCGGTGACCATAGACACACGCAAGATGCAGATTGAGGGTATGCACAACATCTACAACGCCATGGCAGCAGCCCTCGCCACCCTCGCCGCAGGCATCGAGCCTAAGAACATCAAGCGCTCGATATACGCCTTCTCGCCCGTGGAGCACCGCTTAGAGCCCGCCGGCAAGCACAACGACGTAGAGTGGGTCAACGACTCCAAGGCTACGAACGTGGACTCTGTGTGGTATGCCCTTGAGAGCATGAAGCGCCCTACGGTATGGATTGCGGGTGGCACAGACAAGGGCAACGACTACACCCCACTCAAGGAGTTCGCACGCCGCAAGGTGAAGGCTCTCGTATGCATGGGCGTAGATAACACAAAGCTCATGCGCGAGTTCGACGGCATAGTGCCCATAATCCGCAACTGCAACACCTTTGAGGATGCCATGCGCGCCGCCAAGGAGGTGGCGACAAGTGGCGATACGGTGCTTCTATCCCCCGCCTGCGCCAGCTTCGACCTCTTCCGCAACTACGAGGAGCGTGGTCGCATGTTCAAGGCGTGGGTCAACGATAATGTGCTAAACAAGTAGAGATAACAATGGCTAAGAGGGTTGAAGATAGGGAGGCTGTAGATGGTGCCGAGCAGCTACTAAATCAGCGCAAGCGAGTGATCGAGGGCGACCGTATGCTATGGATAATATTCATGGTACTTGTCGTCGTCTCCATCCTTGTGGTATACTCCTCTACGGCAAAGATGGCATACGACATATCGACGTCTGTCACCACCGCCGACTCACTACGCCAGCAGATAATGCTTGTGGTGTTAGCAATACCCCTACTCTTCGTAGTGCATAAGATTGACTATAAACACTTTATGCACCTCACACCACTGCTCTACTACCTCTTCGTAGGTCTCACGGTCGCCACCTACTTCGTGGGTGCCACGACCAATGGCGCAGCACGATGGATAGCCTTAGGTCCATTCCAGTTTCAGCCCTCGGAGGGACTCAAGATAATGACCATCCTGATGCTCGCCAAGCGCATAGATGGCTTTAAGGGGAATATCAATACGGCAACCATAATGCCCACATCGTGGCGTCTGCGCGACAGCAAGCAGCTACGCATACTCAAGGAGTACACACGTCCTATACTCGGACCTATAATCCTGTCGTGCGCCGTCATCATGCCTGCACACACATCCTCAGCGGTGCTTATCTTCATGGCCTCGGTCATCATGCTCTTCATCGCTCGTGTGAGCATCAAGGAGCTCTCGAAGTTCGTGGTGGCGATGATAGCCGTTGGCGTCATAGGTCTCACACTGCTCTCGGCACTCGGCGTAGGTCGTGGCGACACCGCCGGTGGTCGCTTCTCGGTATGGCTTGAGGAGTGGACAGGGCCCGGCACTGTGGAGTCGATGCACGAGCTCTCGGACACACAGCGCGCCATGATAGCCATACACGATGGAGGTCTCTTAGGCGAGGGCGCCGGACAGAGTACGGCACGCGCGGTGGTCATACACCCCGAGAGCGACTATGCCTATGCCTTCTTTATCTCGGAGTATGGTCTGATAATAGCCCTGATATTGATGTTCCTCTACCTGTGGATATTCTTCCGCTCGATAGAGATTTTCAGACGCTGCACGACGGTCTTTCCAGCTCTTATGACCTTAGGCTTGGGACTGCTGATAACGAGCCAGGCACTGCTACATATCCTCGTGCAGGTGAACATCATCCCCGAAACAGGACAGACCCTGCCACTAATATCGCGTGGTGGCTCATCACTACTCTTCACCACCATAGCCTTCGGCATGATACTCAGCGTTAGCCGCAAGAGCAATAAGGAGAGTGAAAAGGGAGAAGCAAAAGATGAATAATGAGTGACGTTAGATTAGATAAATACCTATGGGCAGTGCGCGTGTTTAAGACGCGCAGCGATGCTGCCGACGCCATACGCCAGAACCGCGTCTTGGTAAACGACGCCTACGCCAAGCCGTCGCGCGAGGTTAAGGTCGGCGATAGAATATCTGTACGCCGCGATAGGGTGAACTATAGCTATAAGGTCCTCGACTTGGTATCGAGCCGCCAGCCAGCTAAGAACGTGCCCCTCTACTGCCTGAACT
>JAZSBD010000027.1:0-11525 GCA_045602255.1 Alistipes sp.
CGACCCTTATGTAATCTCTAAGAACGACCGCGTAACAGCTATCAACTCAGCACTTCAGGTCGATCTTACAGGTCAGGTATGTGCAGACTCACTTGGTCGTAAGTTCTACTCAGGCGTAGGTGGTCAGATCGACTTCATCTATGGTGCTTCACTCTCTAAGGGTGGTAAGGCTATCATTGCTATGCCATCTATCACCAATAAGGGAGTATCAAAGATTTCAGACGTATTGACCGAGGGCGCAGGTGTTGTTACCACACGTAACCACATCCACTGGTTTGTAACCGAGAATGGCGCTGTTGACCTCTATGGCAAGAGCCTTCAGGAGCGTGCACGTTTGATTATCTCTGTTGCTCACCCATCAGCACAGGAGGCATTGGACGAGGCAGCATTCAACCGCTATGGTAGCCACCACCACTATATTAAAAGCTATATGAAGTAATTTTAGATTACTTCATATAATCACAAAGGCTTCCTTCGGGAAGCCTTTGTTGCTTTTAATATAGTGGTGGTGAATCACCACCTTTTATATATACAATCCCTCTAAATCCCCCTTTGATAAGGGGAACTTGGTTGCGTTGTCGCTATCACAAGGGTTATATGTCGAAGTAATGCTTTGATATGCCCCCCTAAATCCCATATTTGCGCTACTATTCATATATATCTTAAACAAATTGATGCGCCTTTGGCGACACTCCATCATATAAAAGTAGGGCTGCCGCAACCATCGTGCAGCAGCCCATCATAGTCTGGCATACGCTATAAGCCGAGTTCTGTTCATCGCTTGCGCGACGCCCCTATCATTTATCTTGGACGACAATCACTTGCCGCCTCCAGCAACCTACCCCCCGACATCGGACGAGCAACCCTTAATTGTCGGTATACATGGTCTTGCAACCCACGAGACGTACTGCCGAGGAGTATTGCTACCCTCGCGGTGGGCTCTTACCCCGCCTTCTCACCCTTACCCTTGCGGGCGGTTATTTTCTTCTACGCTACTATACCCTCACGAGTATCAAGCCGTTAACTTGCGCGGTGCTCTATGTTGCTCGGACTTTCCTCCCCCACACAAACGTGGCAGCGATAGAGCGCGTATGCCGCCGCAAAGGTAGTAAAAAGTATTAATATGCAAAATACACATATAACTATATCTGTAATAATTATATATGTAAAAAGCTATTATTTCAATATTTTTACATATCTTTGTATGGGTAATAACTAATCAACCAACATAAGAAATGAAGCGTTCCGATCTAATTTTTGCAGCACTCATGCTCGCTATCTTCATGCCATTCGTCTTTAGTGATGGACTCTATAATTGGTACACAGATTTTAATGGTGACCATCCTATGGTGATGGCATTCCTTAAGTTTGGTATCCTTGCAACACTGGGCGAGATGCTCGGCTGCAGAATAGCTACTGGCAACTATACAACACCTTCGTTTGGCGTGCTGCCTCGCATGGTAGTGTGGGGAGTACTCGGTATGGCAATATCTATGGCGATGTCGGTGTTTGCCGCTGGCATCCCTGCGTTTATAGCCTCTATGGGTGGCGAGAACCTCGTGGCAGACTTTATGAGAGAGGGTATCTCTGGCGGTAAGTTTGTCGTGGCACTCTCTATCTCGGTGATGATGAATACCTTCTTCGCACCTGTCTTCATGACATTCCATAAGATTACAGATGCACATATCGCCGAGCATGGTGGCTCGCTAAAGGCTCTCGTGACACCTATCCCTATGCGCCGTCATATTGTTGAGCTTAACTGGGACCGCCAGTGGAACTTCATATTTAAGAAGACCATTCCACTCTTCTGGTATCCTGCACACACAATCACCTTTATGCTACCCTCGGAGATGCGCGTATTGTTTGCAGCACTTTTGGGCGTGGCACTCGGCGTAATACTCGCTATCGGAGCAAAGAAGAAATAGCTTGATAATCAGTATGTATAAATACTCCTTATAACACCATAAGAAATCGTTAAGGAAAATCTATTGCAGATTGAAAAAATGCCCTTATATTTGCACCAGAAACAGAGAAAAAACGAATAAAAACAGATATAAAGGAATATTACTAAAAACGATAAAATTATGGCAAAGAAATTTATATGTACTGTATGCGATTATGTTCATGAGGGCGACACTGCTCCAGAGATTTGTCCACTATGCAAGCTCGGTTCGGAGTATTTCGAGGAGGTAGAGGAGAAGTAGTCGGTCGAACATAGGCATATAACACAGAACCTAATAACTAAAACTCAATAAAACTTTTACGATTATGGCAAAGAAATTCAGATGTATCGTTTGTGACTATATTCATGAGGGCGACGAGCCTCCACAGGAGTGTCCATTGTGCAAGGTAGGTCCTGAGATGTTTGAGGAGGTGGAGGAGGAGAAGTAGTCCGTCAAACACAAACATAACCACAGAAGAGAAGACTAAAAAGATACCTAATAATTTAAACCCAATAAAACTATTACGATTATGGCAAAGAAATTCATCTGTTCAGTATGTGGATATATTCATGAGGGTAACGGGGCTCCAGAGCAGTGCCCATTGTGCAAGGTAGGCAAGGATAAGTTCAACGAGATGCAGGAGGAGGGTGCAGCCCTTGAGTTCGTCACAGAGCACAAGATTGGCGACGGTAAGGTTGACCACCCAGAGATTCTTGAGGGCTTGAACAACCACTTCATGGGCGAGTGCACCGAGGTAGGTATGTACCTCGCAATGAGCCGTCAGGCAGACCGCGAGGGTTATCCTGAGATTGCTGAGGCCTTCAAGCGCTACGCGTTCGAGGAGGCAGAGCACGCTTCTAAGTTCGCTGAGTTGTTGGGCGACTGTGTATGGGATACAAAGACCAACCTCGAGAAGGGTATGAATGCTGAGAGCGGTGCTTGTGCAGATAAGATGCGTATTGCAGCTCTTGCAAAGCAGAATAACTTCGACGCTATCCACGACACTGTTCACGAGATGGCTAAGGATGAGGCTCGCCACGGCAAGGGCTTTGAGGGTCTCTATAACCGCTACTTCAAGAAGTAATAGAAGCAACCAAATAGTATAGGGCTGTCGGAATTCGACAGCCCTATTTTGTGTTAATAAGGTGCTATTTATCAGTTCTTGACCATCGTCATGCGCTCCCAGATGCAGCGGGGGATGAGTCGCCAGAAGCCGACAAGAAGCTTGTAGCGCCAGTCAAAGATGACAATGCGGCTGCGGCGCCTGAACGAGCGTACGATATATCGCGCTGCGGTCTCGGCGCTCATCAGCATAGGGTAATGCTTCTCGGGGTTGAGAATCTCCGTAGCCACAAAGCCGGGGCGTATGTCGCTCACGGTGATGGGCAGGCGTTCCATGCGGCTGAGCTGCGCGAGAGCAACGAGATAGGCGCTCTGCATGCTCTTCGTCGCCGAGTAGGCGGGTGCTTGTCCCATGCCCTTGGTGCCTGCCACCGAGGTGATTACGGCGATATGCGCTCGCCTCTTTGCGGTGTAGTGTGGCGTGCGCTTCACATAGTTTATGAAGTGGTCGACGATGCGCACCATGCCCTCGCAGTTGGTCTTCACGGTGCGTAGCTCCATCTCCTCCTCAAGGTCGGGATTTTGGCGACCTATGCCCGCGGCGTAGAGCAATACATCGGGTGTCGACACCTCGGCAAGCAATGCGTCGAGGACCTCCGCGGCGGACTCCTGAGTGACGTCCATCGTGCGGAATGCCACTCTATCAGCGCCATAGCGCTGCTGCAGCGCCTCGAGACGCTCTGCGCGGCGTCCTGCAATGGCGACTCTCCACCCCTCGTCCAAGAGGCGCATGGCGACAGCCTGCCCAATGCCCGATGTCGCACCAATGATTATTGCTTGCTTCCTCATATTGTTGTTTTATGCTCCTTATAGATATAGCTTCACGCCCACGAAATAGGTGCGTGGTAGCGCTGGGCCATAGATATATGTCGAGTCGCGACCTGCTCCCAAATCAATATCAGGCTGATACTCATCGAAGATATTCTTTACGCCGGCATTAACCTCCAAGTTGATGATGTCGGATAGGTTGAAGGTGTATGACACCTTTACGCCGAAGTCCCAGAACGACTTTGTCAAATGCTCCGAGTCGCCAATCTCAATGCCTTCAGGTGTAGTGTGTGCGGCGTGCTGCACGAGCATAGGACCTGTGAAGGTGCCGAAGAGCGAGGCGTTAAGCTGCTTGGTAATGAAGAAGTTAGAACTTAGATAGCCATAGTGGTCGGGTGAGCGGAACATCTCGCGCTGTGCAACAACATCGTCTGACCACTGCTCAGGCTTTACGTAGCGGCTCTTCTGGAAGGTGTAGCCGAGCTGCACGTCGAAGATACTTGGTATGCCGATCTTGAACTCTGCGGTGATACCGCCAACATGTGCGCCCTCAGCGTTATAGCGTGTCTTGTGTAGATATACATTGCCATCCTCGCCAATGGATGTGAAGTCCTGCTTAAGGGCAAATACATCATCAAGGATAGTGTAGAAACCCTCTACAAGGAGGTTGGTTTGCACGCGACCAAAGCTATGGTAGTAGTCTGCCGAGGCGCTAAACGAGTGTGAGTACTCAGGTCGAAGATTGGGGTTTATCTCAATAATAGAGACCGCGTTGTTGAGCGCATCGATATGTAAATCCTCGTTATATGCCTGTGGTGCGCGGTAGCCACTTGAGTAGCTTAGGCGCAAGCCGAGGTTTTCGATAGGGCTATAACGCACATTGGCACGTGGCGCAAAGGTGGGGCGATCCATCATATTGTGCTTGTCGAGGCGGAAGCCAACGATGATATTCACCTTCTCGCTCTTCCACTCGTTCTGAGCGAAGATACCAATTACCGAGGTGTGCTGATTGAAGTGGCGGTCTGTTGCCAAGTATATATCGTTGAGCTTGTTATAGTTGTACTCAGCGCCTACGGTGAGCGCTGAGGGCAGACCTGCCTTATAATTGAACGTATATTGCGCACCACCCACAAGCGTGAAGTCTGTTGTTGAGCCATAGGCATTTGGGTTCATATCTGTGCCGAAGTATGTCGAGCGGCTGATGCCCTGTGCCGAAGCATAGATGTTGAGGTGGTGACGCATATTAGGGAAGAGGTCGAACTGCAAACCACCGCCATTGATGCTGTGGTCTATCTGCTCGCAAATATTCGCCATGTGTGGTGCCTCCTTAAGGTTGTCGCCACCACGTCGGAAGTCGTGAATATGGTGATACTCAGCTGTAAGGCGTGACTTCGCTGATGTCTTATAGTAGGCGCGGAAGCCCAATGTTCGCGACTTGAGCTTGGTGATATCCGAGAAGCCATCGTCGTTGCGGTCGTAGGCACCGCGATCCTTCACCTGACCAAAGACATAGGCGCCCATTTTGTAGTCATCCGATACGAAGGCACCGCCAAGTGAGGTGTTGATGTCGGGCGTGCCGTCCTCCATAAAGTTAGTTGTATTCGATAGCGAGAGGGTGTTGCGTAGTGGGTCCTTGGTGATGATGTTTACCACGCCGCCGATGGCACTTGAGCCATAGAGTGCCGAGCCACCACCGCGGATGACCTCCACACGCTCAACCATCGCAACAGGCATAAGGTCAAGACCATAGACGCCTGCAAGCGAAGAGAATATAGGGCGGCTGTCGAGCAATATCTGCGAGTACTGACCCTCGAGGCCGTTGATGCGTAGCTGTGGTGCGCCGCAGTTGCCGCAGGTGTTCTCCACACGTAGTCCCGACTGGAAGTTCATCGCCTCCGAGAGGTTGGCAGATGCCGTGCCCTCGAAGAGCTTTGTTGAGGCGACGTTTACCACGGTGGCTGTCTCGCGGCGGTTTGTCTGGTTGCGCGTTGCTGACACCACCACCTCGTCAACTATCGTCGAAGACTCGGTAAGTGTGAAGTTTAGCTCAGTGGATATGCCCTTCTTTGCTGTGTAGTTGTGATATATGGTGTTGTAGCCAACGGCAGACACTACGACGATATGCACGCCCTCAGGGATATTGTTTATGTTGTAGTGACCCGTAGCATCTGCTGCGCAGCCAATTGTAGAGTTCATGATGGCAACGGTGGCAAAGGGTATATGTTCGCCTGTTGAGGCGTCTATAATATGACCAAAGATGTTGGCATCTGTTGCCTTCTCGCGTGGTTTGTTATCATTTACTTCGGTCTCCACCTCGCGCGTGTGCACGCCATTATTATATGTTGTTGCCGAGGCGATAGAGAGTGTGAAGATAAGTGCTATTGTGATTGTTAATCTCTTCATTGTTTATGTGTTACGTGTTTGTATATGGTAGTAAAGAGCACACGCGGATATTTGGGGATATTACGATGAATAACCTCTATTAGCGCATGGGCATTAGTTTGAAATGGGGGTGTTATGCCACTACCGGTGGCGCACGTAACGAAGTGAAGAGTATGTCGGCAGAGTAGGTATGCTCAACGATGGCTATCGCCTCATCTATGTGCTTGGTATAAAGGTGAATATCGTTGACATAGCTATCGCATACTACAAAGTCGAGATTTGCTAATCGCTGTATCTGCTGGCAGTCACCTGGGGTATGACTGTGGTCGTCGGCGTCACCAGCATAGGGGTGGGAGTGCACGATGCCCTTGCCGTCAATATCATGGCTATGTACAAATAGGGTAGTACCACCCAGCCAAAAGATTATGACTAAGAGGTGTAGGGCTGCGAATATATGTCGTGCTCTTTTCTGCATTGCGGCGGCAAAGTTAGAAAATTGATTCAAAAAAACCAAATTATAACACTTTTATGTGTTCACTTTTAACACAATGTCTAATTGTTTTCCTCTCGGCATAAAGCTCAAATCGCCCCCTCAATTTCTCCGTTCACCCCTCAAAAACTACCGTTCGGTAACTATGTAGCCTCTATATATTAAAAAAAATTAAAATGATTTCGCCTTATTAAATATTTGTATTACCTTTGCACACTGACTAACTATTCTCTGTTTGTGGTAGTTGATGTCATGAACAGCGTTGTTGTCGTCATTAGACGGCACTAATAGCGAAATAATTTTGTAATAAAATAGCGGATATGAGTAATGTTAATTTGACTCCCGATTACCTATTTGAGGTGAGCTGGGAGGTGTGCAACAAGGTGGGTGGCATTCACACTGTCATCGCATCGAAGGCACCTACTGTGATGCAGATGTTGGGTGATAAGTATATCACTATTGGTCCTGACTTTGCACAGGATGCTGCAAAACCAGAGTTTATGGAGGATGCCTCACTATTTGCGGCTCTTCGCGAGGCACTCTATGCTAAGGGTGTTCGTGTACGTATCGGTCGCTGGATGATTGATGGCAACCCTATCGCAATCCTTATCGACTTCAAGTCGTTCTTCAATCAGAAAGATGATATTCTTAAGCAGTTGTGGGAGTCATACCACGTGGACTCTTTGTCGGGTCAGTGGGACTATGTTGAGCCTGTATTGTTCGGTCACGCTGCCGGTGTTGTTATTGCTGAGTTCACAAGGAGCATGGCAACACATGTTGCTAAGGTCGTAGCTCACTTCCACGAGTGGATGGCAGCTGCTGGTTCGCTCTATTTGCGCGATAACGCTCCATACGTGGCTACCGTATTCTCAACACATGCAACCGTAATGGGCCGTTGCATCGCAGGCAACCGCCTACCTCTCTATAACGACCTTCATAAGTTCAACGCCGATGAGCTTGCTCGTCAGTTCAACGTCATGGCGAAGCACTCATTGGAGAAGTCGGCAGCAACGTATGCTGATGCCTTCCTTACCGTTAGCGACATCACTGCTAACGAGTGTAAGTATCTTCTTGGTCGTGAGGTGACACGCATCACCCCTAACGGCTTTGAGAATGGCTTTGTGCCTGCTTCCGAGCGTCTTGCTGAGGTGCGTGCTGCATCGCGTAAGCGCATCATCGACGTCGCAGCAGCTACATGGGGTCATAACTTCGAGAACGAGCCACTCATCGTGGCTACAAGTGGTCGCTACGAGTATCGTAACAAGGGTATCGACGTATTCTTGGAGTCAATGAAGCAGTTGGCAGCAAGCAACGTGGAGCGCGATGTTATCGCCCTTATCGCTGTTCCTGCGGCAACAGCTGGCGCGCGCATCGACCTTGCACAGCACCTTGCTGATAATAACGCTGCTATCGACCCAGCGCAGAAGCGCTACCTTACACACAACCTCGAGGCAGAGGCATGGGATCAGGTATGTCGCTCTGTAGAGGGTAGCATCCTCTCAACAACAGCGTCACGCGTTAAGGTGCTCTTCGTGCCTACATATCTCAATGGCAACGACGGCATCTTCAACATGCCATACTATGATGTACTTGCAGGTGTCGATCTCACCATATTTGCATCATACTACGAGCCATGGGGCTACACTCCACTTGAGTCAGTAGCATACAGCGTGCCTACCGTAACAACAACCCTCGCAGGCTTCGGTATGTGGGTGGCTAAGCACACAGAGCATGAGGGCGTTGACATCGTACGTCGCGACGACTACAACGAGCGCGAGGTGGTGCTTCAGATTACTGACGTAGTAAGAAAGTATATTGACATGAGCGCTGAGAAGTATGAGGCAGCACGCCGCTCAGCACAGGAGATGTCATCAACAGCCTTGTGGAAGAAGCTCTTCAAGGAGTATCGTTTGGCATACGAGGAGGCTCTCGACAACTCGGTATCTCGCACTAACCGCGTACTTATCGATGGTGGTGGTCGTGGCGAGCAGATTAACTTCGTGCGTCAGCAGCTCACATCTAACCGCCCATCATGGCATCGTCTTATGGTTGAGAAGGGTATTCCAGAGCGTCTTAAGCCACTTGAGGAGCTATCACGCAACTTGTGGTGGTGCTGGACAGCAAGCGCTCGCGACCTCTTCGAGTCGGTAGATGAGCAGTTGTGGGTAAAGGTTGACCGTAACCCTATCGCTCTTCTCGATAAACTCTCAACAACACGTTGCGAGGAGCTTTGCTCTGATAAGGATTTCCTCAAGCGCATGGACGCAGTATATAAGGAGTTCACTGACTATATGGCGGAGAAGCCAGCGCCTGAGCATGCTAAGGTGGCGTACTTCTCTATGGAGTATGGTTTGCACTCATCATTGAAGATTTACTCTGGTGGTCTTGGTATCTTGGCTGGTGACTACCTCAAGGAGGCATCAGATAGAAATGTTGGCATGGTGGCAGTGGGTCTTTTGTACCGCTATGGCTACTTCACACAGCGTCTTTCTGCTCAGGGTGCTCAGGAGGCTACCTACGAGGCTCAGAACTTCTTCAAACTACCTATCATGCCTGTGCGTGATGAATTTGGCAACTGGGTGACTACTCAGGTGGCTATGCCTGGTCGTACGCTCTCTGCACGCGTTTGGAAGTGCCAGGTAGGTCGTACAGACCTCTACTTGCTCGATGCTGACTACGAGGCAAACCTTGAGGAGGATCGTCAGGTAACATACTACCTCTATGGTGGTGACTGGGAGAACCGCCTCAAGCAGGAGATATTGCTCGGCGTGGGTGGTATCCGTGCCCTCGTGAAGATGGGTATCAAGCAGGAGGTGTACCACTGCAATGAGGGTCATGCAGCATTTATCAATGTGGAGCGTATCCGTAACCTCATCGCTAAGAAGCGCTTGTCGTTCTCTGAGGCTATGGAGGTTGTCCGCTCATCATCGCTCTTCACAACACATACTCCAGTGCCAGCAGGTCACGACGCCTTCCCTGAGTCGATGATTCGTCAGTATATGTCACACTACCCTGACGTACTCGGCATCACATGGGATCAGTTCATCAACCTCGGTAAGACAAACCCAAGCGACCCTAACGAGAAGTTCTCGATGTCGGTACTTGCATGTAACCTCTCACAGGAGGTGAACGGCGTGTCATGGTTGCATGGCGAGGTGTCTAAGGATATTCTTGGTAACATGTGGCCTGGCTACTTCAAGAATGAGCTTCACATCGGCTATGTGACAAATGGTGTTCACTTCCCAACATGGGTGGCATCTAACCTCCGTCGCCTATATGCTAAGTACTTCGGCAATGCCTTTGAGGGTCATACATATAACATCCCTGAGTGGCAGAACGTACATAAGATTGATGATAAGGAGCTTTGGTCAGAGCGTATGTTCCTCAAGGAGCGCCTTATCAAGACCATCCGTAAGCGCTTCAGTGATCCTACGCAGGTGCGCCTACAGTCACCACGCCAGATGGTACAGGTTGTTGATAGCATCAAGCCAGATGTGTTGACCATTGGTTTTGCACGTCGCTTCGCTACATATAAGCGTGCTTACTTGCTCTTCACCAACCTTGAGCGTCTTTCTGCCCTTGTAAATAATAAGGAGCGCCCCGTACAGTTTATCTTCGCTGGTAAGGCTCACCCTAACGATAAGCCAGGTCAGGACCTCATCAAGCGTATCGTAGAGGTGTCGGCAATGCCTGAGTTCGTAGGTAAGATTGTCTTCTTGCAGAACTACGACATGGAGCTTGCACGCCGCATGGTTCAGGGTGTTGACGTATGGCTCAATACTCCTACTCGTCCATTGGAGGCATCGGGTACTTCAGGCGAGAAGTGCGTGATGAACGGTGTTATGCAGTTCTCAGTGCTCGACGGCTGGTGGGTTGAGGGCTACAAGGAGGGCGCAGGTTGGATGTTGCCTATGGAGCGCACTTATGCCGACCAGCGTTTCCAGGATGAGCTCGACGCAGAGATGATATACAACACTATCGAGGAGCAGATCGTACCTCTATACTACGACCGTGCTGAGGATGGTGTGCCACACCGCTGGGTGAACTCTGTTAAGAAGTGTGTTGCCGACATCGCATCTAACTTCACAACTAACCGCATGCTCATCGACTACGAGGAGCGCTTCTACAATAAGCTCGCTCAGCGCAAGAAGCTTATGCTTGCTAACAACTATATGATGGCTCGTGAGATTGCACAGTGGAAGCGTAAGGTATCTGCTGCGTGGGACAACATCGTAATTCTCGATGTTAAGCGTGCCGAGATCGAGTCTGAGGCAATGTATGTGGGTAAGAAGTATCGCTTTGAGATCACCCTTGATCTTGCTGGCTTGGCTAAGGAGGATATCGGCGCAGAGCTTGTTGTTGCTACTCAGATTGAGGCAGGCCAGGCAGCAAATGTTGTTGAGACACGCCGCTTGGAGGTTGTCGCTGAGGAGGGTAACACCGTAACCTTGGCTTTGGATTATGCGCCAGAGCATACAGGTACGTTCGACGTTGCACTTCGTGTGTTCCCTGTAAACGACAAGCTGGAGCATCGTATGGACTTTGCGCTTGTTAAGTGGGCATAATTAATCTCTTGAGATAAGAGGCTGAATAAAAAGTGTATTTTGTCGTTATGCTCGCCCTCAAAATGCTCATTTACGCTTAGTAAACTCCGCTTTTTCGGGCTTCGCATGCCTAAAACTACATCTTTTTCTCCAACCACATGACAAAAAGTGGGGGTCGCTAATTTACTTTTTAGTCACCCCCCCCCACTTCAATCATTGGGCTGAATGGGAAATTTCCCATCCAGCCCAATTTTATGTCGGTACCACAACTCACGA
>JAZSBD010000028.1:0-3727 GCA_045602255.1 Alistipes sp.
ATACCCTGTGCGGTCTCGGGGCGGAGGTATACTGTATTGGCACCATCAGCCGTTGAGCCCATCTGTGTCGAGAACATAAGGTTGAACTGGCGAACATCTGTCCAGTTGCGAGTACCCGATATGGGGCACACAATCTCGCAGTCGAGGATAATCTGCTTGAGCTCCTCAAGGTTGTTGGCGTTCAATGCCTCGGCAAAGCGGGTGTGAACAGCCTCCATCTTGGCCTTTATCTCCTGAACGCGAGGCGATGTAGCGAGGTACTGCTCCTCGTTGAAGTTCTCCTTGAAGCGCTTGCGAGCCTTGTCTACCTCCTTCTCAATCTTCTCCTCCTGCTTGGCAAGCCAATCCTCAACCAAGACATCGGCACGGTAGCGCTTCTTCGAGTCCTTGTTGTCGATAAGGGGGTCGTTGAAGGCACCTACGTGGCCCGATGCCTCCCACACGCGGGGATGCATAAAGATTGCAGCGTCAAGACCTACGATGTTCTCGTGGAGCTTAACCATCGAGTCCCACCAGTAGCTCTTGATGTTATTCTTGAGTTCAACGCCATTCTGGCCATAATCATATACGGCGCCAAGACCGTCGTAAATCTCGCTCGAGGGGAATATAAAACCATACTCCTTGCAGTGAGCGATAAGTTTCTTGAACAATTCTTCCTGTGTCATAGTTGTATATCGTTTTTGTTATTATTCTCGCAACCCTAAACCATAGGTTTATTTCAACCGACAAAGATAATCAAAAATTAGCAAATACAGAAGCGAAATTGCCGTAAAAACGACAATTTCGCTTATTCTTCCTCCATCTCTCGCCTGCGGGCTTCTTATATGCCCGCAGGAATAAATTGAATGCGCTTCGCTTCTATTCTGCCACTGGGCGCACACTAAGGCCACGCCAACGGTCGTTCGGACCCGTGTGGTAGAATAACGAACCAAGGAAGTCGAGGCTGTACGCGTAGCAGCCATCAAAATACGTAGAACTCCAGTATTGGCCGAATGAGCCCTGGCTGCAAGGAGTACCACCGTCGCAGCAATAGCCAGCAGCGGGAAGAAAGATACTGTTGCCATTCTTTTTGCTCTTGAACTCGTAGCCTTTGACGCCATTGAGCGTTGTCCATGTCCAGGTACAATTATCTATGAGTTCATCGCACTCTGACTTCGTGGGCATACGCCAACTGCCGCCCCAGTTTGCACGTGCCGCATCACACTGAGTTCCACTGATATCAGTATTGAGTATAAACTCGTCATGGTCCCACGTTCCATCACCATCATAATCCTCCCAATGCTGATAATTATCATAAGTAAAGTTCGTCTTTGGGCTTATCTCACCCCAAGCAAAGTAGTCGCCATAATCCTCGGGCTTGGTCGCTCCTACATTGCAGAAAGCCCACTTAACGCTTAAGCCCAGATCGACAGCATGAGGGTGATTAGCATCGTCGCAGCCCTCGGGCTCGGCCTCGACGACAAATGTAGCCTCGTCGATAACCGTACCATCAATATCATAGAGCGTGGCACGCAGGGTATGTTTCTTGGTAGCAGCGCGCGTAGCAGTAGGATTCCAGTTAACCTTGACCATACCCGAAGCATCGCTCAGCACAACATAGTCTGAGAGCTCACCACTCTCTGTATCAAAGACAACAGCGGCATTATCTGTTGCCCAATACTTTCCCGTAACAGGGCTGTAAGCCTCAACCTTGAACTTCACATCGACGCTCTCGTCATCCTCCAACTTCATTCCACTCGATGGTGATACAAGCGTAATAAGTGCAGGCGAGGTTATAAGAAGCGTATCGTCTACAACATTAAAGACATCGGTCTTAGCGACCTCCTTATCGAAAAAGCCAAAGTCGAGCTTTAGACCCATACGCATATCCAAGCCACTAAAATACTCATCCTTAAAGGCTACGTAGTTTTCGCCATCGGTCGAAGCACGGAAGCCTGCCGAGACGACCTCCTTGATATATGAGCGAGGCTCGAACCACGGACCGATAAACTTATAGAAACCTATCTCAATTTGTGGGTAGTATGAGAGCTTGGTATGTGCCGACGCCTCAGCCTTGATTGTAGGATGATAGATATTCATATATGGCGTAGCACTCTTAATAGTCTCGAAACCACCGTCCTTGGTCCACGACATACCTGCCTCGACATTCACACCAAGATTGACACCACCAGAGACCTCTACACTACCCTCTACACCCAGCTCGACATATTGTCCAAGATGCGTGTAGACAAGCAGATGCACTGTAACGCCATTAACAAGGAAAGTATATACTCCGGTAGGTATAACATTATATTGTAATATTCTATCGTCACTAAATGTTGCACTATTCTCGTAACGATAACGCATAAGCATATCGACAGCAACATTTCCTTGCAATGTATAGCTGAAACTCTCCAAATCACCTACCTTGCCCAAGATGCCACCGCCCGACTTCTCGCCAAAAGAGAAATTAAAGAGACCTTTAAGACCTGCATCGAACGAACATTTATCCCACCATAGGCGTCCACCGCCACCATTCCATAGCGTATCGCCACTATAATCTAAGTCGAAAGACCACAATTCTTTGGAGATTGAGTAGTCAATACGTGTAGCAGAATTATCCTCGTTATATACCTCAACATACTTGCCCGACTCGTCGAGATAACCAACGGCTACAGGAGCAATAACAGGGTGACCGTCGACACCCACGGCGCGAGTATCGCCTGTGGTAGATAGCGTGAAACTGGTATTACGGAACAGGTTACACATATTGCCCTGCGAAGTAGAGAGCGATATGGTATTACCACTCGTCGACACGCTCTCAACTACGCGAATATCAAACTGATATTCAGCAGGAAGCACTATAGCACTACCCTCAACAACATCGGGCACATTGCTTTCATTAGAATAGGTAACAGTCATATCTCCACTCGCTGCATCGTAGTGTATAGTAGTGCCTGCATCATCAAATGCCATATCAACATAGTCGGTCTCCATCTTCTGCTCCTGCACAATGGTAATCGTTGCCTCGGCACCATCGCACAGCACCATTAGCTCGGCACTACGCTCCTCCGAAAGTTCGTTAGCAGCAACAGAGACAATGACTTCCGTACCATCGTCACCCCTATCGGGCGAGACAGTAACCCACTCGTTAGCACCCGTAATAGTCCATTCGCCACTGCTCTCGATAGTAATCGAGCAGCTCGAAGCACTGCTTGGAAAGATTAGCTCTGACGAGGGAGTTACCCTAACATATGCCTCTTTTTCTCCGTTTGGCAACTCAAAAAGTTCACATGCTGAAAACAGCACAACAGCAAGTAACACGAATAGATTTCGTAGGTAGGTGAACATTGTAGTATGGTTTTAGATTATTATATTACTTTACAAGATTATGTGCTCGGAACGAGTAGTGGTCGCCACGGGCAATGATGATATGGTCCAGAAGGCGAATATCGAATAGGCGGCACGCCTCGTCAACACGCTCGGTGAGGGTGCGGTCTTGTGAGCTTGGCTCGGCACTTCCCGAGGGGTGGTTATGCACCAAGACTATCTGCACGGCAAGAAGCTCTATGGCACGCTTGAGGATAAGACGGTAATCAACCACCGTAGCCTGCACACCACCCGAGCTAATGCGCATACGCTCAATAAGTTTGCCCGATGATGCAAGGTACAACGCCCAACACTCTTCGTGCTGCAAGCCACCGAGCATAGGCCGCATAATGCGCACCACATCCTTATCCGAAGATAT
>JAZSBD010000029.1:0-16527 GCA_045602255.1 Alistipes sp.
TGGGCGATCACTTCTACAATGCTGGTTACGATGCTATGAAGGCAACTGCTGTCGACGGTGTTACTGAGCGTAACTCACACATCACTCTCTTCACTGATTACATCCTCGCATTGCCTGAGGGTCAGACACCTATCCACTTCAACATGGTTGTTAAGGATGAGGCTGGCGTAGTTATCAAGGAGACTGCTTTCACCACTGATATTCCTGTAGAGCGCAACAAGCTCACTACCGTAATCGGTAACGTGCTTACTACTGCTACCGAGATCGAGGTTCGCATCGACGATAACTTCGCTGGTGAGTATGTTCAGTCATCTTGGGATGGCAAGGCTAAGGAGCCTAAGAAGGATGCTGAGGGCAACTGGATTATCGAGGAGGCATCGGAGCTCGCTTGGTTGGCAGACCAGGTAAACAGCACTACACGTGCTGCTGGCCGCACATTCGAGGGCGAGACATTCAAGCTCACTAAGGATGTCGACCTCAACAACGACCGTTGGACTCCTATCGGTGCTACTGGCAAGTTCCTCGGTACTTTCGATGGTCAGAACCACAAGGTTACTAACCTCTTCGTATCGGAGACAGACAAAACTCCAGTAGGTTTGTTCTCTAACGCACGCAATATTAAGAACCTTAAGGTTATCGGTGCTGAGATTTACGGTCACTACAAGGCTGGTGTCATCGTGGGTGATGGTCTCTGCGCAAAGATTGAGAACTGCCACGTTGAGAATGCTATCGTTAAGATTGTTCCATTGAACAAGGACGACGCTAACCACGCTGGTGGTATCGTAGGTTATCTCTCTGGCGAGCCTGTAGCTTATGTTAAGGGTAGCTCTGTGAAGAATGCCGAGATTACTGCTTTCCGCGATGTTGCTGGTATCGCAGGTTGCGCTAACAGCGCTGCTGAGGTTTCAGGTAACACTGTTGAGAATGTAACTGTTACAGCTGACCAGACTGCTGAGTATGTAAGCAACGAGAAGGATGGCAACGCTGCTGCTGTTGCTGGTCGCGTGAGCGATAAGGCTGTTGTTAAGGATAACAACGTTGGCGAGAATGTAGTAGTTATCCGCAAGGTTGACTCAACTAAGGAGTTCGAGGCAGCTTTGAAGGATCGTCGTAATGAGGACGTTATCTATGTAGGCGAGGGTGAGGTAGTCCTTCCTGCATCACTTGCTGTTTCTGGCATTGACAAGCTCACAATCGAGGGTCTTGACGCAAAGGCTGCTGTACAGTTCAACAGCAAGCCAGGTGGTGCTGATGGTGGTTTGAACTGCTATGCTGATGGCACTGAGCTTATCTTCAAGAACATCAAGGTTGTATCTCCTAACACAGGCTCGGCATACACTGGTGGCTTCGGTCGTGCAAAGAGCGTATTGTTTGACAACTGCTACTACGAGGGTCAGTACCGCTCATTGAGCTATGTTAAGTTCAACAAGTGTACTATCGATCCTAAGACTTCATACATCTATACCGACTATAGCGATGCTGATTTTGTAGAGTGTACATTCAACTGTTCAGAGGGTAAGGGTATCCAGGTTTACAACGATGGTAACACTACAAATACCACTATCAACGTAACAGATTGTACCTTCACAGCTGCTAAGCAGGGTCAGACTTGGGATAAGAAGCCTGTTACAGCTATTGACATCAACTCAAATGGTGAGAAGTTCACTGTAAACATCAACGGTACTACTGCTACTGGCTTCCCTGAGGGTGAGTTCACTGGCGAGACTTTGTTCAACATCAAGGGCGGTGCTGAGCATGTAACTGTTAAGATTAATGGTAATACATGGGTAGGTAAGGGTATCATTACCGATGACGAGGGTAACCTGGTTGTAAACTCAATTCTTAGCTTGGAGACAGCACTTAAGAGCGCAGGTGCTGCAGGTGCTGGTGATACTACTATCGTATTTGAAGAGAACTCTACTCTCGACATGAATGGTGTTGAGTGGAAGCCTATCAAGGTTGATGGCTATCATGGTGCTGATATCGTAACAATTGATGGTAAGGGCTCTGTTATCACAGGTCTTACTGCTCCTTTGTTCCAAGGCGGTTTCGCAGGTGGCTCTGGTATCGTTATCAAGGACCTTACTATCAAGGATTCTAACATCGTAAGTACTAACACTCTTGGTTCAGGTGCTTTCATCGAGAGCGTAGACTCAATGGCTAAGATCGAGCTTACTAACTGTCACCTTCTCAATTCAACAGTGACAGGTGGTGCTGGCTCACGTACAGGTGGTCTTATCGGTTGGACTGCTGGTTACAACAACGTTAATGATGGCCCAGTAAAGACCTATGTTACCGTTGACAATTGCTCTGTTGTTGGTTGTACAATTCAGTGCGATGGCTCAGTAGGTGGTATCAATGGTCACGCTGGTAACAACGCTTGGACTTACACAACTATCAAGAACTGTACTATTAAGAATAATAATCTTAACTCAACTGATGATGGTGAGTGGCGTACAGGTGTTGTTGTAGGTACTGCAAACGTTGGTGAGGTAACTATCAGCAACATTACTGAGAGCGGTAATACTCTTACTCAGACTGGCAAGACTGCTCCTAAGGGTTACTTGCGTAACTACTACGGTCGTGCCGTTCTCGGTACTACTGGTAAGCTTACTATCGAGGGCAACGAGTATATTGCTGAGGGTCTTCTTGAGAATGAGAATGGCGATCAGATTGCATACTCTGAGGCTGGTTTGAAGGAGGCATTGGAGAATGGTGGCACTGTAGTTCTTGCTAACCCATTCACCATCGATCAGTCAGAGACTAACGGCTATGGTAAGACTGGTATCAACATGACAAATGGTGGTACACTCGATGGTAATGGCAACGAACTTGGTGCTCCTGGCTCAACAGGTACTTGGGATTCAGCTATCAACACATCTGGTGGTACTATCAAGAACATCAAGGTTACCGAGGGCTTCCGTGGTATCTTCATAAAGAAAGATGCTAACCACAATGAGAAGCTTTACCTTGATAACGTAACTATTGATGGCACAACCTACACTATCAGCTGCGACTCAGGTAACGGTCTTGGCCTTGAGGCTACTAACTCTACATTCAAGGGCTGGACTTCATATGCTGGCACATTGGGCAACGCTAAGTTCACCGACTGCTACTTCGGCTACGGCAATGGCTACTCATACTGCCGTCCATATGCTCCAACCGAGTTCGTAGGTTGCGAGTTCGAGGCTGGCCTCACATTGGACCCACGTGCTGATGTTACATTTGAGAACTGTACTATTGGTGGTGTAGCTCTTACAGATGCGAACATCGCTACGCTTGTAACAAACACTGAAAAGGTTACTATTAAGTAGTATTAAGCAGGATTTTGCGGTCGCAAGACCTAATATTAAATCAGCACCCCGCGCGGGGTGCTGATTTTTGTTTGCTCGGTCGATTGGCCGAGCGCATTTTTTTATTGTCCCCACACTTTCATCTTTCACCTTTTCTCTCTGCTCACTCCTTAATAAAATAATTTATTAACTCGCGGTTGACAAATCCGTTTTATTTTCGTACCTTTGTCACGATTTGTGCTAAACGAACAGATAATATAACAAACACAATAACTAAAAAGTAATAAGACTATGATTTACTCACACGAAGTTCAGCAGATGTGCTGCGTGAAGAAGGGTGCTAACCACGAGTCAGCTCCTATCCCTGAGGAGGGAAAATGGGTACGCGCAAAGGAGATTAAGGATATCTCTGGTCTTACCCACGGTATTGGCTGGTGTGCTCCACAGCAGGGTGCATGTAAGCTAACACTCAACGTTAAGGATGGTATCATCGAGGAGGCATTGGTAGAGACTATTGGTTGCTCAGGTATGACACACTCAGCAGCTATGGCATCTGAGATTCTTCCTGGCAAGACTATCCTTGAGGCATTGAACACCGACCTCGTATGTGACGCTATCAATACCGCTATGCGCGAGCTCTTCAAGCAGATTGTTTACGGTCGTACACAGTCAGCATTCTCTGAGGGTGGTCTCGTTATTGGTGCATCGTTGGAGGACCTCGGTAAGGGTCTTCGCTCACAGGTAGGTACTATGTTTGGTACTAACGCTAAGGGTACTCGCTACCTTGAGATGGCTGAGGGCTACTGCACACGCATGGCACTCGACGCTAACGATGAGGTTATCGGCTACGAGTTCGTGCACCTTGGCAAGATGATGGACTTCATCAAGAAGGGCATCGAGCCAGCTGAGGCATTGGAGAAGGCTAAGGGCTCATACGGTCGCTTCAAGGATGCCGTTAAGTATATCGATCCTCGTCACGAGTAATGAGAGGCGTTCACAGTTTATTAACCATTAAACGAGTTTAAATTATGGCATTATTTGAGAGCTATGAGCGCAGAATAGAGAAGATCAACGCTGTGCTTGCACAATATGGTATTAAGTCAATCGAGGAGGCAAAGGCTATCTGCGACCAGAAGGGTATCGACCCTTACAAGATGTGTGAGGAGACACAGCCTATTTGCTTCGAGAACGCTAAGTGGGCTTACGTCGTAGGCGCTGCTATCGCTATTAAGAAGGGCTGCACAAATGCTGCTGACGCTGCCGAGGCTATCGGTGAGGGTCTTCAGGCATTCTGTATCAACGGGTCTGTTGCTGAGGATCGTAAGGTAGGTATCGGTCACGGTAACCTCGCAGCACGTCTTCTCCGCGAGGAGACACAGTGCTTCGCTTTCCTCGCTGGTCACGAGTCATTCGCGGCTGCTGAGGGCGCTATCAAGATTGCAGAGATGGCTAACCGCGTACGTAAGAACCCATTGCGCGTAATCCTTAACGGTTTGGGTAAGGACGCTGCAAAGATTATCTCACGTATCAATGGCTTTACCTATGTTCGCACTGAGTTCGACTACTACACAGGTGAGGTACACGAGGTAGAGACTCTCGCTTACTCTGACGGTCTTCGCTCAAAGGTGCGTTGCTACGGTGTTGACGACGTTCGCGAGGGTGTAGCTGTTATGTGGAAGGAGGACGTAGATGTATCAATCACAGGTAACTCTACTAACCCTACACGTTTCCAGCACCCAGTAGCAGGTACTTATAAGAAGGAGCGTACCCTTGCAGGTAAGAAGTACTTCTCAGTAGCATCTGGTGGTGGTACCGGCCGTACTCTTCACCCAGATAACATGGGCGCAGGTCCTGCATCATACGGTATGACCGACACTATGGGTCGTATGCACTCTGATGCACAGTTTGCAGGCTCTTCATCAGTTCCAGCACACGTTGAGATGATGGGCTTCCTCGGTATGGGTAACAACCCTATGGTGGGTGCTACCGTTGCCGTAGCCGTTGCTATCCAGCAGGCAATGAACTAATTTGATGTGATAAGGGGTCATCTGCGACCTCTCAATCCAAAGGGCGAATGGGAAATACGTTTTAGTATGTCCCATCCGCCCTTTCTCTTTATCGAGGCCACAGCTAACCCCTTCTGACATCAAATATGGTTCATTGATAATCGACTATCTTGGCACCACATCTCACGACTTTTGACAAGAAATTACAGTTGTGGTGCTAATCTACTAATACCTCCCCACGATAGATATAACAATTTGCATAATCCATACGACATACTATTGTTCTGAAATTTTATTATTCCGAACTTTGTAAACCAAAATTTACTACAATACCCCAACCAGAGTGTTGCATTTTTGCGAAAACTTACTTAATTTTGTGGTATCGGGCAACCGATAACATATTTTAGTGAAAGTGTTTCGCTATCCTTGGCAATAAAATTTGGCGATTTTAACAAAGTACAAGGTAGGCAATAACACTCATCGCTTGTATTCTGTATGTTCTG
Organism: Alistipes sp.; assembly: GCA_045602255.1. Classification (GTDB taxonomy): domain Bacteria; phylum Bacteroidota; class Bacteroidia; order Bacteroidales; family Rikenellaceae; genus Alistipes. Next base: position 5,803 of record JAZSBD010000029.1, read on the forward strand.
TTGGCACGTTCTGTGTCAACGCCATACGATACAAGTGTGGGGTATTGTTTATTTGTACTTGGGCCACGCCAAATGCCTATTGCCAGATAAACGAACGACTCCACACTTTCTTTTTTGTATTTATTATTATTCTATGGGAGTTGTAGAAATCAACATATATATGGGATTATTTGGAACATCAAAATTCGAGCAAGCACAGCGGTACATAGATGATGTGGAGGTGTTTTATGAGCGTATGGTAGCCATCTTTAAGAAGAATATTAATACAAGATATTTAGGCGCTGAGCGCTCCCACTCATCGTGGACATTTAACCATATTTGTGATGATATTGATATATATGGTAGAAAAACAAAAGATGAATATTTCTTTAAAGATGTCGATAGTCTTTTTTCTAACTATCCTGCTCCTATAGCTGAGGATCATGAAATCGTAAATAAATATTTTTTACAACAACTCGGTAATTTGAATCATTATAACAGGCCAAAATATATGTTTCCATCTGCAATACACACTGATGCTAATTGGCGCAAATCATATACTCTATTAGTGATCAAGCCAGGGTGCTTTTTAGAAATAGACAAGGTGTGTAAAGATTTTTTTGAAATGATGGATAATGCATTTAGTATAGTTAACGACTATCGTCAAAGACTATTTAATAGTGATTATCAAGAATTATACTTGAGATTATTGCCTTTATACTATCGAGGAAAAGGCGCAATAATATGGTTTAATTACTTAAATAAAATAGAAGAATAATATGTGGTGGGATAGAATTATTAGTTGGTTTTCATCAACATCTGAAAGAACTAGATGTATAAATGATTTTAATAATGCTGCAAAACAAGCATTTATTAACAACATCGCGCCCGTTTATATGAAAGCTGAACGTTCTCGAGGAAATTCGGCATATAAACACGCAATGTCTGATTGGCTCTATTCAGGTTTTAGAATAAGAACATTATCAGGTAGGCCTTTAACTCCTAATGAAGTCGCAAGTTGTGGAATGGCTATAGTATCAAACCAAGAGTTGATGAGGAGGTTAGCCACTTTGGGTTTTGATACATTAGAAATATATGACCCACATGGCACTAAAGTGAGAGATTGGAGAATTACAGAAATTATGCAACTTGAATAGTTTTAGTATGAAACGTTTTTTTGCAAAAATTAAGAAGTTATTTGTTAGGAAAAAGGAAGTTACTATTAACCACGAAATGGACAATGTGGTAAATAGTATGTTTTTATGCGAACCAATATACAATAAACTTAAAGTCAAATGTCATCCTGATAGATTTACAAATGAAGAGCAAAAACAACAGGCAGAAGAGTTATTTCAATTATTGCAGAAATCTCGTTACAATTACGAGGAGCTGAAAGCCTTAGAAACGAAGATTATGGAGTTCCTTTCTATATAAAATATTGCGTTTATGACAAATCATGGGCTTAACTGTATTTTAAGGATAATATCTGAACGTTGCACTAAACATCTATCAACAAATGATGATGATTAACTTTGAGAAAATAATTACTAATCAAAACAAACATTAATCATATAGGAATATGGGAGAAAATAAAATTAGCAATGGTATTCTTGGGGCAATTATATGGAGCGTTTTGGGATTACTAGGATTAGGTGTAATCGGAATATACTCCCCCATATTAATTATCATCTGTGCAATTGGTGGTTTCGTTCATGGCTTTGAACAAAAATAAACTAAAATAATATTTCATTGAGTATATTATTAAGGGTTCAGACATCTGTTGTAGCCCTTGATTGGCGACTACTTTCTTGACAAAGTAGCCTCGCGCCGACCGTTTCATATACCCCCCCCCAATTATTTCATACAATGCAGCTAAAAATAGTTGCATTGTATGATTACGCTCATTAATTTTGTGATAGAATTTACATAACAGACTATAGCAAACTAACTATGAAACGACTATTTAACCACGAACCATATAAATACGATGACGACACCTTGAAGCAGGTACACGGAGGTGTTCTCGGAGCAATCATTGGCGATATTGTAGGTTCAAGGCTTGAGTTCAAGCGAAACAAAGAGTATAACTTCGAACTCTTTACCGATGCAAACGACTTTACCGATGACACGGTGATGACCATTGCCGTGGCCGATTGGCTTACCCGAAGCGAAACTCGCCCCGTAGGCAACGACACGCTACCCGATATTATGCGTAGCTGGGGTAGGAAACATCTATGGCGAGGCTATGGAGGTATGTTCCGCCGCTGGCTTGTGTCGGAGTATGAGGAGGATCAGCGACCATACAACTCCTTCGGCAATGGCGCAGGTATGCGTGTAAGTGCGTGTGGTTACTTTGCCACGACGCTTGACGAGGCTCTTGACCTCGCTCGAAAATCTGCCGAGGTGTCGCACAACCACCCCGAGGGTGTTAAGGGCGCACAGGCTATTGCCTCGGCAATATTCCTCGCTCGACAACATCTGCCAAAGGAGACAATACGCGAGTATATCGCTCGCGAGTTCGGCTACGATATGGATCGCTCGTGCGACAACATACGCCCCGACTATGATTTCGACGGAACATGTCAAGGCACCTGTCCCGAAGCTATTATCGCCTTCTTGGATAGCGCCGACTTCGAGGATGCCATCCGCTTGGCTATATCGTTAGGTGGTGATGCAGACACTCTCGGAGCAATAACAGGTAGCATCGCTGCCGCCTACTATGGCGTACCAGATAAGATTGCTCGCAAAGCCCTCGAATACCTCCCCAAGGAGATGGTTGAGGTACTAAATAAGTTTAGTGATACAGTAAACAGATAATAGCTCTATGAAGACACCAATTATTACCCTTGCAGCGTTGCTTATGTTGGCGTGTGGCACGAAAAGCAAAGATAGCTCTACTGATGTTGCCAATGCCCCTGACCAGATTGGTGGCGCATCCTTGTCAACAGATGCACAACCCGCATCAATGCCCGACTACTTCGAATATGATTTCGACAATGATGGTATCATCGATAAGGCCAAGAAAAAAGAGTCTGTTATAGGCGATTTCAATGGCGATGGCAAGAGTGAGTACGCGGTAATCTATTGCTACTCAAAGCCGATACCAGGGTTAGAATCGCATCAATATGATGGCGACTATTACCACTATTGTGAAATACATTTTAGCGATGAGGCACTAACAGACATTTTATTAGTATATATAGGCTGTAATCTTGTCAATGAGGGGGATCTCAATGGTGATGGGAGTGATGAGTTGGGCTTTTTCAATGTAGGTGGCTTCACGATGTGGGGGAACTACTCAGTGCTAACCTTCATCGATGGAGCCTGGCATGAGTTAGTATGTATCAGGCACAACGAAAATTGGAATCCCGCACCATATCAAGATCTTGTTCGCAAGGATTCATATAATTATGGCCATGTAATTGTTAAGGATATTAGATGTGATGATGGTAAAATCTTCGATAAGAGTGTAAAAATCGATGATGCACTACTCCCTGATGTTTCGCACTATGTTGAGCAACCTACAATCGAAGAGATAGACAAGGAGCTTAGCGATATGCTTCGTGGCGTAGAAGATGATAGAGGTTGTGTTTACTACGATGATATGATGGTCTTTACAAAGCGCCTTGAGCACTATCTGCTCGATCCACGGACCTATGAGAATGATATGCCGCAGCTCAAGGAGTTGATGAACATATTCGTAGACCCAGATACGGGTTATAAGTTCTACCGAGCATATTTTTATGAGGGTGGCACGATGGGTTATACTTCTAAGAACTATATCCAATACCGCAATGGGGATGGCAAAGTCTCCTTTGTCCCATTTATGAATGATTTGCGTTATCCTACCTCTTTTGGTTTTAATGGTTTCCGCTATAACGGAGAGACATACTATCTTGTTGAACGTTATAGCCGTGGAATGAGTTGCAGTTGGTACTATTATGTTGCTGTTATCTCAATTAAAGATGGCGTCATCACCTTTCACCCTGAATTTTTTCCACAAGAGCTGAACTTTGAGCCTGGCATAGAGGAGTATTTCGTATACGACGAGAGTGGCAATATTGTTGATGACGCAGAGCGCCCAAGTTACTTTATCTGCGTATGCGGAACGGAGACTGGGAACCAAAATGTCGGCTTCGACTTCGACCCCAAGACGCTTATAGTTAAGGTAAAGGACGATGCTGACTGGACTGAAAGCAGAACAGGTGCTGTTGTTGAACGAGAGTGGAGGTTCAGTATAGCCAAGTAGGCTGATGTGATTATATCAAAGAAATAATCACTATCTTTGCAGTAGGCAAAGGTCGTAAATAGTGGGTTTTGCTACTTATCTGCGACCATCGGCTGAAAATAAAACTTTATTATTCACCGAGCTGAGAGACAATTTGAGGTTAAGAGCGTTCTTATTAAGTTGATATACAGTAATTACGGAGAATAGTTATTGTCTGTATGATATGACTCTATGGAAGTTATCCCACGGTATGACCGACACTATGGGTCGTATGCACTCTGACGCACAGTTTGCAGGCTCTTCATCAGTTCCAGCACACGTTGAGATGATGGGCTTCCTCGGCATGGGTAACAACCCAATGGTGGGTGCAACCGTTGCCGTAGCCGTTGCTATCCAGCAGGCAATGAACTAATCAACTATAGGATAGTCTATATCAAATCCCTGTAACCTCGGTTACGGGGATTTTTTTGTATCATTACCAAAATTATCGGTTGCTTCGCGAGATTATATATCGGGAGCTTTTGAATCTCTTTCGACATCTTACTCATCCCTCCTTAGCCACAATGCTCGCATTGCCCCTTCGTGGCGGCTGAGAAATATGCTCGAAATAATCTTCAAAATCACTCGCCCTAATTTATAGAACCACCTATAACAATATCGAAGAGGATAGGGCAATATAGAGTGGGTAATTATAATTTACTTTGCCTTGAGAGAGTATTGATTTGGCGATGATTGTTGGCATTTATATAAATTTATATATCTTTGCGTCTGTAAATAAAAATATAACTATGAACTTTACTGGACTTATTGTGGGTCTATCCACATTCCTTATAATAGGATTATTTCATCCGCTTGTAATCAAAGCGGAATACTACATTGGCATCAAAAGCTGGATATTATTCGCCATTGCAGGAGTGCTCTTCGGCATTGCCTCAATCATGGTAAGCGACCTTATATGGTCAACTATTCTTGGTGTCATTGCCTTCTCATCGTTCTGGAGTATATTGGAGGTAATCCATCAGCGTGAGCGTGTGCGCAAAGGGTGGTTTCCTGAGGGCCCAGGGCATAAGAAATAGAGCAATACGGCAGAGGACAGAGGCTCCTCATAACAGAAAGAAGCTGACTAATTTACTTTTTAGTCAGCTTCTTTCTGTTATCACTTATTAAAAGTTGTAGCCTACGCCTATGTAGAAGACGCCGGTGTGCATCTTAATTTTGTAGTCCTCAATCTGTTCGCCTGTATAGCGGTTGAGTAAGCCGAAGTTATAGCCAAGCTTAACATTAAACTTCTCGACGATGGTGACACCTGCACCAATACCAAACTTAAGGTCGAAGCGACCATACTCGCTATCTTTATAGTTGCTGCTCTTCTCCGACTCCCCATTAGCCGACAGCTTGATGTCAGATGCAAGACCTACGGAGAATACAGGGCCCGCAAAGGCGTGTAAGTTGAGCTTTGAAGGGATAGCGTCATAGCCATACTTAACAAGTACAGGTACATCGAGGTAGTGCTCTATGAAGCTTGCACGAGCCTTCACACCCAAAATCTCCTCGCTCTCGGTCTCAGCACCAAAGGTATAGCGAAGACCTGGCTGGATACCAAGCCTACCCCAATTCTCATCGAGGAAGTTGATGTCGTAGGTAGCCTCAACATAGAAGCCATTCAACTCGTCGCTATCCGACACACCAGCAACAGTTGCCTTTGTGTTAAGTAGGTTGTAACCAACACCTACGCCAAGCTGTGCCTTAGCATCCATAGCAATGAACATAACCGCAGCTACAAGAATAAAGCAAATCTTTTTCATAATATTGACATTTTAGGTTGTTATAGGTAATACAAAGATACGAAAAAACTCTCATTCATGCTATGTTTTTCGATAAAATAAAACACCCCAACCATTCAAGGTTGGGGCGTCCTATTCTATGATTGACAAAATCAATTACTTAAGTGCCATGTTAGGAATCTCCTTGTCGAACTCGCCACGCTCAAGACGCTCCTTGATATCCTTGAACGCTGCCAATGTTCGCTCTACATCTTCCATGCTGTGAGCAGCGGTAGGGATGATACGGAAGATGACCATACCTGCAGGGATTACAGGGTAAACAACTACCGAGCAGAAGATGTGGTACTCCTCGCGAAGTGCCACAGCGATGTTTGTTGCCTGGTTAACACCAGCCTTAACATGTACAGGTGTTACACAAGCCTCAGCAGGACCAATGTCGAAGCCGAGGTCGCGGAAGCCCTCCTGAAGACGGCGTGTAATCTTCCACAACTGTGCACGGCGCTCATCACCCTCAGGGCTATCGATAATCTCAAGGCGCTTGAGGCAACCCTCGACGATAGGCATTGGGAGTGACTTAGCGTATATCTGTGAGCGCATGTTATACTTTAGGAAGTCGATGATATCCTTATCTGAAGCCACGAAGCCGCCAATGATAGCCATAGACTTAGCGTAAGCACCGATGTAAATATCTACCTCGTCCATCACGCCGAAGTGCTCCGAAGTGCCGCGACCGTGCTCACCCATAACACCGAAGCCGTGAGCATCGTCAATCATGATGCGGAACTTATACTTTTTCTTAAGTGCAGCAATCTGGTCGAGAATACCAAGTGCGCCGGTCATACCGAATACACCCTCGGTGATGAGCAACACGCCACCGCCGCGTGTCTCTGCCTCCTCGCAAGCCTTAGCCAAGACTCTCTCGCAGTCGGCGATGTCGTTGTGGCGGAACTTATAGCTGCTACCTCTGTGCAGACGAATACCATCAAGCAAGCAGGCGTGGTCCTCAGCATCATAGACAATCACATCGTGGCGGCATACAAGTGCGTCGATAGTAGAGACGATACCCTGATAACCGAAGTTGAACTCGAAGGCTGCCTCCTTCTTCTCGAATGCAGCAAGACGACGCTCAAGCTCCTCGTGCAGATGTGTCTGACCTGTCATCATGCGGCTACCCATAGGGTATGCAAGACCCCATCTTGCTGCTGCCTCAGCGTCAGTCTTGCGAATCTCTGGGTGGTTGGCAAGACCGAGGTAGTTGTTGAGACTCCAGCACAAAACATCCTGACCATTGAAACGCATATATGGGCCTAACTCACCCTCAAGACGAGGAAATGCAAAATATCCCTCTGCCTTCTCGCGGTACTGACCAATAGGACCACCTGTTGACTTCTTAATTCTGTCAAAAATGTCTGTAAACATACTCTCTGTTTTTAATATTTAATAATTATCTATCTCGATATTTACACTTTCAAGGAGTAAAGATATTGCTTTTTTTGCTTTGTGCTATGCAAAATGGTTAACAATTTGCAAAATCATCGCAAATATAAGTATAAATACTATTCCGAGAGCTGCAGCATACGTACTAAAAGCGCCCTATTTGTATATCTTAGTATCTATTATTTTAGTTTGCGTATTGTTTTACTTTAAGACTTTTACTACCTTTGTCGTAGATGTCTGTAATTACTAATAGTAATAGGATATGAAACGATTTACACTATTTCTTGCTACGCTCCTTGGCGTGTGTGGTGCCTATGCTCAAGAGCAGATAGAGTGGCCTATAGAGCCTAAGAATGAGTATGTGGAGTATATGCTCTACCTTGAGAGTGAGGATGCCCGCATAATGGGTGATAAGGGGCTTAGTATTGAGATGGCACAGATGATGATGGGGCTATCGGATGAGTGTGCCACACCCGAGCAGTTGGTAGAGGGTGTTGGTGCCATGTATAAGGGGGTAGAGACGGCATGGCGTAAGTTTGTATGGTTATGTAACGAGGAGCGGTATGAGGAGGCTATAGAGCTATATCGTAGTGATCCGTTGATGGTAGATCTCGCACTATCGCATTCCATGATACGCTACACGTTCCACTATGATGTACTTGGCTTCATTCTCTATGATTACCTCCCTACGGAGGAGGCGCGTAAACTCATTATTGATGCTATATCGTTGGATTGCCTACTATTAGGTTACCATTATGCTGAGACGGGTGATGAGGCCTATGGGGAGTATTTCGACGAGTCGTACTTTCTGCTTAAGGACCTATATATTGAGCAGGGCGAGTATCAGTCGGCGCTCGACCTTATAGACGTGCGCGCTCAGTTCCTTAACGCTGAGAGTATGTCTGCTGGGCATAGAGGTTCGATGTGTGTTTCCAAGGCTGAGATGTACTACGCTATGGGTGATGTTCAGAGGGCTCATGATTTGCTTCTTGAGTGTAGGGAGCTTTTGAATGAGGAGTTGCTCATCGATGGCGATAGCGAGGAGTTAAGGAGCGCATTAGAGGATGTTGAGGAGCTTATAGAGTTTACATCGAACTCTTTGTAGTGTATGACAACTAAGCAAAGGCGGGGTAGTCACACTGGATGTGGACAACCCCGCCTGCGCTTTTGTTAGTCAAAAAACTTGTTCGAGCCGCATACATAGGCTATAAATATGAGCCCCATGCCAATAGTAAGAATTATATCCATAGCGGTAGGGTATTGGTTTCGTTGACAAAGGTATAGCATGGCTTTGACAACTTCCGTCAAAATTCTATTATCTATTGGGATGAATGTGGGTCGATAACTTGATTTTTGACTTTTTTTATATATTTTTGCATAGGATAACAGGTGACGACATATGAAGATTCTCGCGATATATTTTCAGTCTGGTAGTGGCATATCTATCATCTACGAGCGTATATTCTTGGAGCTTGCGAAGAGCGCCGAGGTGGATGTGCTAAGCGACCATACGCCCAAACCCCATCTTGAGGGGCGCGTGCGTGCTCAGTATCATCTCCCCTATACGGATAATATGCAGAGGTGGTATCGCCGATTTATGCGTTGGTTTGGCACTACGCCACTCTCCAACTGGTGGAGTAGAAGAGCTGCTAAGGTCGTAGCCTCGGACTACGATGTGGTCATAGCCTTTACTGCCAGCTCGCAGCTAACGCCTGTGGTGTGCGGAAAGATTATATCTAAAAGGTTGGGATGCAAATTTGCCATCTACTCTGTTGATGCTATCCCTGCCCCTGGCGGCTGGAATAAGCGCGACGTATATAGGGGAAGATTGCGTATTGTGGCGCGTAACTTCTCGGCGGCAGACTATGTCGCATCGTCGAATAGGCATATGCTCGAGTTTCAGCTGACGACATTTAAGCATAAGCCGGGTCTTCAAACAGGGGTTCTGCTTACCCCTTCGCCCGATGAGCAGTACACCTATCCTATATCCGACGATACGATATTCTTGTATACGGGCACTATGTATGGGTTGCGTAACCCCGAGCACTTCCTCAAGGCCTTTAAACGCCTGCTTAAGGAGCGTCCCGAGGCTAAGTTTGTGTTGGTGGGCAAGAAGATGAAGATGAGGGGTATGAACGAGATACTCTCAGAGGAGGAGCTTGAACATGTGCATTTCATGGAGCATACCAAAGACTTAGGTCCGTTGTTCGAGCGTGCTAAGGTGCTCGTAGATATAGATGCTGATAGGGATAGTGACCCATTCCTATCGAGTAAGATTGTCACCTATCTGAAGGTTAACCGTGTGATAATGTGCGAGACGGGTCGCAATACTGCCTCGCGCGAGTTGTTCGCTGGCTATCGTACCATTGTGCAGTGCGACCATAACGAGGAGAGCCTCTATTCGGGTATGGTTAGGGCGTTGGCGTTGGCAGAGTCGGAGCAGGACTACTCGGAGCGCGATGCTATTATCGAGAAGTTCTCTATCGATAGTGTCACCACAATCTTCCGTGAGGACTTAGAGCGACTGTGCGGAGGTAGGTGATAGGATGGATAGTAGAGAATTTAGGGAGTTTAGTGAAATTAGTGGGCTGAGTGTTCACATCGCTAAACTCCCTAATTTCATTAACTTCTTTAATATCCTTAGTTGTCGTTATTAAGCGAGAGGGAATTTATTGTCAGAGTGGTGCAGTAGTGGCGCTGACATGAAAAAGCGCGGCTACCGAGAGTGACAATTTTTGATTTTAGAGGAGCGGATTTGTTCTATCACAAAAGAAGACCCGCTGGGATAGTAGTTTGACCTACAGCCCAACGGGTCTTACTTATAGCGATAGGACAAAGATGCCCTATACAAATCGAAAATTATAGGCGCTCGAGCTTCACAGTAAAGTGACGCATTAGCTCAGTCTCCCAAACGATCTTCACACCGCGTGTGATCTCGTGGCGACGGTCATATACGTTCTTCAATGCAGCTGCGATAACATCCATGTGGTTGTTAGTGTATGAACGACGAGCGATGCACAAACGAAGGAGGTCAAGACCACCGAAGCGGTTCTCGCGAGTTACAGGGTCACGGTCAGCAAGGATGTAACCGATCTCGCAACCACGAACACCAGCCTCAAGGTAGAGCTCGATAGCGAGTGTCTGTGCTGGGAACTCCTCCTTAGGGATGTTAGAGAGAACCTTGTCAGCGTCAACGAACAAAGCGTGACCACCTACAGGGCGCTGGTAAGGAATACCATACTCGTCGAGCTTAGCAGCGAGGTACTGTACCTGCTTGATACGAGTCTCGATAGTCTC
>JAZSBD010000030.1:0-24567 GCA_045602255.1 Alistipes sp.
TAGGAGGAGGGGGGCTCCTCTTGTGGTCTCACCTCTAATAACCTCGGGTATTATTTTTAATACCCACGTGAATGCAAACTTCATCCAACAAGCCAACCGCTTTCTCCATGTGTCGCGGGTATTATTTTTAATACCCGCATCATGGGGGTGGATGCTGTGGTAGGTGGGGGCTGAACGATGTAGGGTCTATGGGCTCTGAGGGGGCTATTGGGCAGATTAGTGAAAGTGAAGTTTATCAGCGACGTTGTAGCCAGCCCCTTGTACCCCTATCACCCCTTAAACTCCATCTAACCCTTCTCAATCGCGGGTATTACTTTTAATACCCGCATCATGGGGACGATTTGAAGACGGGGGAGTGCAGTGAGAGTGTTGGGCTGCTGTGATAGCGTTCTCGCTTGGTCTCATGGTCTCAGCCTTAAATCGCGGGTATTAATTTTAATACCCGCATTATGGGTGATGAATTAGGAGGAGGGGGATGACTCACCTCTTGGTCTCACCTCTAATAACCACGGGTATCTTTTTTAATACCCGCGCTATGGGGGGTGAATTAGGAGGAGGGGGCTCATCTCGTGGTCTCACCTCTAATAACCACAGGTATCTTTTTTAATACCCACATCATGGAGGTGAAATGGTGAAAGAGAGAAATAATCGCTAAATTCCTTAAACTCTTTAATTTCATTAAATCCATGCTCGACCATTACCTAAAACAGAAGGGGCTGACCATCGGTCAGCCCCTCGCACACAACGCCTATATTAATGAAGGCAAAATTAGTGTCTGCGTTGCGCAGATTGATTTTTTTACTTCTTGAGGATACGCACTACATTTACACACTCCTCCTCGAAGTCTGTAACGATGAAGTCAGCACCACTCTTCTGCTCTGTAGCATCATCGTATGTAAGTCGGAGTGAGCCGCTTGTGTTGCTGATGCCCTTCTCATCCCACGTGTACAAGTCGTGTGTATTGCCCTTGACCTCGCAGTTCTCAAGATCAAGACCTACTGCAAATACACCCTTCAAGTGCAATGTAATACCATATGTCTCACCAATGAATGTGCAGTTCTTAGCCAAGCCAACTTTACCACCATTGATTACAAGGCCAATACCTTCTGCAGTACCATTATTCAACTCGTTAACAACAGCGTTCTCGATAAGACCAACAGTTGCCTGGTAGCCAACCTCGATACCCTGGCTAACGCCATTGATAGTTACATTTTTGATAGATTCAACATTTGCGCCCTGCTGAACTGCAATACCAGTTACGGTCTTGTCGGCTGTAGAGCAAGTAGCATTGATTGTTACATTTTCTACTGATGAGCCATTGAATGCCTTGATGGCAGCAGTATTACCACTGTGTGTGATTGTACCATTCTTGATTGTTGCGCCATTCTTCAATGAGATACCACCCCAGTTGTTTGCTGTAGTGAGTGCGTGACCGCCAAGGTCAACCACCTGATTCTCACCTGCGATAGCCAACTGTGTTGAGCCAAAGTCGATGTCATTCTCAAGAACTACAGACAAGCCTTTGTTCAATGCATCAGTTAGAGTCGCTGCTGTTGCAACCTCACGACGATATGAAGCAGGGTAGTTAACAGTTACGCCGTCAACTGCTGGAAGACCCTTCACTGCATACTGGTCACCACCGATAAGCTGGTCGAATGGAATGCACATCATGCAGTGAGCATTATCTCCGCTGTGGTCACGACCTTCTGCACCACCATATGAATAGCCAGGCTCAATACGAACAGCACGCTCACCGCTCTTGCGGCAGTAGTGGTAGTTCATCCAGTCGCCATAGTTTACAACTACATTGTTGAATGTCATGTTGTACTTTGACAAGTCTGGGTAGTTTGTACCGTTGATTGTAGTAGTCTCCTCGCAACGACCGATAATCATACCGCACATACGGTAGTTGTAGTAGTCGTAAGAAGCAGTACAGTCGTTGTAAGCATCGATGCGGCAGTTGATAGTAACGTTCTCGAAGTTGTATGTTGCACCTGGCTCAGCCTGACCTACGATACCACCGATAGATGAGTCGAATGAACCCCAAAGACCGCCAAGAACTACATCCTCACCAAGTGTGATGTTCTTGAATGTGTAGTTACCAGCACCAGACCAACCGATGATACCACCGCAACCATTGTTGTAAGTTGCAGCAACACCACTCTTAATCGTGATATTCTCGAATACGCAGTCGCCTGTTGCGCTACCGGCGATGAATGAAACATCACCACCCTCGATGTAGCTCTCGCTACCCTCGATAACAACATTCTTTACAGTTGCACCCTCAAGTTCGCCGAACAAGCCGTATGAACCATATACACCCCACTGGTAGCCGAGATCCCAACCATTCTGGTAAAGATTCTTGATAGTATGACCCTGACCATCGAATGTACCCCTAAAAGGCTCCGGACCATATTGAGTATCGCCAATAGGGCGGAAAGTAACAGGGTCGCCATCTGCCATAGCAGTAATATCCTTGAAGTAGAGGTCAATATCATTAGCTAACTTAATGGTCTTACCATCAAAATCATTACCGCTACTTGCAACCTCAACAAAGGCAGCATAATCAGCCACGTCCTCAATAATCAAATCTGTTGCAGTATCATCATACCAAGTATCATCTGAAATCTTTGCTATGAAAGCGTCATAGTCTGCAATAGGAGAATCAACCAAATAGTTGTTCTCTATTGTTACGTTATTGCCGTTAGTTACCTTGATGAAGTCTGCATCAGCACCATTGTAGTCGATAATAGTGTTGTCCTTAATAACTACAACTGCATCACCTGCACCATCCATACGTACAAAGCGCTCCTTAGCATCGTATGAAACGTTGCCAGTGATAGTGACATTACCTGAGTAAGTGCAACCACTGTTTACTGGAAGGAGGATGTTTCTATCGCCAACGCGGAACTCGTTGTTAGTGATTGTTACATTCTCAGTCTCACGCAACTCCAAGCCCATATAACCACCGTTCAAAGTACAGTCAGTGATAGTGATATTCTTCAAAGATGGAGTGAAAGTGTAGGTCTCGCCATTGTATGCATAAGTGTGAACGTGTGTTGTAGACTCAGTCTTGTAGATCAATCTTGCGTTGTTGTCATTGTTGTTGAGAACGCAGTTCTTCAAAGTGAGGCCGTCAACCTTAATGTTGCTGCCGCTGAGGTTAATAGCATTGCCGTGACCTTGAGGATCGTAGCCACCCTTACCAGTAAATGTAACGCCATCGATAACAACGTTCTTCAACTCGATCAAGCTGAGCATTATAGGGTATTTGTCAGACTGAGAGTGTGCGGTATTGTAGTATGTGCCGCCCTCAATCTCAATAGCATCAACAGTAGCGCCCTCAGCACCAACGATAGTCAAATTCTCAAATAGGGTATATGTCTCGTAGCGATAGTTGTTGCCAATCCAGTCAACCTCCTTAGTAGGCGCGCCAGCAGGACGCAAGTACAATACACCATAGTTTACACCAGGCTCCAAGTAAATAGTGGTGTTGGCAGCAGCATTGTCAAGAGCCTCCTGCGCAATAGCTGCTGAATCAACGAAGGTATTATAACCATCGAAACGCTCGTCGATAGTAACCGTGATGTTGTCGCTCTCAGTAAGAACGTTACCCTTGATAGTGGTCAAGTGATTACGCTTAACAGGAATATCAGTGGTGAACGCGTCATCTTTGATTAGTTTGCCATTATAGTCGAATACATCGAATGTGAAGTTTACAACCTCCTCATCCTCAGCTGCAAAGAAGTAGTCGGTGTAGAGTGTCATATCAGCACCCTCAGCCCAATTCTCGCCGTAAGAAGCAATAGTGTAGTTTTTGTGCTCAACACCTGAGTTATTCTTATTTATTGCATAACCAGCCTTTGCATTGAACGTAGTGTAGTGGTCAGTAGTGTACGCTACGGTTGCAGTTGTAGGCTCGATGCCGAGGTTGTTAAGAGCTGCCATATCGGTAGTCACAACGCGCAACTTAGCGAATGGACGCTTAAGAGTAAGCTCGATGCTCTTTGAGCTGTTGAAGTCCTCGATAAGCTTAGTTGCAGTGTATGCATCACGAGACTCATCCATAGCATTCCATGTGCCATCCTTTATGGTTACAGCCTCGAGGTTCTGAGTGTCGTAGTACAAGTCCACGTCAGCCTCACCCTTAACCTGGTCTGCCCATGCTACGAATGTGTAGTTGCGGTTAGGAACAAGGCGAACATCGAAGTTTGCAGTAAGCTCGCCCTCGTGGAGATACTCTACAAGGCGCTCCTTAGATGCCTTGCCATTCTCATCATAAACTTGAAGGATGACACGAACAGTCTCACCCTTAGTGTTGGTCAAACCACCCGATGCACTGTTTGTACCACCAGCACGGGTGATTGCGTCATCTGGAAGTACGACGCTGATGGTGGTTGTCTGCTCACCACCAGAAGTGACGTCGAGATCCTGAGGATCAGTCTGACAGGCAGCAAAACCGAATGCTACCATTGCCAAAATGAACAATCTCTTCATAATAGTAAAAATTAAAGTTAATAAATTTGTTAATGTGTATTAATTTGTAAATCGATTTTATCCTCTCTTTTGCGTAAGCCACAAAGCAGGATTGGGCAACTATGCGTAACGTGCATAACCGCCCTATGCCGACCATTTCGTTACGGTCGGCGTCTATGACTCTCTATGTTTTGTGTTATTAAAGCGCGAATGATATCGTAACTATCTGATAGTGAGGTAGAAATACCCCCCCCCGTATGGGCTAAGCCGCGGGTTATCAGTTGGTTATATGTTACGTTTGCTATCATTTGTTGGGTTATTAGTCGCCATTTGGCGAGCATTTGTTATAACAAATATAGGTATTTTATCGCGAATATGCAAGCGATTTATACACATATTAATTTTATCTTCAGGAAAGAGTTAAATCAGTGTTGGTTGCTATTGGAAAAATAGGGTAGTAAATGTGCTATATCTCTACTGCCAGCGGTCGCGCTTATCGTGGGCTTTAGTGGAAAAAATGCGATTTTTGGAGGAGACGGAGGGGGTAGGGGTCTAAAGGTCTGAGGGGTTTAAGGGGGGGGCTGCGACATTGACCGTTTGCACCTCATACCCCTCACACCCCTCGCCCAATATCATCACAAAATCTCTTATTTCCGAAATAAATTGCCAATCTGTTTCGTTTATCCGTCAAATATTATTATATTTGCGTCTTAATAGAGAGATATTGGGATGCTCCATAAAAAGTATTCGTTGTATTAGGTGATCCTTATCATCGCGAACTAATTTATAGAACCTCCCTATTGAAATAACCACAACTATAATTTTTGTCAAATGGCATCATTTATTGAAGCGATAAAAAACTTCTATGTTAAAGCCCTCCAATTTGGCGGGCGAGCTACTCGCTCGGAGTACCTGTGGGTTCAGCTATGTGGGGTGTTGTTGGCGTTCGCTCCCACTTGGCTATATTGGATGTTTGTTTTAGTACACGCCATCCCTGCTTGCTCGTTGACAGTGCGCAGATTGCACGATACTGGGCGAAGTGGTTGGTATGCCCTATTGTCGGTTGTCCCCTTCTTGGGAGGATTAATACTCTTCTTCCTCTGTCTATCGCCCGGAAACAGGTGTGGTAACAAATACGGTAAGTCGCCATACGGCGAGTGCGAGGATGATGGGGAAATAGGCTATGATGGTGGCACAGCAAATGTTGATTACGACGCTATTCGCCCTTGTGTAATACCTGGCGGTCGTACGTTTAGACTCTGGGACAACATCGTGGGTTGGATGGTTTTCGCTATTGCAACCATTAGCTATTGGGCTACTATGGAGCCTACGACAAGCCTTTGGGACTGTAGCGAGTATATCGCAACGTCGTATAAGCTCGAGGTGGGTCACCCACCCGGAGCACCGCTCTACATGATGTTGGCGCGCATAGCCTCGCTCTTTGCTCCATCGCCCGAGTATGTGCCGCTGATGATCAACGGCATGAACTCGCTTGTGAGTGGCTTCACCATACTCTTCATGTTCTGGACAATCACCCATCTCGGACGTCGCATAGTGATGCGCAATGGCGAGGGGATGAGTAGCGACAATATGCTCTTGGTGCTTGGCGCGGGTCTTGTGGGCGCACTGTCGTATGCCTACACCGACACCTTCTGGTTCTCGGCGGTCGAGGGCGAGGTGTATGCCATGTCGTCGATGTTCACGGCACTTGTTGTATGGCTGATGTTCAAGTGGGAGGAGAATGCCGATAGCCCAACGTCGATGCGCTGGATTATCCTTATCGCCTACCTCATGGGTCTCTCCATAGGTGTGCATATCCTCAACCTGCTGACGATCCCTGCGTTGGTGATGATATACTTCTTCCGCCGCTATCAGGTAACTGATGTGTGGAAGTACCTATTGATGATTGTTGCGGCACTCGTGGTGTCGATGCTCATCCTCGGCGTTATCAACGGCGTTATCATCCCTTACACCGTACTTCTGGGTGCCTATGTCGACACCTTCACGGTGAATACCTTGGGTATGCCGGCGAATGTGGGTATGCTCATATATGTCTTCCTCGTCTTCACGCTCTTGGGATTGCTCATCTTCTTCTCGCATATTCGCAAGTGGAGGGTTGTGAACATCGCGACATTGTGCGTTACGGTGATACTCATAGGCTTCTCGTCGTATGCCATGATGACCATACGTGCGAATGCCAACCCACCGATGAACTCCAACAACCCAAGCAATCCACATATGTTGCTCAGCGTGCTTAACCGAGATCAGTATGGCGCTCGTCCACTCGTTAAGGGCGTCTACTACGATGCTAAGCCACTCGCGACAGTCGATCCTAAGTTGCCCAAGGAGCAGGGCAGGGACGAAATGCGACATCTGGATCACTACACCCCTACGGGCAACCTCCAGCTCACCACGACCATGTGGTATAACCCCGAGACCAAGAGGTATGAGGAGCGAGTGAGCGAGTGGGAGCATAGCTACCCCGAGGAGGCATACCACTACTTCCCCCGTATGTGGTACCACCAGCGTGCTAATGACTACGCCCAGTATCTTGAAGAGCCTGTGGAGTGCACCCACGATGAGGCTGGCAAGTGGGTGGAGCCTACGCGAGGCGATGACCTGTCGTTCTTCATGAGCTATCAGATGGGAGATATGTTCTGGCGCTACTTCATGTGGAACTTCGTGGGTCGCCAGGATGATGTGCAACTGCAGAAGAGCGAGGTGAACGATGGTACCTACCTGCATGGCGGCTGGCTCTCGGGTATAGACTTCATAGATGAGATCTTCTGTGGTCCGCAGGATAACCTGCCATCGGATATGGCGAACAATCCGGCGCGTAACACATACTTCTTCTTGCCGCTGCTGCTCGGTCTGCTCGGCTTAATATTCCACTTGCTGAGCGATACGCGCAACTGGTTTGTGGTACTGTTGATGTTCGTGATGATGGGTATTGCCCTTGTTGTCTACTTCAATACGGCGCCTAATGAGCCTCGCGAGCGTGACTATGTCTATGCCGGTGCCTTCTACGCCTTCAGCATATGGATTGGTATTGGCGTGATGGCTATGGGTAGCCTCTTCAAGGAGTTGGGCGGTCTGGTGGCAAAGGGTGCAGGATGGGCTGCGAGAGGAGTGCGTCTTGCGGCAGTCTCTATTGCCATACTCTTCTCATTGTCGGTGCCTATTGTGCTCGCGGTGGAGAACTGGGATGACCACGACCGCTCGGAGCGTTACTTCGCACACGACATCGGCTGGAACTACCTTATGACAGCCCCCAAGAATGCCATCATCCTCAACTTTGGCGATAACGACACCTTCCCATTGTGGTACTGCCAGGAGGTTGAGGGCGTGCGTCCCGATGTGAAGGTGATGAACACATCATATTTGGATGGCGAGTGGTATATCGACCAGATGAAGCTCGCCTCGAACGATGCTGCCGGTGTGCCATTCACAATCCCAACCGAGAAGTACACCTTGATGGATGGCGCTACGTTCCTGGCCTATGAACCTGGTGACTATGTCATAGATAAGGAGCTAATGGAGGCGTATGGAGAGTTCCTGGCTATCATCAACCACATAGATGGTAGGGGTATCTACGACTTCAAGTATGATCGTATCGAGGCAGACGGTCGTAAAACGCCATCTGTTCTTACGCTTAAGTTCGAGGAGGTTAACGCTACCTTTGAATC
Source organism: Alistipes sp. (assembly GCA_045602255.1). Lineage (GTDB taxonomy): Bacteria > Bacteroidota > Bacteroidia > Bacteroidales > Rikenellaceae > Alistipes. The sequence continues at coordinate 8,163 of JAZSBD010000030.1, forward strand.
GTTGATGGGTGAGTATGAGGAGTTGCGCGAACGCGTTGAATATGGCGAAGTGAGCGACGCGGAGTACAATAACTATCTGACATTAGAGAATCAGGTATATGCACTGCATTATGCCGCAAGTGATAGCAGCCATCCATATGTGAAGGACTACGACTGGTATGATAAGTATTACTACAGGTTGTCAGGGCAATATATACCAACATCGCTCCCTCTTGCCGATGCTATTGCTCACTATATCTCGGATGAGACTATGTGGCTTGTTAAGAGTGTGGAGCGTGATGATAGGTGGCGTATCGTGGATGTTCGCTATGATAAGGATAAAAAGCCTATCCTCCCTGAGGGTTATGAGGTTGTTGCAGAGCTATATGCAAAGGTAGATAGCCAGTTTAGCGGTGAGCCTATCGACTACATAGTCTATGCCGACGTCTATACTATCCCAGTTGATAAGGAGGCTGCTCTTAAGTCGGGACTTATTACCCAGGCAGATATTGATGCGGGAAGGGTCGTCGATGAGATAGTTATTAAGCTGCCTAATATCGTATCGCGTGGTCAGCTGATGATGTACGACCTGTTGGGTAACTACGACTGGAGCCGACCAATATGCTTCACGCAGCCATTTATCGCTGAGGAATATGGCCTCAAGGATTTCCTACGTTTCGATGGCTACACCTATACCTTCGTGCCTATTAAGACACCTTATGAGGGAACCTATCCATTTGTCGGTAGCATGGATATAGATAAGCTCTATCCACTCTACATGGATGAGTGTGATAAGGACTCTTTAAACCAGGCGTTGCGCTTCGGTAACTTAGCCGACGAGGATGTGCTTGCCGACTACTTCGTGCGATATAATGTGAAGGCGTCGGGTGTAATGCTTCACTTTGCTCGTATCGCGCAGGGCTTCGCTCAGCGTGGCGATAATGGCAGCCTAAGAAAGGCGGAGAAGCTACTCGACAGGGGTCTTGATGTCTTGCCTCCTGAGAAGTTAGGCTATATCTCTACGAACATCGTCGAGTATCTGAAGTGCTACTATTTGCTCGGTGATACATATATGTCAAAGGGCGCTGACAAGGATGCAAAGCGATGCTACGATAAGGCTAACTCGCTAAATAGCCGCTTTATCATAAATCACGCCGAGTGGGTTGACTACTATATCGACTACCTCAATAATGGCGACCTCACGATGGACATAGCCCGTGAGCTCTATATAAAGTATGGTGGTATGTGCGATGCACTTCAGCTTACCTATGATGCCCAGGGTGCTGCCGAGTTTAAGTTGTATGACAGCGTTGTTAATGGCTGCGGTAAGCATCATCCGGGCGCTGTGGCTACGAGACTGATGAATGCTATCTCGGGTTGTATGCCTAAGGATATGCCTGCGAAGGCTCGCTCGATAAAGAGCGCGATAGAGACAGAGTGGGCGAGCTCGGGTGATGATAGGTTGCTACAGGCATTATACTACCGCAACATGGAAGAGGATGATGATCCAGATTACTACAAATACTGCAAGGAGCACAATGAGCGATGCTTGTTGCAGGAGGGATTGTATAAGCATGCCGAGGATGATGATATGGCGATTGTCTATTTGGTGGAGAATGTGGTGCGTGACATGGCGTATGGCATAGTAGTCCCTGTTGAGAAGCGCTTTATCGATGCTCGTGAAAGATTGCTCTATGAGTCGGGTTTCAATGAGCTCTTCCCAGTAGTCTTGACTCCATACGATGATGAGTCGTCATCATCTGACGCGGGTAGCGCAAATCAGAGCGGTGGATTTACGGATGATGTCTACGAAGTCGTTGATATCTACGCAAAGGGCTTAGAGGCGTGGGAGCGCTCAACGGAGTATTTGAAGGAGGCAGTAGAGCTCATAGCGCCACAGGTGGGTGTAGAGATAAATGTCGAGAATGGAGATATGTTCCAATATTTCTACACCTATTCAGAGTATGCTGAGCAGTTGGTGGCTAAGGCGCATGAGGTCGGCATTGATCTCACTCAGGCTCATGAGTTGTTGCAGGCGAGCGATGATGATTTTGCTATTGCTAATGAATATCTGAAGATGGGTGATCAGGCAGCCATAGAGCTTATTGCCAAGCGTGCTGCGGAGATGGAGGAGTCTCTGTGGAGCATGGAGCAGGGTAGCTATGACATAGATGATGCATTGGTGGTCTATGGCGCCATGTGCGATATCATCGACGTTCTCAGCATTAGCGCAGAGATGGCTGGTAGTTTCGACTGGGTGGCTAATGATAGAGGATATAACTTTGAAGGCGTTGAGCAGGTGTCGTTCGATGCGCTTATGTCGCGCTTCGTGAATGTCGCTGCCGCGTACTTCAGCCAAGTACCTGAGAAGAACGATATAAATAGCCTGTTTGCCGATATCGCTATTAGAGGCTACGAGCTTCTGCCTCGTGGGCGCAGTGTCGATGATAAGAGGGTAGTGGCAGAGTATACTGCTGCGCTTGCAGAGTATCTTAGCAATCCGACCATCATGGAACTTTGTGAAGAGATTTATGAATAAAATAATATAACACTATGTCAAAGATTGTTCTATACAATACGCTCACTCGCCGTAAGGAGGAGTTCGAGCCAATCAACCCCGAGCATGTGGGTATGTATGTCTGCGGACCTACCGTATATGGTGATCCACACTTGGGGCATGCTCGTCCTGCAGTAACCTTCGACCTTATGTTCCGCTACTTGCAGTCTGAGGGCTTCAAGGTGCGCTATGTGCGTAATATCACCGATGTGGGTCACTTGGAGCAGGATGCCGATGAGGGTGAGGATAAGATTGCAAAGAAGGCACGCCTCGAGCAGCTGGAGCCTATGGAGGTTGCACACTACTATACTGAGCGCTACCGCTCGGCAATGCGTGACCTTAATGTGTTGTCACCATCTATCGAACCCCATGCCTCAGGTCATATCATCGAGCAGATAGAGATGGTAAAGCGCATCCTTGATGCAGGCTATGCTTATGAGTCTAATGGTTCTATATACTTCGATGTGGAGAAGTATAACAAGGAGTACCACTATGGTCGCCTTTCGGGTCGTAACCTCGACGACATCGTGACAAACACTCGCGAGCTCGATGGTCAGTCAGATAAGCATCACTCCTTCGACTTTGCACTATGGAAGAAGGCCTCACCTGAGCATATCATGCGCTGGCCATCACCATGGAGCGATGGCTTCCCAGGTTGGCATATGGAGTGTACTGCGATGAGCACAAAGTATCTCGGCGAGCAGTTTGATATTCACGGTGGTGGTATGGACCTTATGTTCCCACACCACGAGTGTGAGATTGCACAGTCAACAGCCGCCCTCGGCAAGGACTCGGCACGCTACTGGGTGCATAACAATATGATTACTATCAATGGTCAGAAGATGGGTAAGTCGCTCGGTAACTTTATCACACTTGAGCAGTTATTCACAGGTAACCATGCCATCCTCGAGCAGGCATATACTCCTATGACCATCCGCTTCTTCGTGCTTCAGGCACACTACCGCTCAACCCTCGACTTCTCGAACGAGGCGTTGCAGGCGGCAGAGAAGGGTCTCGACCGCCTAATGAAGGGTATCGAGACTCTCGGCAAGCTCAAGGCGCAGGATAAGTCAACAGCAGATGTTAAGGAGTTGGAGCGTCGTTGCTCGGAGGCTATGGCCGACGACCTTAACTCGCCAATGGTCATTTCTGCCCTCTTCGACTGGGTGCGTATCATCAACCAGGCAGCCGAGGGTCAGCAGTCATTCACTGCCGACGACCTTGAAATGTTGAAGAGCATTGTAAATCGCTATGTATTTGACATCCTCGGTCTTCGCAACGAGAAGGCGGCAGATGCTGGTGGCAAGGATATGGTATCACCTCTTGTTGAGATGTTGCTCACCATGCGTATGGAGGCCAAGGCAAACAAGGATTGGGCTACGTCAGATAAGATTCGCGATAACCTTACAGCCATCGGTATTAGAGTCAAAGATAGAAAAGACGGATTCGATTGGGAGATTGAATAGGAATGGTATCAAACGAACAGATAAACGACCTTAAGGCGCGTGTAGAGAAGCTTCATGGCTCCATTGATATTGAACAGCATGAGATAGATCTGCGCAATGAGCAGGAGCGTACCGAGGAGCCCAACTTTTGGGATAACCCCGATGAGGCACGTAAACAACTCAAAAAGGTGGCTGACATTAAGTCGTTACTGGATGAGTATGCTGCTGTGCGTCGCGCCGTTGAGGACCTTGAGCTTATCCCCGACTTTGTTAGCGAGGGTGCGCTGAGCGAGGCTGAGGCTGAGGCTCAGTATGTCACTGCCGTGGAGATGGTCGAGAAGTTAGAACTCAAACAGATGCTCTCTGGCAAGGAGGATAAATTGGGTGCTATCATGGATATTAATGCTGGCGCGGGTGGCACTGAGGCTCTCGATTGGGCGCAGATGCTCATGCGTATGTACACGCGTTGGGGTGAGGCACATGGCTATACTGTCAAGGTGGCTAACTACCAGGCTGGTGACGAGGTGGGTGTTAAGTCCTGTACGTTGGAGTTCGAGGGTGACTACGCCTACGGCTATCTGCGTTCGGAGAGTGGCGTGCATCGCATGGTGCGCCTATCGCCATTTAATGCCAATAACAAGCGACAGACAACCTTTGCATCGGTCTTTATCTCGCCGGCGGTGGATGATAGCATCGAGATAAACATCTCGCCTGCCGACTACGAGTGGGATACGTTCCGTTCGAGTGGTGCTGGTGGTCAGAATGTAAATAAAGTGGAGACGGCTGTGCGCCTACGCTACCACGGCAAGGATCCCGATACGGGAGAGCCTGTTGAGTTTCTTATCGAGAATATGGAGACACGTTCGCAGCTTATGAACCGCGAGAATGCCATGCGTATTCTTCGCTCGAAGCTCTATCAGCGAGAGCTGGATAAGCGTATGGCTACGCAGCAGGCGCTGGAGGCGACTAAGAAGCGTATAGAGTGGGGTTCACAGATACGTAGCTATGTCTTCGATGACAGACGTGTCAAGGATCACCGCACAGGCTACCAAACATCGAATGTCGATGCTGTTATGGATGGTGACTTAGATGCCTTCATCAAGGAGTACCTACTGCAATATTAAACATGCGATATGCTTAGAGGATTATACATAGCTCTTGTAGCTCTCATGCTGACAGCGACTGCATCGGCACAGGAGGTGTTGGTGGGTGCTACCGATACCAACGCCTATCTGCCTATGTTGCAGGGTAAGAGGGTGACGGTGTTGGCAAACCATACGGCTATGTATAGCGCTGAGGAGCATATTGTTGATATGATGCACCGCGAGGGTGTTAACATCGTTGGTATCTTTGCTCCGGAACATGGCTTTAGAGGTAAGGTCGAGGCGGGCTTGAAGGTGTCTAACTCGGTGGATGAGGTTACGGGGATACCTATCCTATCGCTATATAACGGCAATACGCAACGCCCCTCGGATGAGGTTATGCGCTCGTTCGATATTTTGATTGTAGATATGCAGGATGTAGGACTTAGGTTCTATACCTATTATATATCTATGGTACGCATGATAGATGCGTGTGCCGACTTTGGATGCAAGGTTATTATCCTTGATAGACCCAACCCTAATGGTCATTATGTGGATGGTCCGATACTCGACATGAAGTATAAGTCGGGCGTGGGGTGGTTGCCAATCCCTGTCGTGCATGGTATGACCATGGGCGAGATTGCACTTATGGCAGTGGGTGAGGGATGGACCAAGAGCGCGGATGTTGAGGTGATAAAGTGCCGCAACTACGACCACTCGACACACTACACTCTGCCAATCGCCCCATCACCTAATCTGCCAACACAGCACTCCATATACCTCTACCCATCCACCTGCCTGTTTGAGGGTACTGTGGTGAGCATGGGTCGCGGTACAGATGCTCCATTCGAGATATATGGTCATCCAGCTATGGAGAACCGAGAGTTTAGCTTCACGCCACAGCCAAATGCTGGCTCGGCAACGCCTCCTCATAGTGGTGAGGTGTGCTATGGTGTTGATTTGCGCGACCTTGGTAATGAGGCTATTTGGAGCGAGGGGTTAGATCTTAGCTATGTCATTGATGCCTACAACGACCTTCAGATGGGCGATAAGTTCTTCACGCAGATGTTCGAGAAACTTATTGGCGTGGACTATGTGCGTAGGATGATTATCGAGGGCTACTCCGCTGCCGATATTGAGGCTATGTGGGCAGATGATGTTGAGCACTTCAGGTCACAGCGTGCGAAGTATTTACTTTATGACGATAATAACTAAAACTTAAATATTAATATGGGATTTTTTGACTTATTCAAAAAGAAGAAGAGTGTTGAGCCAACACCGATGCCTGCTGAAAATCTAACTGAGGAGCAGGCGGCGGCGGTTGAGGCTCAGAAAGAGCAGGAGGAGCGTGAGGAGCAGGCTCAGGTTGAGGCTGAGCGCAAGGAGCTGGAAGTGGGCTTGGAGAAGACCAAGGAGGGCTTCTTTGGTCGCCTTAAGCGTGCCATTGCTGGTCGCACTACGGTGGATGCCGATGTGTTGGACGACCTCGAGGAGATGCTCATAACCTCGGATGTGGGCGTCGATACTACCGTGAAGATTATTCAGCGTATTGAGGCTCGCGTGGCTAAGGATAAGTATATGAACACTTCGGAGCTCCATGCAATACTCCGCGATGAGATTGCATCGCTTATGGAGGAGTCACATCGCTCGACAAAGGATTTCGGTATCGAGGTCAAGGAGGGTATGCCCTATGTGTTGATGGTTGTGGGCGTTAATGGTGCTGGTAAGACTACCACTATCGGTAAGCTTGCGGCACAACTTACGAAGGCGGGTCGCAAGGTATATATCGGTGCTGCCGATACGTTCCGTGCTGCGGCTATCGACCAGCTTGGCGTATGGGCTGAGCGTGCTGGTGCCACGATGGTGCGCCAGGATATGGGCTCTGACCCTGCCTCTGTGGCATACGACACTTTACGTTCGGCAGTGGCTAATGGAGCTGATGTGGTGCTTATCGACACTGCGGGTCGTCTTCACAATAAGGTGGGTCTAATGAAGGAGCTTACGAAGATTAGAAATGTGATGTCGAAGGTTATTCCTGATGCTCCACATGAGGTTATGTTGGTGTTGGATGGCTCGACAGGTCAGAACGCCTTTGAGCAGGCTAAGCAGTTTACTGAGGCTACGCAGGTCACTTCGTTGGCAATTACTAAGCTTGACGGTACGGCTAAGGGTGGTGTTGTAATCGGCATTAGCGACAAGTTTAACATCCCAGTGCGCTACATAGGTATTGGCGAGGGTATCGATCAGCTCAAGATGTTCGATCGCCACGAATTTGTTCGCGCCTTGTTTGGTGATGCAAAGCAGTAGTCAATAAAGATAGGCTCTATGAAGAAGATAAACATAATAACTCTCGGTTGCTCGAAGAATACCGTTGACTCGGAGCATCTTGCGGCGCAGCTTGCAGCTATGGACTACAAAATAGTCTTCGATAGCGACCGCACGGATGCCGATGTTGTTGTGATTAACACCTGCGGTTTTATTGGCGATGCCAAGCAGGAGTCGATAGATACTATTCTTCGTGCTGCGCAGCTCAAGGAGGCGGGTATGATTGAGGAGCTCTTCGTCGTGGGCTGCCTTTCGCAGCGATATGCCGATGAGCTACGCCCCGAACTTCCCGAGGTGGATGACTTCTTTGGTGTTAACGACTGGGCTGGTGTCGTGGAGCGTCTCGGTGCTAAGTACCGCAAGGAGAATGAAACCAAGCGCGAGCTATCAACACCTTCGCACTACGCCTATTTGAAGATATCGGAGGGTTGTAACTGGATGTGTGGCTACTGTGCCATACCACTTATCCGCGGTCGCCATAAGTCGGTGCCTATGGAGGCGCTTATCGCCGAGGCTGAGGCTTTAGCCGAGAAGGGTGTTCGAGAGTTGATGGTCATAGCTCAGGATACGACATACTACGGTGTTGACATCTATGGCGAGCGTAAGCTTGCCGAGCTGTTGGAGCGCTTGTGCAAGATTAAGAAGATTGAGTGGATACGTCTTCACTACGCCTATCCTACCGACTTCCCAGATGAGGTTATCGCGGTTATGGCGCGTGAGCCTAAGATTTGCAAGTACTTGGATATTCCATTCCAGCATATCTCGGACAATCAGCTTACGGCAATGAAACGCCGCCATACGAAGGCTGAGGCGTTGGCGCTTATCGAGAAGCTACGTCGTGCAATACCCGATATAGCACTTCGCACCACACTTCTTGTGGGCTATCCAACCGAGACGGAGGAGGATTTTGCTGAACTTCAGGAGTTTGTCAAGACTACAAAGTTTGACCGTTTGGGTGTCTTTGCATACTCAGAGGAGGAGGGAACCTACTCTGCAACACGCCTCAAGGATGATGTTGCGGAGGAGGTCAAGCAGAGTCGCGTAGATCGTATTATGCGCCTTCAGGAGCGTATATCTTTAGAGAATAATGCCAAGCGTATTGGTCAGAAGATGCGTGTTATCATTGACCGTAAGGAGGGTGACTTCTATATCGGTCGTTCGGAGTACGACTCGCCAGAGGTAGACCAGGAACTTATCATCGATAGCTTGGGTAGGCGCCTTATGCGTGGTCGCTTCTACGACGTTAGAGTTACCGATTGCGAGGACTACGACCTCTATGCTGAGGTGCTATAAGTAGATTTTGGCAATAAAATTTTGATATTAGCTAAAAAATACCTATCTTTGAGGTACTAAAATTTTATGAACCTCAATATGGCTCAAACGGATATTGTTAAACGACTCGCTAATGAGGTTGAGCGCCTTATCGCCAACCATGAGCAGCTGATGGAGAAGTGTCGCAAACTCGAGCAGGAGCGCGAGGCGCTGACTAAGGAGCGTTATCGTCTGCAGGAGCGTATCCGCGAGCAGGAGGAGATCATCAAGCACCACGAGTTGGCGGGTGCCATGCGTGGTGGCGATGATAATGTGGAGCGTGCGCGTGCGCGTGTCAACAGTTTATTGCGGGAGGTTGACCGTTGCATAGCAGCGATTAAGCATGAACAGGAAAAATAGTTGAGCAATGGCAGAAGGTAAGATAAAGATAGAGCTTTCGATAGCAGGTAGAAGTTACCCTATGACCATTGATGTGGCTAAGGAGGAGCTATACCGCGAGGCGGCAAATCGTCTTAATGCTAAGGTGACAGAGTATTCTAAGGTTACACGTTTCGACCTTCAAGATAGATTAGCCATGGCAGCGTTGCTATATACCATTACGACGATGACATCAAATCGTGACTCCTCGCTCGGAAATGCAGATATCGAGGAGTTGCACGCTATAGAGCGTCGTATAAAGAGCTATATTAAGGAGTAATCCAAAGGCAGGATATTTGCAGCTATTTGCTATAACCTATTTGAAGTTTGGAACGACACCCACAGCGTGTCATGGTTCTTTACATAGATTGAGATCTATCCCGCATAGATTCCTTAAAAGCTTTGCGATCTGTACAACTAATAATACATTGGGACAACTTTCGAGCAAAGTCACAAAACAAGGCCTCAACCCCTCGGGGTGTGGTGCGTGAGCGCCACCAGTGGACTGTTGCGTGCCTCGGAGCCCCACCTATGACTAATCGCTGGATTCGTCAAACAAGTTAAGGAGTCTCTGCGGTTTTTTATTGTAAACAATTTAAACTTAACTAATTATATATATTAATACTAATTTTTATGAGTCCAATATTGACAATTGTCGGTGTCGTTGTTGGAGCCTTGGTAGGCGGCGGTGGTGCCTACTTAGCAGCTCGAGTACGATCAAAGGCTATCGTTGAAAAGGCGGAGGCCGACGGCGAAATGATAAAGAAGGAGAAGATGTTGCAGGCGAAGGAGAAGTTTATCCAGCTTAAGAGTGAGCACGACCGCCATGTCAACGAGCGCAACCAGAAGCTCCAGCAGAGTGAGCAGCGCGCAAAGCAGATTGAGGCTAACTTACAGCATAAGGAGCGTGAGCTCGACAAGCGTAATCAGGAGCTTGAGAAGCGCAAGGAGCAACTCGAGGCTCAGATGCAGAATATCGAGACACACAAGGAGGAACTTGCGGCTGTCATCAAAGAGCAAAATGTGCGCCTTGAGCAGATTTCGGGCATGAGCTCTGAGGATGCTAAGAATATCCTTATCGAGAATATGAAGCATGAGGCTAAGGCTGAGGCTGCAGCCTATATTGCTGAGACTATCGAGGAGGCTAAGCTATCGGCCACTAAGGAGGCTAAGCGCATTGTCGTTGCCTCTATCCAGCGTGTAGCTACTGAGACAGCTATCGAGAATGCCGTGACCGTATTTAACATCGAGTCTGACGAGGTTAAGGGTCGCATCATCGGTCGCGAGGGTCGTAACATCCGTGCTTTGGAGGCCGCAACAGGTATCGAGATTATCGTTGATGATACCCCTGAGGCTATCATCCTTTCAGGCTTCGACCCAGTACGTCGTGAGATAGCACGTCTTGCTCTCCACCAGCTTGTTACCGATGGTCGTATCCACCCTGCACGTATCGAGGAGGTCGTTGCAAAGGTTAAGAAGCAGATCGAGGAGGAGATTATCGAGGTGGGTAAGCGTACCACTATCGATCTCGGTATCCACGGCTTGCACCCTGAGCTTATTCGCCTTGTAGGTAAGATGAAGTATCGTTCATCCTATGGTCAGAACCTGTTGCAGCACGCTCGTGAGACCGCTAACCTCGCAGGTATCATGGCTGCGGAGCTTGGTCTTAACCCTAAGGCAGCGCGCCGCGCAGGTCTTCTTCACGATATTGGTAAGGTGCCCGATGATGAGCCAGAATTGCCACACGCAATCATTGGTATGAAGCTCGCTGAGAAGTATAAGGAGAAGCCAGATGTATGCAATGCTATTGGTGCTCACCACGATGAGACGGAGATGACATCGCTCATAGCACCTATCATCCAGGTGTGCGATGCTATCTCAGGTGCTCGCCCAGGTGCTCGCCGCGAGGTTGTCGAGTCATACATCAAGCGCCTTAAGGAGATGGAGGGCATCGCACTCTCATATCCAGGTGTTGTCAAGACCTACGCTATCCAGGCGGGTCGTGAGCTTCGCGTTATCGTAGGTGCCGATAAACTTTCGGATCAGGAGTCTGAGGCACTATCACACGATATCGCTAAGAAGATTCAGGATGAGATGACCTATCCTGGTCAGGTTAAGATTACCGTGATACGTGAGACGCGTTCGGTATCTTACGCCAAATAAAATTTTCGATGATAAGGCAGACATCTGCTGCCGCTAACAAAAAGAAATGCGAATGGGAAATACGTTTAGTATGTCCCATCCGCATTTTTTTTGCCGAGCGTTGCATCTGCAGCCTTCTAATCAATAATATCCTTAAATTATCTAACTTCTCTGCCACACTACAAGAACTATCTGTGGCTTTTATAGTATTTATAGTAAAAATATTATAGTAACAATAGGCGGGTGTCTCGCTGCTGCCGCCTATGTTCCAGAAACAAATTCTGTAAAAATAATCTTCGATCTAAAGTTAGAGCAGGGAGAACAGGTAAATAAATCTTCGAATTCATTTTGATAATTTGCCGTTATCGGCAAAATTTACTATATTTGCGCAGAAAATCGGTCTAAAACTTGCCGATAGTCGTAGCGTATGAAGTATATTTCAGTTGCAGAATTTGCCTCAAAATTTGGCATCTCGGAGCGCACAGCGCGTAATTACTGCTCCCTCGGAAAGATTGAGGGTGCAACCCTCGTGGGTAAGACTTGGAACATTCCTGCCGAGGCGGAGCTTCCTGGTAGAAAACCTCGCCAGCGTAAGGCAATGCCACTGCTCGTTGTTCTGCGCCAAGAGAAGGAGGCAAAGCTCAAAGGTGGTATCTATCACAAGACACAAATCGACCTCACCTACAACTCCAACCATATTGAGGGTAGTCGCTTGACGCACGACCAGACGCGCTATATCTTCGAGACCAACACCATAGGTATTGAGGGCGAGAGTATTCGTGTGGATGATATCATCGAGACGACAAATCACTTCCGATGCATCGACCTTATAATTGACCGAGCCGAGGAGAAGCTGACCGAGAGTCTTATCAAGGAGTTGCACCTAATACTCAAATCTGGCACATCGGATAGTCGAAAGGACTGGTTTACCGTTGGCGACTATAAACGCCTACCTAACGAGGTGGGTGGCAATGAGACCACCGCCCCCGAAGATGTACATCGAGAGATAAAGGCACTCTTCAAGGAGTATAACGGCAAGAAGCGAAAGTCGTTTGAGGATATTATCGACCTGCACCAGCGTTTTGAAGCGATACACCCATTCCAAGATGGAAATGGTCGTGTCGGTCGTCTTGTGATGTTCAAGGAGTGTTTGGCGAATGGTTATGTGCCATTCATCATCACCGAGGAACTCAAAATGTTCTACTATCGCGGTTTGCGGGAGTGGAACAATGTGCGAGGTTATCTTCTTGACACATGCCTAACGGCACAAGACAACTATAAAGCGGTGCTCGACTACTTTAAAGTGAGATACTAACTGCCATTCATAAAAAAATGTTAAATATTGCGCCTAAGAGTTCATAACTCTTGGGTGTGATATTTTGTTTTTCGAAAATAGTTTTGTATATTTGTAGCAGCATTGCGAAATACGCAGTGATTTAAGATGGCATTTAGGGCTATTGTTTCGTGAAGTAAAACGACCAAATTTATACAACGAACAGACAATAGGCACATTAAATGCTCACGCCTTATGGCGTGGGTGTGCTTATGTTCGTATGGGTACTTGGTCGTCCCTTCTTCCGATAGGCACTACCCACGTTTCTTTTTTACGTATTCTCCTGATTTAAGTTAAACGGTTGCCGTCTGTGGTAATGAAACTTATTGTTTAACTTAAAATTTCAATGTATCATGAAAAAATTATTTACTTGGATGTTAATTGCCATTATTGGTTGTGGTGCTATTTCTGCCTGCGATGATAGTGATGACAATCATGAAGAGGTGCGTCCTACGCCTGGCCCTACAAAGCAGAGGACTATATCGAAAATTTCTGCTCATTATGGTTATTTCGAAGGGTACACCGGACATTATGAGTATACTTTCACTTATGACGATAGCAAAAGAGTTGTAGAAATGGATGTAAATCGTGATCATGGGAATTGTAATCTTACTATAGATTATGTTTCATCTAATATTCTCAATATAGATGGACTATACGATGATTATGTTTCACAAGTAGATATCAATAGTCTAGGGTATATAACGTGTGATGGTTTTTCTACGTTTACTTATAATTCCAAGGGGCAATTAACCAATGATAGCTATTATATCGATGATGGTGAACTATATGAGGATCTCAGTACTATATACACTTGGAGTAACGACAATATAGTGCGTGTGCAGCAAAATTATAATGGAAACCTATGGGATTTACGTGTAAAGTATAACGATAAAGATACAAATGCTGTAACCCTTGACCTAAATTGGTTTGTTGATCCAATGAATGCTTTTGGATCGGGAAATGTAGATTTTGAGCTTGCTACAATAGGTCTTATGGGTAAGCGATGCAAGAATTATATAACCGAATTAATTGATGAGGATGATGATTGGAGGGTTACATACGATTGGACTTACGATAGTGAAGGCTATCCTATAGAGTGTGTAGCTACTGAGTATACAAATAGCGGTAAGATGACTTCTAGATATTTCTTCGTATATAGCGACTAAACTACTAACGTTCTTTAAGGTTTGCGCAGAGCAAGAGGAGTTGGGCGATGGTAGTGCCAAAGGCATCGGGTTGTGGTGTTGTAGCTGAGGGAGTTTACTCACTATTAGCTACAATACCATAACTCGTTATATTGCATAGCAATATGCCATCGCCACAAAACTCGCAGACGACTCTGCCACGCCGCGGGAGCAGTCATAGTTTTTACAGAAATAAAAAAGAACGAGCGGGAGTCTCACGACTGCCGCTCGCCTTCCAGAAACAAATTCTGTAAAACTACTATAACCCAAGGGTTGTAAACATTTAATGATACACTACTCTACAAATTGTGGGATAAAATTTGTTTTTTGTAGCATAAATTCTTATATTTGTACTATCATTGCGGAATACGCAGTGTTTTAGATGGCATTTAGGGCTATTGCTGACCTTGTAAAACGACCAAATTTACTACACACAAGCAATAGGCACGATGAATGCCCTCGCCTTATGGCGTGGGTTGTGCTTATGTGTGTATGGGTACTTGGTCGTCCCTTCAAGGCGTAAGTGTACCCACGTTTCTTTTTATAGGTATTCTCCTGATTTTAAGTTAAACGGTTGCTATCTGTGGTAAAGATACTTATTGTTTAACTTAAATTAAAAGTATTATGAAAAAACTTTTACTATTCGCTGCTGCTATTACCTTTCTTGCCTCATGTTATCCTACCGAGCATGTAACAACTACTACAACATACGATTACAGCGAGTCGTCGGCTCGACTCTTGGAAGGCAACTCTAACTTTATTGTAACTCCAACAATTGCTGACCTCGAAGTATCTGATACAAAGATTACACACATAGAGAAAGATGCCTTCGCTAATTTTGTTGTAACACGCTCAGTGGTAAGTAATATTGCAGCCTACAAACGTATAGCTCTAAGCAAAGCTTCGAAAGCTTACAATGCTGATATATTGTTAGGTGTGGAGATAGATATCGAGACTATTGATCGTCATTTAGTAATAACCGTAACGGGCTACCCAGCAATCTATAAGAAGTTTCGCAAAGCTACCGATAAGGACGTAGAGTTGGTAAGAAATGCACAAGAGATACGTAACAGTGGAACTATTGCAATAGATGCACCACAGCAAATTATGGATGTAAAGGTCATTAAGTAGTCAATTATGAAACGTATAATATTAATTTTCGCAGCAATCACGTTCTCACTATCTGCAGCCGAGGCACAAGACGACACACGATACTCACAAGGTGTATTTACAGAGACTACCACGATAACTCGCACGAAGGTTGAAAAGATAAAAAACGAGCATAATATTACTGAAAATATCAGAGGATTCAAGAAGAATATAGAATTAGGTCTTCAATTTGGATCGGATCTTAGCACTGAGTGTCATTGTATATTAGGATATAGATTTAATAATCTACTTTTTTTAGGTGGTGGCACTGGTATAATTTACTTTGCGGCAGCAGGTACCGCTGAAAGTTTTGCTATCCCTATTTATATTAATAGTAAGTTATATCTCACTAAGTCTATACTAAAACCATACATATCTTTATCAATAGGTACAAAATTTTCTAATGGCAACGGAGTTCAAGGAGGGTATTATGTTAGTCCATCAATAGGTATTGATAAAGCCATACGTGATAACCTAAATTGGTACTTATCGGTTTGTGCGGACTTTCAGAATCAAAGAGTGTATTCGAATTTGAGTGAACAACCTATTAGTACAAATTGTTTTCACGTGGGTCTTCGTACAGGTCTTACATTCTAAAATCATAGTACCGCCTATTCTCCACAAACAAATTCTGAGCGTATAATATCTGTGGAGCGCAGCGGAACACCTATCGAAACTACTAACGTTCGCAGCAGGCGAGAGCACTCCAAGAATGGAGTGTGGTGGTACTGCCGTAGGCATCGAGTTGTGGCATTGTGGCAATGGGAGTTTACTCACTAATAGCTACAATGCCATAGCTCGTTTTATTGCAAAGCAATATCCACCACACACTAATCGCAGACAAGAGTGCCGAGACGCACAAGCTGAAAGGAGTTTTACAGGACATAAACAAAGAACGAGCGGGAGTCTTCACGACTGCCGCTCGCCTTCCAGAAACAAGTCCTGTAAAACTACTAACCCAAACTTAAATAAATGAAGAAACCTAACTACGCGGTTTTGCCGTCGTAGCTATTCGAGTAATGTACAATACTCGTGCCAATATAACGTCTGGCACAAATTTTTTATTGTCTGCTGCCGCCTATTTTGTGTATTATAGACTATTTCTGTCATCCGTTTTGCAACTTTGGGCGTATGATGCGGGTGGGGCTGAGGCTATCTTCGCCAAGTTCTATGGTGCTGCGCTGCAATGCCTTGCAAGCGCGAAGAGCACTCATGTAAAATTAGCAAATATCTTGTGTTATCAGCAAACATTAACTAAGAGGATATATCTATAAGCAATCTCTAAAAATATTTTTTGCGATATAATATGCGCTATATCAGTAGTTTATGCTTATGCTTGTTGGGGTGAATAGTTATTTTTTACACAAATATTTGCGAGAGAGCAATATTTGTATTATATTTGCAGTCGCAAAACAAGGAAAATGGGTCGCATGACCATTTGACGATACATCGCGGGGTAGAGCAGTTGGCAGCTCGTCGGGCTCATAACCCGGAGGTCGGAGGTTCGAGTCCTCCCC
>JAZSBD010000031.1:0-8234 GCA_045602255.1 Alistipes sp.
GCGACTCGGTGTAAAGCTTTTCGGTGGTCAGTTCGCTAAGGCGGGTAACATTATCGTTCGTCAGCGCGGTACAGTACACAACCCAGGTGAGAACGTGGGTATGGGTAAGGACCACACACTTTTTGCATTGGTTGACGGTACTGTCGGCTTCTGCAAGAAGGCATCTGGTAAGTCATACGTGAGCGTTACTCCTATTGCTGAGTAAGCTTTATGCACAAAGAGAAAAAGAGAGCTACGGCTCTCTTTTTTTTGTGCTCGCTTATCAGCAATAGGAGTAGGCAAGCAAAGCTTGCCACTCTCATATAGACAATCCCTCTAAATCCCCCTTTGATAAGGGGGACTTGTGGCAGACCTCTGGTCTGCGCCTTTGGACAAAGGCTATTATCGCTTTTTTGGTAATAATGGCTGAGTAATTAACGAATGCACAAAGAGAAAAAGAGAACCGTAGTTCTCTTTTTTTTATGCCATCTCAGCAAGTGGAGTAGGCAAGCCTTGCTTGCCACTCTCATATTTACAATTCCTCCAAACCTCCCTTTGATAAGGGAGGCTACGGGCTGTTGATGATCTATCTTGTGTAATTGGGTAGTAAAGAGTAGTTCGCGCCCTCAAGGCGCTAAAGAGTAGTATGGGGTATTTGTGGATTTTATACGCGCGATCTCCCTTTACTACGCTTCACTACCCTTTAGCGGACTTCGGTCCGCGCACTACTCTTAACTGCCCTATCAAAAAAAAACGATAATGATAGCGCATTCCCTTTATGGTCTTATGGTCTCTGCTATTGGCAACCATGAAACCAGCGAAAAGTCGCTGACAACGATCACCCTTTACTCCTATTCCTCCAAGTCGCTCTCATCTTCGCTTAAACATCTACATATCTGCTCTTTTTAGCCTTTTTATGGTGGTTTTCGCAAAATAATATCTATCTTTGCACGATACGCGCGTACGTATAGCGCACATACGCGCACGAATGACCCAAAAAAATATTAATATAAACTACTATATACCAACGTATTATGTTTGCAGAGATACTACCATTAGAGGCATACAACACTCTACTCGCTATCATGGCAGCTACGGCTGTTGTGGTATTCATCGCCCTTTACTTCGTAGAGGCGGGATATGGTTATCTATTCAACCCTAAGTTTGGCTTCCCAGTACCCAACAAGATCGCGTGGGTATTGATGGAGTGCCCTGTATTCTTCGCCATGGCAGCGCTATGGTGGATGTCAGATGTGAAGCTTGAGACAGCACCTCTTGTGCTATTCATCATCTTCCAGACCCACTACTTCCAGCGTTCGTTCATCTTCCCAATGCTTATTCGTGGCAACTCGAAGATGCCTGTAGGTATCATGCTCATGGGTATGGTATTTAACACGCTGAACGGTATTATGCAGGGTGGCTGGATATTCTATCATGGTCCTGCACTCGGCTATTACAATGACTGGATGTCGAAGCCATACATCTACATTGGCGCTGCGGTATGGCTCTTTGGCTTCATCACTAACCTACACTCCGACTATGTCATTCGCCATCTACGCAAGCCTGGCGACACGAAGCACTACATCCCTAAGGGTGGTATGTTCAAGTATGTGTCGTCGGCAAACTACTTTGGCGAGTTTATGGAGTGGGTAGGCTTTGCCATTGCAACATGGTCATTTGCGGGTGTAGTCTTCGCATTGTGGACATTTGCCAACCTCGGACCACGCTCAGCATCGCTCTACAAGCGCTACGAGAAGGAGTTTGGCGAGGAGTTCACATCGCTGAAGCGCAAGCGCATCATACCATTCATCTACTAAGCAAACAACTAAAAAGACCATATAATGGAGAATAAGAAGAGACTGGAGGAGTCGAAGCTATTCACTCCCTACAAATTGGGAAGCGTGACGCTTCGCAACCGAGTGATACGCTCGGCAGCCTTCGAATCAATGGGTAAGGATTTTAATCCTACACAAGCACTAAAGGATTATCATGTAAGCGTTGCTAAGGGTGGTGTAGGTATGACTACCGTGGCATACGCATCGATAAATCGTAGCGGTATCTCGTTCAACAAGCAGCTATGGCTACGCGACGAGATAGTGCCAGCGCTTCGCGACCTTACGGATGCTGTTCATAATGAGGGCGCTGCTGTTGGCATTCAGCTTGGTCACTGCGGTAATATGACACACTGGTCAACAGCTGGTAGCTTCCCTGTATCGGCATCTAACGGCTTTAACCTATACTCACCAACCTTCCACCGTCGCATGAAGAAGCGCGAGATTGTGGAGTTTGCCAAGGACTTCGGCAAGGCAGTTGATATTGTCCACAACGCAGGTTTCGACTCTGTGGAGGTGCATGCAGGTCATGGCTATCTTATCTCGCAGTTCCTATCGCCATATACCAACAAGCGTCGCGATGAGTATGGTGGCTCGTTGGAGAACCGCATGCGCTTCATGAACATGTGTTTGGAGGAGGTGTGCGAGCACGCTCGCAAGCACGGCATGGGTGTCTTGGTAAAGCACAACATGGAGGATGGCTTCAAGAGCGGTATTCAGGTGCCAGAGTCTATCGAGATAGCAAAGCAGATTGAGACCTTCGGCGTCGATGGTATCGTGCTATCATCGGGCTTCGTATCTAAGGCTCCTATGGCCGTAATGCGTGGTCGTATCCCAACAAAGACCATGGGCTACTACATGGGTTGGAACGAGTGGTTGCAGAAGATTGTGGTATCACTCTTTGGTCAGTGGCTCATTAAGCAGTACGACTTCGAGGAGTGCTACTTCTTGGAGAATGCAAAGAAATTCCGCGCAGCGTTGAAGGGCCCATTGGTATATGTTGGTGGTCTTGTGTCGCGCGAGGGTATCGAGAAGGTGTTGGACGAGGGCTTTGAGCTTGTGCAGATGGCACGCGCCTTGGTCAACGACCCAGCATTCGTGAATAAGCTTAAGGCGGGTGACATGGCTACACGTAGTGGTTGCGACCACCGTGACTACTGCATGGCACGTATGTACTCGGTAGATATGCAGTGTTGCCACAACTGCAAGGAGCATATTCCAGAGCGCTTGTGGAAGGAGATTAACTCTATAAAGTAGCGGCTATGTGCTTTAGGAAGCGTAAAAGAGGAGCTGTCGAGCGTGGCAGTGCTTGGGCATTGGTTACGGGTTCGGCAGTAGGCATTGGTCGCCAGTATGCAGAGCAGTTGGCAGAACTCGGCTACAACATCCTAATGGTGGATATACGCCCAGAGGTGGAGAACGAGGCAAGGACAATAGCCGATACCCACAACGTAGCGTGCGTAACAAAGGTCATGGACCTCGCCACGCAGGATGCGGCACGCACACTCTACGACTGGACTGTAGCTGAAGGTTATGTCTTCGACGTTGTTATCAACAATGCTGGAATGTTTTCGTTCTGTGATATATTGAAGACTCCCCCTGAGCGCTTGGAGCGCATCATACTACTCCACGACCTCACACTCACTACGATGTGTCGTCTTTATGGTGAGGATATGGTACGTCGTGGCAAGGGTCGTCTTCTCAATATGTCGAGCTACTCGATATGGATGCCATTCCCCGGCTTGGCAGCATATAGCGCAAGTAAGTCGTATGTAAAGAGCTTCACCCAGGCTTTCGCCAAGGAGCTTCGCAAGACGGGTGTTACGGTTACGGCTATATGCCCTGCGGGCATTGCCACCGACCTATATGGACTCTCTAAAAAACTACAGAAGTTAGGCGTGAAGATTGGTGTGCTTATGACCCCCAAGAGCTGTGCACGACGTGGTCTAAGGGCTATGTTCAAGGGTCGCCGCGTGGTAGTTCCCGACTGGTGGTTCCGCTTACTCATCCCAATATGTAACTACCTCCCTGGATTTATCATACGTCCACTTCGCAACTTTACGATGAAGTGGCAGAAGTAGAGATGAACAATAAATGTATAGTAGTATGTTTGAGAAGCTTAAGCAGAAGCCTAAATGGGTGAGATACACACTAATTGGCACGGGTGTACTAATAGTATTATTGATAGTTGCCACCTTGATTACTATCATCTGGTTGGGACCTATTGTCGAACGACGTCTTGAGCGAAACGGCCAGGAGTATATTGGTCGTGAGATAGATGTTGACAACCTAAGCATTATGCTCTTTAGTGGTGAGATCTCTGCGGACAATATAGTTTTGTATGATGATGATGACATAACGCCATACATATACATAGACCACATATATTTAGAGATTGAGACAAGTCAATTATTTGATAATCATCTACATATTACAAAGGCGATTACTGTTAGACCTTGCCGAAAAGGTATCTATCTGAACAATGCCGAAGCGCTCAAATGCGACATAGAGCGTATTGGCGAACAATATATGGAGTCAATTGATGAGGGTGATAACTGGTTAGTAACCGTTGACAAGGTATCCGTTGTAATATAGGTGATGAGTAACAGTGTAAATATCGAGGTCGAAACGCCCTCAAATCCACGTCGTAAGTGGTGGCGTCGTTCGCTTAAGATAGGCGGCATCATAGCGCTTATCTTATTGATACTTACCGCTGTATTCATCATATGGATGGGTCCTATCGTTGAGTGGTATATAGAGCGCAACGACAAGGAGCTGACGAGTCGCCGCATCGAGATGGATAACCTCCGACTACGCCTATTCGATGGCACGGCAACGGCCGACAACATCATCCTCTACGAGGCTGATGAGACCACCCCTTTTGCCAGCATCGACCGCATGGAGGCAGATATCGATGTGAGCGAAATATTTAGCGGGCATATACACATTACCCGCGTACACCTCACTCGTCCATACCTCAGCATCATCAAGGATGGCGACGTATACAACTTCACGGATATGGTTGAGTATATCTTCGTGAAGTATATCCTCCCCGGCATGATTGAGGAGCAGGTCGGCGGCGGTGGTGGCGGCAGTGGCGAAGATGATGATGAGTGGGTGGTGACGGTTGAGAACGTGACATTTGAAGATGGTCACATCATCTACCTTGACAAGAATATCGACCAACGTTGGGAGCTAACAGCGATGAACCTACACACCGATGAGCTCGTCATGGATGACGCCATGAGCGCCTTCAACACCAAGCTTCGTATCAACGATAAGTCGACGGTCGAGGGTATGCTGTCATTTAACTACGACACCTCGGACTTCGACTTCAAGGGGACAATCGACAACTTCGACCTCGCCGATACATATAAACATTGGCGACCACACCTCAACATATCGAGCATCGATGGCATAGCAGAGGTCGATGCCCATGTTGTGGGTAATTTTGGCGAGATCATGGCAATGGACATCGCTGGCGAGTTTACCATAAGCGGGGCTAAGATAAGGGGTATTCACAACAGGGATATCTTGTATGCAGAGCAGATAAGCGGCAGCATCGAGAATATTAATATTGAGCACGATATATATCGCTTCAACACCCTCTATGCCAACGGATATACCACGGAGTTTGTCCTAAATAGTGACGGCACAACAAACTTCACAGGGCTCTTCCCCGAGAATACGGATGTTAGCGTGGAGACCCTGGCCGAAGAGCTCGACAACGAGATATACGATGTTCTCAAGCAGATGAGCACAACGTCCGACGATGAGGATGACGCCAGCGAGGCGATTATCACCATTGGCGACCTATCGTTGACAAATGGCACGGTACACTATGCTGATAATAGGTCGACATGCCCCTTCGACTACAATATAAGCGACTTATCGATTAAGAGTAGTCAGTTTGACTTGGATCATAGTAATAGCCTCACCATCCAGGCATATGTTCCTAAGCAAGGTAGCGTGTCGATACGTTGGGAGGGGTCGTTCAACGACCTCAATAGCCAGAGCATTGTAACCATATCGGAGTTACTACAAGGCACCATCGACAGGGGCACGATAAAGAGCGATGGTGGCAATAACCGATATACGGTAACCCTTATCGATGGCGAGGAGATAGCGATCTACTCCTCGGGCGATGAGAGCGAAGAGCAGGAATAATCGACGAGTAATATAATATATAATAAGGTATAGCGTTACAATAGGAGTATAACAACGACAATTTATATTTAATTTCAAACAATAAACGACAATGAAAAAGTTATTCTTTTTACTTGCCATGGCCAGCTCAGTGATGGCTATGGCTTGCAACAACCAGACAAAGAAGGAGAACAAGGAGCTGGAGACTGAGGCTCAGGAGAGCAAGGAGGATGCACATAAGTTCGTGGATGAGAATGTCGACGGCGAGGTCGAGGCGCAGGAGATTGCTGCCAAGGATGAGGCGATTGAGGCTCAGTTTGAGGAATTCGAGGCGCTTATCAGCGATCTTGACGACGAGCCACTCAGCGAGGTTGTCGACAAGCGCTCATACTCGTTGGGCGTAACTTTGGGTATGCCTCTCAAGCAGGTCCATGAGACTATCAATCTCGACATCGACCTTTTGAAGCACCATGTGCGTAACTTCTACCGTTACGGCGACTATGAGTCAGAGGAGTTTAGGAATGACAACCAGAAGTTGCAGATGTTCATATATACAAAGTTCGGTCCATACTACCAGGCTGTGCAGCAGCGCAAGGCATTTGAGGAGGGTGGCGTAACAGAGGGTATGCCCGAGCTCCCAGAGCTATTTACCGCTGACATGACACGCGAAGACCTCACTCGTATACTTGGCAACCAGTTTGGTGCAACGCTCAAGGATATCGACAACCTAAACTACCCATGGTTCCTCAAGGGTATTGACGACGCCCTTGCCCTTGAGGATGTATCCACTCCCGAGGCTGTCAACGCAGGTCTTATCATCACCACCGAGGAGATAGGCATGACCATGCGCGAGCTCGATATGGAGATGAAGGCAAAGGCTCAGGAGAAGTATCAGAAGATGTGCGAGGATAACAAGGCTGCCTCTGAGGCATGGCTCGCAGAGGTCGAGAAGGAGGAGGGCGTGCAGAAGACCGAGTCTGGCATCCTCTACCGCATCGAGCGCGAGGGTGATGGCGACTACCCTACTGACGACACAGACGTTGTAGAGGTACACTATAAGGGTACACTCAGCGACGGCACAGTATTCGACTCAAGCTACGATCGTGGCGAGACAACATCGTTTGGTCTAAACCAGGTTATCAGGGGCTGGACTGAGGGTCTAAAGCTTATCAACGTTGGTGGTAAGATCACCTTGTGGATCCCATCGGACTTGGCATATGGCACTGCTGACCGCGGCACTATCAAGCCTAACCAGGCTCTTAAGTTCGAGGTTGAGCTCTTCAACATCACTAAGGCTGAGGTTAAGGGGGCTAAGTAAGAGTCCACGACAAGATATTTTACTATGGGCTGTCCAACAGATTGGACAGCCCATAGCTTATTAAAGTGAAAGGTGTGGTGCTCTTCGCGCGAGGGTTATTCAGGAGCGTGGGAGTGATAGGAGTAATGGGATTGCTTGGGACCACTGAAAATTTCCGGTGGATGGAGCGTCAACAAAAACACGCCCAACCTTCCCCATTAATAAATCAAGTCATGCCGAGGAGGCGCAAATCAATTAGTAAAGAGTAGTGAGAAATTAGTAATAGTTGAGCGCCATCAGCGCTCAATAAATTTTGTTACTAATTACTAATTAACAAATTACTAATTTTAGATAAGTCTACCGCTGTTTATAGACACTGCCAATGCAGAGGGTAATCTGTATCAGCAAAGTTATTACACAAAGGTAGATTGCCGCAGAATTGCATAGACCGCCATCCGTATCAGTAAAGTTTTCAGTTGCAATTCCTCGCAATGGCGGAATTTATAAACCTGCGTCGCAGACACCACACCTTTCAGTTTTCACTTTTGATGTGCTCCAATGGAGCAATAGGGATGGGTAGTTCTGCAAGCAGAGCTTGCTCTGGGTATTATGTGTAATTCCGCTGCGCTCTGGGGAATTACACAGCCTACCCAATCTACCCAGAGTGCGCCCTGCGCACGGTTTTACCCTCTCTACCCAGCCTTGCTCGACCGGCACAAAACATGTTAACAATCTATACACCAACACATTAACACTTTCTCTAAAAAAAAGAGTAGTGGTAAAATTTGTTTGTAACTAAAAATTAGTATCTTTGCAAGCCCGAAAAAGCGTTTTCGGGAATTGGATTACAATAAATTAAGTATTAACTAAACTTTTAACAAAGTGGATTCAAAGAGTTACAAGACTATCTCGGTCAAGGCAGAGGACGCTCAGAAGGAGTGGTTCGTGATTGACGCTACGAACGAGATTTTGGGACGCCT
>JAZSBD010000032.1:0-29313 GCA_045602255.1 Alistipes sp.
ACCCCAGAGCAGATTGTTGAGAATGCCCAGGAGGTAATGAGCACAATTATCAAGCTTAAGCCATCTGCAGCCAAGGGTACATATGTAAAGAGCATATTCCTCTCTACTACAATGAGCCCAGGTGTTGAGGTTGACCCTAAATCAGTTGATAACAAGTAATCAGAAGGAGGATAGAAACTATGACTAAGCAAGAAAAGTTGGCCGTTATCAACGGTCTTACAGAGCAGCTCAATGCCTACCCTCACTTCTACGTGGCTGACATCGAGGCCTTGAACGCTGAGCAGACTGCAGCATTGCGTCGTCAGTGCTTCGAGAAGAAGATTAAGCTTGTTGTTGTAAAGAACACATTGCTTACTAAGGCTTTGGAGAATGTTGGCAAGGCTGATGCTGAGTTGGTAGCCGTATTGAAGGGCTCAACATCTATTATGTTCACCGAGACTGGTAAGGCACCAGCGCAGCTCATCAAGGAGTTCCGCAAGAAGAGTGACAAGCCAGTGTTGAAGGCAGCTTATGTTGAGGGTTGCGTTTACGTTGGTGACAACCAGATCGACACTCTTTGCAACATCAAGAGCCGCGAGGAGCTTATCGGCGATATCGTATTGCTCTTGCAGTCGCCTGCTAAGAATGTCATCTCTGCTTTGCAGTCAAATGCAGGTCAGAAGATCGCGGGCCTCGTAAAGGCTCTCGAGGAGAGAAATAACTAATTTATTTAAGTAAAAAAACAAAATTAAAAAAATATTACAACTATGGCAGATGTAAAAGTATTGGCAGAGGAGTTGGTAAACTTGACTGTTAAGGAGGTAAACGAGTTGGCTACTATCCTCAAGGAGGAGTACGGTATTGAGCCTGCTGCAGCAGCTGTTGCAGTTGCAGCTCCAGCAGCTGGCGCAGGTGAGGCTGCTCCTGCTGAGAAGTCAACTTTCGACGTAATTTTGAAGAGCGCTGGTCAGGCAAAGCTTCAGGTTATCAAGGTTGTTAAGGAGCTTGCTGGCTTGTCATTGGGCGATGCTAAGGCATTGGTTGACGGCGCTCCTAAGGCAATCAAGGAGGGTATCTCTAAGGAGGAGGCTGAGTCTATCAAGGCTTCTTTGGAGGAGGCTGGTGCAGAGGTTGAGCTTAAGTAATTTTAGCTTACCCACACAACCTACGAGGTGTAGGGCTAACGTAACAGTTAGCTCTATGCCTTTTGTGGTCTAATGGTCTATAGTGCAAAAAAGGCTGTGCTAGACGATTAGAAATTTCGATGCTCTCAGAGTGTACGTATGTGACACTGAGGGCATTAGCGGGATTAATGAGTCTCGAAAATTTTGACTTATGCCCATATCGTTGCTCCTTGGTGCTAGCGAGACGGATGTTGTGTCGTCTTGCCGTAATGTTAGAGGAGTGGGGCGAAACTAAGGTAATCACTACCATCGTGTCATAGGCAACGTGGCGTGTCTGAGGATGGTGTCCGCATAGGCAAGTGGCGTGTTTGGTGTCTGCATAGGCAACGTGGCGTGTCTGAGGATGGCGTCCGCATAGGCGAATGGCGTGTCTGAGGATGATGTCAGCACAGGCGGCTATGGTATGTTGGAGGTGATATATGCTTTGGATTTAGCTCTTTTTGACGATGAGTGCCGGATGTCTAACGGTCGGCGATAGGTCGCACAATATATGTGTAAAATTCATTTAAACTTTTTGGATTATATGTCCACTACACAACAACAGCGAATAAGCTTCTCTACCATCAAGAACAGGGTCCCATATCCTGACTTGTTGGAGATTCAGCTTAAGTCTTTCAGAGATTTTTTCCAGCTTGACACCACCGCTGAGAATCGTCGTAACGAGGGTCTCTTCAAGGTGTTCAACGAGAATTTCCCTATCACAGACACAAGAAACAACTTCGTACTTGAGTTTATCGACTACTACATCGATCAGCCTCGTTACACTATTGAGGAGTGTTTGGAGCGTGGTCTAACGTATAGCGTGCCACTCAAGGCGAAGCTTAAGCTCTACTGTACCGACACCGAGCACGAGGACTTCGATGAGGTCGTGCAGGATGTTTACTTCGGTCTTATCCCATATATGACCGAGCGTGGTACATTTATCTTCAACGGTGCTGAGCGCGTTGTCGTATCTCAGCTTCACCGTTCACCTGGCGTATTCTTTGGTCAGAGCATGCACACCAACGGTACAAAGCTCTACTCTGCACGTATTATCCCATTCAAGGGTTCGTGGATAGAGTTCGCTACCGACATCAACAATGTGATGTACGCCTATATCGACCGTAAGAAGAAGTTGCCTGTAACTACATTGTTGCGTGCTATCGGTTTCGAGACCGATCAGCAGATTTTGGAGATCTTCGACCTTGCCGATGAGGTTAAGGTGACGAAGGCTAACCTTAAGAAGAACGTGGGTCGCAAGCTTGCGGCACGTGTGCTCTCTACATGGGTTGAGGACTTCGTTGATGAGGATACCGGTGAGGTTGTATCTATCGAGCGTCACAACGTTATCGTTGACCGTGAGGTAGAGCTTCAGGAGGAGCATATCGACCAGATCATCGAGTCTGGCGCTAAGACCATCTTGTTGCACAACGAGAACCCATCAGGTATCGACTTCTCGATTATCTACAACACACTACATAAGGATCCATGTAACTCGGAGAAGGAGGCTGTCGTATACATCTATAGGCAGTTGCGCGCTTCGGAGCCACCAGATGAGGCTACTGCTCGTGACGTGATCGAGAAGTTGTTCTTCTCGGATAAGCGTTACGACTTGGGTGATGTGGGTCGTTTCCGTATCAACAAGAAGTTGGAGTTGTCGATCGATCCAGCTATCCGCACGCTCACTCGTGAGGATATCATCGAGATCATCAAGTATCTTATCCAGCTTATTAACTCGAAGGCCGATGTCGACGATATTGACCACTTGTCAAATCGTCGTGTACGTACCGTAGGTGAGCAGCTTGCCAACCAGTTCTCTGTAGGTTTGGTGCGCATCGCACGTACTATCCGTGAGCGAATGAACGTTCGCGATAACGAGGTCTTCACCCCAGAGGATTTGATCAATGCCAAGACCTTGGCGAGCGTTGTTAACTCGTTCTTCGGTACGAACCAGCTTTCGCAGTTCATGGATCAGATCAACCCATTGGCAGAGATTACCCATAAGCGTCGTTTGTCAGCGTTGGGTCCTGGTGGTCTGTCACGTGATCGTGCGGGCTTCGAGGTTCGAGACGTTCACTACACGCACTATGGTCGTTTGTGTCCTATCGAGTCGCCTGAGGGTCCTAACATCGGTCTTATTTCGTCATTGTGCGTATATGCCAAGATTTCGGACATGGGCTTCATCGAGACCCCTTACCGCTCAGTAAACGAGGGTGTTGTCGACCTCAATAACGACAATATCCGCTACTACTCAGCCGAGGAGGAGGAGGGACAGATCGTCGCTCAGTCTAACGAGCAGCTTACTGATGAGGGTCACTTCATCAATAAGGACCGTATCAAGGCTCGTTTGGGTGCCGACTTCCCTGTTGTTCACGATACAGAGGTTAACCTCGTTGACGTAGCTCCTAACCAGGTGGCATCTATCGCGGCGAGCCTTATCCCATTCTTGGAGCACGATGATGCTAACCGTGCGTTGATGGGATCAAACATGATGCGCCAGGCAGTGCCATTGGTGCGTCCTGAGGCTCCTATCGTAGGTACCGGTATCGAGAAGGATATGATCGTTGATAGCCGCATCCAGGTTGTTGCTGAGGGTGACGGTGAGGTTGTATTCGCAGATGCTACACGTATTGAGATACGCTATGAGCGCACTGAGGATGAGCAGATTGCAACATTCGCTCCTGAGGTTACCGTATACAAGTTGCCACGTTACCGTCGCACAAACCAGAATACGACAGTTACCTTGAAGCCTACAGTTCTTACAGGCGAGAAGGTTACTAAGGGTCAGATCTTAACCGAGGGTTACTCAACCGAGAAGGGCGAGTTGGCATTGGGTCGTAACTTGAAGGTGGCGTTCATGCCATGGAAGGGTTACAACTTCGAGGATGCGATTGTTATCTCGGAGCGTATCCAGCGTGAGGATATCTTCACTTCGGTACACGTTGACGAGTATATCATGGAGGTTCGTGACACTAAGCGTGGTGTCGAGGAGCTTACATCGGATATTCCTAATGTGTCGGAGGATGCAACCAAGGATTTGGATGCTAATGGTATCATCCGTATTGGTGCTAAGGTAACTCCTGGTGATATTCTTATCGG
Organism: Alistipes sp.; assembly: GCA_045602255.1. Lineage (GTDB taxonomy): Bacteria > Bacteroidota > Bacteroidia > Bacteroidales > Rikenellaceae > Alistipes. The sequence continues at coordinate 4,242 of JAZSBD010000032.1, forward strand.
TAAGATTACCCCTAAGGGTGAGAGCGATCCATCGCCTGAGGAGAAGCTTTTGCGTGCTATCTTCGGCGATAAGGCTGGTGATGTTAAGGATGCTTCGTTGAAGGCACAGCCATCATTGCATGGTGTTGTTATCGATACTAAGCTCTACAGCCACACTCAGAAGGAGGGCAAGCGTAACCGCGCACAGGAGAAGGCTCAGATGGAGCAGCTCGATGCAGAGTACGCAAAGAATATCGCTGAGCTTACCAAGACGTTGGTGGCTAAGTTGTGGCGTTTGTTGGAGGGTAAGACCACAACAGGTGTCTACGACTACTACAACGTTGAGTTGTACGCTCCAGGTGAGAAGTTTACTCAGAAGATGTTGGAGGAGATTGCATCAACAAGCTACGATAGCAAGACAGGTGTTGCTAACGGCTATATGTCGTTGGGTCAGACACGCTGGACTGGCGATCAGCACGACGATGAGCTTATCTCTTTGACCATCAACAACTATATTATCGAGTGCAAGAAGGTAGCTGCTGCCGTTAACCGCGAGAAGTATAACCTCACTAACGGTGATGAGATTCCTACATCGGGTGTTATCCAGATGGCTAAGGTATACATCGCTAAGAAGCGTAAGCTTAAGGTGGGTGATAAGATGGCGGGTCGTCACGGTAACAAGGGTATCGTTGCGAAGGTTGTCCGCGATGAGGATATGCCATTCTTGGAGGATGGTACTATTGTGGATATCTGCTTGAACCCACTTGGTGTGCCTTCACGAATGAACCTTGGTCAGATCTACGAGACCGTTCTTGGTTGGGCAGGTAGAGAGCTCGGCTTGAAGTTCGCTACACCAATCTTCGACGGTGCATCTTTGGAGCAGATTAACGAGTACACAGCCCAGGCGGGTATTCCACGTAGCGGTCGTACCTACCTCTATGATGGTGGTACCGGTGAGCGCTTCGACCAGCCTGCAACCGTTGGTGTGATTTACATGCTTAAGCTTGGTCACATGATCGACGATAAGATGCATGCTCGTTCTATCGGTCCTTACTCACTCATCACTCAGCAGCCACTCGGTGGTAAGGCACAGTTTGGTGGTCAGCGTTTCGGTGAGATGGAGGTATGGGCCTTGGAGGGCTTCGGTGCTGCTAACATCCTTCAGGAGATTCTTACAATCAAGTCTGATGATGTTGTTGGTCGCGCTAAGGCTTATGAGGCTATCGTCAAGGGTGATAACCTACCACGTCCAGGTGTGCCTGAGGCTATGAATGTGCTCTTGCACGAGTTGCGTGGTTTGGCACTATCGGTAAAACTTGAGTAACGGATATTAAAACCAAAGAGACTATGTCATTCAATAAAGATAATAATAAGATGAGTAGTTATAGCCGCATTTCGATTGGTCTTGCATCTCCTGAGGAGATTCGTGCCCAGTCGAGCGGCGAGGTGCTCAAACCCGAAACTATTAACTACCGTACGTACAAGCCTGAGCGTGATGGCTTGTTCTGCGAGCGTATCTTCGGTCCTGTAAAGGATTATGAGTGCCACTGTGGTAAGTATAAGCGTATCCGTTATAAGGGTATCGTCTGCGACCGATGCGGTGTGGAGGTTACCGAGAAGAAGGTACGTCGTGAGCGTATGGGTCACATCTCATTGGTTGTGCCTGTGGTTCACATCTGGTACTTCCGTTCATTGCCATCGAAGATTGGCTATTTGTTGGGTATCCCATCAAAGAAGTTGGAGGCTATCATCTACTACGAGCGCTATGTCGTTATCAACGCGGGTGCTGCTAAGGCTCAGGGTATCGAGCGCCTTGCAACTCTCTCGGAGAAGGAGTACTTGGATGTTGTTGCAGCACTTCCTAAGGGTAACCAGTCATTGCCAGATGACGATCCAGAGAAGTTCGTAGCCGATATGGGTGGTGAGGCAATCCTCACACTCCTCAAGCAGGTAGACCTCGACTCTATGTCATACGCTTTGCGTGATCGCGCCTCTAAGGAGACCTCACAGCAGCGTAAGACTGAGGCCTTGAAGTGCTTGAACGTCATCGAGTCGTTCCGTGCCTCTGAGGGCAAGAACCGCCCTGAGTGGATGGTACTTACCGATATCCCTGTTATTCCACCAGAGTTGCGTCCATTGGTGCCACTCGATGGTGGTCGTTTCGCAACATCGGATCTTAACGACTTGTATCGTCGCGTGATCATCCGTAATAACCGTCTAAAGCGCCTTATCGAGATTAAGGCACCGGAGGTTATCCTACGTAATGAGAAGCGTATGTTGCAGGAGGCTGTCGACTCATTGTTCGACAACTCACGCAAGAGCAATGCCGTGAAGAATGAGTCTAACCGCGCCTTGAAGTCGTTGTCTGACTCGTTGAAGGGTAAGCAGGGTCGTTTCCGTCAGAACTTGCTCGGTAAGCGTGTTGACTACTCAGCACGTTCGGTTATCGTCGTAGGTCCTGAGTTGAAGATGCACGAGATGGGTATTCCAAAGGATATGGCAGCTGAGCCCTACAAGCCATTTGTCATCCGTAAGCTCATCGAGAGAGGTATCGTTAAGACTGTTAAGTCAGCAAAGAAGATTATAGATAGAAAGGATCCCGTTATTTGGGGTATCTTGGAGAACGTCATCAAGGGTCACCCAGTATTGATGAACCGAGCTCCGACCCTTCACCGATTGGGTATCCAGGCCTTCCAGCCTAAGCTTATCGAGGGTAAGGCAATGCAGCTTCACCCACTGTCATGTACTGCGTTCAACGCCGACTTCGACGGTGACCAGATGGCGGTTCACTTGCCACTTGGCAATGCCGCAATCCTTGAGGCTCAGATCCTTATGTTGGGTTCGCACAACGTCCTCAACCCAGCGAATGGTGCGCCTATCACCGTGCCATCGCAGGATATGGTCCTTGGTCTTTACTACATCACTAAGCCACGTCCAGGTGTTAAGGGTACAGGCTTGAAGTTCTACGGTCCTGAGGAGGCTATCATCGCTTACAACGAGAAGCGTGCTGACTTGCATGCCGTTGTTCACTGCCGTGTGCGCGACCTCGACGAGAATGGTAATGAGGTATACGTACTCAAGGAGACAACTATTGGTCGTATTCTCTTCAACCAGAATGTACCTGCCGAGGTGGGTTACATCAATGAGGTACTTACCAAGCGCTCTTTGCGTGACATCATCGCCGTTGTCATGAAGAAGGCGGGTGCCGATAAGGTTGCTAAGTTCTTGGATGATATTAAGAACATGGGTTACCGCATGGCGTTCCAGGGTGGTCTATCGTTTAACCTCGACGCTGTGGTTATTCCTGATGTTAAGGAGGAGCTTATCAACGAGGGTTACGCAGCTGCTGATGCCGTTATCGACGACTATAACATGGGTCTTATCACCAATAACGAGCGATATAACCAGATTGTCGATATTTGGACTAACATCAACAATAAGCTTACCAACCAGGTAATCAACACGTTGAAGAGCGATCAGGATGGTTTCAACCCTGTATATATGATGCTTGACTCTGGTGCCCGTGGTTCTAAGGAGCAGATTCGTCAGCTCTCAGGTATGCGTGGTCTTATGGCAAAGCCTCAGAAGTCAGGTGTTGAGGGTGGTCAGCAGGTTATCGAGAACCCTATCTTGTCGAACTTTAAGGAGGGTCTTTCAGTGTTGGAGTACTTCATCTCTACACACGGTGCTCGTAAGGGTTTGGCGGATACCGCTCTTAAGACAGCGGATGCTGGTTACTTGACACGTCGTTTGGTTGACGTGGCACAGGATGTTATCATCAACGAGGAGGATTGCGGCACATTGCGTGGTTTGACAGCTACAGCTATCAAGCGCAACGAGGATGTGGTGCAGACATTGTACGATCGCATCCTTGGTCGTACGGCACTCAACGATGTTATCCATCCAACAACAGGTGCTATCCTTTGCAAGGCTGGTGAGGAGATTACCGAGGAGATTGCCGAGGCTATTGACAAGTCGCCTATCGAGTCAGTGGAGATTCGTTCGGTGCTCACTTGTGAGGCACGCCGTGGTGTATGTGCTAAGTGTTACGGTCGTAACCTTGCAACAGCACGTATGGTGCAGAAGGGTGAGGTTGTCGGTGTCATCGCAGCACAGTCTATCGGTGAGCCAGGTACTCAGTTGACACTCCGTACGTTCCACGTCGGTGGTGTTGCGGGTGGCTCTACTGTCGAGACCAATGTTGTCTCTAAGTATGAGGGTCGCCTCGAGATTGATGACTTGCGCACTATCAAGAGCAAGAACGCTGCAGGTGAGGCTATCGACATCGTTATCTCACGTCAGTCGGAGTTCCGCATCGTAGATCCTACAACCGAGATTACACACTACACTCACGCATTGCCTTATGGTGCAACCCTCTTTATGAAGGATGGCGCTGAGGTTAAGAAGGGCGATATGATCTGCGAGTGGGATCCATATAACGCTGTTATCATCGCTGAGTCTGAGGGTAAGATTGCCTACGAGAGCATTATCGAGGGCGTTACCTACCGCGAGGAGCGCGATGAGCAGACAGGTCTTTCGGAGCGTGTTGTTATCGAGTCTAAGGATAAGACTAAGAACCCTGTCATCAAGATCGTTAACCGCGATGGCGATGAGATTAAGTCATACAACTTGCCAGTATCGGCCCATATCATGTTCAAGGACAAGGCAGCAATCAAGGCTGGCGACATCCTTATCAAGATCCCACGTGCTGTAGGTAAGACTGGTGGCGATATCACCGGTGGTTTGCCTCGAGTAACCGAGTTGTTCGAGGCTCGTAACCCATCTAACCCAGCTATCGTATCGGAGATCGACGGTGAGGTAGCCTTCGGTAAGATTAAGCGTGGTAACCGCGAGGTTATCATCACATCGAAGGATGGTGACCAGAAGAAGTACCTTGTACCATTGTCACGTCAGATCATCGTTCAGGAGAACGACTACGTGCGTGCAGGTATGGCTCTCTCTGATGGTGCTATCACCCCAAGCGACATTCTCCGTATCCTCGGTCCTACCAAGGTTCAGGAGTATATCGTGAACGAGGTACAGGAGGTATACCGTATGCAGGGCGTGAAGATCAACGATAAGCACTTCGAGGTTATCGTACGCCAGATGATGTATAAGGTTCAGATTGAGGATCCAGGTGACACTCGCTTCTTCGAGGATCAGGTTGTCGATAAGTGGGAGTTCATGGATGTCAACGACGAGCTCTACGATAAGGTAGTCGTTACCGATGCTGGTGCCTCTCAGAACGTTCAGGCGGGTCAGATCATCTCTTTGCGCAAGCTTCGTGATGAGAACTCAGCTCTCAAGCGCCGCGATATGGCACTTGTTGAGGTACGTCCTATCGTTCCTGCAACCTCTAACCAGGTTCTTCAGGGTATCACCCGTGCTGCATTGCAGACCTCAAGCTTCATCTCGGCAGCTTCGTTCCAGGAGACTACCAAGGTGCTTAACGAGGCAGCAATCCAGGCTAAGAGCGATGACCTTGTAAACCTCAAGGAGAACGTCATCACCGGTAATCCTATCCCTGGTGGTACTGGTCTTCGTGATTATGAGGATTTGGTTGTAGGCTTGAAATCTGATTTAATGTAAAGAATTTGTCTGACAAAAGTTATACAAATCCCTAATACTAAGGGCGTCCAGCGATTGCTGAACGCCCTTTTTCATATGCCAATTTCATATCAAGAGTACATCTGCACCACTCTTACAATGGGTTGGATGCACATTGAGAATAGACTCCCATTCCGATAAATATGGTAAGCGAGGCGTCAAGAATATAGATGAAAATAGACCCCTGAGAGCACTCAAAGGTCTGATTAATACATCTAACTTGATTTCTTGCTATATATGTTATAGTATGTTTAGCGATTAACATTTAATTATCTCAGCCAACTGAACAAAGTAGTCATTTGACCAAATGTCGAGTTCCTTTGGGTTACGAACAAATGGCAATACATCCTCTTTTACCTGCTTTATGTCCGCAGTCGAAAGTCGTTCGATAAGTTTCTCTTTGAACGATTCGGGGGTAATATCCTCGCCATTAAATTGCTTACAACGCTCTGCCAAGTGAGCAAAATTGAGGGCAACGCCACAAATATCTCTTAAACAAGCCTAAACGAACATCGTTACTAAACTCATCAAACCGCAAACAAAAAAGTAAGGTGTCTGCGCTGAAGACACCTTACTTTTTACGTTTCCCAAAGTAGCCTTGTTAGACAGCTTCATCACATATCCTGCGATACTATCTCTTATTAATATGCTGACGATACTTGAATGGAGTCTCGCCAGTTATGCTCTTAAACCAGCGCGAGAAGTTATAGCTCAGCGGAATACCCACTCTGATGCCGACCTCCTCGATAGATATATTCTCGGTGCAAAGAATCTGCTTACTCTCCTCAATACGCAGGGTGTTGAGCCATACCTGGAACGACACATTTAGATTGTTGTTCAGATATTTTGAGAGGTAGCTATGATTTGTTCCTATCTCCAATGCCACATCCTTAATAGATAGATTTGCTCGGCAGAACCTCTTCTCCTCTACCCACTGCGCAATCCTTGGCTCGAGCGACGCTGCTATATTCTTCGATATAGGCTCAGGCTTGGCAGGTGTCACGGTCGGCGCGGCGTTCTCATCGCGCATCTCACAAATCTTCTTAGGGTTGTAGTTCACCAACTTAAGCACCATGTAGATGTGGGTAATAGGTCCAAGTGTGGCGTATATTATCTGCAAGTAAGGTATGTACCACGCCATAAGGGTGAATACCGAGAGCATCAGCGTTAGCCATAGCAGCTGACGCATCCACCCGATGTTTGGGCTGGCATCGTAGCTATTCTCTAAATCTTTGTTCACCTTTCGCCATTCCCTCTCGCAGGTAATGAACATCCAACAACACTTCGCAAGGAAGATTAGACCGAAGCATCCGTTAATCCATGTTTGCGCAACCTCGAACACCATACCACAAATGCCAAGGATGGTCATCAGCGCCAGGGGTATTATACCGTCTATGATGAAGTGTTGGCGAATCTTATGCTCTGTCTTTATGAGGTATAGGAAGGCTGTGTAGTTGAGCCACGAGAAGAGCAGCGACACCTCGATGAGCACCCAGAAGTCAAGGAAGGTGTGTAGCTCCTGCTTGTTGAGTGTTCTGAAGATGCAGTATAGCGACATGATAATAAATCCGACACAGAGCGTATATCTCGATTTACGGTAGCCTTTGAACTCAGTATCATTGGGCATGTGAACAAAATAGATGAGCAGGCCCAAGATCGAAAAGATAAGGGCAAAACCAAAGTTGAACACATGATACAAATCTACCTGCATACTCATTTTTCACACCAAATTGTGGGTCAAAGATAGCAATAAAAATTGTATTTAGGTCAATTTCCATCTGAAAATTTGTTGCATAGGCGTAAAAGGTTGCCCCTGCGTAGTCGCAAAAATATGCGTATGCGTAAATTTTGGGCATACATAACACCTTTTTGCCGATATATAAAATGATTTATGCAACTTTTTGTTATGGCAGAAATCATCCTTTACTTTGCAATAGTTAAAAGATGCGGAGTATACATAAACGAGGTTTATCGCTCCAAAAAAAAGTGAGCATCAAGCTTAATAAAATAATATTAATACATAAAGGTTATGAAATTAAAACTATTAATTGCTCTACTCTTCGGCATGTTCGTGACAACGAATGTCAGAGCTCAGGAGGTGGCCATCAAGACCAACCTACTCTATGATGCTACGGCTACTGTCAACGTTGGCGTAGAGGTGGGTATTGCTCCTAAGTGGACACTTGACATTTCGGGCAACCTCAACGCCTGGAACTTTGACGAAGATACAAAGTGGCGCCATTGGCTCGCGCAGCCCGAGGCTCGCTACTGGCTGTGTGATCGCTTCGCAGGTCACTTCTTCGGCATCCACGCCATTGGTGGTCAGTACAACATCGGCGGCATCAAGAACAACGTGAGATTTCTCGGCACCAACTTCATGAACCTCACCAATAATCGCTATCAGGGATGGGCGGCAGGTGCTGGCGTAGCCTACGGCTATGCCTTCATCCTGGGCAAGCACTGGAACCTTGAGCTGGAGTTGGGTATTGGCTACGCCTACTTCAACTACGACATCTTCAGCTGCGCTGGTTGCGGTCGCAACATAGGATCGAGCGACCACCACTACTTCGGTCCAACCAAGGCAGCCATCAATTTAGTTTATCTATTCTAAGACAAAATACTACGATGAGACGTTTTATAATAATATTCGCTGCGATGCTAACATCGTCGTTAGCCGCAAATGCGCAGACGCTGAATGGTGTGAACGTTGAGAGCTACACCATGGAGCGCTCGGGCGACTTTATAATTGTAGATATGGATATCGATATTAGCGGTATTGAGCCCAAGAGCGACAATGGCGTGGTGCTAACCCCATATATCGTGCGTGATGACCAGTCGGTGGCTCTCAAGTCGATAGGCATCTACGGTCGTAAGCGCCACTTCTACAACCTACGCAACGAGGATAAAGGCTCGACAGGCGCAGAGGAGCTCTCGTTTAGAAGCAATAAGGCTCCCGAGCACGTTAGCTACAATGCCATTGTTCCCTTTGAGGAGTGGATGGATGGCTGCCAGCTAATCTTCGAGCGCTCGGAGTGTGGTTGCAACAACTCGGTTGTAGGCAAGGAGGGCAGCACACTTATCGCACGCTTCCCATTGGAGCCATACCGCCCAACACTTATATACGTATGCCCTGAGACAAAGGCCGAGAAGGAGTTCGCCATTAGCGGCTCGGCATTCATCGACTTCCCTGTAAGCGACATGCAGATTAAGCCTAACTATCGCAACAATGCCGTGGAGTTGAATAAGATTATCAGCTCTATTAACTCGGTGAAGGAGGATGGCGACGCGACAATTGAGTCGGTATATATCAAGGGTTTTGCCTCACCAGAGAGTCCATATGCAAACAACGATCGTCTGGCAAAGGGTCGTACCAAGGCGCTGAGAGAGTATGTTGAGAGACTCTTCCACTTCGAGGATGGCTTCATACAGACAGGCTACGAGGCTGAGGACTGGGCAGGCTTAGAGCGCTTCGTTGAGAAGTCGGCACTCGAGAACCGCGATGCCATCCTTGAGATTATCCGCTCGAACGACACGCCTGATAACAAGGAGTGGAAGATTAAGAGCAAGTACCCTGCCGACTACAACTTCATGCTCAAGAACTTCTACCCTGCATTGCGCCACTCGGACTACACCATCAACTACACTGTGCGTAAGTTCCATGACCCTGTGGAGATTGAGCACGTCATGAACACCGCGCCACAGAAGCTCTCGCTCGATGAGTTCTACATCCTTGCAGAGACCTACGAGGAGGGCAGCGAGGCATTCAACGAGTTGTGGGAGACTGCCGTGCGAATGTATCCATCTGAAGAGATTGCAAACCTCAACGCTGCAAATGCTGCAATGGCAAAGGGCGACTACGAGCGAGCACTACGCTACTTGGACAAGGCTGGCGACCGTGCAGAGGCAATCTACGCTCGCGGTGCTTTGGAGGTACTTCGCGAGGACTACGTAGCAGCAATGCCTTACTTGGAGCAGGCTAAGGAGCTTGGCATAGCAGAGGCAGAACCAACAATCGAGGGTATCACCGACCACTGGAAGGTGTCGATGGCAAAGAAAAAGTAAAAACAATAAATTAAGATAATAAACTAACTAAAATTACTAAAACTGTTAAAGTTATGAAGACAAAGTATTTCGTTTTGGGTCTTGCCACTATCGGCATGATGGCATGCTCTGAGAAGGAAGAGTCTCCACAGCACAACCCTCAGGCTGGTATTAGCGCAGACAAGGGCTACATCGCTCTCAACCTCAAATCGGCTGACGACATCACACGTGTAGAGGGTGGTGTATATGAGGATGGCACTGCTGATGAGCAGGCTGTAAATGAGGCTACATTCTACTTCTTCGATGCTGTGGGCAACGCCTTCAACATCAACGCCAATGGCAACTACTTCTATGTAGCTATTGACGATAATGGCAGCACCGTGGCTCCAAACATCGAGTCTATGACCGACCCTGTGTTGGTTGTCGAGAAGTATAAGGGTCAGTTCCCAGCAAAGGTTGCCGCTGTGGTAAACTACAAGGGTACTCAGAGCCTCTCGCTCAACGACCTTAAGAACAACCTTCAGACCATGGGTCACACCAATGGCGCTAACTTCATCATGACCAACTCTGTATATGCTAATGCAGCAGGTCAGCAGGTGGATGCTACGGAGCTTACTATCGACAACTTCCAGACAAGCGCCGACAATGCTTTGGCTAACCCTGTGACAGTATATGTTGAGCGTGTAACAGCTAAGTTTAATGTTAATGCTGGCGACGCAGCCTTCGACACAGGCGTAGAGGTTGACGGCGGCAAGGTTATGGCAAAGGTCTATGGTTGGGATATTATCGGCAACCAGACAGAGTCATACTACGTGAAGAGCATCAACCCATCATGGACAGATGCTGAGATTGGCTTCGTATGGAACGACGCTCCTTACTTCCGCTCTTACTGGGCATCGAAGAGCGTGGCAGACGCAGTTGATAGCACCGTAGCTTACAACGACCTTACGAACAACAACTCTACAGTAGAGTACCTCGGCGAGCAGGTTGGCGCTCGTGCAACATATGTTGTTGCAGCACAGCTTCAGGACGAGAGCGGCAACGCCTTGGAGATTGCTCAGTGGTATGGCACAAGCTACATCGGCGAGGAGGCGTTGTTGGCAGCCGTGGCTCCTACACTTAAGAATAAGCTCGTACACTTCGATGGCGTTGATACCTATACTGCTATCGACGACAGCCAGATTAAGTGTGTTGCAGGCATGACAGGCGCTGAGAGCTATGAGGTTAAGTTCCAGCTTGCTGATGGCGTAGAGACTACTAACTGGTTCTCATTCGACGGCACAAACTACACTGCAGTTGATGCAAATGCCGAGTTGGCAAAGGTTGAGCCAGCGAAGATCTGGAAGAGCGGTATGACCTACTACTATTCAGATGTTAAGCACCTCGGTTCTGCTGGTTCAGTTGGCGAGTATGGCGTTATCCGCAACCACAGCTATAAGGTGGCTATCAACGGCGTTAAGGGCTTGGGTACTCCAGTCTACGATCCTGCTCAGGAGGTAGTTCCTGTGAAGCCTACCGACAAGGAGACCTACATCTCTGCTGAGATCAACGTGCTCTCATGGCGTGTAGTATCAGAGGATGTAACTCTCGAGTAATAAGAAATAAAGGCAACATCTAACAAATAAGAATTGGGGGCTACCTCGAGGAGCCTTGAGCGTAGCCCCTTTTATAATAAAAGATAGCTCCTACGGAGCGCACTTAGGGCTTCGGTGCAAAGAGAGAAGCCGACTGGAGAGCGATGCGACTCTCCCAACAAAGATGAATATAACACCCCTCGGGGTGAATAGATATAGGGCTCTTGCCTACGTTAAGCGGAATAAATTAGTAAAACATAAAAAGTATAGAACAATGAAAACCCAAGCTAAATTTGGTAAGTGGGGACTGATGCTGGCCACTTTGTTTATAGCGCTATCGACCAGCTCATGTAAGGAAGGTTTCATCTACGAGGGTGAGGGCGACTGTGGAGTATACTACAACATCGAGTTTAAGTATGACTACAACATGAAGTATGCCGATGCCTTTGCCAAGGAGGTTAACTCAGTAACCCTATGCGTATTTGATAGCAACGATGCGTTGGTTGATGTTATCGTTGAGCAAGATAAGACAAAGCTCGCAGCTGAGAAGTTCTCTATGGCGCTCGACCTTGAGGCAGGTAGCTATGAGCTCTTGGCTTGGGCGGGACTTGAGATGGAGGAGTCGTTCGACCTCTTGGCAGAGGTAGAGGTGGGCAAGACCACTAAGCAGGATATGCAGGTGATGCTCAAGAGCGTTGAGGGCGTTGTATCGGAGGATCTAAAGCCACTATTCCACGGCACAATGCCTCTAAACGTCACCGATGAGCCTGGCACCTACACAGAGACAATGTCGCTTGTTAAGGACACCAACGTTGTGCGCATCATGCTCCAGCAGATGTCTGATGGCGTTGTTGCCGAGAAGTTCCGCTATGAGATTACCGCCGACAATGGCATGCTCGATTGGGACAATAGCCTTATTAGCGACAATAGCGTATTGTATCAGCCTTGGAGCGTAACATCAGGCACCGCCGAGGTGGCTCCCGACTATGGCACAAACGCCGCAACACGTGCCGACCAGGTATCTGTGGCCATTGCCGAGTTTACTATCAATCGCATGATTGAGGGACAAAGCCCAATACTCACAATCTGGAACATCGAGGAGAACGAGAGGGTGCTATCTATACCTCTTGCCGACTACGCACTATTGGTTAAGGGACAGTATAATGCCAATATGTCGAACCAGGAGTATCTTGACCGCCAGGATGAGTACTCAATGACCTTCTTCCTTGATGAGGATGGCGACTGGTTGTCGGCGTCGATAATCGTGAACTCATGGAGAGTAGTACTAAATAACGATATTCTCTAATAACCCTAAATAGTTAGAGCTATGAGAGATAAACTTAAATATTTAATGATAGCATTTGCGGGGCTCGCCCTCACGTCGTGCAACACCATCTACGAGCATGGCAGTTGCCCAGATTTGAACGAGCCACGTGATGTAAGCTTCGTGCTTGCTATCGACTCACCCAGCGCAACACGCGCCGAGTGGGGAGCAGCCGACTCTACCGACCAGATAGGCAGCACGTTCGAGAATAGAATTCTACCAGAGAGCCTTCGCATCGCCATCTATTCGACCAATAACGAGTATGTGGGCGAGGTTGAAAATCTGATCTACTGGCCAATAAACGACGAGAGTACTCGCTATCAGTTCCAGGGTCGCATACCTCAGGCTGTGACAGCCAACCTTGCGAGCGTTACCGACTACAAATTTATGGTCTATGCCAATGCTTCGGAGGGTGACAACGCAGAGCTCAGCTACTCGTTCGATCAGATCGATATGCAGGATGGCGCAATACCTATGTGGGGCGTTAAGCAGGTTTCGCTTGATGGCTTGTTGAACAACAGATCGCAGAACATCGGCACTATATCATTGCTACGCGCCACCGCGAAGATCGAGGTCGTTGTTGACGATGCGCTAACCAATTGCCAAATCCAAAGCGCAGCCATCAACTACCACAACCGCACGGGCTATGTATTGCCAGCGGGCTGGGATAGCGTGGATGACACGAAGAGTATCGACCGCGATGCTTGCTTTAGGGGCTTGCGCTCGCTACACACGTCGCCTCATCACTTTACAGAGGTGGAGGATGGTCGCACGTTTGTTATCTACCTACCCGAGTATGACAACAAGCTATTCCCCGAGTACGAGGCTAAGGTATCTGTCGATGTAGTATACAACGGCACCTCGATGAGCTTTGCTGATGCCTTGCAGTTTAAGAAGTATACAGCGGGAAGACCTACGGGCGAAGTGTCGAATATTGTTCGTAACACAATCTACCGCTTCCGCATCACGAAGGTAGCCGCAGGCGCCTTGGAGCTCGAGTATGAGGTTGCCGACTGGGAGCGTAGCGATAACTGGGAGTGGGTGCACCACTTCGATTATCCGAACTACCACAATCCTGTGTTGCCCGACTCTGCACCACGCGACGGCAGCTCATTGAACGACGTCTATCCAGACCGTCCTGAGATGTACTACGTAGCCCCCAACTCAATGGAGAGCATCACAACAGAGGAGGGTTCATTCTCATGCTGGTTCCAGATGACAGCTCCTATAAATCAGACATGGTTGCCAACGCTACGTACTGCATCCAACCAGTGTGTAATACGTGTATATAAGGAGATTGACGCTATGACACATGAGCTTGTCTATACTACTGAAGCATCAGAGGTTGACGCATCGCTGAAGGATGGCTCTAAATTAGTGGCCTATGCCGGTTGGTACAACATCAAGGTGATACCTACCGACCCAACCTTCAACGGCATAGCTCACTTTGGCATAACATACTCACAGGATTGGATGGGCGCAGGTTCACGCTACTTACTAATCAATGGTGAGGGTGCTGATGTTATATGGCCTAATAGTGGAAATGAGGCTCGAATTATTGATATTCAGCAGGTGTCTAAATAATAAAACGTCGCTTAACTATGAGAGAGTATAGATTATATATGATTGGTCTTCTTTTGGCACTTTTCGCTATATCGTGCCAAAGAGATTTGACACCTGAGCTTAATATTGAGCAGTCAAATAACCCCGCTATTGAGCTTTGCATATCAGGTGGTGTATTGGGCGTTGAGACGCGTGCTGAGGATATGGCTGACACAGATATGGAGTCGGCGATAACCCACCTCGACGTGATGATTTTTCACGATGCTGTGGCAGACGAGGATAAACAACTATTCTACCATGAGCGCGTAACGGCAGCTGGTCCTGAGGGACGTGTTCGCCTCGGTGTGGATGTTAACACGATTGACATAGGCGCTAAATATTGGGTATATGTTGTTGCCAACTCAACGCTCGATAGCTCAGTATATAGTGAGCAGGTTGGAAACGTCAAGGAGCTATTTGCCCTTACAGAGCAGACCTACAACCTACACCTTACTGCAACAGGCATGCAGAACACCACATCGCACTTCTTGATGGATGGTGCAGCATATATGGGGACTTCGGAGCCTGCATCGGCTGGTGCTATCACCATTGCCGAGAGTGAGATTACAGACATTGTGACGCTCAGCGTAAAACTACGTCGTGCGGCATCTAAGGTTGTGGTTAAGCTTTTAACAGCCGATATGATTACCTTCTCGGATAGTATCGAAGGAGCTACACCAGGCTACTATATGCGTAACACCCCATACCAGACACGAGTGATGAATGATGGTATATTGCGCCAGAGCGAGCAGCTTGAGACAACGCGTGAGACAATGAGTCCATACTATAAGTGGCTTAGAGATGATGCGAATAATATCATTGGCGTGGAGATTACGACCTACGTGTATAGCCATACATGGGATACATCGGATAGTTTCTTCTATGCAACAAACCTTTTGGTTGACATACCCGCTATCTACACTGCAGAGCAGAATGGCACACAGGTATCGTTGCAGCACCCTAATAACTACTATCAGGTGCCACTAACCAAAGAGTTTATGTTTGAGCGTAACCACTATTACGAGGTTACGGCAAATGTTCACGCACCAGGCGCTGAGAACTTTTCGGAGCCTGTGGAGATTACCGACCTCAAGTATAGCGTGTTGCCATGGACAGAGCGCACCGTAAACATTGGTGGCGAGCAGGGTCCTGAGTACTTAAAGGTAAATCTCGACCACTTGAAGATGTTTAATACGAACATCGATGCAGAGTCGTTGCTCTTTGCCTCGTCATCACCCGTAACAATTACAATCGAGGATTGTTATTACATCGATAAATTTGGCGTACAGCAGAACATTAATCCATCAACCTATAACATCTCTGGAGCCACCCAAGATGGTGTATTGAGTGGTAATATCACTGTCATGAGTGATACGCCTACAAATAATACTATTCGTTACTTTACGCTTAAGGTAGTGAACGAGACTGGTCAGGTTGAGTATGTTGTTGTAGAACAATATCCATTGGTGTATATCGTAAACATATTGGGTCATTACTCATATCGCGACGATTTTAAGAGCGGGAACAACGCACCTACTACTATCTATAACGAGGGCTCACGCATCCACAGCATCTCATTAGGTTCGTGGAACGAGGCTACTGGAACATGGTCGTATAACTACAACTCATCATCGCCATTCTGGAGGTCAAAGGTTGTTCGCAGCACCTATCCATCGACAGATACGCAGTCACGACGTGGTCGCTCAAATATAGACTATTATGAGTGGGAACGCCAAGGATACATCAGCAACAACTATGAATTGAGCTACTCGAATGCCGAAGATCCAGGCAATGCACGAATGTATCATGTGCGTATAACTGCAACGTCAGGTGACTACAATCTCGGTGTGCCACGACTCACAACAGACCCTTATGTGTCGTTCATGTTTACCGATCCAGGTGAAGACAACGCCAACCTTGTGTCGCCATCGTTTATGATTGCCTCACGCTTAGGTTTTGTAACTTCATCAAACTACCGTAACGCAAATACCGATAAGAAGCGTATATCGTTGGCTCGCGACCATTGTGCGAACTACGTGGAGGTGGCAGATGATGGCACGGTGTACGATGATTGGCGATTGCCTACCGCAAGCGAGTTGCAGATTATCATCGACCTACAAGGAACATCAAGCCAAAGTGCCGATGCTATCGACTATCTGTTGAATGCAGACTACTATCTTGCTGCATCTGGTAGAGTATATAATAGCAAGAACGATGGTAATCTAAGCGAGAGTCAGGCACAGGAGTCATCATGGGCTATACGATGCATACGTGACGCATATTAATAGTAGAAAGAGTTTTAACAGGTGAAAATTACTAATCTTTGGTAAGATTATGAAGACGAGAATTTCATATATAATGGCAGCCATGGTGGCAATGTTTTCTGTTGCGTGTCATCACGATATGGATATAGTGCCTACACAGGGAGATACCACCAGCGTACCTGAGGGATGGGTAGAGGTTGAGTTTACGGCTAACACCCCTGTGATGACGGAGGTTGTGGTGCGTGGCGCCGACCCCGATGGTATTGACGTGCAGAACCTTATCCTCTTCTGCTTCAACGACTATGGTCTATACATCACGCATGTGCCAGCAACGCTCAATCCTGCAGTGGAGACCCCATCGCTATCGGGTACCTATAAGGCGATAATCCCCGAGGATACACGCATCATCCACTTCGTGGGCAATCAAAATCCCGACCTGCTTGACTCATCGATGTTCGTAAACCGCACAGAGGATGAGATCCAGGACGACATGGTGGGCGCATCGGGCATGATCATCTACTGGAGCCGCTTTGTCTTTGAGAACGGTGCAGGCAGCTTCCAGCAGCAGCTCGCCAATGCTAATGCGGGCGAGGGTATCAAGCTCATTCGTAATCAGGCGATGATCTCGGTTGCAAACCCCGAGAACAGCTATGTTGACATCACCGGCTTTGTCGTGGTCAACACCTACGCCTTTGGCACCACAGCACCTTATCATCCCGAGCGCCGTTTTCCTGTCGTGAATAATGCTGAGGCTGGTGACTTTGTTTGGCCAGGCGATGATTTTGTGACACTGCCTCAAAATCGCGCTAAGATGTCAGACATCTCCGATGTATATACAAAGACAGAGGAGTATGTCTTCGAGCATGAGAACTCTATGCACGACCCTATCAGCATCATCCTACGAGGCAAGCCTGCTGGCAGCAGCGAGGAGTTGTACTATCGTGCGATGATTATGGACAGCGAGGGCGAGCAGATGATGATTCGCCGTAACCACCACTACAAGCTCAACATTACGGGTAACCTAACCTACGGCAGCAAGAGCTTCGATGAGGCACTCTCGTCACCTGCTACGAATAACGTGTGGGTAGCCGTTGAGGATTGGGTTAACGAGGTGTCCTTTGGCGATATCACCCTCGCCGTGGAGCAGACCAATGTGGTCTTGGGCGAGGAGGAGGCTGGCACAGCACTTCAGCTACGATACACCGTGACCAATAGCGCTGGCAACGCCACCGCCGAGGATATGGCGGATGTTAGCTGGATGGAGGGCAACACCGTGGCATCGCACACCTTCAACCACAGCTACACACTCTCAGGCAACACACTCACAGGCACTATAACACTCCAGCTCTTGGAGCTTGGCGACGAGCCAATGCTCGAGGGTAAGCTAATTGTGAAGAAGGGTCGCCTCACGCGTTATATCACCGTTACGCTTATCAAGACCCAGAAATTTACACCTGTATGGGCTGCTACGCAGATTTACGGTGGTGAGGTAGGTGAGCTTGCTACATTGAAGTTCACCGTGCCCGACAACTTCCCACTCTTCCCATTCAAGGTCTACGTTTCGGTAAATAGCCTTGACGCCCGCACCCAGACCACAGGTCGCTCACTCCCCGTAGTGCGCGAGGGCGATGATGACTACTTTGGTGTCGATAATGGCTTAGGCTATAAGTATGTATATACTGTAACTGAGCCTGGCACACAGCGTATCTACTTCCACAGTGTGCTCACGCACGCCGAGGGTGGCTCCGACGATATTATGCTTGAGGCTGAGTTCTTCGAGACTGTAACGAAGACCTTCCAGTATGTATCGCATCAGAATAGCATTGGCGTCGACGGACTATCTGAGGAGCGCGCATCGGGCGTTACCGACGAGCCTATCTACTACAAGCTTGTACCACGTAAGATTAATGCTCCTGTGCGCCTTGACATTACGCTCAACGATGCAGATGGTCGCATCAATGCAGGTGCAGATGACGAGTTCTTCATCTATGGTCGTACGCTCGACTCACTCTACAACCAGGCTGACCGCGATATGTTCAACCTACCTGACAACTGGGAGTGGGACTGCCGCTTCTACACTATTGATGATAGCTACTGGCAGCAGAGCACCAATGGACGTATGCTTATGTTCAAGCCTACGAATATCAATAAGACAGGTGAGGATGTTGGCAAGTACTCTATCTTCCTAAAGACCAATGCAGCGAAGAGCGATGACATGATTCGTATCGCTTCAAACCAGCCTGAAAGCTACTCAGCGCTACCCGGACAGAGCGATGTTAGATATGCAGGTAATACCTATCGTTCGTTCATCTTCGAGCTTGCCACCTATCGTCCTTTCCGCTTTGCGGCACAGGTTGCGATAAATGGAGAGGAGCCTGTGGGCACGTGGAATACCACTCCTGAGACTGTGCAAACGCCCGACCCTATCGATGAGTTGACATGGACATATCTTCCTAACCAGAAGGTGGATATTAGCCTTGAGGTTACCAGCTTCGAGGGTTCTGATGGTCAGTCGGCAGACCCCTTTGGCACGGCATTCGAGATTTATATCGATGCGCCAATGCTCACCATCGACGAGAGCCGCCTAACGGCTGACATGGCAGCCAAGCTAAAGCCACATGCCACTATTCCTGGTCGATTTGTCTATACTGTGGATGCATCGCGCGACGAGGAGCGCAAGACAGGTAATGGTCAGAGCGTTAAGTTTGCTGACAACACAGCTGGTGTATCGCAGCAGGGCGAGCGCAAAACGCTACCATTCGTAACGAACGATATTACCTCGGCTGGTGAGATTGTCATCACATCGCAGACAGAGGTTGTCGAGTTCTTCGAGAAGCGCTTTAAGATCACTAACAGTCTTATCGAGGGTACCATTAAGTATCTGGATGGCGGTGTGGAGCATGATATTATGAGTAACGAGTTTGTAAGCTTTGCTGTTAAGAAGTCTGGCGTACGCATCGGCTCAATGAATATCGTTGCGGATGGCAGATTTACGCTTAACCTCCGTGCCGAGTATGATTTTAGCTGGGATAGCGATGAGATCCTTCTCTCATACATCAAGGAGGGCAAGGTTTATGAGCTAACCGTAAGCAGCCTTGATGCACTCTACGACATGGTTACCGACGGCAACACACTCGTATTGGAGCTATAGCCAAACATAGTGGGGGCACCCGACAAGCTTTGTGTCCCCACTCACTACTAAGAAATTATAAAACAAGAGCTTATAATAGGCACACGAAGCCTTAGGAAAATGCAAAAACCAATAATAATATGATCTCTCGCAAGATAGCAAACATGATTATTCTCGGCATCGCGATTGCGATAACGCTGATGGTTTTTGCGATACTCATCTACCTACTCTTCGCTGCGGAGTTTGAGTATTACTACATCACCCTGATAAGCACTCTAATAAGCCTCATGTTAGGATTAGGGCTTTGCCTATACATCTGGTTCAACCGCAACAAAATGGAGCATTAGTCCACACTCTCGCCTACATACTGTGAAGGTTAAGAACTCGCGCGAGCTGCGCAAAAGATATGGCTACACCCACTTCGACGTCTTGGATGCCGCCTATCAGAAGCTCTATAACTATCAGCCGATGACCGAGTGACAGAAGCAGTACTACTGCAAGATGTACTTCCCGATTCTCAACTTCGACTTCGTGACAATGGTTGCCAACGAGAAGGATGAGATTGTCGCCGTGGGATTGGGCATGCCGTCACTCTCTAAGGCACTGCGTAAGTGCGGTGGTCACATCTTCCCATTGGGCTGGTACCACCTTATCAAGGCGCTGAAGGCAAAGAGGATGACCGACTTTGATTTGCTGCTTATCGCTGTGCGCCCCGACTACCAGGATAAGGGCGTTACGGCGCTCATCTTCAATGAGATGACACCACATTTCACGAAATATGGCATCCAGAGGGTCGAGACGACTGCCATCCTCGAAACCAATAGTAAGAGCCTCGCCAACTTTGCCGATTTCGACCATATCCAGCATAAGCGCCGCAGGGCATATATCAAGGAGTTGTAAGGGTAAAGACCCCTCCACGACATTATACATATATAATGAGTGTCTGTCTACAAGTCTGTTAGGCAGACACTCTCGTATGTTATGGTTAGCCACCTTTCACCTTATAAACCTCGTCATCCTGAGGAGGGGCAAATCAATTGGTAATGAGTAATTAGCAATTAGTAATAGTGTTGCTCCTGTGGAGCAATGAGATTAGGGAAATTAAGGAGTTTAAGGAAGTTAGTGAGTTTAAAGCAAAACCGCTAATTTCCTTAATCTCACTAATCTCCCTAAATTTTTAATATTCTATCGCTCCGCCAGGAGCGAAACATTACTAATTACTCTCTACTCATTACTAATTAATTTTCACCCTTACCCCTTTCGCTTCTATCTTTTATTTTGACCGAAAAATCATACAAAAATATTTGGTCGTCGGGGATAAAATGAGTATATTTGCAATGTCTTGTAGTAGTGCGTAAACACTTGAAAACAAGCTATTTTAGCTGTTTCGCGCGCGTAACTGCTTGAGGGGAGGGGTAGTTAGACCCTTTGCTTCAAGCGTTTTGTTGGCACTATTACTCAACAATAAGACGACAAAACAACACACGTGAGATTTATATAACACAAATAAATTATTACAAACAATTATTAACTTTTTCAGATTATGAAAGCAAAATTTTTAGCGTTGGCAGCAATGGTGCTTGGATTGGCATCATGTCAGACAGATCCTCAGGATCTCGACGTCACTACTGGCGGTGAGCAGGAGGTGATGCTTACAGTATCACTCCCCGAGGTTACTCGTGCCAATAGTGCACAGGGCTTTGACCTAACGACACTTGGTACAAACTACGACATCCGCTACATCCTCGAGATTTATCGTGTTGAGAACAATGTGGTGTTGTATGACAACTGTCAGCATTTCGTTGATACATCTGATGGCACATCTATGGTCTTCCCAGTACGTCTTGCTCCTGGCTACGACTACCGTATCGTTGCATGGGCTGATATTGTTGAGGAGGGCTCTGAGGCAGACCGCTACTACTACACTGAGGAGGGCTTGGACAATGTTGTTATCAAGGACAATGGCACTGTTAATTGGAATGCTATGGACGAGACTCGTGATGCATACACTGCAACTAAGCTTATCGAGGACTTCAACAGCTCATCTAACCTCGACATGGAACTTACACGTCCTTTCGCTAAGCTCCGTGTTGTTGCTACTGACATTGACGACATCCGCAATGTAGGCTTGGAGCCTACAACTGCAACTGTAGAGTATTCGCAGAATATGTACGTGAAGTACAATGCAGTAGAAAACAAGTGTATTGCAGATGGTGCAAAAATGAAGAAGCACGAGTATACATATGCTACCACTGCTTCTAAGTATGAGGATGATGATAACGATGGTGAGTTGACACTCTTCACTGACTATATCTTTGTTCCATCAACTGGCACAGCAAAGTTTAATTTTGTTGTGAAGGATGCTAATGGCAATGAGATTAAGACTAACAACTTCAACACCGATATCTTTGTTGAGAGCAATAAGCTTACAACTATCAAGGGTGATGTTCTCACGACTGGCGGTAATGTCACTATTAAGGTTGAGAACGAGCTTGGCGTAAAGGAGACCTATACCTACGTTGACAATGCTGAGGACTTGCAGCAGATGATTAACAATGCTCCTGAGAACGAGAATACAAACATCACTCTCGGTGGCGATATCGACCTTAACGACCTTCTTGGTGCAGGTATCTTGTCAACACGCGCTGCTGAGCCTACATACGGTTTGCTTATCCCTGCAGGTAAAGAGCTTACACTTGACCTTAACGGCTTCACAATCAGCCAGTCTAAGACTCAGACTACTGCATACTCAATGATTGAGAATCGCGGTACACTTACAATTAAGGATAGCTCTGCTAACAAGACTGGTAAGTTCAGCTATGCAGATAACGGTCAGGGTGGCGAATATGTATCAAACACTATCCATAATAGCGGTGTTCTCACAATTGATGGTGGTACTATTGAGAATAGCAGTTCTGCTACAGTAGCATCTAACGGTTACCCACACCCAATTGACAATAGCGGCACACTTGTTATCAATGGTGGTACATTCACCAACAATGCTAAC
The DNA here is from genome assembly GCA_045602255.1 of Alistipes sp. Classification (GTDB taxonomy): domain Bacteria; phylum Bacteroidota; class Bacteroidia; order Bacteroidales; family Rikenellaceae; genus Alistipes. The sequence goes on from JAZSBD010000032.1 coordinate 26,770, forward strand.
TACAGTTCAATGCGTATTTGGTGCACAACTGACGATGACACTATTGTTACTATCGATGGTGGTACTTTCAACGGTTCTATTGATTTCCAGACTCCAAGTGCATCTGCCAACAAGGGTACTTTGACTATCAAAGGTGGTACTTTCATCGCTGACACATATACAAAGTGTGCTGTTCGTCTTCTTGGCTTCGGCGCTGATGTTGACGAGATGAATGGTTATATCCTTGGTGGTCACTTCGACGGTGCTATTGCATTGAGGAACTGGTCTGGCAGCGAACTTAACTCTAAGGTATTTAACATCACTGGTGGTACATTTACTACTGCGGCCAAGGAGGCTACTTCTGAGGACCTTCTTGCTAACGGCTATGTATTTGTTGAGGGCGAGAATGGTACATATACAGTTGAGAATGTTGGTCACTATACTGACGCAGAGGGTAATTACTACATTACTAACGCAAAGGGTTTGGCTTGGGTTTCTGAGAATGTAAACACAATGGAGTTCTATGTAAGCAGTTCTGCCAACATCTTTGATAATAAGACTGTTTACTTGGCTAACGACATCGACTTGGGCGGTGCTGAGTGGAGACCAATTGGCGACTACGCATTCAGCCGCACATCATTCAACGGCGTATTTGACGGTCAGGGCTACACAGTATCAAACTTTAAGGTTACTGAGCCAGTACGCTGGACTGAGAAGGTTACTGAAGCATCATACGGTTTCTTTGGTAATGTAAAGGGTACTATCAAGAACTTGACTATCAAGAATGCTACTGTAAATCCTGAGGGTGGTCGATACTCAGCAGCTTTGGTTGGTCGTCTTCACGATGGCGGTTGTATCGAGAACTGCCACGTAGAGAACTCTTCTGTTACCATTCTACACTGGCAGGTCGGTGGCCTCGTTGGCCAGAACAATAACGGTAACATTTCAAACTGTTCGGTTGTAGGCTCTACAATCACTGGTAAGGCTGCAGTTGGCGCAATCGTGGGTATGGATATGAAGGCTGGCGAGCACACTATCAAGAACTGCCGCGTAGCAAACGCTACACTTGTGCAGAACGAGTCATTCGGTGCAAGCTACGATGCTTCATACGGTCTTGCAGTAGGATTGGTTAACGCTTCTGGCATTGTCCTCAACATCGATAATGTTGTAGCAGAGAAAAATACTATTAAGGGTGTAGCTGATAACACACTTGTTGGTGATATTGAGACTGGCGCAACTGTAACTATCAATGGTGTTTCAATCGCAACCACTGCAGAGCAGCTAGCAATAGCTATCAAGGCAGGTGGCGAGTGTGCACTTGGCGCAGATATCGCAATGACAGCGGCTATATATCAGAATGTTGATGTTACTATCGATGGTAATGGTCACACTATTAGCCAGGCTGAGGGCACAACAAACGAGTTCGCTTTGTTTGACAGCGTTACTGGTAAGATTACCCTAAAGAATGTAAAGTTTGCAGGTATTAAGGGTGGCGCTGTTCTTCGTACTATTGGCGCTGAGGCAACTCTTGATAATGTAACCGTAGAGAGTGCTGAGACTACTCAGCAGCAGGGTTTACTACGTCTTATCGGTAAGAGTACAATCAAGAACTCTACTTTCAAGAACAACACTTGCTCTATGGTTATCACTCTTAACTACGATGGTGCTAACAACGACCCTCAGGTTGTTGAGAACTGCGTATTCGAGGGTAACACTTGTAATGGTACTGCTGCTTTGTACTACGTTAAGGGCGCTAGCGCAACTATCAAGGGCAATAAGTTTATCGGCAATACTGTAAACTGCGAAACCAATGGTGCTACAGTTTATATGGGTTTCACAGAGAACAATGTTGTAACTAACAACCTCTTCCAGAACAACACAGTTAACGAGGCAGGCACAAGCAGCCGTGTTGCTGGTGGTATCTTCTTCGGTTATGAGACAGTATTTACAGGCAACGCTTTTGTTGGCAACAACGTAACTGGTGAGAATGCTAAGGGTAACGATGTATGTGTAAGTACATACTACACTTCTATCGACCTTTCAGGCAACTATTGGGGTGGCAACGCTCCTGTAGAGGATACCAACTACTTCGTTCAGCACAAGAGCGATGAGCGCGTTGTTACTATCAACAACTACCTAACAGTTAACCCTATCAACTAATAGGTCTTAAATAGAAAACAGCACTCTTCGGGGTGCTGTTTTTTTGTGGCTTGGCTTGGGGAGTATGTTGATTTAAGACGGAAGAGACAATGTCTTGTACTGAAAAAAGTGACTCATAAAAAGATTATTTATGAGCAGTGGATTGCAAGAACATTATCTATCGCAAGCGAGGTTACACAATTGAGGGGTGCACTGTATCAAACAACACTCTTAAGGGAGATCATGTGTCTGAGAAGTACCCTGCAAATGAGAACGTTATCGAGAAGTAATCCAATATTGATAACTATATAATTAGCGCTCGGCTTCGGTCGAGCGCTTTTTTGTTTCAGTGTAGATTATGAGTTAATATGGGTTTCTTGGGTTAAGGGGTGTTACTATGAGTTATTTTGGGTTACTATGCGATTG
>JAZSBD010000033.1:0-33719 GCA_045602255.1 Alistipes sp.
GAGATTCTGCGCTCGGTATATTTGAAGGGAACCACCATTGCCGAACTGTGGACAAACTACGCAGCCCTCGGCATCTTCGCCATCATCTTCAACACCCTCGCCGCCCTTACCTATAAAAAGCAGGCGTAGAAGTATCACCACCATAAAAAAAGAGGAAATCCGATTTGGATTTCCTCTATGGTAGGACATTGCATCGAAATTTCGAACTCGTTTATTGAGGATTACAAGCGTGTAATTCAGTGCGTCGAGTATATAAGATTGCGCAGCAATGCAAGGCAATGCCTTGCCATAAGTCCCCCTTTGTCAAAGGGGGATTTAGGAGGAATGTAAATATGAGCCGTTCGAGGCCGACCCCCGCTAACGAAAACAGGAGAAACCGTTAAGTTTCTCCTGTTAAGGTAGGACACAGCATCGAAATTTCGAACCCATTTATTGAGGATTACAAGCGTGTAATTGTTTTTGTTAAATGGATAATTACAAAGTTCTAAATGTCCCCCTCATCACCGAAAGTTTACAATAAAAAATTGCAAGTTAACCAGAGTTGATAACCCCCTTACTTTTAGACTGTTGTGACGGCAAACCTCCTCCTGTAATTATGTATGGGTAGAGTAGGTTAAATAGATTTGCACCGTGTCTTGTATTGGTTTTAACTGATAAAATAGTAAAATATTTTCTACTACTCTTGTTATTTTTTCTTTGCTTACCATATTTATTAATAAACACTTATAGATATGGAAAATAGAAAAAGAATTTATCGAGAATTGGATGCTGAAACCAAACAAAAAATCAGCAAAGCGAATACAGGCAAGCGTAAATCTGAAAGTCACAAACAACACCTCAGCCAATCAATGAAAAAGTATTGGCAAGGTATTCCGAACAAACCCAAACATACCACGATGGATGACTTAATTGGCAGATGTCCCAGTTAACCAATTATCAAGGTAAAGTCGACATCATTTTGGGTAAAAATAATAGAGTGAAAAAATGAAAAAATATAGTGCTCACATTTGATAAATTAAAATTAGTAACACAAATTGAAAACATAAAAATATTAGAAGAGAGTGCTTTTAACATAAAGTCAAAAGACAATGTTATATCCCATCTTGAATTCCATCAGAAAGTCCCATTCTTATTAAACATCGAGGTGGATTATGAGGATAATGAATTAGTGTTAGAATTCACTGGTAAGGTCTTGGGTTCTGATTATCCAAAACTAATATCTATCGACACCATAAAACAGTGTTTCATCAATATCAATAATATGGGTATATGTCTCCTCGACATTGATGCCATAATGGATGATGCTTCGGTTGTGAAATGTGATGTTACCCAAGATGTGTGTTGTGATGATGTACCAGCACTAACCAAATATATTGCAAGTAACATCATCAACTACCGAGAATATATAGCAAGGACACTACGCAACAGTAATTTTGTAGTAGAAAAGAATGTCACCACACGAGGTTATAAAAAGAGACTAACCATATACAATAAACAGAAGGAAATGAATAAACGAGAAAATTCAAGATATATGACAGAATATAATATACCACCGAACACATTTGAGAATATATGTAGATTTGAGCTCAATCTAAATAGCACCGCTCAAATTAAAAAGTCATTAGGCATAAGTGATACCAGTTTACAATCGGTACTCACTGCTACTAACAATCCTATCAGAGACTTTTTAGATGATGTAGTAGCAGATAGTAATTACACAATACCACTTACCGATAAGCAGTCATACTTTACTGCATTAGTCCTTCGTGATTGCGACTATGACATACACAAGGTTGAGGCGAAGATGAGGCAGTTATATTCACGAGGTACTAACATGTCTAAGATAATGAAACCATACAGAGAGGCACTTAATAGAAAGAGTGGACATAAGTTTACAAAGAGCAACCTACTTCAAATGCTCCGATAGGTGTATCAATTTAATTATGTGACTTTTTAATCAATAAAGGGAGGCGAAAACCTCCCCTAAATTGTGTTATTTTAACCTAAAAGATTATTTTAATGCTATGTTGTAATATTTTTTATTACATTTGTATGAAAATAGGGAATATGGCAGAATTAAGAGTAAAAGAGATTATCAATCAACGAGGAATATCGGTTGCTGAATTTGCTAAGATGATAGGCGTTACCCGTGAGTATTGTTACTCATTGGTTAATGGTAAACACGCAAGTCAAAAGCAAATTGAGAAGATGGCAAATGCTCTTAATCTGCCTATTCGAGATTTATACACTATCCCATCTCAAATTCAATCTTCATATAATCCTTATGAGATAGTTTTTGGTAGAACGGAGCAATATAGTGCAAATGATATTGTAACCTTTGGTAAACTTAATGGAGAATATGGAGCATTAAGTAACATGAGTACAGAGTATCCTGTTGAGTGCTGCGGATATACATTCAAGACATCTGAACATCTATTCATTGCCCTACGATTTAGCGGTTATCCTGAACTGCAAAAGGATATTATGAACTATCCTAATTCAATGTACTGCAAGAAGATATTTGTAAATGGTAATGATTATAAAAAATATCATCACCCTAACTGGCATGACGACTATTTTGATGTAGAGGTTATGAAATATGTTGTATCACTCAAATATGCTCAAAATGCAGGGTTTAGGGAGTTGTTAAACAAGAGCAAGGGCAAAGTTATCGTTGAGGACACAACGCAACAGAACACCTCTAACAGCGTATTAAGGTGGGGTTGTCAGGATTTACAGAAAAAGGATTTGGTTAAGTCTGTTAGAAGTGCTGCCAAGAAGCATATTAATACTCTCATAAAAGAGGTAGAGCAAAAAACATTATCTCTTAAAAAACCTCGTTCAGAATCTGCTCAACAAAAAATTGATGACAAATTGAAAGCACAAATTAAGGCAATGGAGGGGATGGCAGCACTATGCGAACAAACGATTTTGAAACATTGTCATTACACCCTCGTTGGAGAGAATGCGATGGGCAAAATTCTCACTGTACTACGTGATAATAATGGAATCATAGATTATAAATTGGAATATCCTTTATACCTCTTTAAGCATGAGATAAAATAGGTTTTATGCCTTCTAAAATGTATTAGTTACTTTTCATTGAGTATCCAATGCAATGTTTTTATTTATCGCTAATCAATGCTTGCAATGTTGGGTCGTATAAAAGTTTTTCTCCATTTATAAGTCTTGTAACTGCCTCCTCGACAACTTTGTATGGGACAATATACCACTCCTTGGGGTGTGATATTCCTGCTGCAATCTGTAACTGAGCACATCTAAATAATCTATGTAGTGCATTTTCAAGGGTTACTGCTTTTACATTATACACCTCCCATGATGCAACTATCTCAACATCGGCATATAGGTATGTGGCATCATTTTTAGCATTTGTAATGCGCTCTTCAACAGTTTGACTGGTAAATCCAATCTTATACAGGTTCTTAATAGACGCAATGGTTGTATCGGTTGATTTTGATTTGAGGACATAGATATATCCACTTGCAACATCCCAATCAGTTACTGTAAAATTTTTCTTTAAATGTTCATCAGCATCGAACAGAGTATTTTGTACTGTATATCCATCCAAATACAGTGATTTACCTAATGTTCTAAGTAAGATGTCAGACTCGGTGCCATTGTCGTATATACAGCGAATACGACCATCCAGTTTATTGTTCTTATCCTTCTGCACATCATGTATTTTAGCGAGATATGCAAGTACACCCCCAATCACAAAGAAGGTGCCTTCAACCAAATGAGCTTCTTTGAACTTAATGAGTTTATGAGTACCATCATCTATTCCTTTATGAACTGCATCAAACAATGGTTTGAACTTATCGAAGTCCTTACATGGCGTATGTCTGCCAATATATTCTGCTTGTGCTCTCTCCTCTGCTTCACGCATATATTGAGGCATATCAAATAAAGCTGCTGCCTCTGGTGAAAGGTCAAAAGCAGGATTACTCAGTATAGATGCCAACACATCCTCCTGTTCCATTTCTTGATACTCGCCGAGAATATTGAGCGTGTCAAATGCCTTTAGTTTTTCATATTTTAATTTATCCTTCTTGAAACCCTCAAGTCTTGTATATAATACTCTCTCATTAAATGGGCCATCACTTTTAGGTAAACGACCATGTTGTTCCACAAATGCCAATACCTCTTGGAACGACTTAACAAGTCTATCACTTGAAGTCGCTCTATGTTGTTGAGGTTTTACATCCGCAAATTCTGGATTTTGTAGTACCTCTTTGAGCCAATCATCCATATTAACCATAGGTCACTATTTTGTTATATCACCCTTGCGGATGGCGTTCTTGATATATGCAACTGCCTGTGCTATTCTTTTATTGAGAGGGTCTGGGTCATTTAGAGATGGAGCAACACCATTATGCTCTGCTTGATACTTTGGCAGATAGTTCCTACATAGTAATATTGCCTCCTCCATAGACATATCAGAGCGTTGCTCCTCAATAACATATTCAATAGTCTTTAACACCTCTGGGGTGATTGCTTTAGACAGTATTTCGTATGCTCTCTGGAAAGGATTAACGGAGTCTATTAGGTTAACGGAAATCTTATCAATCTCAACAAAACGCCCAGATACCTTAATAAACTTACGACCATCTGTTTGCTCCTCTACCTCAGAACCTTGAAATGCCATTGATAACACAACCCTCTGGCGGACTTGCTCTACCTCTTCATTGTTTAGTTGAGGATACTTCTTCTGTATTATCTTCGGAAGCATTGCTTGTGTTATCTCCTCCCCAATAAAACTACTTGATACCGCTTGCATTACAATGTCATTGCCCAAAATCTCTGCTTTGAGTTCTGTCATGTCATTATCAATGATTGCTTGTGCCTTTGGTGTTGCTTTAGCAAGTCCCTCTACAACTATCGTCCTACTATCCTTAATGTCCTCCTCATCACGTGATGTTCTAAAGTTCCACTTAGGTGCCATCACCTGCTCCATCAACAGAGATGCAGTAATAGCCTTCAACATACGATTGACAGCTAAATTCACATTCTCCTGTGTTGCATCGGGACATGGGATAAGGTTTGTAAACTGAGCATGAGTCTTACCCTCACAATCTCGTGTGCATCGACCAATAATCTGTACAACCTCAGTAAGCGAAGCTCTAATACCAACAGTCAAACACACTTCACACCACTGCCAATCAAATCCCTCTTTAGCGGTGCCGAGTGCAATAAGGATGTCAAGAGCCTCACGCTTATTCATGCGTTGTAGGTATGCTTGTAATGCTCTTCTTTGAGAGATGTTATCTTCCACCAAGTCGCCTACTCGTAATAACTTACCTTCGGGAGTACGGACAATCTTAATAAAATGTTCGGGTTCTTCATCAACTACCTCACCAATGGTTGCTATAATATCCGCCACCTGCTGCCATTTGTCAGTGTATGAGTCCCTACCTTGGACAGGTGGGATGTGGATTAGAGTCTTCTTTGAGGTATCCAGAATCTCTGGAATGGCAGAGATATACTTTCCCTTAAAAAAGTGATAACCAATGCCAAGACTCTTGAGGTACTTATATCCATTCAATTGTTGGTAATAGTTGTAGTTTACCGCAGGTTGGAATAGTTGTTCATCCTCAGGACGCATTACTGGAACTGCGTCTCCTCTAAAGTATGAACCTGTCATTGCCATAATATGTGCGGTGGTAAATGTTATCAACCTACGCACCAACTCGCCAAGTCCATTGTAAGCATCGGCAGAACTGTGATGATACTCATCAATGCCAAACAGACAATCATTCACCTGCTCATCCGACACCTCCTTCATCGCATTACGCAATGTGGCGTGCGTGCATATCAATATCTGGTTGGGAACATCAGGACGCAAGAACTCCACAAAGCGTCTCTTCTTCTCCGTCTCATTAGTTGAGTCGCAAAGGTTAAAATATGAAGCGACCTTCCAATCGGCAAAGAATCCATGAGATTTAAGGTCTGTGTTGTTGAATGAACGACCAATACTCTTTTCAGGTACTGCCACAATCACCTTGCGAATACCTTGATTTTCCAATTTGTCGAGAGCAACAAACATCATGGCACGACTCTTACCGCATGCAGGAGGAGCCTTAACAAGTAGATATTTTCTATGGCGTTGAGCATAAGCTATACGCTGCATCTCACGCATACCAAACTCATCTACATTTGATGATGCACCAGTCTGGGCATAGGTTATATTTACAAGGTTTTCCATATATTATGACTCCTTTTTAGAGTTTTCCTGTTTATTTAATTCTTCCAAAGTTTTATCTATGACCTGTACAACACAGCTTATAGTACAATCAATATTATGTGCGTTATCACATACATACTTCTCCACCTCTTTATCTATTATCATTTGATGAATAATGTATGTCTCCATCAGTTTTATATATGCTGTTAAACTTGACATGAAGGCCTCTATATTGATACCATATGCATTCGCTTGAATCTTTTGTATGACATTGATAATCTTCATGCTTGCATTTTCCAATATCGAAGCATCTTGCAACTTATAGTTTTTGAACAGCAGAGAGTTATCTAATTCAACTAATTTTTTATGGAGTAAATTCAACTCTCCATTTTCCTTCTTCTTTTTGGCAATAACTGCCACTACATCATATATCAGAACTTTAATTTCTTCATATTGTCTAACCCTCATTTGGGTTATTACGGATTGTGCCTCAAATACTTTTTCTTTTACAGCCCGTTCTTGATTTTTATCCTCTATTGCTACTGTTAGCTGATAGAAAATGTATATATTCACAGCTGTAAGAACTGCCATCACCAAACCATTGAAGATTTGGATAAATGTATCCCAATCTTGATTAGCTGAAGATATGGCCCCGTTAAATACGCAGAAATATACTGCAATAACTCCTAGTTCTAATAGCCCTATGACTACACAAATTGCTATGATAGTTTTTTTCATATTATCTATTGTATTTATTATCCTCGATATGGTGCTTTAGATATTTCTAATTTAACATGCTTATATCCCATACTATCCAAATACATCCTCATAGATTCTTTTGCTCTTTGTGTTTCCAAAGTCGGACCTATCATAATTACTCGCAGAAAATCTTTAGGAAGCAATATGGATATATATGGAATAAGCATATTCCCAATAGACCTATATGATACCCTATAATTGTCTGCAGACAGGGCCAATCTAACCTCTTCTTCATAAGAAAAATAATTGGATTTTACCAAAGGTACTAGTTCATTTAATTTCTCATGAAGATGTTGCGTAGCAATTGAAATACACCCCTTCTTTTCTTTGATTGTATTATATACACCTATGCTTGCTTTGATATACTCTTCATCTTCAGATTTGTCAAAGTTAAAGTTCTCATCGCAATACAAGCAATCTAATAGGATACCTCCAGTTTGTTGATAAACCTTTTCAGTTTTAAGTCCCAACATTAAGCCATTTCCATTCTTTCCATACATACTCCACATAGGCAAGAAATCTTTTTTGCGAGAAAGAGAAAGGATGTATCGAGGTTTATCGCCCATATATTGAATATACTCTCGGGCGGAGCCTTTAAGACGAGTCCTAAATAAATCACGGCCTATATCTAACTCCCTCCTATCATTTAAGTAAGCATAATGAGTTAACCGAAATGATATGCCATCTTTGGTGAGCATACCACCACTAACAGCATCTATAGATGTGTAATGATATAAAAGCTCATTGTCTTTAATTGAAGTTGTCATGCAATTACTTATTTTGAATATTCTCCTGCAAACTATGTGTATGTAATGTATTATATTATGAGTTCTTTATGTTTAGGTAGTTTATAAAAGCACTGCAAGTTACCAACATATATAACGCTTCAGCAGAAGTGGGTGCATTAGCATCATCCATAAGTGCATGTCTTACCCCAGTATCTGCATTATTGGTATAACCATATAGCTTTTCAAATGCACTCTTTAATGTGCTATTTATCGAAACACCTTTAGACTCCAATTGTTGCAATGCTTTCCCTAAAGTGTTTTCACCAGTTATATTCCTACACAGGCATTCTACTGCCGAAATAGACTCCTTTATGGAATTACGGTAATCAGGTACCCCTTGAGATGCAGACAAATGTTTTAATGCTGTTTGTAGATGTATTCTCACTCCATCAATACTGCTTCCTATGGCGTCTTCTACAGACTTAATCTCTTCATCACTTGTTATTTCCACAAAGCGACAATCTACAATTCGATATGCAAAATTGTGTCGTTCAAATTCTGAATTTAAGTGGTTTATACATAAATCTGCATCAGGAGACATTGATGATATACATTCCAATATTACTTCTATTAAATCAAGTTTACTAAACCATGTAACGTTCTCATCTAATAGATGTTTTTTGATTATTCCTTCGTTATTCGAAAATGTATCTACTCTATTGTTTAGAAAATATACCCATACAAATTGTTCTATCTCACGATAATCAAAACCATACGATTTATAGGTGTTATTTTTATATAACAATACCAACCAATTAATAATAGCATTCAATATTGTCCCTGTTATCTGCTCTCTGACAATAACCTCTCGTGGATTCAAGTATCCATATCTTTCTGAAAATAACTTCATATTCTTACTTCTTTTTAGTCATTTTTTCGTAGAGTTTGAAGAGGTATTCAAGACGCTCTTCGTCTGATGTGAAGGGTTCGGGGCGGTAGCATTGCTCTACGGCAATGTCCATCGCCTGATGTGCATATTTCAAATCCAAAGGCATACTCTCAGGATTATACATTTCTCCATAGGTCATTTCAGTATGTCTTTCTCTGGTATATATGATATTTTCAGCCAAAGCAGTTAATTTAGCTTTCTGCTCCTCGTTGATTTTGGGGAATGGGAATGTGTTGTAGCAAAGAGTAGCTGAATATCTATAATCAGTTTTTAATCGCCCTCCCACAGTTCTTACCCACACATTGTGCATCTTTGATGTTAGCATACCAAACAACCATAACTCGGCATCATATACGGCAAAAGCTGAATCTGAGATTACAGTATCATTATCAACAAAGCCAATAGGGATGTACTCCCTACGTTCAGATGATACACGGGGAATAATGATGGCATCTGTAGGTTGATAACGAACTTCCCCAAATCGATGTGGCGAATCTGCCAACTTGTTGGTTGCCCCCCTTTTACTTTCTATTCTTCCTTGAGCGCATTTCGCAATCCTATTGGCAATATCTGGAATCTGCATCGCAGAATCAACATCATCTATCCAAAGACAATATCTGTATTCGTCCCTAATAAACTCTTGAGAGCCCATGAATCGCTTAATAAGCGTTGAACTTTCAGGGTATGTTGAAATTAATGCATCTTTTTCTTCTGCAGATAATAATAGGTTTCCTCCATCATTAGGCATACTACCAAAATCCATAGATGATACTGAACTAATGGGTTTCATTTTCTTTTCTATGAAAATATCAGATGTTCGGATTAAATATGCATTTAATTCTGTCGTACTTACTTTTGATTGATTGTCAATATAATATTTACAATCTTTGCTTTTATTTCTTAATCCAATAATGGTACAACTTACGCCTGCATTATTTTTTGCATTATTACTCCATTTGAAAGATTTGTATCCAAAATATATTTCCACATTAGTCTTCTCAAAAATAGGTTTCCATAATATTGCAACTTGCTCTCCCTGACAGATGGAATTAGTGCTGACAAAAGCTGCATAAGCCTTACTATCTTGAACATATTTTGCACCTAAGAAGAACCAAATTGAGATATAATCCAGATTGTTGAAAGCTATAACATTACCCATTGCGTACTCCATATCCGCTTTGTGTGATTCCTCTTGCAATCGAGCACCTAGATACGGAGGATTACCCATTACATAGACCTCTTCATCGGCAGTATGAGGGCAGACGGTATTCCAATCCAGACGACAGGCATTGCCACAAACGATATGACCACTTGGGCGAAGTGGAAGTGCATCGGGACGAGTACCCAAACGCTCATAGAACTTATTATTCATCTGGTGCTCGGCAAGCCACAAAGAAAGGGTTGCAGTATCACAAGCATACTCATCAATCTCGATTCCATAGAACTGCTGAAGGGTGATGTTTGAGAATGGGAACTCTGACTGACCACCCTGAAGGGTCTTGATACGCTCCCAAATCTCAATCCCCAACTCTCGGATACACTTATAGGCGATAATCAGGAAATTACCAGAGCCACAAGCAGGGTCAAAGAACTTTATCTTACCCAAACGATTAAGCAATAAGCGTAGTTTCTTAACATCATCTTGGACACGAGCATACTCCTCTGTGAGTTCATCAAGGAATAGAGGTTTGATGACCTTCATAATATTGGGAACAGAGGTATAGTGGATACCCATACCAGAACGCACCTCTGGATTAACGACTGCTTGAATCATTGAACCAAAGATGTCTGGGTTAATCTCCTTCCAGTTATACTCACCACATCTGAGCATCAGGGTGCGAGTTCTGCGACTAAGGGTTGGCACAGGAACATGCTCCTTAAATAGACCACCGTTCACATAGGGGAAACGAGAGATGTGTTGAGGCATAGATGCTCTAACACCCTTATCCTCAATAGCCATAATATCGAATATACCCTCAAGGAATTCTGCAAGGTCAGAGCCATCAGCTTTGGTATCCTCTCGGAGGGCATCAGAGAACATATTGGCAACTGGGAACAAGCCAGTATCCTCTGCAAAGTAACAGAACAACAAACGGGTCATAAAGAGGTTGATATTGTGAATCTGCTCATCATCCTTAATGTTGTTATATCGGCAGATGTCATCATATATCTTAGCCATAATCTCAGCAGACTTAACATCCGCTTCAGCCTCCTCATGGTTGCGGAACTTCTCAATACCAGCCAGAGGTTTGAAGAAGTCAAAATCTTTCCATAGGAGGGTTATATCGTTGTAGTAAACATCGTTCTCCTTAGGGTCATGAGCAAATAGAGTCTGGCCATCAAAAGTGATATATAGGCGTGGTTCCTTCTTTGAAATTGAAGGGTCTTTCTCCATTGCCTCAATCACATCTGACACATCCTCCTCACCCAACAGTGTTGTCTCGGTAGGGCGATAGGCAAATAGCTTCTTGATAAGCGTAGTCTTGCCATCCTTTGCATCATTACCTCTACCATCCTTGACACGAGCAATGGCAGCATCGCTATATCCACAAAAGATGCGTAGCAGTTCATAAGGTAGCGACTCACGAGTAGCAGTTGTGGCAATAGCCTCCAACGCCTGTTGAGTCTCAATATATGAGAAGGTGCCTTTATTTTTCTTTGCCATAGTCGTAGTCTCTACTTTGAAATTTTATCTGCAAGGTTGGTTAAGTCCTGAACCGACTTAATAACATACACCTCATCTTTATATACGATGGTACCATATATATCAACCTTTGTCTCCTTAGTGAGTAATCGCCATACTGGAACATCGAGCACCTTAGCAACCGCTTCCAATCTTTGTAGTGTTGGATTACCTTTCGTAAGTGAATTATAGAGATTATTTCTATCTACACCAAGTGTGTCACTCAACTCTTTGAACGACATATTGCGCTCCTCAAGAAGGTCTTTGATTATTGAAAAATCCATATTACGACAGTATTAATTACCAAAATTAAAATAAATTAAAACAACTCGCAAATATTTTGGTAATAAATTACATTTTTAATCTAAAAAATTTGGTAATATATTAATATTTTACTATATTTGCAGTAACAAAATAGGTAATAAATTATGAAGGCAGTTTTAGGAAATTTTTACTACGCACCACATCGACGAAGTTTCGGTGTATGGCAGTGGACAGAGGTAAGCGAAACGGGAGCTTGCGGAACATTCATAAAGGACTTCCGAAGCAAGGAGGAGGCACGAGAGTATGTATGGCAGATGAATGGTTGGGGCAAACCTTCAAAGAAGTTAAATTAGCATAGTGTAATAAAAAATCTTACAGTTATGGGAACAACAGCAATTATCGCAATGAACAACCTTGATGCTCACCGAGCAATGGTTATCGCACATCGTACAAACAATGCTTTCGCAACAGGTATGCTTACTGCTTCTATCAAGGCATTGAAGGCAGAACTTGCAAAGCGCATCGTTAAGATTACCTTCTTAAAGAAAGATGGCACTATTACCACACGCCACGCAACAACTACTCCAAGTTATGCAGGGCAATTTGTGAATGGCAACGGATACTGCTCAGATGCCCGTAATGTGGTATCTTTCGTGGATATTGATGCAGTCGGCAACAAGTGGCGTTCATTTAGATATGAGAGATTGATTTCTTGGGAATAATCATCAGGGAGGGGCAACCCTCCCACAAACTCACTCACTATGGAAATGGCAAAATACATACTTAGCATCTTCAGAACTCAGTCAATGATTGTTTTTAGTTGGGGTTTTTATAACCCCCAACGCCTACCAAATGACACGGGACTTGCATTTATGGTTGATGGTTTCAAATATCAAGGTCTTGTTGAGGTGGTTTATAACGAAGGTGTAGACCTGTTTGAGGTTCATTTAAGCGATGGTCGTGGTGAGACAGATGTGTATGCAGATTGCCTTGTGAGTGTTATTGATGGTCTCGTTGAACGATGTAACAATTATAAGGATAGAGTTGAGGCAGAATATTTTCAATAAATATAACCAATGATATGACAAAGGTGGTGATATATGCACGAGTATCGACAAAGACTCAAGAGTACGATAGACAAGTAGTAGAACTCCGAGAGTATGCACGGAAGATGGAGTACGAGGTTGTCGCTGAATTTACCGAGAAGGTCAGCGGTGCTAAGAGGGTTGAGGAGCGAGAGGCACTTACCGAACTTCTTGCTTACACCGATGCTCACAAAGTGGATAAGTTGCTTATTTATGAATGTAGCCGTCTATCGAGAAGGATAATAGATTTTCTTACTGTAATAGAAAATCTTACAGCTAAGAAAATCTCTGTATACATACATCAGAATGGTTTAGAAACTCTGCTACCTAATAAGCAAGCGAATCCCATTGCACAGTTAGTAATGGGTATATTGGCGCAGTTCAACAGTTTGGAGCGTTCACTTATTCGTAGCAGAATGGAGAGCGGTTACAATCATTACAGAGCAAATAATGGTGTCGTCGGCAGAAAGGTTGGTTATCGCAAAACTGAGGAACAGATGAAAGAGCAGTACACTAAGGAGATTCAGTTACTCAAGAAAGGTTTGTCGCTCCGAAACATCCAGGCGATAACAAATACCAGTATCAATACATTGAGAAAATTGAAACAGATGATGTAAAAAATAGGCAAATTATAAAAATAAAAAAATAAATGTATATTTGCAACGAATCCAATTACACTGGGTAACAATCAATTAATATTAATTAATTTTTAGTTATGAGTCCGTAATAAAAGTTATTTACAACGGGTTATATGGTTATCCCAACCGAACAGAAGACACTACCAATTGACCGAGTGGTGAGGCAAAAACCAGATAAACCTCAACGCAAAAAAAACAAAGCAACGAGGTGTGCGAGAGCACGATATACATAATATATAATGTTTCTAAAAGAGAATATAGATGAAACATTCACAAAACAATTTAACGAGGTTGGTATCACCAACAAAGACGATATAATTACCATTCTTAACGGGTTCAATCAGATTGCTGAAATCGGTTATATGTGGTACGTAAATAATATAATTAAAAACAAGCAAAAGAATGATTAAAAAGGTAAAAGAGACACATATCGACAAGGTTATCAGCAAGAGAAAGTCACTTACGGCAAATAGTAAAGGGAAGGCAGTCATTTGGACACGAGTATCATCAGAGGAACAATATAAAAACAACAACTCAATAGATACCCAATTAACAGCATGCTACCGATACTGTGAAAAACAGAATAAAGAGGTAAAATGTGAATTCGGTGGCACATTCGAGAGCGCAAAGAAGGCAGGAGAGAGATTTCTGGAGATGGTCGGAGCAGTTCTGAATGACCCTGAAGTTGATACGATTGTAGTATATGATTACGACCGTTTCAGTCGTAATATGGAAGAGGGTTTAACCTATAAAAGTCAATTAAATAGGAGCGGTGTAAACATTATATCTGTAAACCAGCCAATAGACAAAAATAATATGTTGGCAGAGTATATTGAAGCTATACTGTTAATTGTTGCAAACATCGACAACGCAATGCGTCGTCATAAGTGCTACGAGGGTATGGTGGCGTGTATTAACCGTGGGGAATGGTACAGCAAGCCACCTATTGGGTACACATCAAAGAAGGTTAACAAGGAGCATCGATTAACCATCAATGACCAAGGGCGTATTCTTAGAAATGCGTGGACATGGATAGTCAATGAACCTCACCTTACTCAAGCAATGATAATCAATAGATTAAAAGCTCAAGGACTGACGATGACAAAACAACACCTTTCTACTTGCCTTAGAAATCCATTTTATTGTGGAAGGTTAGAGCATAAATACCTCAACGGGAAAGTAATTAAGGGAAAACAAGAGCAGCTTATCCCTGAACAGATATTTGACAAAGTCCAACAGATACTTAATGGGAATACATCGAGTGGATATGAGCAAGCAGCTGAGACTCCACGTTTCCCTCTGAAAGGGCATGTATACTACAACGGACATCTATTGACTGGGTATACCGTCAAAAAGAAAAATTGCGATTACTACAAATATAGTGGCAGGGATGGTGCTATAAATGTTTCGGCAAAGGAACTACATGCCAAATATATAGAACTCCTCAACCAGTTTAATGTACCTAAGGAGCTAACACCTATACTCATTGAGGTTATCAAGATTAAATTTGCCGAGAAGGAGGGAATGCAAGCAACGGAGCAAAGCAATATAAAGAAGAACATAGCCACACTCCAGACGCAGATAAAGAAGACAAAAAGGAACTTTGCAATAGGCAAAATCGACGAAGATGTCTATAAAGATGTAATAGCAGATTTAGAGAAAGATTTGCATAAAGCAGAGGGGGAGCTTGAACGAGCATCTGTCAACCTCTCGAACCTCGCAACATACATTGATGACACAATCGCATTTGCTTGTAATTTAAGCAGTTATTGGCAAAAGATGGATTTTGAGATGTGTCAGGGAATACAAAAATTAGTCTTTCCAGAGGGTGTAAAATGGGATAAAGAATCACGCAGCTATCGAACCACAAACTACAATTCGTTCTTTGAAATACTACACTGTGTATCAGATAGTTACAAGAATAGACAAGAAAAAGAAAAGGGCAAATCTTGCGACTTGTCCTCTTTAGTAGCGGGGGGAGGACTCGAACCTCCGACCTCCGGGTTATGAGCCCGACGAGCTGCCAACTGCTCTACCCCGCGATGTATCGTTAAATGGTCAACCGACCTATTTTCCTCACTTGCGAGTGCAAAGATAATACAAAAATACTACTTATGCAAATTTTTAATTAAATAAAATCATACTATTCGCGTCACTGCGCCTATCAACTTTCTAATAATAAACTACTTATCAGTAGAAATATTTTTCGCCACAACCTCGCAAATATCCATCGGCGTCTTTGACGATGCTCTATCAATAGCCTTATTACATAGTGGGCATGCGGTGACTACCCTATCGCATCCCGTAGCCTCCAATTCCGAGGTCATACGCTTGGCTATACGCAGCTGCTGCTGGTCGTCGATAACCGTATTTGCCAATGACGAGCCACAGCATAGAGCATCGCGGCGGCTATGTGTAGGCTCTATGAGTGTTCCTACAGCGCTAATCACACGACGAGGCTCATCGTATATGCCCATACCACGACCAAGCTCGCAAGGGTCATGATAGGTATATGTGGTATCATCACTATCGAGGTGCAAGCGACCAGAGGCTATCAGGCGATCGATATACTCGCTATGATGCAGCAACTCGATATTCTCAAGGTTATAGTTCTCCTTAAAGACGCGCAAGCATATGGGGCATGAGGTAACAAGGGTGGTGATGTTATGCTTACGGAATAGTGCGACATTATACTCCATCATCTTGCGTGCCGCGTCGGTCTCACCCGAGAGCATCAGCGGACGACCGCAGCAGACACCTCCCTCGCTATCTGCATACCACACATCCTCGCCCACGCTATCGAAGATACGCTTCATGGAGCGCTGCACAGAGGGCGTTAAAGATGTCATACATCCAGCGAAGAAGCCCACCTTACCTTCGCCCATAGAGCGATCCACGCCAGCGAGATATTTATAGCGACCCTCATACGGGATATTACGGCGCTTGGCTCTCGAATTAAGGCGCAATGTGTTTAGATTGATGCCCACAGGGCATTTAGCCTCACAGCGACCACACATAAGGCAGTTATTAGCAATCTTCAGCGACAACATATTATAGCGTCTATCGCGCAAGAAATATACCGACTGCGTGTCGTTAATGCCGAGGTCCTCCTGGAGCTGGCATGGGTCAATACATATACCGCAACGCGAGCACGCCTCAACCTCGAAGTTATCGTACGACTTGCGCTGCATCGTGGGGCGCAGCTTCCAGCGACGTAGGAAGATGAGAGGTATCTCGGTGAATATATGCATATATCGCGAGAAGGGCATCGCCACGAAGAATAGACACAACAACGACGAGTATGTCCACCACAACGGGTCGTACAGCGTTACAAGGGTGTCGTAAGGCACATTGTCACGCAGCAGAGTGCCGAGACTACCTGTAAGGAAGCCGTCGCCACCATAGAGCGCCGCAGTCATACTCTCCGCCACAAGGCGTGCGGGGAAGATAAGCCATAGCGCCGAGAGAGCCACCCTATCGAAGAGCACATGTTTCGTTGTGCGACGCATGCCGAGAGCCTTTGCGCGCAGGCGCTTAAACCATGCAAGAGCAACACCCATAAGCACCACCAAAAGCAGGGCATCCATAAGTTGCTCGAAAAACGGGTCGTGGTGCATCATGCCATTTACGGGCATGAAATATTTGAAGAATACGTGTCCTTGGAGTGGCACCCACTGCATACCAAGATAGGCAATCGTCTCTATACACCCTACGACAATGAGTAGGAACCAGCCAAAGGCGAGTGAGGCGTGCATAAAGCCAAGCATGGGGTTTACGCGGAAGATGCGAACATGGAGTAGCGACTCGCGCACAACCTCCCACACGGCTTTAAGTGTGGCGATAGAGAGTATATTCTTACGTATTAGGCGCTTATCACTACGTGGCAGGCGCAAAAGCCATATTATCCACTTGATGGCGATTGCCACGAAGAGGAATGCACAGCCCGCGATAAAGGGTATAGTAAATGGAGCGTAGAAGGTCATAGCTTCACTGTTTTCGTTAGTTTAGAAGTCGCCGAGCTTACGCTTAAGAAGCATTATCAAAGCTCTGGTATTGATACCTCGTGGGCATACCAGACGGCACTTGCCACAAAGCATACACTTATTCAACTCATCATAGGCACCCTTATACTCACCGCGACGTATCGCAGTGTGTAGCTTGCGGAAGTTGAAGTCGGTAATATTTCCCGCCGTACACGATGCCGTACACGAGCCACAACCTATGCAGGCCTGCAATTCGGGCATCTCCTCAATAATATCTATACTCTTGCGCAGGTCGTTATTATCGAGGTCGATAGCGCGAGGACGGCTAATACCATAGCCAAAATTTAGGTTAGCCATGACTACAACGCTTTATATTTATTATCGACATACTCTGCTACGGCTGAGGCTGTCATCGACGCCTCGGCAAGTGTATCCGCAAGACTCTTGGGGGCTGTGGTAGCACCTACATAGAAGATACCTTCTACATTACTGCGCACAGCACCAAGGAAGGAGTCCTTAGCGCGGAAGTAGCCATTGGGCGCAAGGTCAAGTCCCGATGAGACACTAAGATCGTCGTTCTCATAGTTAGCGCTCATGCCCACAAGGAGCACAAGCATATCTACGGTCATGCGTAGTGGGCGCCCTGTGAGCGTATCCTCAGCCTTAATCTGTATGCGTTGGTTAATAGTCTCTGCCGCCTCGGAGATACGACCGCGCACGAAGTGTACGTTATAGGTCTGCTGTGCCTCGCGATAGAGCTCCTCATAACCTGGACCAAACATTCGGATATCCATATAGAAGTTAAAGACATCTGCCGTAGGGAACATGCGCTTCAGCTCGATGGCTTGCTTCACGCCTGTGATGCAGCACACCTTCGAGCAGTGGTGTTGTCCCACCTTCTCGTCGCGCGAGCCTACGCAGTGGAGGATGGCTATGCGTCGTGGCTCCGAGCCATCGGCAAGCATCACCTTACCACTATTCATCATACGCTCCAGATCTACAGATGTGATAACATTATTATATAGACCATAGCCATACTCCTGCTTACGATGTGCATCAAACAGAGAGAAGCCCGTCGCCACAACCACCGCCTCACCTGGGATACGCTCGTTGGAGCGTAGCGTGACGCCATCAGCAGCTATTTGCTTCACCTCCTGACCTAAGAAGCAGCGTATGCGCTCGCTCTTTATGCGCTCAGCAATAGGCTTCATCACCTCGCCTGCTGGTGTGAACGATGGGAATAGCTTATGCCAACCACGCACCTTGCCACCAAGCTCAATATCTTTCTCAACAATAACAGGCTCAAGACCTCGTGCCTTTAGTTCGAGTGCCGTCTGCATTCCTGCGGGGCCGCCGCCCACAATAATAACTCGTTTTGCCATCCTTACAATATTGTTGATTATCGTCTTATTCTCTCATACACGGGGCGTGCATGCTCGCAATTAACAGCAGCATCTGCAGGCCTACCTATATACTTACCATCCTTGCCCAAGAATTTCGCACTTGGGTCGTACTCCACGCCGAGTTTATCGAGTAGTGGCTCTACATCTACCTGGTGCATCTGCAGACCAAGTTCCCAAGGGTCGTAGCCAAGCACCAAGCCTGCCATCTCCTCGTATGTTAGCACAGGGATGCCCTTGCCATCGGCGCCAAATGTAATACCCTCCATCTCGGCAATGGCATACTGCCACTTATCGAGGAACATAGTACATCCAGGGCAGTTGGCAACGATGAAATCGGGCTTGTGTGGAGCCATACTCTCCAACTTCTTATGTGAGTTGGCTATCGACGAGCCACGATTTGCCTGCACGAGGTAGTTACGGAAGCCGAAGCCACAGCAGTGGCGACGCTCAGGGTAATCCACGACCTCGCCACCCCACGCCTCAATCATACCTGCCAACACGTATGGGAACTCCGAGCCTCCGATACCCGACTTAGGGAATATCTTTGCGTAGTGACAACCGATATGCTCCACCACTCTAAGAGGCTCTCCCGTATGCACATTCACAAGCATACGCTTCGCCCTACGAGCTATGGCAGCACGATGATAGAAGATAATATCCGAGGTGTGCGCTATGGAGCGAGGTTTCACCAAATCGCGCCCCGTAGCCTCCTTAAGATAGCGACGCGTGCGCTCCTCCGTCTCAGGAAACTCCTCCCATGTCGCCAACACTTCGTTATATATACCAAACGATGTTATGCACGACGAGATAAAGTTCTCGTAACCGGCCTCTGCCATAAGTGCAAACTGACGTGCAACAACCGTCATGATAGTCTCCAAAGGCACTACGTCGGAGTGGTAGCCGATACCCGTACATGAGGTGTGTAGTGGGTCATCATATATATCACGTCCCAAGTCCTTAGATAGTATGTCGAGGAACGCCTTCTCGCTACCGGGGAAGAAGTTCTGACGTATGCAGCTACGCGCATAGTAGTATCTGTCGTCGGCAATATCTTTCTGATACTCTTGCCATGATGCTCTTCGTGACATTTGCTAATAGTGATTTTCAGAGTTAGTGGTATAGGTGTGCATCATATACTCCTCGGTGGCACCATCGAAGCCCATCTCGCGGGCTTTGCGCTCGGAGTGACGCTCGATAGTATCGTAAAACTCCTTGCCTCCCGACACCTCGAAGATGCGATGTATCTCCTCCATGGATTTATCGTCGATGCGACGTAACGCTCCAGCACCCTCCTTGCCATAGCAGTCGGAGAACTTGCCAAAGATGTCATCATCATTCTCATATATCCACTCCCACACAGTACCCTGCTCTGGATGCATTGAGGGGAGGATGTTTCGTGGCGTTAGGCAGTAGCCCGTAGCAAGGATATTATCACCTATTAGGCGCTTGAGGGCGAGCTGCTGACGACCTTTTTCGCTCTCAACAAAGAAGCCGAGCTTCTGTGATAGGGTGCGCAGTGCCTGAATTACATAGCCAGGTGTATTGCCTCGAGGACAGCGTGGACGACACGACATACACTCGCCACAATACCATATAGTATCACTCTTTAGGAGTCGCTCAATCTCAGCATCGTCGCGTGTTTGAACAATGGCTACAATCTGACGAGGGTCGTAGTTATAGAACTCTGCGGCAGGGCAAACTGCAGTGCAAACACCGCAATTCATACAGGCCTTAAGTCCCTCCTTAAGGCGCACATCCTGCATCAACATATCGAAATAGTTACTCATAGCTTCCCTGATTTTTGCAGGGCAAAGGTATTAAATAATGGGTGCACCGGCGGTAGTATAAATACCCAATTTACCCCCGAAGTCGACATAAAGGTGACAAAAAAAGCAATTATGGATGAATATAAATAGTTTATCGCACTTTGATAAACGCGCTGATTATTACGCCGATAAACTTTGTTTATCAGAATTTTATTTCTATCTTTGTGGGGTTAACAACGGATTAAACAATACATCGTATAAAACACAAACTACAATAGAGCATGAATATTAAACATTTTGCAGTTATTGGCTTGGCACTACTCCTGCTTGCGTGCAAGAGTGAGCAGCCACCACACGAGAGTCCAAACTATATAACATTCACCGAAAAGACAATGACCATCGGTGTTGTTGACAACGAGGAGTGGTTTGAGATTCCGATTACAGCGACTCACAAGATGTCGGAGGATTGCAACATTGGCGTGGAGGTGATAGCCTCGGAGAGTAGCGCCGTGGAGGATCTGCACTTCGTTATCGAGTC
The DNA here is from genome assembly GCA_045602255.1 of Alistipes sp. GTDB lineage: Bacteria > Bacteroidota > Bacteroidia > Bacteroidales > Rikenellaceae > Alistipes. The sequence continues at coordinate 20,999 of JAZSBD010000033.1, forward strand.
GCACACCCTAAAGATTAAGGCTGGCAAGCAGGCTACATCGCTACGCATCAAGGGTATTGCCGATGCAATCTCGCCCAACATTCCCCTCGAGGTTAAGCTACGACTTATCGTGGATGATGAGAATATGAGCAACCGAAATAGTTCGGTAATCTCTATTCAGCTACAACGCTGCTGCCCCTTCGACATCAACAATTTCGAGGGATATGCCGTGCTAACATCGACATGGTCTATGCAGTATATGAACACCGACTCACACCTCGTACACACCCATGTTGACGAGAATGAGGAGGGCGTCATTGTTATAGAGGATATGTTCTACGAGGATTATGATATTCGCGTGAGGCTATACGACAACGATCGCCTGATCCCTATCGCCATGCTATGCGGCACACAGGTTGTTGGCTCAACGGGCGAGGCCTTCGGCACTATCTACGGCAACGGCAAGCTAATGATGGGCAGCGCACCTACGGAGTATCTATCATACTACAGCACCTGCGAGAACTTCCTGCTACTCTACTCTGAGATGTTCGTCGAGGAGGTGGGCACAGTGGGCTACTTCGGACATATCCTTGAGTGGATATCAGATGACGAGGCTGAGCGCATAATGCGTGAGGGACTATAGAGCATTATCTAACGAAAATAAACAAAATAGATATGAAAAATTTCAAGAGTATCATTGCCATTGCGATTATCGCAATTTTAGGTTTTTCATGCCAGAAGGAGGTTGTTGAGCCAATCCCAAACGTTATCGAAAAGGAGGTAAAGGCTGGTGATAAGCCAACGATATCCTTCACCGTCACTGGCGACTGGTCGATATCTTCAGACCAGGTATGGTGTCAGTTTGCCACCTCGGGAGGTTACCTTCAGGAGATGGCGGGTGGCACAGGAGTTCACACCATTACGCTCAACATCACCGACGAGAATAATGGCAACCAGTGGAGTACGGCTAACATCACCATGACAAAGGATGGTAAGAAGGGCATCATCGCCATCATCAAGCGCCACCCTAAGGAGCTATATATCAAGCTATACGACATTACCGACACCCCTATACGCGCGTTTAAGCTCGGATATGTCGATTGGGTCACAACACGCATTGATGGCAACTTCCGCTATGCAGCAATCGACATACCTGATTGGGTGGAGGTGGCCGTAAAGCATGAGAACGGCACTATTGAGACTATCAACTCTATCACAGGCGCACCAGGCGAGCAGACCGAGGTATTGCTACGCATAGTAAACGATGGCGAGCGCGAGAAGAGCGAGATCACGGAGGCCGACGGTCACAAGATCATCTTCTCGGATGAAAAGGGCGAGCACACCTTTGAGTTCCCAGTAATCTATGATGGCATGGGCAAAGATAAACTTACGTTAGTAGGTCCTACGGAGTATTACTATGGCTGGGAGGTATCGCTCGATGGCAAGAGCTTCCGACAGACCGACCCAGTGAGTGGCGCGACAGTGACCTTCAGCGACAAGTTGGAGTACACCATCACCGCACAGGATAACACCTATACGATTGTATACTTCGAGAAGAGGATCGAGCGCGGTATTCCAAACTATGTTGAGTACAAGGAGAGCGACCGCAATAGCTGGATGCACTTCGACAAGCAGAGCCAGGCACTCACCATTGACGAGCACTCTGGCGCACCACGCTACGGCATGGTCATAGCCCTTCCAAGCAAGGTCGACAATAACATTCGTGGCGAGGGATACAAGGATGACATCATCACCATCGACGACGCATCTGGCATATTGCTCGAATGTGTAAATGAGGACTACACCAAGTATATCATTGCCGAGTTCGTTCAGCACGACTTTAATGAGGCTGCCGAGTACGAGGGTATGTATGCCTACCACTCTATCACCACGCTTGAGATCCCTTGTCTACCATACAACGACACTGCACTCGCCGAGAAGTATGGTTGCGAGACGATCTATAAGTGCGACTTCGTTAATCCTGTCGAGGGCAAGAGCCCTGGCGTCATTGTAGATCCACGCATCGAGAGCTGGACTACGGCGACCTACGAAGAGGGTATTGCGAGCGCTGAGGTATGGCTCGGCGAGAGACAGCTCAAGATGGGCGAGGGCGAGTTCTACATGGGTGAGAACACCGACGAGCGCATGTCAATTCACCTTTGGGGTCCTAAGGAGAAGGTGTGGAACAACGAGAATATGGTTGTCCTCTTCAAGGTCAACAACGAGGTAAAGAAGATTTTGGTTGTAACACCACCATCCGAAGAGATATAAGCAACACCCCTAACTAAACAGAGACATGAGACAGAGACTAACACTACTATGGGGGGTGCTCCTATGTGTAACCGCAGCGCTGCTTAGTGGCTGCGAGAAGCAGAGCGAGAGCCTCGACGCGGAGTATGGCTACGTGCAATTCCGCCTTTTGAAGGAGGCACAGATGGAGGAGAGCCGTGCCACCGATGCCCTTGAGTGGCTATCCGAGGCGCATAAGATAACCATCATCATGCAGAAGGATGGCTCGACAATCACACAGACACTACCTGTAAGCAGCTACGACGCCCAGTCGGCAGAGTGGGGCTTACAGAGCGAGAAGTTGCGTCTGATGACCGGCACGTACAACATCATCGGCTACAAGATATACAACAACCTCGACGAGGAGATATTGTCGGGAGGTAATGCCGGCGAGTTCACCGTCGTTAAGGGGGGTCTTCAGATCAAGAAGATTGGCATACCAACAGTCGAGCGCGGCATTGTAGGCTTCACCCTCGTGAAGGATCTCACAACGCGCGGCGACGCCGAGGGTGCCTACCCTTTCCAGAGCATTAAGTCGGTGGATATTACCGTAAAAAACAAGTTCTCGAGCAAGACAACCACCTTCAAGGCTATGCCTACAACCTATCACGAGACCTACGTAGAGGGGGCATACGACGAGGAGTTGTACGATCGTAACGCTCTCTCGGCATATATGACCTGCGAGGCTACGTACTGGTTGGAGGCGGGCAACTATGTTATCACAAGCTACACCACCTACGCCGATGCTAAGGGCAAAAACCGCCTTGAGACAGCCTCAATAGAGGACATCAAGGTGGAGTTCTCGATCAAGGATAACGAGACGACAACCACCAACGTACCTATCATCCTATCAGCTACTGCCGAGCACATCAAGGATTATGAGGCGCTATACGAGATATGGCTTGCGCTCGATGGTCCTAACTGGACCTTCCATGGCGAGGAGTACTACGCAGGCACGAACTGGGACTTCAACAAGGATATAGATATGTGGGGTGAGCAGCCTGGCGTCACTCTCGACGGCAATGGTCGCGTTGTGGGTCTTAATATCTCGGGCTTTGGTGCTAAGGGCGCAGTGCCCGACGCCATAGGTCAGCTCACTGAGTTGCAGACCCTCTACCTCGGCAACCACAACGAGCTTATTGGCGGCTATAGCGACACCGAGTCAGGACGCATCAGCGCCATGGACTACCACAACCGCGTCATCAAGCGCGATGTGCGCCGCGACCTTACGCCCGAGCTTCAGTACGCCCTGATGTCGGATGAGGAGTTAGATGCACTCCACACGGCAAAGAGGCAGGATGTAGCCTTTGGCAACCTAACAAACGGTATTACGGGTATCTCACGCGCCATTATGCGATGCACAAAGCTCGAGCAGTTCTTCATTGCCAACGCCCCTATTACCGCCGACGACTTCCTCATGGAGATAGATGAGGAGTCGCCATACTACGAGGAGCAGGCATCGTGGAGCTGGGCTAACTTCGAGCTTCTGATGGATGTGGAGATATACAACTGCTGCAATTTGGAGCGCCTACCACTCGATATGCTCACCAACCTGCCAAAGATGCAGTCGCTGAACGTGGCAATGAACTACGGTATCTCAGGCGAGCAGCTGAAAAAGGATTGGGAGGCGATAATCGACGGTGAGTCGGGCGACGAGATACAGATACTATATCTCAGCTTCAACAACCTCAAGGAGACCCCTTCACACGAATATTTGAAGCGCATGGTAAAGCTCAGCTACTTGGATTGCACATCGAACAAACTTAAGAGGGTACATGCCCTTGGCAAGGAGATTTCACCAACATCTATCCTCTTGGATAATAACAACATCAGCGAGATTATCATCCCCGAGGGCGACTACTACTGCGGTCTATCGCAGATGGAGACCTTCTCATGCTCGAACAATCGTCTAACGAAGCTCCCCGACATCTTTACGGCACGCTCCATCTATACGATGATTAGTGCTGACTTCTCGTCGAACGAGATTTCAGAGTTGGAGAATGGCGATGCGTGGCGTGGTATTAATGCCAGCACGTTTAACCTTGCCGACAACTGCCTCACAACACTGCCCAAGCGACTTATAGGCTCAGGATCAAACATAGAGGTACTAATGCTCAGTGCCAACGGACTACGCACCTTAGAGGAGGGAGTGTTGACGGGTCCAAATAGCGCAATGTTGTCAACTATCGACCTTAGTTTCAACAGATTACAAGAGCTACCAACGAGCGATTTCTCAAAGGAGAACCTACCATATCTCTATGGTATTGACCTCTCAAGCAATGCTCTCTCGGAGTTTCCACGCGAGCTTCTTGAGATTGAGTCGCTCACCGTAATCAGCATCCGCCAGCAACGCGACGACGCCGGTAACCGCACCTTCAGCGACTGGCCTACGGGCATTGGCAAGCACCCTAAGATGGCGGCGTTCTATATAGGCTCTAACGACCTCGGCGAGATTAACGACACCATATCGCCATACATCCTCCTATTCGAGATTAAGGACAACCCCAACATCTCGATAGACCTCTCAAACGTATGTCCCTACATCGAGAAGGGATACTATGAGCTGATATACGACTCTACGCAGAATATTCGTGGATGTGACGCACTAAACCTTGACTAACTATGAGAAAGTTTTATATACTGATGGCTGCGACCCTTATCATGGGTGGTTGCCAAAACGATACCACCGAGACCATCAAGGGCTTCGAGAGCGACAGTTCGGAGATTAAGGCTAAGGCTACAGGTGGCGAGCATAGCATCCTTATTCGCTCCGAGAAGGAGTGGACGGCACAGGCAGATGTGCCATGGGTGATGATCTCGCCAGCCAATGGTCGTGGCGAGGTTAAGTGCATCGTAAAGGTCGACTCGACACTTATCAACGATGAGCGCACAACAACCGTACGCTTCATGTCTGCAGGACAAATACTCAAGGAGATAGCTATCACACAGGATGGCTTCAAACACGCCATAACCCCCGACACCGACCTTGTGATAATCAATGCCTCGGACATCCGCGCCAACCGCTGGGTGGAGTTTGATGTTGAGTCCAACGTGGAGTTTGATGTCGTGAGCGACGCAGAGTGGATTGTGGTAGATGACGTGGAGCTTACGCTCGACCGCGGTGCGCGACCACGCAAGGCACGCATACACTTCGATTGGAAAATGAACTCCGACCCCGAGGTGCGCGAAACTACCCTATCGTTCATCCCAAAGAGTGGCGAGACCTTGGATAAACCTGCAACAATCAAGATACGCCAGCAGGCAGGACCAAAGATTGAGGATAACCGCCAGGGCGACTCGTTGGCTGTGGTTACCATATATAATAAGATGGAGTGCTGGAGCGATGGCGTTATCTCGTTGAGCGAGCCTATGGAGAGTTGGGAGTGCCTACGCCTATGGAAGGCAACAGACCAGACACTGCCAAGCCCCGCAGCCATAGGTCGTGTGCGTGACCTCGACCTTAGCTTCTTCAACACCGAGGATGATATACCTTCGGAGATTAAACACCTGAAATATCTTGAGACATTGTCGCTCTATGGTAATGTCAATACCATGCTCAAGGATATACATCTTTGCCCAGAGATAGCTACGCTCAACCATTTGAAAGCGTTGCGCATTGCCGCTATGGGTCTTGTGTCGCTCCCAGCGAACTTTGCCGACTTAGGCGATACGTTGGAGAGTCTCGACCTTAACTCCAACAACTTTACAAAGATACCAGAGGTTATAACCCCTGAGAACTTCCCTAAGCTCACCTCGCTAAACCTTACGAGCAACCGTCGTGCAATGGTTAGCGACCTACGTAATATTCCCGACAATGCTGGCATATATGTAGATATGAGCGACAACGATGCTGTGCTCCGCCTGCTTACATGGGAGAAGTTGGAGGAGTTAGCCTTGTCGTACAACTATATCGAGGGCAGGCTCCCCGACTTCAAGAGTGGCGAGGGTGGCGTGCGCGCCTATACAGAGGCAGATATGGTAAATCGTGGCGACACACTACGCTGGGCTGTGGATAACAAGTTACCACGCGTACTACCTAACATACGCTCGCTACGCATAAACCTCAACTTTATGACTGGCGAGCTCCCCGACTGGCTACTCTACCACCCTAACCTTATGGAGTGGGGTGCCGAGGTGTTGGTATATCCTCAGCAGGAGAAGAGCTACGATAGCGAGGGTAACTTAGTGGGCTTCACGAATGGTCCTACATCGCAGGAGTACTACTTCGAGGCATACCCACTTTACAGATCAAGATATGAGTTTAAGGACGAAATAGCGGAGTAAACTATGCGTAAGTACATATATATAGCAGCACTACTTTCGGTTGCCTGCATTAACGAAGATATTACACCTACCCACCCAGAGGAGGTGGCAACACCCGACATTATCGTTGCGGAGGATGCTATCGAGGGCGAGGTAATCATAAAGTTTAAGCCAGAGATGGAGGCTATCCTTGATCAGACGATGACACGCTCGGGAGGCGTTGCCACACGCTCGGGCATACCCTCAACGGATGAGGTGTTGGAGATCCTCGATGCCTACCACTTCGAGCGCGTATTCCCTATCGACGCGCGCAACGAGGAGCGCACACGCGAGAGTGGTCTGCATCTTTGGTATATCGTTAAGTTCGACGCCAACGAGGATTTAACATCAGCCATGGAGCGTCTATCGAAGCTCGGCGAGGTGGATAAGTTACAGTGTAACCGCCCTATTCAGCGAGCATACAACCCCACCGCTGAGCCACACTTCATAAGCTGTGAGGAGGCTAATAGCAACACTACACGCAGCACTGTGTGGCCATTCAACGACCCTGAGATTTATCGTCAGTGGTGCTACATCAACGATGGCACTGCGCCTATCGCTCAGCAGTGGGCAGGCGTTGTGGCGGGTGCTGATGCGGGATGCGAGGAGGCATGGGAGCTATGCACCGGCGACGAGGATATTATCGTGGCTGTTATGGATGAGGCGGTGATGTGGAGCCACCCCGACTTGGCAGATAACATCTGGATTAACGAGGGCGAGGAGCTTAACGCTGGTGTTGACGCCGATGGCAATGGCTATGTGGATGATAAGTATGGCTACAACTTTGTGCGTAACACGCCTATCACCTCGTGGACATCGAACGGTAGCACGGGACACGGCACACATGTGGCGGGCACTATCGCAGCTGTCAACGACAACGGCATTGGCGTTGTGGGTATCGCTGGTGGAGGCAAGGGTAAGAGGGGCGTCAAGATTATGACCCTGCAGCTCTTCGACGGTATGAACTCATGCTCGTTGGCTATGGAGGCACGCGCCATGAAGTATGCTGCCGACAACGGAGCGGTAATCTTGCAGTGCTCGTGGGGCTACAACTCCGCTAAGTCGAACCTTATAATGGGCTACACCCCTGGTCCTGCAACCGAGGAGGAGTGGGCGACAACATACCCCCTTGAGAAAGAGGCATTGGACTACTTCATCAACAATGCTGGCTCGCCCAATGGAGTTATTAACGGTGGTCTTGCAATCTTCGCCTCAGGCAACGAGTATGCCGCACAATCATCATTCCCTGCAGCCTACTCGAAGTGCATCTCCGTGGCGGCTATCGCTGCCGACTATACCCCTGCCTCATACTCGAACTACGGCTCTGAGGTGCTACTGTGTGCCCCTGGTGGCGACCTTGAGTACTACGGTACACCGGGCGAGGATGACGATGCCTACGACGAGAATGGCGTGCTAAAGGAGCAGGGAGCGATATACTCTACGCTTGTCATCAATGGCGTTGCGGGCTACGGCTACTACGAGGGAACATCTATGGCGTGTCCTCATGTGTCGGGCGTGGCAGCATTAGGTCTTGCGTATGCCAAGCAGCAGAAGCGCCACTTCACATGGGAGGAGTTCCGCGACTTGATGTACTCGACAGGTCGCAACATAGATGATTACTTCACGGGCGAGAAGCTATTCTACATGCGCCACAACTCAGCAGGTGCTACCCCACTAAAGATGAACCTGGAGGATTACAAGGGTAAGATGGGTAACTTGGTGGATGCTGGGGCATTGTTAAAGGCTATTGAGGGCAGTGGTCGCGATATGCGCCTACCAAACCTATACCTTGCACCCGAAGAGAGCGTAACGCTCGACCTTACATACTATAATATAGAGAGTGCTAAGAGTGCAACGGTGGGCAATAGCGAGGTTGCCGAGGCAGTATTGGAGGGTAACGCCCTTACAATCACCGCCACGAGCGAGGGTCAGACAACGCTCACCATCGAGGCCGATAAGAGCTACACGGTGACCATCACCGTGCGCAAGGGTGCTAACGATAATGGTTGGTTGTAGTATGCTTTGGCGTGTGTTGATAACGATGGTGCTTCTGTGCTACCCTACTATGGCTATGGCGCAGCGCGACTTTCCCACACGCCAAGAGCTCGACTCGTTAGTTAACCCCGCGCCATCAAAAGTGGCTGCAGGGGTGTTTACAGTAGAGGCACGACACAAGAACATCGGCACTATCGAGGCTGGCGAGGTGGTGCGAGTGCAATACAAGCTTCGCAACAACACCGCTGAGCCGATAACCATCACCAAGGTAGGCTCGTCGTGCAGTTGCCTGAGGGTAGGGACACGACCACAGGAGGTGATGCCAAACAGCGAAATCATCATTAGCGGGCTACTCAACACCGAGAAGCGCAAGGGGGAGTTTAGATACAACATATTGGTCTACACAACCCTTGATAGCGACCACCCCACCGAGCGACTAACCCTCGAGGGCGTTATTGAGAACGACGACGATTGGCTACACCTTCCCGAGAGCATGGGAGAGCTAAGGCTAACGCGTAAGGAGGTGATAATCGAGGGGCATTGCGAGGAGCGTATTCCCGTGGCGAACACCTCAACAAAGCCCGTGAGGCTCACGGCACCATCGACTATCGAGGGTCTTACGCTACACACCGAGCCAGAGGTTATTGAGGCTGGTGGCGAGGGCTATATTGTGATTAGCTACAAGCCTAAGAGTAGCGTTGGAAGTAACCTCAACACAATGTTCATTGTCGAGGGTGTAGATGCCTCAGCCATGGAGCGCACAATAAAGGTTAAGTTAAGATTAGAAAGAGATTTATATGAAAAAAATTAGTTTAATTGCACTATTTGCAATGCTTTTTGTGGCTTGCGAGAAACCTACGCTACAACCTACACCAGAGCCACAGCCACAACCCGATGTCACCTACGAAGCGATAACTGGAGCATGGGAGCTAACGGAGTGGAACGGCGAGGGTGTTGCCGAGGGGACATACCTATATATTACGTTTGAGGGCGAGACACGCCGCTTCGAGATGTGGGACAACCTCGGCTCGATGTATGTTCAGCACAAGGCGGGCAGCTTCACAATCAAGGATAACAACGGCAAGTTCACCCTATCGGGGCAGTATGACAATGGTGTGGGCGACTGGAACCACAACTACACCGTGGCGTTCCTACAAGGTGGCGAGCAGATGGCATGGCAGACCGATGAGGAGCATATGCTACTGCGCCGCATAGAGAAAATTCCCGAACTAAACTAAAACACTATATATTATGAGAGGACTAAAACAACTAACTTTTGCATTTGTTGCAATGTGCCTTGCTTTCTCGGGCATTGGTTGCGACAAGGAGCCTGTGGAGACTCCAGTAAACAAGCCTACAATCGGCATTATGGAGCCCGAGTTCGATGCCGAGACCATGACTGCCAAGGTGATGATTGCACCTTCGACAGATACCACAGCGTGGTACTGGATGATTAAGGGTGGCGTGGACACCGAGGATGCTATGATGACCAAGGTGGAGGGCGCCGCAGCCCAGGAGATTGAGTTTAAGGTGGAGTATGGCATGGAGTACACCATCACCGCCTATGCCGAGAACAGGGCTGGCAAGAGCGACATTGCAGAGAAGAAGTTCTGCCAGATGCCCGCAGGTGAGGTGACACTGACTATTGGCGAGATTACACTCAACGAGGAGAGCATGGAGGTTGAGGCTACCATCTACCCATCGGCAAACGCTACAAAGTGGTATTGGCGAGCATACGAAAAGGGGAGCATCACCGAGGAGTGGATTGGTGGCGATGGCACTACCGAGCAGACCATATCTTTTGCATACGGGTGGGGCAAGACCTATGTCATTGCTGCGTATGCCGAGTGTGGTGCTGTTAAGAGCGAAGAGGTGACTAAGGAGTGCTACTTCGAGCCATCGGTACCCACAATCACCGTCTCTGAACCATCGTTCGACGAGGCAACGATGACCGTATCGTTCGAGGTTAAGCCATCGGAGGATACAGCTATGTGGTATTGGGGACCTATGTATGATGTTACAGGTGAGCCACAAGTACATGAGGAGTTCAATGACAACGTGGCTCGCACCGTAAGCTATGAGGTGGTGTACGACCATAACTACACATTCGTATTTGGCGCAGTAAACGCTCTCGGCGTGGGCGAGAAGAAGGAGGTAAACTTCTCGGCATGGGGCAAGGTTGCCGACATCGCCATCGAGAACCTTACGGCATACAGCGTTGATGCACGCATTGAGAAGAGCGCAAAATGTGTGAAATATGTTGTGGGTGCTATGCACACATCGGCATACGACCGCGCCACATTCATTGAGGAGGCACAGACATCGCTCAACCCCAACCCAAGCTACCCATTCGTTATCTTCAACTCGGCTACCGACAGTCGCACATTCTCGGAGCAGGACTTAGTGCGTAACTCGCTCATCGATAGCGACGACAACGCTGGCTTGTTGCTCGTGCCTGGCATTTCGTTCACCGTAGCCGTTTATGGCGAGGATGAGAGTGGCAACTATAATGTATCGACCACCGAGTTTACAGTGCCTCAGGCAGAGCTTAACGGTAGCCACCCTATCGCAATCAAGGTAGGCGACATCACCGAGACCTCGGCAACAGCCACCGTAACGGCAGATGCAGGGTGCAAGTTCTTGATGGGCTACATCGACCCAGCTATCGCTAAGGCTGATGCGGAAAATCCTTTCGACTTCGAGGGTAAGACAGAGGAGCAGATTAAGCGCTACATCGTAGGTGTTGCGAATAACATCCCTGAGCCATATACCGAGGCTGTGACACGCCGTCTAAGCAGCTACTTCGCTATTGGTGGTGAGTACTACGCCTATGCCATTGCTATTAAGGATGGCAAGATTGGCGATGTGGCATTCGAGAAGTTCACCACCGTAACGCCATCGCTCACGGGTATCGCCAAGATTACCTCGGCAGAGATTGTGGAGCAGACATCGCACGATAAACTTATGGTATGCTTCACAACCGACGCTAACGCCACGAAGATACGCCTCTTTGCAGCTCCATCAACCGACTACGCATCCGTTAAGGATAATATGGAGTATATCCTCGACGCTAACGGTTACCAAAACTATCGCGAGGAGTATGAGGTGACCGATGGCGAGGTTGTGGCAAACATCGACATCTACCACCCCGGCGACGACTACTACCTCTATGCTTCGGCTGTGGATAGAAGTGGCAAGGCGGGCGAGATGGTATGTGTAGCGCGCATGGCAGGTCTCGACACCGACTACTACACCACCATCGAGGAGATTGTCGAGGAGGTGAATATCGACCTTACAGGCACTGGTACTGTCGATATGGTTGTCACCGTTGATAGCGTTGTTGAGGATAGAATGAACGTCACTGTAAATACCGATTCGCGCTCGGCAAATGCTGAGAAAGTATGGCTTATCCGCTATAACGGTAAGATTGATGAGATTGAGGCTAAGGTGAAGCACTCATTCTCGGAGTATGCCGAGAGCGGCAAGATACTCGGCTCGTATAAGGAGGCTAAGGTGGGCTACCCTATCAAATATGAGGATGGCGGCAGCTCGTTCAACCCTAAGTATGAGGCACTGCAGTCGTACGACGCATCGTGGGGCGGCGACATCATTGTAGCTGTAGTCTTAGACACCGATGGCAAATTCCGCATACATAGCTACTATGCTGCTGGCGGAGCGGTTACACTATTGTAGTGCAGTCGCATAGCGCGTGAAAGGAGAGCTAAGACTCTCCTTTTTTTTACCGCAGCAAGAGCTACACTTAGTTGGCGTGCGCGTGGGAGGGGGGGGGTAAAGGTGGTTAGGTTTATACGGAGTTTAAGGAGTTAAGGGGAATCGCTAAATTCACTAAACTCTCTACACTCCCTAACTTCACTAACGTTCATCAGCCCCACTACCTAATTTCTTGTCAGAGTGGTGCAGTAGTGGCGCTGATATGAAAAAGCCATGGATGGATAGTACTTGGAGTACATTCCATTCATGACTTTGATTGAAGCGTCGCTAATGCGCCGCTATCACAAGAAATTAATTTGTTGTCAGAAGGGGTTATATTTGGTGCCAAGTCGAAATTGACACGGATGGGGGTGTACTTGGTGTACATCCCCATTCGGGGCAATGAGCTTGGTGCCGAAGATGACCTCTTATCACAAGAAATTTA
>JAZSBD010000034.1:0-24285 GCA_045602255.1 Alistipes sp.
ACAACGCCCCACTCTGAAGCTGTCTCAACGAAAGGAACAAGCTCTACGAAGGTAGCGTTCTTACCCTGTGGAGAACCAGCATATGATGTGCGAACAGTCTCAACAGTAATGGTATCACCTATCTTAGCGCCAGAAGTCTCCCAATACTTGTTGCCATCCTTGTCCATAAGACCATAGATAAGTACCTCACCTGTAGCATCCTTTAAATAGAAGTTACCATATAGAGTGTCATTAGAATTATTCACACGATACATACGTGTGATAACACCTGTGAGGCGATATGTAGCAGCACCCTCAGCCTCATCCTCGGGCATAGTCAAGAACTCTGCAACACTAATAGTCTTAGCCTCTGGGGTAACAGCAGGAGCAGCCTCGGTTGTAACAGTTACAATAGCAGGCTCTGATGCATTGTCCTCGCTGATAGCTACAACATTGAATGTGTACTCAGTCTCATACTCGCCAGTGAATACATAAGTAGTTTCCTCAACAAATACAGGCATCTCGGTGCCAACAGTGATAGAGTAAGAAGCAGCATTCTCAACAGCCTCCCAAGTAAGAGTTACGGTGTTCTCCTTAGCAACAGCAGTTACAACAGGAGTTGCAAGAACGGACTTAGCCTCAGTTGTAACAGTTACAGTAGCAGGCTCTGATGCATTGTCCTCGCTGATAGCTACAACATTGAATATGTACTCAGTCTCATACTCGCCAGTGAATACATAGGTTGTCTCCTCAACAAATACAGGCATCTCAGTACCTACGGTGATACCATACTGAGCAGCACCCTCAACAGCAGCCCAAGTAAGAGTAACTACATTACCCTCAACAGCTGCCTCTACATCAGGAGTTGCAAGTGGCTCTGCGATAGTAATCTCACCTGTGTAGTTGTATGATACCTTATACTCCTCCTTCTTCTCGCCCTCAACCTTCTCGTAGTGGAGGTTCAAGTCGATTGTGTACTCAGCCTCATTAGCCTCATTAGCCTCAACAATCATCTGACCGTCAAGGATATTTACCTCAGCAGCGCGTGTGCCATTGTGCTTAACAGTGAATGTCAACTTATCGTCAATAGCAGCCTTGTCAGCCAATGTGTATGTACCAGGAGTAAGCTTACCATTAACAACAGCCTCGTTGTTTACAGTTACAAGGAAGCTGTCAGTCTTACCGTTAACAACGAACTCATAGTTACCATCAGTATCTACCTGACCATTCTCCCATGACTCTACATCCTCCTCTACAGCATCTTCCCATACGATAGGAGTTAGCTCAGCGAGATCATCATTAATAGTAACCTTAATGTTAGTCTGGGTTGTAAGAAGATTACCCTCAATAGTTGTAAGATGGTTACGCTCAATAGGAATCTGGAGGTTGAAATCGTTACTCTTTATAAGTCCACCCTGAGCATCATATACGCTTAGGATAAAGTTTACCTCACTCTGACCCTCTGGACGAGCCAATAGATAATCGGCAAAGAGTGTCATATCTGTAGACTTGCTGTCACGATCTGCAGTGTAGAGCTTATCCTTAGCAAGGTCATATTCAAACTTTAGCTCATTATCGCCCTGACGAGCAGTAGAAATCTGACCGTTTACAGCGTTGAAACTCTTCAAAATCTCGTGGTTGTAATATTCAACTACAGCCTTTGCTGGAGCAGCATACTTTGCGATATGCTCGTAGTCTGTAGTCACAACACGAATCTTACCAAAAGGACGAGTAAGTGTTAGAGGCGCCTCGATATCTGTCTTGATGACACGATTCTCTGTAATGAAGTAAGCATCGCGTGCCTCATCCATAGGATCCATCTTGCCATCAATCATAGTGATGTTTCTAAGATCAGTAGTGTCGTAATACAAGTCAGTTACATCCTCTGCAGTTGTGCCGTTGTTAACGAAGTCTGCAAACACAACAAACTTGTACTCCTTGTTAGGTACAAGGCGAACCTCAAAAAATACAGCGTCGTCGTTATCAAACTTGTCAACAACCTGTACCTGACGCTCCTTAGCGATAGGGTTACCAGAACCGTTGTCATCCTTTGCGTATACCTCAAAGATGAAACGGAGGTTGTAATTCGCCCAATCTGCATCGGTGAAGTTGTCAATAGCACCAAGCGCACTGCTAAAACCTGTGGTAGCAGTAGTCTCATCAGCGCGTGTGGAAATCTCATGAGCCCCAACACTAAATCTTGCAGTTACAAGACCATTTTCATTGGTGTCAAAACCAGGCTCAGTTTGGCAAGCTGCAAATAGAAGCATCATAGCCAAAAAAGAAAATAGCTTTTTCATGCTGAAATTGTTTTAATAAGTTTATAATGTTTGTTACTCTATCTTCGTAATATAGCTGCATATACACAAAAATCGCTACAAAGTATCGCAATTCCTATAGCTTAGTTTATTGCTAAATTTTTACTTTGAAAGGGTATAAGCACAACTTGGGTAAAGGTTATAAGCCTTACCCTAAAAAACTAAATCTGTATAAGAGTCTGATATGTAATTTATTAATCATTGTATATCTTACTCTCAAATTCAAGACAAAGTTATGAATTTATTATTAAATCACCAAATAATTATGTGATAATATTACACCGTATATACAAAAAAAAAGAGACCGACGCAAAAGTCAGTCTCCTTTACATTTGGTGGATATAAATCCTATTGTTACTCAGCAACAACTGCAAACTTGATAGTTGCCTTAACCTCGCGGTGAAGCTTAGCGACAGCCTCGAACTCACCAAGAGTCTTTACAGAGTCAACAGTGATGTTCTTGCGGTCAACCTCGATGCCCTTCTCCTGCAATGCAGCAGCAAGGTCAGCAGCTGTGATAGCACCGAAAATCTTCTCCTCCTCAGCCTTAGCTGTAAGAGTGAGGTGAAGGTTGTTGATAGTCTCAGCCAAAGCCTGAGCGTCAGCAAGAATCTTAGCATCCTTGTGAGCGCGCTGGCGAAGGTTCTCAGCCAATACCTTCTTTGCAGAAGCTGTAGCAGCCTTAGCGAAACCCTGAGGAATCAAGTAGTTGTTAGCATAGCCAGGGCGTACATTGACGATATCGTTTGCGTAGCCCAAGTTCTCTACATCTTTGATAAGAATTACTTCCATAGTCTCTCCTCCTCTTTATTATTTCATGTTATCGGTTACGAATGGAAGAATAGCCAAGTGACGAGCGCGCTTAACAGCCTGAGCTACCTTCTTCTGGAACTTCTGAGAAGTACCAGTGATACGGCGTGGCAAAATCTTACCCTGCTCGTTAAGGAACTTCTTCAAGAACTCACCGTCCTTATAATCTACATACTTAATACCGAGCTTCTTAAAGCGACAGTACTTCTTCTTCTTAACATCAACTGATACTGGGTTGAGATAACGAATCTCTGATGCACCCTGCTGTGTATTCTCTGCCATGATTACTCCTCCTGTGATTTGTTAGCAAGCTTAGCACGACGCTTCTGAGAGTACTCAACAGCGAACTTGTCCTGCTTGAAAGTTAAGAAACGGATGATACGCTCGTCACGACGATACTGTGTCTCAAGCGTGTTGATGATTGAGCCCTCACCAGTGAACTCTACAAGGAAGTAGAAACCAGTGGTCTTCTTCTGAATAGGATAAGCAAGCTTCTTCAAGCCCCAGTTCTCCATATTCACAATCTGACCGCCGTTCTCGGTGATTACGCCCTGGAATTTGTCAGCAACCTCCTTCACCTGTGCGTCTGAAAGGACGGGAGTGACAATGAAAACGGTTTCGTAATTGTTCATACGTAAATAAATATTAAATTATTTTTGCATAATGCGGTGCAAAGATAGTGATTTATTTTTATTCTGCAACATATCTGCAAAAAAAAATAGACTTTTCACGCGCATACGCGTACGTACATATAATTGAAAGAGAGGCTACCCTACTCGGATAGCCCCTCAATATATAAATTAATAAATTACTACTCAACAACTGACTCCTCTGTAACCTCAGGCTACTGTGCAGGTGTTGCACCCTCAGGCTGCTCTGCAGGTATTGCACCCTCAGGCTGCACTGCAGGTGTTGCACCCTCAGGCTGCTTAGTAACAACAGTAATCTCTGCGTCCTTTGCACCCTCAACAACTGAAGCAGGCTCACTAACTACAGTAATCTTCTGTGTTAGATCATCTGTAGTTGGTGGCACATTATCACCAGACAGAGAATCAATAACAGGGTGAGCTGTCTTATCCTCAACGTCGCTCGTAGCATTTGGATCCTGGTAAGCAACCTCATCCAAGACGCTCTTTGCCTCGCCCTCGCTCTTTGAAGATGAAGAGGTAGCAGCAAGAAGGCTGAAAAGCACGATAGCGGCAATCATCGCCCAAGTAAACTTCTCAAGGAAATCTGTGGTCTGACGAACACCCATAGTCTGGTTAGCAGCACCGAAGTTAGCAGCCATGCCGCTCTTTGGGCTCTGTACCAACACTGCAAGTATAAGAAGGATACTTGCAATACAAATCATAATAATGCAAAATGTATACATAGTCTATAAATTTAATTACTCAAATTGATTATTTCGCTTTTTTCTTGCTTATCTCTTCAATAAGCTCCGCAAAGTAAATACTTTTTTTGGAATTTACCAAACTTAATTTGCGATAAGTGGCTATTGCCTCATCATATAATCCCTGATTTAGATATATTTCTGCCAATTCCTCGCTAACAATATCGTCATTTTCGTCAAAATTGGTGGCCGACATATCCTCCGCGTCACCATCTTCGGCAACAATACGCTTGCTTCCGCGGTGCAAGAATATATCTATGAGGTCGTCCGACGACTTATGCGTAAGTTTCGCAATATCGACATCGCTCATTGGCACTGCTGCCAGCGGATGCATAAGGGCAACAAGGCGAGTTGCAGGCTCGACACCCTCAACACCCCTACTATGCACCAATACAAGATGCCCAGCACCCCACCACGGATAGCGCTCCACCAACTGCTCTACACTCTTTACACTCTCCATACTCTCAATCATCCACTACCAGTTACCCGCAGCAGCCATATAGATATCGTTCACCAGCACGTTGACAATCTCCTCGATAAGCTGATCCTGGACATCGACAAGGAGCTGCGATGCATCATAGTCGGCATACGACGAGAAGGTCTTATTATTAAACGACAGCGATGGGTCAACAGCATTCTGGAAGTTGACCTTGACGGTAATCGTTAGTCGGTTCTGCAACGCATAGTCGCCACTCGACACCGATGAGGTGGTAGATGTGTAGTTGGTTATCTCTCCCTCAAAGGCGAAGTCACCACCAGCCTCTACCTGCTGAAGACGTGTCTGACGCGAGAACTTATCGCGCAATCCCTCCGTAAGCACGTTGCTCAACGTGGGGGCAACCATAGGGGCATTATTCGGGAAGTATGCCACCGAGAAGGTCTTTGCCTCAGGGGGTATAGAGCCACCCGAAAGGTTATAAGTAACCTTATAGCCACAACTACTAAAGAGTAGCATTGAGGCTATACCAACAGTCATAAAATATATAAATCTTCTCATAATTTTGTGTTATTCCTCATCAATACCCAGCGCCTTCATGCGGCGATATAGCGTGCGCTCCGAGATAAAGAGCTCGCGCGCAGCATCCTTACGCCTAAAGTTATTATTGCGCAACGCCTGCAGTGTCTGCGCACGCAGCATATCCTCCTTCGAGAGCTCGCGCTGTGGCTCATCGTCGATAAACTCCACGGTCTCGCTCTCCTCATAGCGGTGCGATGCCACCTGCTTAGGCTCTGGTAGCAGACCAACAATCTCGTGGTGCGACGCTGGCTGCACCGCTGTCTCGCGCTCGCCACCCGCCATCGCCTGGCTCATCATACGCTTAAGGTCGTTGATGTCGTTGCGCATATCGAAGAGTATCTTATACAACAGCTCGCGCTCCGTAGCCATATCCTCATAGCTGCCATGCGCAGCGCCCATCATAGGTTGCGTCGTATAGCCCTCATTAGGGAGGTAGCGGCGCAGTATCTCAGCTGTTATGCTACGACTCTGCTCGATGGCAGATATCTGCTCAGCCACATTCTTCAGCTGGCGGATGTTACCTCGCCAATGATAGTTTTCCAAGAGCTCGCGCGCCCCCTCATCAAGCGTAATGGCCGGCATACGATACTGCGTTGCCACATCGCTCGCGAACTTGCGGAAGAGGATATATATATCCCCCTTACGCTCGCGTAGCGGTGGCACAGAGATTGGCACCGTATTGAGACGATAGTACAAATCCTCACGGAAGTTACCCTCGGCGATGGACTTAAGCAGGTCGTTATTTGTTGCAGCCACAACACGAACATTTGTCTTCTGCACCTTGGTGGAGCCCACCCTCATAAACTCGCCCGTCTGCAACACTCGAAGTAATCGCACCTGGGTAGATATAGGCAGCTCGCCCACCTCGCCCAGGAAGATTGTGCCACCATCGGCCTCCTCGAAGTAACCCTTGCGGCTATCGATAGCTCCAGTGAAAGCGCCCTTCTCATGACCAAAGAGCTCGGAGTCGATAGTACCCTCGGGGATAGCTCCGCAGTTTACGGGGATATATTTATTATGTTTACGCGCCGAGAAGTCGTGGATAATCTTAGGAAAGAACTCCTTACCCACACCGCTCTCGCCCGTAACCAACACCGACAAGTCGGTTGGGGCTACGCGCACTGCGACCTCAAGGGCTGTGTTGAGCGCTTCGGTATTACCTATAATGCCGAAACGTTGCTTTACCGATAGTAATTCGTTTGCGGTCATAACTAATTCTCATTTTTTAGGGTGTCAACTGGAGGAACTCCCTCATCAACAGCGGCACTATCACACTTAGGCTCCATAGAGAGATCCCCCGCAGAGTGAACCTCGGCAGGCTCTACAACAGTGCTTGGTGTTGCAGATGGCGAAGGTGCGCCGCTATCATCCCTTAGCCAAACATAATATATTATAAATATGGTAGCCACCACACCAAGCAGAAGTACCGCGAGAAGCGCTACGCGATTATTGAGTGAGAATTTTGTCGCCATGCGATCATTTTCGCGTCCCCTCTCCTTCTTATTCTCATATCTCAGACCTCGCAAATATGAGTCGGGGCGCGACATATTTAGAGTCTCCTCGCCACCCATCTTTGCTGATGTCCTGCCGCCAGCAACACTACGAGCGCCACTCGGCTTCTCAGCGCGCTGCGCGCCACCATTCGCGGGCGTGCGCTGCAACTTACGCTTAGCCTCCTGGAGAGCATCGAAGGGCGGACGTATATTTCCACCGATGGTTATTGGCTCCCTATGCTGCTTGAATACTATGTTGTTATTCTCACCCGCTGTGAAGACGCCAAAGCCCTCAATCGTATAGCTCTCACCCCTACCCACAGCATTGCGAACTTCGAATACCAGACGATTGATCCTACCGCTCGCCTCAAGCTCGCTCATACCATAGGCGACGAGCAACGAGAGCAAGGTACTATCCTCGCCACGCATAAGCTCCGAGAAGAGGATCTTGTTACCCGGCTGCTTAACTATGAACGCACCGAGCTTTGGCACAACAAGGCGTTTGTTGTGCTTGAGGTACTCGATGATTATGTTCTTAATAAGCTCCACGGGCTACATATATATAAATATAACGTGCAAAGATACAAAAAAATATTAAATAAATACTTTGTCAGATTGCAATATCGCAAATAATTTATACCTTTGTTAACACTTTTAAGGTTTAATGCTATATATATACCACTATGCTACTCAAACCAGGGACTACCCTACACAACAATAGCTATCGCATTATCCAGACCTTGGGTCGTGGAGGTTTTGGTGTAACCTACCTCGCTGAGCAGATTATGACCCGACGCGAGGTGTGCATCAAGGAGTTTTTCCCAAAGGATTACTATAAACGTGAGGGCGATTCAAGCGCCATCACACTCTCGTCGGACGGCTTTGCAGAGGCGATGAATAGATTTAAGGCCAAGTTTATCAAGGAGGCTCAAACTATTGCCGCACTTGACCATCCAAATATAATCCATATCCACGAGGCATTCGAGGAGAATGGCACAGCATATTACGTTATGGAGTATATCGATGGCGAGTCGCTCAACGATACCATTAAACGTAGTGGTGCTATGGCTGAGAGCGAAGCTGTGGCATATATCAAGCAGGTTGCCTCGGCATTAGAGTACATCCACAACCAGCAGATTATGCACCTCGATGTGAAGCCTGGTAATATCATGGTGCGCTCGAAGGATAACCGCGCCATCTTGATTGACTTCGGCCTCTCGAAGCACTACGACACTGCGAGTGGCGAGGCAACATCAACAACACCCGTTGGCGTTAGCCACGGTTTTGCCCCTATGGAGCAGTATAATCCTGGCGGTGTTAGCACATTCTCACCCGAAACAGATATATACTCACTTGGCGCTACGTTGTACTATTTGGTCACGGGAAATATACCGCCATCAGCTACCGATATAAGCGAGGATGGTCTGCCCGCGCTACCCTCACATCTGTCGACTGGTGTTCGAGAAGCTATCGAGCGTTCGATGGAGGATAAGCGCAAGAATAGGCCACACTCAATTAAAGATTTATTAATACTGTTGAGAAACAGTAATACTAGTCAGTATACCAAAGTTAGAATTGCACAGATTGTAGATGCCGTAGCAAAGAGCATAATGGCACGCAACGAAAAAACAGTCCTATCACCCGCGCATACACCTTACGTTGGTAACGATGTTGAAATGACCATTCTTGACGCCGTTAAGTCACCATCCGCTATCAATGGTCATGAGTATGTTGACTTAGGCTTGAGCGTTAAGTGGGCAACATGTAATGTAGGCGCTAATAAACCAGAGGATTATGGCAGCTACTTTGCATGGGCCGAGACCCAAACAAAGAGCAGCTACACAGAAGAGAATTGTAAATCTCTGCAAGTAGAGAGAATGCTATTAGGCCTTCTAAAACGTTATACTAATAAAGAGATAGGAGATATAGGAGGAAATAGATATTTTGATGCTGCAACAGCCAATTGGGGTAGAGAGTGGCGATTACCTACTGAAATGGAATTACGCGAGTTACGCAATAGGAATCTTTGCACATGGACATGGACCACGCTCAATGGAGTTAATGGATATAGAGTGAAGAGCAAGAAGAATGGCAACAGCATTTTTCTCCCAGCCGCGGGTTCTCGGAATATTAACATTCCTGATGGCCCTGGCAGATGCGGCAGCTACTGGAGTTCTACACCCGATGATATTGGGACCCCTTGGGAACTATTCTTCACCGAAGACTATTCTGAATCAGCACCCAGCTTTCGTCACATCGGCTGTAGCGTTCGTCCTGTAACAGAATAAAAGCATAGTACTATAAAGGACTTCCTCGTATCTTCGGTGCAAGGATTTTTTATTGGCAGTGAGCAATCAGTAAATTAGATGGACTAAAGGTATTATTTGGCATTACGCTTAAAAAACGCAATATTTCATTTCTGCTTTCTTCATTCAGTTCTACCTTCATTCATCTCATCTTTGTACTCTGTTATTTGTTATCTTTACCACTGGGGCATAGTATTAGCATTTTGTAGGGTCATAGTAGTAGAAACGGAGTTTTTGAAAAATTTTAGCAAGATATTTTGGCAGTTTCAAAAAAATGTATTAATTTAGCATAACGAAAGGAAATAGAACATATTTCAATGTAATACTAATATTAATCTTAATACTTTAAAATTATGATTATCACATTTAACGAGTTGCGCCGCATTAAGGATAAGTTGCCTAGTGGTAGCTCGCAGCGCATTGCAGATGAGTTAGGAATTGACGTAGAAACAGTACGTAACTACTTCGGTGGTAAGCACTTGGACGCAAAGGCTGGTGCGGGCATCCATATTGAGCAGGGTCCTGATGGCGGTGTAGTAACACTCGATGATACAACTATATTCGACGCAGCAATGCGCATTCTCAACGAGCAGAAATAATCGCACGAGGATTTAGACTATCTTGGATAGAAAATTAACCCCAGAGGCACACAGCTTCTGGGGTTTGTTTTTGCTATCATGTAGGGAGTTTAAAGAATTTAGGGAGGTTAGGGAATTTAATCTACCCTACTCTCCCTAAACTTGCAATCTATTTAAGACTCTTCGAGGTTTAGCTCTTCGAGGTCATAATCTTCAAGATCATAGCGTCGGTGTGGATCATGGCATCGCGACCGATATCCGTGAGGTTGCGAATAGAACGGTCAACATCATCGTCGATGATACCCTCAACAGACTTAACACAGCGTCCACTCATCGCCATAAGTGCAGACACAACGGCTGTTGATACGCCCGAAGCACACTTCATGGCGCACGATGGCTTAGCACCATCACATATCATACCCGTAAGGTTGGCAATCATATTCTTCACCGCCACACTCACCTCATCGTAGCCACCACCCATAAGGTAGGTGATACCGCATGATGAACCGGTGGCAGCAACAACGCAACCACACAACGCCGAGAGACGACCGAGGCTCTGCTTAATATATATAACAGTAAGGTGGCTGAGGATAAGGGCACGCACCATCTGCTCGTCCGAAGCCTTTGTCTGCTCGCCATATACCACCACAGGGACTGTTGATGTAAGACCCTGGTTACCGCTACCTGAGTTACTCATTACAGGGATCATAGCACCCGCCATACGCGCATCGCACGCCGCAGTTGTCATGCCGACAATCTGGCAATGCAATGTATCGCCCATGATGTTACGCTCCGACTCCGAGCGCATAAGGCGACCAATAGAGTGACCATAGTTGCCCTTCAACGACTCGTAGGCAGCATTCATATTGAGCTTGCGCGCCTCAAGAATAAACTGAAGCTCATCCAATGGAGCTGTCATAGCGAAGTCCCACACCTTGCGCAAGCTAAGCTCAGGATCTGCCGACGCGGCAGCTGCAGCACCACCCTCCATCTGAGCGCCACCCTCCAACGAGAACAACACTTCGTTATTACGCGACACATGGATAAAGCGAGTATGACCGCCAGAGATAATAGCTACCGCCTTATCAGCACCAGCTGTAACCTCAATCTCGATATATAGCTTCTCGGTGATATTCTCCTTTAGCGACACGCCGATGCGCTTCTCGTCAATCATCTGACAACCAGCCTTCACCGCCTCTGCATCGCCATCTTTGAGCACCTCGAGCTCATACTCCGACTTGCCGACGATAGCGCCCAGCGCCATGGCGATAGGAAGACCCGTCATGCCTGTACCAGGGATACCAACACCCATAGCATTCTTCAAGACATTGGCACTTAGGCGTGCCTCGATATGCTCAGGACGAGTTCCCAACGCCTCGGTAGCCTTAGCAACACACAACGCTACGGCGATAGGCTCGGTACAACCTATGGCTGGTATAATCTCACGATTCATGAGGGCGATAATCTCCTTACGCTCCTCGGCAGTAAACTGATGGTTCATATATAGTAGTTTTTAGTTTTTCGTTGCACGAAGTAAATTAATCGTACGAAGATACGAATATTCTTTGAGAAATGCAACACATCAAATAAAATAATTAGTAATTGTGGTTTAGGGAGATTAAGGAGGTTAGAGAGGTTAAGGATAAAAAAGACGACAGATAAAAATCTCTGATGCTCGAGTTTCGTTGTTGTCTCTGCTACCTCTACTCCTCCTTAAACTCACTACAAGGCCACCACCTCACAAAAAAATCTGCGGGCTTTTCTTATGCCCGCAGAGATAAATCAAATAGACTTCTATTCTAATTTAAGACTGGACGAACCGAGCGCCCGTTGGAGCGATAACCCCTATCTCCCGCCACATAGTTATCACCGCTTTCGAAGAAGAGGATGAGCGCGAACATAGTATAATCCGGATACGGCGTAGAACTCCAATAGTGGCCGCTTGAGCCATCGTAGCCTAGCGAGTCTCCGTCGCGATAACCCGCAGCAGGTAGGAAGATACTATTGCCGTTAACCCTGCTTGTCACCTTATAACCGCTCTTACCATTTTGTGTCGTCCAAGTCCATGTACACTTATTTAGAAGCTCGTCAAACTCATCCACGGTTGGCATACGCCAATTACCACCCCACTTAACATGGGCGACATCGCGATCTGTACCCTTAATATCACCAAGGTTCATATGATTTGTCTCGCAATTGCCCCGTGAATAGCTATCCTTCGTCTCTGTATCACCCCAAGCGTAGTAGTCGCCATAATCCTCAGGTCGATCAGCTCCAACATTGCAAGTCGCCCACTTAACGCTCAGACCAAGATCTACATATTCGTGGCCGTAATATGTGGCATTGGTTACCTCCTGCACAGAGCTATTTTTTGTGGACTCCGCTTTTGTAGGCGCATCATTCACAGACCCGCCATCCACCAACTCGTCATCCGTTCTCTTTGTGACAGACCCTCTCTTTGTGGTATCATCGTTACTATTTTCAACACCGCTATCTTCACGGCCGTTGCTCTTATCACCACCATCTATATTTAGAACAGGGCGAACAGAGTGTCCGTCGGCACGACTGATCCAATAGGCGCACTTATAACCGCTATCGAAGTAGAAGTTATAGGCATACTGAGTGCCTTCCGCCGCATGCGTAGATGCCCAATACATGCCTCGCACACCTCTACCATCTATCCTCCCCTCCTCAAGGCAATAACCCGCAGCAGGCATAAAGATAGCATTGCCATTGACGTTGCTAATAACCTCATAGCCCTTAAAACCTTCGCGAGTGGTCCACTTCCAAGTGCAGTTATTCAGCAACTCATTAAACTCTTCCAAGGTAGGCATGCGCCAATCACCGCCCCAACGTGCTGTTGCAGCATCGTATTGTGGAACACCAGCGATATCGCCGACATCTTGCTTCCAGGTTGTACAGTTACTTGCATAATAGGTATCCTTGGTTGTCGTCTCGCCCCAAGCGTAGTAATCGCCATAATCCTCAGGAGTATCAGCACCAACATTGCAAGTGGCCCACTTAACACTCAGACCGAGGTCTATATACTCGTGGCCATTGTGCAAGTTTTGGGCGCTAAGGCCAGAGATAAAAAACATTGCAACAGACGATAAAATTAACAATCTTCTCATAACCAGGTTTAGTTTTTTGTTGCACTAAGTAAATTAATTACACGAAGATACGAATATTCTTTGAGGAATGCAACACATCAAATAAAATAATTAGTAATTGTGGTTTAGGGAGATTAAGGAGGTTAGAGAGGTTAAGGGGTAGGTTGATTGCGCTCTTCATAGATTCCCTAATGTCCGCGTTCTGAGGAGGAACGTTGCGCTCTGGAGATTTAGGGGGGACTACCCAGAGTGCGTCATTGCGAGGCTTGGTCACAAGCCGTGGCAATCTCTCGTTGACCCAGAGTGTCATTCTGAGCAAGACGAAGAATGACAATGGGTATCAGCCAGGCTATTACACAAAGGTAGATGGCCACAGAATTGCATAGACCGTTATACGTATCAGCAAGGCTATTGGTTGCAATTCTTCGCCACGACGGGTGGGTATCTGCGTCATTGCGAGGGCTTTAGTCCGTGGCAATCTCTCGGTCGTCAGCGCATCCACAGCCACACACCAACGCCCCAATAATCGCGGGTATTATTTTTAATACCCGCAAGAGGGAGGGGCAGATTAATGATGAGTGAGTAATTAGTAAAAAAATCTGCGGAGCCTAAGCCCCGCAGAGTGTTATAGTGCATACTTGTTAATTGATTTAATTCTTTTCTTTGTCTCTTTCAATAAATTATTGCAATCATAGAATGCATTCGTTCCAATCGTCTTTACACTATTCGGGATAGTGACACTGGTGAGGCTCTTGCAACCCCAAAATACCTCCCTTCCAATCATCGTTACACTATTCGGGATAGTGACACTGGTGAGGTTACTGCAACCGGAGAATGCACTACCTCCAATCGACGTTACACCATTCGGAATAGTGACACTGGTGAGGTTACTGCAACCGGAGAATGCACTACCTCCAATCGACGTTACACTATCTGGAATAGTAAAATTCGTAATTCCTGCAGGGGCAAAAGCGACAAGCTTACCATTGATAATTAAACATCTGCCATTGATAAATGCAGACCCTCCTTTAAACTCTTTTAGATTGCGGCATCTTCCGAATGCGCCATCTCCAATCGTCGTTACACTATTAGGAATCGTAACACTGGTAAGGTTACTGCAACCAAAGAATGCACTACCTCCAATCGACGTTACACCATTCGGAATAGTGACACTGGTGAGGTTACTGCAAAAAGTGAATGCATTCGTTCCAATCGTCTTTACACTATTCGGGATAGTGACACTGGTGAGGTTACTGCAAAAATGGAATGCCGCCCATCCAATCGTTGTTACCTTACCTTTAAATTTAATAATACCCTTGCCATTTTTATAGGTATTTGAGTCTATTTCTGCTCCAAATATATCTTTACCCTCTTTATATGGTTTAACAACCTTACCATCAGATGAGGTGTACCATATCTCGTTATTAGGTTGAGTCACTGTCTTGGGTTTGTCCTCGGGCTTGCCATTTTGAGTTACCTTAACGTTATAATTTTTGCCATTATAATTAAGTATTATTGTGGCTTCTCGTTTGCTCGTTGCGCTATTAGCCGACACACTATAAGACAACTTTTGGTTACCAACCTTTACTTTTGTTATCCAATTGGCACTCTCCGAAAAAGAGACTTCCATACCTGGATATGGAGATATAAGTTTGAACGTAAGCTCGTAATCACCAGCAGTATAGCTATGGGTAATACTGCTCTTATTGAGCTGCAACTTTGCAGCCTTACGAGCCTCTGCATCCTCAGCTGCCTTGCGCTCTTTCTCCTGTCTCTCTTGTTCAGCATTAGCTCGATTTACACTATCTTGAATAGACCTCTCACGTTCTACCTGTGCGATACTATCCCTTACAAATAGTTCACGTCCCACTCTTGCGGTGCTATCCGCTATTTGCTGTGCTCGATCAACGCTATCTGTCACAGACAGATTACGACTAAGCGTATCAACTGTTGCTACTGCGCTCTTTGAAGCACTCTCATTCTTCGACGAGCCGCCGCCAAAGAGAATAAACGATGCAACGGCCGCCAAAATAAAGAGGAAAATTACAAGCCACAAGACCTTCTTACTCTTTCGCTCCTTCTTGGGTTGTAGCTCATTCTTGGGCTGTGGCGCAGGCTGTGGTGTCTGCTTAGGCTCAACGTTGATAACGGTAGACTCATCGTCGTGCTTAGGCTCAACGTTTATAATAGTAGCCTCAGCAACAGGGGCAACAACACCTTGCTCATCGTCCAGCAGCTTCAAGAACTCCTTGATACTCTGTGGGCGATCCTTACGCCAGTACTGCATAGACCCTATGATAGCCTGGCAAACGCCGTGCGATAGGTGGTCGGGGAGCTTAGGCAAACCCTCCTCGCCAACATCGGTGGCATGGGGTGGCACCGCGCCAGTGACGAGGAAGTAGAGTGTAGCACCGAGGCCATAGATATCGGTAGAGGGCGAGAACTCTCTAACGCCACCCAAGGTGTACTGCTCGATAGGGGCGTAGCCGTGGCTGATGCCCACGGGCGTAGAGCTTGTCTGGTCGCCAACATTGTCGTAGTGCTTAGCAAGGCCGAAGTCAATCAAGATAGCGCCATCGTCCTTAGCGCGCACCATGATATTGCCCGGCTTGACGTCGAGGTGGTTAATCTTCTGAGCGTGGATACAGTCAAGAGCCAAGGCCACAGCACGGATATATCGCTTAGCATCGCTCTCCGAGAGAGGACCCTGCTCCTTGACAATATCGCGCAACGAGTCTCCCTCGACATACTCCATAACATAGTAGGCCGTGCCATTCTCCTCGAAGGCGTCGTGGATATGGATAATATTGGAGTGGTCCAAGGCTGCAATGGTCTGAG
This sequence comes from Alistipes sp., assembly GCA_045602255.1. Classification (GTDB taxonomy): domain Bacteria; phylum Bacteroidota; class Bacteroidia; order Bacteroidales; family Rikenellaceae; genus Alistipes. The sequence goes on from JAZSBD010000034.1 coordinate 15,841, forward strand.
CCTCCTTGATGAACTTAGCCTTGAACTTACCCATAACCTCGGCATTGCTCTCAGAGAAGAGCAAGAGGGCACTTGTATCTTCATCACGCTTATAGTAGTCCTTAGGGAAGAACTCTTTGATGCAGACCTTACGCCTGGTCATAACCTGCTCGGCAAGATATGTAATGCCGAAGCCACCATGACCAAGGGTCTCCAAAATACGATATTTACCCCTCTCGAGAAGTGTATCTCTCTTCAGTTGCATAGTTTGGGTCGTTTATGTGATGTTTCACAAATTAGTATAAAAGTTTTCGTTGTCGGGGAGATTATATAAAATCAACTCTACCTAATATATAGAAGCTCACTTATATCTCTTTCACAAAGGTATAAACTTAATTCTTAACCACCAACTAAATAGCTCGATATTGTACAAACCTCAGGGGTTATTGTACGAAATATGGCAAATAGCGGAGATTCTCATCGCCGCAATATGGAGCATCCCGACTATCCTACCTATAATCCTCAGGACTGGCGGTGCCGTAGGTTATCGGCCTCTCATCATCGCGTAGCGGATGCATTCTACACCACACCTGAGCAAGGAAAGGGTTACGTGCAGCCTGCTCGTCGTAGCGCCAAGGTGCTGGCATACACTCCTCACACCAATGACCACCGAGGAGCACCAATGTGGGCGACGCCTCGAAGCGATGACCAAAAGCACACTCCCACAGTAGCTTGGTGCGCATATCACCCTTCGTCATACTCTCCGATAGACACCGACCTCCCCTAAACGCGGCAGCGCGACGCATATCCTCGATATCCAACTCCGCCAACGGCTTCATCTCGTCGTAGCCATGGTCAAGGCGCTCTGCCGACGCCTCGTCCGCAAGGTGAATATCACACATCTGCGCCCACGAGCCTATCGTCTCACGCTCAGCACGAGAGCCAAAATAGGCTCTTATACGCTCCTCATCGCCTCTCCTAAGCCAGCCGAGCGTACCAAAGATTTTATCCTTTGCAATATGGCGCATAAAGGGTTTTATCACACATGCAGGGGCAATCTTAGCTAACGAATAGAACCATGGGAGTGAGCGTGCCATCTGGGCAAAGTACTCATCAACAGGGACATTTGCGCGGAAGTGGAGATACTCCTCCAACTTATCAGAATCGAAATAGAACTGACCATGGAAGTTATGCGTAGCAAACCACTTAGCATCGAAAATCTTCTCAGGTCGTGGGCAATTTATCGACTTGAGCAGGTAGCGCTCGAAATCGTAGTTCGTGAGGCGATACTCGGCGCCACTGCCGATATTATAGAACCTACACCAAAACTCCTCGGGAAGATCCTCGCCACACACATTGGCAAGAAGCCTACCCGAATCCTCTATCGTCGCCCACTCCAGCACACCACGAATAGGTACATGGAACATTATAGGGTCCATATTTTTGAGAATCGCCGGATAGAGTATTCCCGACTGACGAAGGCTCACCCAATACCTCAATCCCGACTCCGCAAAGATACGCTCTGCACGACACTTAGATATTGCATAGTAGTCGAACACCGAGGGGAAGATTGGGTCACCCGTACGCCCCCAATGCAACGGCTCACGCCTATCACCCGTCTGCGCCACACTACCGATATATACGACTTTAATGGTATCGCTATTTGGCTGAGCCTTAACAGCCTTGACAACATTTTCTGCAGCCGTAACATTCACCCTCATCACACTCTTAGGCTTATAGTCAGCACTTGGAGATACCATACCTCCAACATGTAACACATAGTCGGCACCAGCTGTTGCCCTCAGCACATCCTCATAGTTCATAAGGTCACCCCACACAACACGAACAGCATCACCATAACTCGCCATCTTGGCACGATTAAGCTTCGTATCACGCACCAACACGGTGACATCGAACTCATCTTTTCGAGCAAGAAGTTCTCTTAGGCCAGCCGTACCCATAACACCAGTGGCACCTGTCAAAAATACCCGTCTTTTCATATATAGTTACGTTTGCGAAGACAAAGATAGCAATTTTTGTGAGAAAATTCTATTTACACTTTGGCATAACAAAGAATAGTATTAACTTTGTGGGAGATAAGAATATGTAAACCTATAACAAAAACATAGTATTATGGCAGGAAAAGTACCCACTCCACACATCGGAGCACAATATGGCGAGATCGCCGACAAGGTGATCATGGCGGGCGACCCTTTGCGCGCAAAGTTCATGGCTGAGAACTTCTTGGAGAACCCAGTGCAGTATAACAACGTGCGCGGCATGCTCGGCTACACAGGAACATATAAGGGCAAGCGCGTGAGTGTTCAGGGTCACGGCATGGGCATCCCCTCTATCGGCATCTACAGCTACGAGCTATTCAACTTCTACGACGTGCAGCGCATCATACGCTGTGGCTCGGCAGGCGCCTTCGACCCATCGCTAAACTTGGGCGATGTAGTATTCGGCATGGGCTCATGTACCGACTCAAACTACGGCAGTCAGTTCAACCTGCCAGGCACCTTTGCCCCTATTGCCGACTTCGACCTTCTGCGTGCGGCAGCAGCCAAAGCCGAAGAGCTCGGAATACCTTACAAGGCGGGTAATATCCTCGCCAGCGATGTATTCTATGGCGACGATGCCGAGAGCTGGAAGCAGTGGCAGAAGATGGGTGTATTGGCAGTGGAGATGGAGGCTACCGCACTCTATATGAATGCTGCACGTGCTGGCAAGAGCGCACTATGTATATGCACCATATCTGACTCGTTGGTACATCATACGGCATGCTCTGCCGAGGAGCGTCAGACATCCTTCACCAACATGATGAAGATTGCTTTCGACATTATCTAATTAGTTGAGATACGACATGCGATAAAGGCTTGCACCAATACGGCGCAGGCCTTTATTACTTCATACATCGCAGCCCCTCCTTAACCCTGTCGGCTGATTTTTTTAATGCGCTTAAAACGGCTAAAAATGGGCAAATAGGGCATGTTTTCACAAAAAGAGCCAGTACCACCCCTATTTTTCATGGCAAAAAGTTGCTCAAATCGAAAATAAAGCGTAATTTTGCACACCTATATATATAATATATATAGCACCGCAAGGGACAACAATAGAACAAACATATAACTAAACAATGACAGAAGCAGAAAACACAACAGGTCTTACGGGACGTATTGTTCAGGTAAACCTCGAAGAGCAGATGAAGGCGGCGTATATCGACTACTCGATGTCGGTAATCGTATCACGCGCACTGCCCGATGTACGCGACGGTCTTAAGCCCGTACATCGTCGTATCCTCTACGATATGTCTGCCGAGTTGAACCTCACACACGACAAACCTACACGTAAGAGTGCGCGTATCGTCGGTGATGTGCTCGGTAAGTTCCACCCACATGGCGATAGCTCAGTATATGAGGCCATGGTACGTATGGCACAAAGCTGGTCAATGCGCTACCCTCTCGTTGAGGGTCAGGGTAACTTCGGCTCTATGGATGGTGACTCGCCAGCGGCAATGCGTTACACTGAAGCACGCATGCAGAAGATTACCGATGAGGTTATGGCAGACATCGAGAAGGAGACTATCGACTGGGGTCTCAACTTCGACGATACACTCAAGGAGCCTACAGTACTCCCAACACGTATTCCACTATTGCTCGTTAATGGTGCAAGTGGTATCGCCGTAGGTATGGCAACCAACATGGCGCCACACAACCTCTCGGAGGTTATCGACGCCTGCTGCGCATATATCGACAACCCTGAGTGCGAGTGCGAGGAGCTCTTGAACTATGTCAAGGGTCCCGACTTCCCAACAGGAGCTATCATCTACGGCTACGAGGGTGTCAAGGAGGCGTTGCTCACAGGTCGTGGTCGTGTGGTTATGCGCGCCAAGACCGAGATTGAGCATACAGCATCAGGTCGTGAGTGCATCGTAATCACCGAGATACCATACATGGTAAATAAGGCGGAGATGATTAAGAAGATTGCCGACCTTATCAACGAGAAGAAGATTGACGGCATCTCATATATCAACGATGAGTCTGACCGCTCGGGTATGCGTATTGTCATCATCCTCAAGCAGGATGCTGTGGCAAGCGTGGTGTTGAACACCTTGTACAAGAATACCCCACTGCAGTCGTCATTTGCTGTAAACAACATCGCGTTGGTGAATGGTCGTCCACAGCTTCTTAACCTCAAAGACCTCATCCACCACTTCGTTGACCACCGTCACGATGTTATCATACGTCGTTCGCAGTTCGACCTTCAGAAGGCTGAGGAGCGCCTACACATTGTCAACGGTTTGCTCATAGCGCAGGACAACATCGATGAGGTAGTACATATCATCCGCTCATCGAAGACCACCGAGGAGGCACGTCAGCGTCTTCAGGAGCGCTTCGGATTATCGGAGCTTCAGACAGCAGCCATCCTCGAGATGCGCCTACGTCAGCTCACAGGCTTGCAGCGCGAGGCTCTCGAGCAGGAGCAGGCAGAGCTTATGAAGACCATCGACTACCTCAAGGCAGTACTCTCAGATGTTAACCTCCAGATGCAGATTATCAAGGATGAGCTTCAGGAGATTAAGGAGAAGTATGGCGACGAGCGCCGCTCAGAGATTATCTACTCTTCGGAGGAGTTTAACCCTGAGGACTTCTACGCTGATGACGACATGGTTATCACCATTTCGCACATGGGCTATATCAAGCGTACACCTCTTGCCGAATACCGCACACAGAACCGTGGTGGCGTAGGTGCTAAGGGTAGCGCTACACGCGATGAGGACTTCATCGAGCATATCTATGTTGCCTCGATGCACAACACAATGATGTTCTTCACGGAGATGGGACGTTGCTACTGGTTGAAGGTTTACCAGATACCTGAGGGCACTCGCTCATCGAAGGGTCGCGCAATACAGAACGTCATTCAGATTGAGCCAGGCGACAAGGTTCGTGCTTATATCAACGTTAAGAACCTTAACGACAAGGAGTTCGTCGAGAATAACTACCTTGTAATGTGTACTAAGCGCGGTATCATCAAGAAGACAACTCTTGAAGATTATTCACGTCCACGTACTAACGGCGTCAAGGCAATCGTTATTAGAGAGGAGGACCAGCTACTCGAGGTTAAGCTCACAAGCGGCAACGCAGAGATCATGATTGCCTCACGCGAGGGTAAGGCCATCCGCTTCAACGAATCAACAGTACGTCCTATGGGTCGTGTAAGTTCAGGTGTGAGGGCTATATCTATTGAGGATGACAACGAGGTAGTGGGCATGATTGCCATTGAGCCAGACTCTAAGGAGGATGTATTGGTACTCTCGGAGAATGGATATGGTAAGCGTACTGACCTTGAGGAGTATCGTATCACTAACCGTGGTGGTAAGGGTGTTAAGACCATCAACGTTACGGAGAAGACAGGTAAGCTAATCTCTATCCAGGCCGTAACCGACGACAACGATTTGATGATTATCAACCGTTCGGGTCTTACAATACGTACGCTCGTAAGCCAGATTAGCGTATCGGGACGTGCCACACAGGGCGTTCGCGTCATCAACTTGCGCGAGGGCGACTCTATCGCTTCTGTTACGGCTGTTCCAAAGACCGACGAGGAGGATATTATTACAGAGCAGAGCGCTGAGAGTGCTACAACAGAACAGACTCCCGCAGAGAATGCAAACGAATAACAATAACAAAAAACTAAGTTAATAACTATGAAGAAGTTTTTATTTTTGGCTGTAGCGTTGCTTGGTCTTGGAGCAACAACAGCAAATGCACAGCGCGTAAATACCTCTGCAGAGCTTAAGAAGCTCGACAAGGTTGAGGCTGACATCGCCAACCCTAAGAAGAACACTAAGGCTGCAACATGGGTAACATATGCAAATGCGTATACCAACGCATTTATGACTCCTACCAAGGAGCTTGGTCGTGGTGTTCCAGTGGCAGTGCTTCAGATGAACGTAGGCGAGCCTCAGGGCATGGTAGAGGGCTCACTTCAGGGTGCTCCTATGGTCGTTCTACAGTATGAGTATGTTGACGTTTATGTTGACCCTACTACATATATGATCACAGCATGGGACCAGAAGAAGGAGGTCAAGGAGAACATCGCCCTCATAGCTATCGAGGCTTACGAGAAGGCGTATGCTATGGATCCTAAGCAGGAGGCTAAGATCGCGGCTGGTGCTGCACCACTTGTAAACAGCCTTTTGGAGCAGGGTAACGTTCTCAACAGCCTTGGTAAGATCAAGGAGGCTGCTCAGACCTTCGAGTATGCTTATCGTGCACAGAGCATCGTTCCATCACTTGGTGCTGATGCAAGCGCACTCTTCAATGCAGGTATGCTCTACACCATCAACGCATCAACAGCAACTGAGGAGGAGGCTTTGGCTTCATTCAAGAAGGGCGAGGAGGTACTCTCAAAGGCTCTATCACTTGGCTACACCGATGAGACTGGTAACATCTACTACTACCTCTTCCACTGCTACTATGGTCAGAAGACTGCAGACCGCGACCTATACCTTGCTAAGGCTAAGGAGGCATTGCTCACAGGTATCAAGCTATTCCCAAAGAACAATACCATCCTCGATGGTCTTATGCAGTTCTACACTGCTGAGGAGGGCGTAGGTGACCCAGCTGAGCTTGTTGAGATGATTGAGAACTCACTTAAGGAGGATCCAACCAACTATGACCTTTGGTTTGGTCGTGGTCGCGTATACAACGCCATGAAGGATTACGACGAGTGTATCAAGTCATTCAAGAAGTGCGCTGAGTTGCGTCCTACCGACTATGAGCCAAACTTCTATGTAGGTTACTTCATCATCGAGAAGGCAAACACAGCTCTTACTGAGTTGAACAACAACCCAGATATCGATTACGAGCAGTATGGTGTTGAGAATGCAAAGATCAACCTTATCTTCGCTGATGCTATTCCATGGTTGGAGAAGGCTCACGCGATCAACCCAACAGACTTTGCAGCTATCGAGTACCTCAACCAGTTGTGCTTCCGTGTTCGCGAGATGGAGGGCATGATGGATAAGTACAACAAGTACCACGAGCTATATATGCAGATGAAGTAATTCTAAGCATCGATTATAAAAAAATGGTTCGCTCTGGAAAGTGAACCATTTTTTTGTATATTTGTGATAGATTATAGTTTCAAGTTCGCTCTTATATAACAGAAGCAGATAACAAAGGATAGTAAACAAACAATAATATTAACTAAAAACACTAACTACTATGAAGAGATTTTTTCTATTTGCGGCATTTGCAGCAATCATATCAACGGCACTCTTTAGCACATCGTGCAAAGAGTGGGAGAAGGATGAGCCATTCACTATTATTGGCAAGTGGAAGGTTGTCGACGGCGACAATGAGGACACCATTTTGATATACAATCTTAAAGAGGATGGCACGTGTGTCATAACAGGAAATGAGGATGGTGATCCAATAGAGTTTGAGGAGGGTAAATTCAAGGTTACATACACATATACCTTCGATGAGGAGAGCGGCACTCTATTAATCAATAATGGCGAAGAGGTAGTATATGAATTCCTCGTGCATGAGATCTCAAAGGATAGCCAGAGCTGCAAGTGGATGGATATGCGCGACAAGAAGCGCCCATCATACGAGGTAACAAAGAAGAAGGAGAAGGAGAAAGAGAAGGAGGAGTAAATCATCATTAAACAGAATAGGCTGTTCAACAAGTTGTTGGACAGCCTATTCGCTATACAGTGGTCAGCTCTAACTACAACTGCTCTAAGCGCTGCAATAGAGGGGTGAAGTCTGAGTGTGCATCGGCAAACTCCTCGTACGACTGCTCGGAGTGACCCTCCTCTGGGACATCCGACACATACTTAACCGCCACAACGGGGATATTGTCGTAGAGCTCTGCCACCTGGCAGATAGCCGCAATCTCCATGTCGAACAGACCACACTCCACACCAAAGCGTGCCTTAATCTCGCGGATGATGTCGGCATTAACAAAGGAGTCACCCGTAAATACGGTCTCCGCATCTGCGCCACGCAAGGCACGTGGGTCGGTAATCTCAGGGCAGAAGCCCTCTGGGATGATTGCATCGTGGTGTATGGCGCGCTGAGGCATGACAATATCGCCTTGCTTGCGACCAAGCGCCGAGGCGGCAAAGCCAACAACAGCCAACATATCATACTTCTCAGTAGCCAGCGTTAAAGCACGTGCAACGCCCGCCGAAGAGAGCGCCTTGCCGATACCAACCTCGACAAGATCGTAGCTATGCTTTAGTCCCTCTGCCCTATCCAAGGCGTAACGCATGGCGCAATACTCGCGCGACGTAGGGGCACAAATCAACACTCACATACTACCACCACTTTTCATAGACATTGCCAATGCCACAATCTCCGCAAGCAGTTGCTTACCTCCGCCAATAGTGCGTGGAAGATTGCTTTATGGAATTTGCAGGACATACGATGTTAAATTTGGGTGTAAAGATACTAA
>JAZSBD010000035.1:0-30551 GCA_045602255.1 Alistipes sp.
GAGCGCGAGGAGATTCCAGAGAACATCAAGGAGCAGCTTATCGTCGAGTTGTACTCTAAGTAGTAATTCACAAACAAATTCAATATTATGGCAATATTAGCATTCCAAAAACCTGAAAAGGTCATCATGTTGGAGTCGACTTCATCGTTCGGTAAGTTTGAGTTCCGTCCGTTGGAGCCTGGCTATGGCATGACTGTCGGAAACGCTTTGCGCCGTGTGTTGCTCTCGTCGTTGGAGGGCTATGCTATCACGACCGTGAAGGTTGCCGGTGTGAACAATGAGTTCGCCGCCGTACCCGGTGTGATGGAGGGTATGATTGAGATCATTCTTAACCTCAAGCAGGTACGTTTCATCCGCACTGTTGATAACGAGGATGCCGAGAAGGTAACCATCAACGTTGCTGGTGTAACAGAGCTTACTGCGGGTTATATCTCAAACTACCTATCGTTCTTCAAGGTATTGAACCCTGAGTTGGTAATCTGCCACCTTGCTCCTGAGACCAAGATGCAGTTGACCATTACCATCGGTAAGGGTCGAGGCTATGTGCCTTCGGAGGAGAATGCGGGCATCGAGAAGGATGTTGACACACTCCCTATCGACTCGATTTTCACACCTATCAAGAACGTCAAGTACTCTATCGAGGACTACCGTGTCGAGCAGAAGACCGACTACGAGAAGTTGAATTTGGAGATTACTACCGACGGCTCAATTCATCCGAAGGAGGCGTTGAAGGAGGCTGCCAAGATTCTTATCCAGCACTTTATGTTGTTCTCTGACGAGAAGATTACTATCGACGAGGAGGAGCAGCAGGGTGTTGAGGAGTTCGATGAGAGCATTTTGCACATGCGCCAATTGCTCAAGACAAAGCTTGCTGACCAGGATCTTAGCGTTCGCGCTTTGAACTGCTTGAAGGCAGCTGATGTCGACACAGTGGGCGATCTTGTGAAGCTTCACCGCAACGAGTTGTTGAAGTTCCGTAACTTCGGTAAGAAGTCACTTACTGAGCTCGACGAGTTGCTGGCATCTCTGAACCTCAAATTCGGTATGGACGTATCTATCTACAAACTTGATAAAGATTAATTATGAGACACAATAAGAATTTTAATCACCTTGGCAGACAGGCTGGCCACCGCAAAGCAATGCTTTCGAACATGGCTACATCACTTGTTTTGCACAAGCGTATCCAGACTACCATTGCCAAGGCAAAGGCTGTTCAGAAGTTCATCGAGCCATTGGTAACAAAGTCTAAGGAGGACACTACTCACTCACGTCGTGTAGTATTCTCATATTTGAAGCAGAAGGAGGCAGTTACTGAGTTGTTCCGCACAATCGCTCCTAAGATCATGGAGCGTCCAGGTGGTTACACTCGTATCCTCAAGACTGGTTTCCGTCTTGGTGACGGTGCTGATATGTGTATCATCGAGTTCGTTGACTTCAACGAGACATACACATTTGGTCGTGAGGCAGCAGCTGCTGCAGAGGCTAAGCCAAAGACACGTCGTTCACGCAGCAAGAAGTCAACAGACGCAACTGAGGATGCAACTGTTGTAGCTGAGAAGAAGAACGCAAAGAACGCTGCTTCTAAGGGTGCAGCTAAGGCTTCAGCAGCTAAGGGTGCTAAGAAGACTAATGTAGGCAAGAAGATGTAATTTGTCGTGATAAGGGCGCATCTGCGACCTTTCAATCAAAGCCACCAATGGGATGTACATTTAGTACTACCCGTTGGTGGCCTTTTTCATGTCAACTCCGCATCTGGCACCACTGTGACGATAGATTACGTCATGGCGGTCATCAAGCCAGTAGGCTCTATTCCCTCTCCTGCCACAATATTTATATGATTAAAATATTGATGACTCTTGCTAAATCCAAAAAGTTTCCTTACATTTGTAGTGTTGGGGTATCCCCTATAATATGATATATGTTAGCGAAAGGGTTATGCTAACCACTGATATGTGGCGTAGAGATAGACGGGAGTATCTCCTAAGTCTCGTGTCGGTTAGCTTTCCAGCTCCACGCTTTCCATTTATAAACTGTCCGCAAGGGAGTTGGGCGGAGTAAACAACATTATTGGTTATGAGAAGATTTCTACTTTTAGCCGTTATCGCGCTATTGTCGACAACAATGCTATCGGCGCAGTCATTCAAGGAGAATATGAGGCTTGCCAAGAGGGGTGATGCTAAGGCTCAGTATGAGGTGGGCTGCAGCTACTACTATGGCGATGACGTTAAGCAGAACTATAAGAAGGCACTCACCTGGTGGGGCAAGGCTGCCGAGCAGGGTAGTGTTGATGCTCAGTATATCCTCGGTCTATACTATCGCTCTGTAGAGCAGAATATCGACGAGTCGATAAGATGGTATCTGCTTGCTGCTGAGCAGGGCAATGCTAAGGCGCAGAATAACATCGGTACATACTACTATTTTGGTGAGGGTGTAGAGCAGGATTACTCTAAGGCTGTTGTGTGGTTTAGTAAGGCTGCTGCCCAGGGCTTTGTTATTGCTCAGTATAATTTAGGTCAATGCTACTATTTTGGTGATGGCGTTGCACAGAACTATGTTGAGGCTATCAGTTGGTGGCGTAAGGCAGCTGAGCAGGGTGATGTAGATGCTATGTATAACATTGGTGTATGCTATGAGCGCGGCGAGGGTGTAGAGTCGGATTATGAGGACGCTGTGATGTGGTATCGTAAGGCTGCGTATAAGGGGAATGAGGATGCCTATATGGCGTTGGATGCTCTTGGAGCGCTATAATCTATTGATATAGGGCATACCCCTTGTCTGCAGATAAAGGACTGACTATAACATAGCCAGCCCTTGACGCCTAAGAGGGTGAATAAAAAGATTTCGTTTGAGGCTTGTGAAGCTCAAGAGACCGCAGTTTACTATGCGAGAATGTGGGTTTCGAGGGCAGGTATAACGACGAAATAGACTTTTTATTCACTCTCTTTACTATGTTATGATAGATCTTGTCTATTGCGCCCATCTATAATAGTAGTTTAATATTATCAAATCAAAAAATAGCATTATGAAAAGGTTATTTCTATTACTTGCATTGGCATTGTTGTCAACAACGATGCTCTCTGCGCAATCGTTCAAGGAGCTTAAGAGAGCTGCAAAGATGGGTGATGCCGAGGCTCAATATGACTTAGGCAATTGTTACTATTATGGTGAAGGGGTCAAGCAGGACTATGGCAAAGCTATTAAGTGGTGGACAAAGGTTGCGGAGCAAGATTATCCGCTTGCAATGTGCGCCATAGCTATGTGTTACTATGAAGGTGTTGGCGTAGAGCAGGATTATGAGGAGGCTGTCAAGTGGTTCCGCATGTCTGCAGAGAGAGGTTTTATGGAGGCTCAACATCAGTTGGGAAACTGCTATATCTCGGGTGAGGGAGTCCCTGTAAGTGAAAGTATGGCGGCATTGTGGTGGTATAATGCGGCCGTTAATGGCTATGCTCCATCGCAGCTCCTTATCGGTATATGCTATGAGCAGGGTGTTGGTGTTGAGCAGGATTATGAGGAGGCTGTGAGGTGGTATCTTTTGGCTGCCGAGCAGGGCAATGCCGATGCAATGGATAATTTAGGTAATTGCTACAACAGTGGTTGGGGCGTCGATATTGACAAAGAGGAGGCTGTTAGATGGTGGCGTTTGGCAGCTGAAGCAGGTATTGCCAGCTCGCAGCATAATTTAGCAGCGAGCTACTATTATGGCGATGGCATTGAGCAGAACCACGATGAGGCAATACGTTGGTTTCGCCTCGCTGCCGAGCAGGGCTACGAACATTCGATAGTCGCTTTGGAGTATTTGGACATGTAATATGCTCTACGAATTGTTTTCTCATGACGCATTTCACTATTTTTTATTATCTTTGCATCTGTATGTGTAACTATTAAACGAATAAATTGATTCATGAGAAACTTTTTTACACTTATGCTTGCCGTGGTGTCAATGTTTGCGATGTCGTGCGAGCCTAAGATTAATCCTGTCGAGGATGTAAAGTTTGAGATTACATCCAATACCACAGTGACCATTGGTGCTGAGGGAGGCTTGGTTAACATCACCTTTACTCTTGGTGGTGGCGACTACACCGCTATTCAGGCAACTGCGGACAACGATACGATGATTGCAGGTATCAACACCGATGACTATGGCTATGTGCGTGTTAATGTTGCAGCCAACACCGAGTATTTCGAGCGTGAGGCGAAGGTGCGCATTAGCTACGAGGACGAGGCTAAGATTGTGACTATCAAGCAGAAGGGCAAGGATGGCGGCGCCGAGGGTTATGAGGTTGTGAATATCACAGCTAATCAGCTTATTGGTAACTACTATGGTGAGCGTCTTGTAGGTGGCTTGGGTCACTACTGGATTATCATGTCGGATGGCGGTATTGCTGATGGGGCAGTGATGAATAATGCAGAGTTCTTCCGTCTCGACCTTCTTGGCCCTGTGGCAGCTGATACCAGCAACATACGTATTCCTGATGGCATATACAACTATGAGGCGACTCCAACGTTCATGCCATACACCATTCCTAACCTGGGTAATTCGGACTATGTATATACCGATGATGAGGGCGAGGCGTGGTCTGTAGCCTTGACCGAGGCACAGCTCGTTGTTGAGGGTAGCTCTATTAAGCTTGTTGCACGCACCGAGGATAAGGAGTTTCACGTGTCGTTCGAGGGTGATTACTCTATTGTCGAGCATCTTATTCCAGACCAGATTTCTACGCTGACCTCCGATTATGAGATTGACCTTTCAGGTTGTACAGGAACTATCAGCTGTTACAATGATTACTGGAACTGTGGCTACTGCAACTGGGGCATAGAGTTTATGCATAATAGTGGTTTGAAGCAGGGCACATATCTTGTTTTGGATTTGCTGACCGACACTCTTACAAATGGTGCATCGGGCGTCACGGGTACATATTGCTCTACGGGCTTCTCCGAGGAGGATGCTACGGAGCCTGCCTATGCGGAGTACTCCTTTATCCCCGGTATGCGTATCTCGGATGATGGCACGCTGATGATGGGTTCGTTGTTGCAGGTATATGAGGATGGTGTAGGTGTTGTTCAGGCACCTATCTATGGTGGTGAGGTGCAGATTACCGATAACGGTGGTGGCAATTACACTATTGTTATCAACGCCGAGGATGATGCTACACCAGCGCATAAGATTACTCTTAATTGGACAGGTAAGCTCAATTAATCGCTTATATTGCTCTATATAATCTCAATGCTCTTCGGGGCGTTGGGATTATTTTTTTGCAAAAAAACGGTAGAAAATTTTGTGTAAAATCACAAAAGATGTATCTTTGTAAATTGGTAAATGTGTTTATTGAGAATACTGTTTGAGCCGTCGAGATATTTTGCAGAGAAACAAGATATTATAACTTTAATAAATTACTAAAACTATGAAGAAAATCAATTGGTTGTTCATGCTTATGGCAGCTGTTGCTGTTTCATTTGCATCGTGTGAGAAGACACCAGAGCAAAGGCCAGAGCCAGAACCAGAACCAGAACCAGGTCCTACTGAGTTGGCTTTTGATGTGAAGGTTGGTGAGGTTACATCATCTACTATTGCTTACACCGTAACTCCTTCAGACCTTGAGGCAGAGTATCTTTGCGTGTTGTATGATGCAGAGACTGTTGAGGAGTTCACTCGTGACGAGTTCCTTGTTGAGAACCTTATGATGGAGCTTGAGTCTGAGGCTCGTACCACTGGTAAGACATTGTTGGAGTATATGCCAGAGGTTGTTGACAAGGGTGCTATCACCGATGGTAAGTTCCAGAACCTCTATCCTGAGACAAAGTATTACATCATCGTGTTTGGTGTTGATGCTGCTAACGACTACAAGGCAAACACAGCAGTATCTAAGACTGAGGTTACTACTGCCGAGTTTGTAGGTCTTTCAACAACTTTCGAGGTTAATACTACCGTTGATGGTAACTCTGCAACTTACGAGATTACCCCATCAAACAACGACGATGTTTGGTATTTCTACACCCTTCCAAAGGCTACTTACGACACATATACCGATCCTAATGGTAACTACCAGATGAACGGTCAGCGCTTCTTGCTCTTCTGTCTTGAGCAGGAGATTAACGCTTATCGTCAGGCTGGCTACGACGATAACACCATTATGAATACTATCTTCCACAAGGGTTCGTTGACACTTCAGGCTAATGGTCTTAATGCTAACACTGAGTATATCAACCAGATTGCTGGTTTCATCGTAACTCCTGAGGGTCAGGTGACTATCGCTACTGATGTTTCTACATCTACATATACTACTGGCGATGCTAAGGCTGAGGAGCTTACATTGGAGATCTCTGTAACCGACGTTGAGGCTATGCGTGCTGCAATCAAGATTACTCCATCGGATAACTCAAAGACCTTCTGCTGGATAGTAGGTGCTTGGGATGAGGTGCAGACTGCTGAGGATGTTATGAATGGCGTCGTAGCACAGTATGGTAGCTGGATGAACAACGGCGCTATGCTCTATAGCGGTGTTCAGGACTACACTGGTGGTCCAGGCAGTGCGTTTAAGTATAAGCTCGACGCTGCTGATACTTGGTACTATGTTGTTGCCTTCGGTTATGCTGGTGGTGTGACTACCGAGCCTGTTATGGTAACATTCAAGACCCTTCCTGCTCCAGCAGCTGAGGATACTACCTTCGAAATGACAGGTTCTAACCCTACGCCTTATGGCTTTACTGTTGGCGTGACACCATCTGAGAGCACTACATACTATACATTCGATGTTATGACTAACGAGCAGTTTGCTGCTACCGACTTCGATGCTTTGGTTAAGGAGATGAACGCAGGCTTTGATACGATGCTTGAGATGTCACAGCAGTTCGATCCTAATACTACTGTTGCACAGATTCTTGGTTCATACTACTATCGTGGTGCTTACACCGCAGCAGCTTCAGGCTTGGCTCCTGAGACTACTTGCTCAGGTTATGTAATGGCTCTCGATGCTGCAACTGGTCACGTTGCTAAGGTTCACAAGTTCGAGAATGTTGCTACTACAGGCTCACTTGGTGAGGTTAACCCAACTGTTGAGGTTGTAGGTTACTACTCAGGCGACGAGGAGAATGGTCAGCTCTTCAACCAGCCAGATGCAACTAAGGGTAAGGCTATCACCGTTGTTAAGTACGCTAACTTTGATGGCGCACGCTCGGTATTTTGCGCAATGCTCGGTGGCGATGCTACGAACGCATCAGCAGAGGGTATGTCTGATGCAGCTCTCTGGGGTACATTGTCAAGCTACTGGAAGAAGGCGGACACTAAGGAGCCATACTCATTCTACGTTACTAACTGGGATGAGCCACAGACAGCCTTCGTTTACGCTGTTGACAACAACGGTAAGCCAGGTTTGTTCGGTCGTTGCTACACAAATGCAACTGTTGAGAACAAGGGTAATATTGATGACTTGATTGCTCTCGTTAACGAGATTAACGCTGATAAGAGTTCATTTGCACTTCCTAAGTCTATGGTTGTAGGTCAGGAGGGTATCACTCTCGATGTTAAGGCTGTTGAGACTGCAATGCCAGTAGCTGAGGCTAAGGCTGAGGTTAAGGCTGAGGCTCAGGTTGCAGCTCCTGTTAAGCGCGTAAGCACTTACGTTCGTCCTTTCTACATGTAATATGTAGCACGCCATTGGCGTTGCAATAGTTGAGTCCCGAATGAGCCGTACCGAGTGTGCGGTTCGTTCGGGGCTTTTTTGTTGGAGGGCTCTACGAAAGTTGTCCCTCAATTCGATAGAGGTAGTGTTGCACCGAAAAGATATTTTTCGTATATTTGCCAAAATATTGTGTATATATGAGACATCTTACATCTATCGTTGCTCTTATTGCCGCTATGACATTTGTGGCGTGTGAGGAGCCTACTATTGAGCCAACGCCTCCAGCAGATGATACTACTCAGTATGTGCCTGAGAGCTATCCAGAGGGAACCTATCACTTTACTGGTAAGCTCGTTGCCAAGTGTCAAGTGTTGGAGACTAATGGTCTTCGCAACGACTATATCTCGTTTTTTAACGAGGATTCGGGCGATACACTCTATATCGACTTCTACTCGGAGTCGGGTGGCGAGGAGCTCGCAAGCGGCAAGTATGAGCTGGGTGATGGCACTCAGCCGATGACCTTTGCCCAGGAGTGGACCTACATGACATTCTCGGGCAGCGATGATTTGCACCGCTTTGAGGAGGGTAGCGTGTGTGTGGCTGTCGATATGGAGCACGAGTCGGGCTATCCATGGTATCACTTCACCGCATACTTGGTGATGTCTAATGGCGTTAGCGTCTCGCTCGACTATGAGGGTCAGGTTGGAGGAATGCCACAGGTTGGAAATATATAATAAACTAAATCTAATACAACTAAAACTATGAGAAAACTTTTTTCGATGATGGCGCTTGTCGCAACATTTGCGCTATCATTCGTGGCTTGCAACAATCATGACGAGCCTACGCCAGAGCCACAGCCAGATCCTAAGCCTGAGCTTACCTTTGAGCTCGAGGTGACAGGCGTATCTAAGACCGACGCTACATTTAGCGTAACTCCTTCGAACCTTGAGGCGGACTACTTCGTAGTAGTTCTCGATGCAAAGACTGTGGAATCTTACTCGGCTGATGCTGAGGTTATTGCAAAGATATATGCTGATGTTAAGGCTTATGCCGAGGCTAACGGTACCACTTTCGAGGCATATATGTCCGATAAGGTTAGACGTGGTAAGTTGGAGAACCACGAGGTTGAGAACCTCAAGGTTGACACCAACTACTACTTATTGGTATTCGGTGTAGATGCTCAGGATGGTTATGCAACAACATCAGAGCTCTTCAAGCAGGCATTCAAGACAGATGCTAACTCGCAGACACCTCCAACATCATCTTGCACATTTGACCTTAAGGCTAACGTAAACCTCACAAGTGTGGCTATCACCGTTAAGCCTTCAGATAACAACCAGTTGTGGCACCTTATCAACACCACTGTTGACGAGTACCAGAGCTACACATCTGCTGACGGCGAGTATGGTTGGACTAAGGAGGAGTACTTCCAGAACTACCTTAACACCGAGATTTCAACTCTTAAGGAGCAGGGTCTTTCAGATGATGAGATTGCTATAAAGCTCTTCCACAAGGGTTTGCGTACACTCAATGACTCAGGTCTCGAGGCCAAGACAAAGTATGTGACGTTTGCTGCTGCTGTTGACTATACCGATGGTGCTGCAACAGTAACATCTGCATTGAAGGAGTTGCGCTACAACTCTGGTGAGGCGGCACAGAGTAACCTTACATTCGACATCGATGTCTTCAACATTGACCACTACTCGGCAGAGGTGCGCATCACACCTTCAGATGCTAATGCCGATTATTACTATTGTATTGGCTATATCAACACCCAGAAGAAAAGCATGAAGCCTATCGAGATTGCCGAGAATGCAATTTGGGAGAGCATCCTCTACTGGGATGTTGATGCTGCAGAGTACAAGCGTGCCGAAGCATCTAAGGGTGTTGTAGAGTTCGTTGGTGATAATAAACTCGAGCTTAACATTGCTGAGACAGAGTATTATATCGTAGCCTTCAGCTTCGAGTTCAACGATAACTTCGGTCAGATTATCGACGAGGAGACAGGTGAGTACGACACCAACCCAGGTACTATCACTTCGGCTCCTGTATATGTATCGTTCATGACATCGGAGCAGGGCGATCCTATGACTGCTGAGTTTGCGTTCAGTGCATCGGATGTTGGTCCTTACGACTTCTACTTCGAGGTTGAGGCTGAGGACCCTACAATCTACTACCAGCCAGGTATTGCCTACGCTGATAGCTTCACGCCTCAGGCTGCTATCGACGCTTCGTCGGCTAACCTCGCTATGCTTATGGAGATGTGTATGACAGGTCAGAGCCCAAGCCTCACTATCCAGGAGGCGTTGGAGGAGAAGCTCTCAAGCTACTTCCGCAATGGTAGCGGTAAGTACTACATCGCTAACCTTGAGCCTAATAAGGAGTACATCGGCTATGTATTGACTATCGATGCTAAGACAGGTACGTTCGCTCGTTGCGTATATAGCGACGTTATCGCAACCACAACATCTGTAGGTAGCGTAACTCCTGCTATCGAGCTTCTCGGTGTGTACAACGGTGACCATGAGTATGGCGAAATCTTCGGCGATAAGGATCTTACTGCAAATCGCCCTATCGTAGCTGTTAAGATGAACAATATTGAGAATGCTTCAGCTGTTTATGCTGCGCTATCAACAGATAAGTATAGTGATGTAGCTGCACTTCCTGACCGCTATATCATCGCTGACTTCCGTGGCTACTGGCAGACTCTTCAGACTCTTGCAGTACCTTACCACTTCTTCGTGTCGGAGTGGGATGTTGAGCAGACTGTAGTTGCTTATGCTCAGGATGCTAACGGCAATGAGGGTCAGGTCGGTAAGTTGGGTGTAACACCTGTATCTGCTGGTGACATCAACGAGCTTAAGGCTTATGTTGAGGAGGTGCGTAATGCCATCCCACAGGCTGCATCTAAGTCGCTCGTAATTAACCGCAACTATGCAGAGCCTACTATGGAGTGTGTATGGAGCGAGGCTGTTGGTGCTCCACGTGCGGCTGAGGTTACCTACCACGAGGTAGAGCCTTTGCAGGTGAACGCTCAGAGTGACCTTGTGCGTGTAGGTTTTGTTAAGTCATTCGCACTTTAATCCTCTGATTTTATAACACTACGGAGCTGCACTTGTTGGGGTGTAGCTCCGTTTTTTCAAATTTTTATGCTATGAAGAGGTCTATTTTGGGCATGCTCTGCATGGTGCTGTCGGCGCTGTTTATCTCTTGTGAGACCCACAACGAGCCTACGCCTGAGCCACAGAGGGAGGATTTCGATATACTTATCTACGATACGTCGCGTGGCTCGGTGTGGTTTAGCGTGACACCTAAGGATAGTGATATGGACTATCTGTGTGTGGTGTTGGAAAAAGCTGAGGTTGAGGAGTTTACCCGCGAGGAGTTCTTGGTTGAGAACATCTTAATGGAGCTTGCGTCAGAGGCGTATGACAAGGGCAAGACCATCGAGGAGTATTTGCCCGAGGTGGTAGATAGAGGTAAGATTGAGCAGGTTCGCTTCTCGAACCTAACACCCGACACTTATCACTATATCCTTGTCTTTGGCGTAGATACTGCATCGTGCAAGGCTACTACTGTGGTTACGAAGAGGGAGTTTCGTACGGTGAACATCCCTAAGCTTGTCTGTGACTTTAGAGTGGGACATAGTGTCGAGAATAACGCTGTATATCTCTATGTTGACCCCACCGACGAGGATATCAACTGGTATTTGTGCACCATGCCCGTAGCCTCGTATAACTACTATGTTGAGGATGAGACAGGTCCCAAGATGTCGCACGAATATTTCTATCAGTACTACTTCCAGCAGGAGATAAATTCACTCTTAGAACAGGGGTACTCTGAGCAGCAGGTGCTTGATGCACTTGTGCATTGCGGTGCGTTGGACCTTGAGGCTAAGGGACTTAAGGAGAATACCGACTACTACTTCCTTATAGCTGGTCTTATTGTTGATGAGGATGGCATCTTCATCTGCACCGATGTGCAACGCGGAGAGTATCGCACCGAGGGTGCCGAGCAGTCGGCGATGACCTTCGAGATAGAGGTGTGGGATATTGGTCAGATGGAGGCCTCGTTCAGTATCACTCCTTCGAATAATAGTGATAAATATTGTGCGTTGGTAGCACCTTGGGATGGTGTCACCGAGGCGCAGGATATGATGCATAAGATTGTGGAGCAGTGGGGCGGCTGGATGGATGTTATGGCCAACGACCGTGGTCCCGTGGAGCATTCGGGAAATAGTGCCTTTAAGCTCCCCGCAGCAGATACCGACTACTATATCATCGCCTTTGGCTATGATGGCGGTATCACCACCGAGGCTGTTATGAAGACCTTTAGAACACTGCCTGGCGGCTCTGTTGAGGAGGTGCAGTTTGAGCTTACTGCGTCAAGTGAGACCCCCTATGGTTTCACTATGAACGTGACGTCGTCGGATAAGACAATATACTATGTGCCAGGTGTTTGCCAGGCTGAAGAGTATGACGAGGCGACATTTGTCAAATATGAGAACGAGGCGTTTGCTTACTACATGGAGGAGTACAAGAAGTTTAACCCTTCTATAACCGTAGCGGAGCTTTTAGACCAATACTACTACAACGGCAGTAGCACACTTGAGGTGTCGGGCTTGCAACCTGATACGGAGTATCTTGGCTATATATACGCCCTCGATGTGCATACGGGTCATGTGGTAAAGTGCTTCACCTTCCCAGCAATTGCCCACACCGCAACGTTCTCGTCGGTGATGCCTCAGATAGAGCTTGTTGGCTACTACTCGGGTGACGATGAGAATGGTGCTATATTTGGCGATGCGTCGGCCACCAAGGGTCGCGCCATCACCGTAGTTAAGTACAGCGGTCTGGAGGATGTTCGCTCGCTCTTTACAACTATGGTCGAGGGTGATTGCAGCAGTGCCGCTGCTGTGTCGGATGGTGAGTTGTGGAGCCTAACTTCGGGCTACTGGCAGAAGTGTAGCCTAAGTCAGCCATATAGCTTCTATTTAGTAGACTGGAATGTTGCACAGACAGCGCTCTGCTATGCTGTGGATAACAGCGGTATGCAGAGTGGCATAGCTCGTTTGTATACCTGCCCAACGGCGGAGAACAAGGGTAATATCGAAGAGTTGAGAGCTCTTGTCGAGGAGCTAAATGCAGCTCAGACAACCACTTATGCGCTCCCACAGTCGCTCGTTATAGATAAGAAAAAGAGTTGTATAACTATTACTCCCATAGAGTAATAGCTGTCTAACAGCAAAATAATATGGGCTATCCGATGAGGGTAGCCCATATGTTTGTTTCCTGAGACGTCGAAAACATATTTACGATTTATTGAACATCTCGTTATGCGTTGCCCTTGCCACCAAATGGCTCGATGGTAGGCTGCTTAGCGTGGATGTTGATCTTGCCGAAGTTGCTCTCGTAGCGCGCAACATTCTCCTGAAGCTGCATAAGCAGGCGCTTAGCGTGCTCGGGGGTGAGTACGATGCGGCTACGCACGCGTGCCTTAGGAAGACCTGGGAGCATTGTTGCGAAGTCGAGGATGAACTCCGATGTTGAGTGTGAGATGATTGCTATGTTGCAGTAGTTGCCCTGTGCAACCTGCTCGTCGAGATTTATCTCAATCTGCTTCTTTACCTCATTCATAGTCTAAAATATCTTTGAGTTTAACGATTTAAAATTTGCGTAAAGATACAAAGTTTCTGCCGAGGTGCAAAATATTTTTGGTGCATAAATTTTTTGAGATAATTTAGTGGCGATAATATCTCTTTTCTAACAAAAAGATTGTATCTTTGTGGGGTATATCCCTATTTCTACGCATAGCGTAGGGAGGAGATAATGTGAAGGGTATGCAATTAATAGAGAATAAGTATGATTGTTGATATATTGGAGATACTTTTTGCTGGTATGTGTGTGGGCTTGGCATCCTCTGTGACGGTGGGTCCTGTGGCAGTGTTGTGCATCCAGCGTACGTTGAGTAAGGGCGCCTTGTCGGGTCTTATGTCGGGCTTTGGTGTCGCCTTTGCCGATGCCATCCTCGCGATTTTGGCATTCTCGGTATTCGCCCTCTTGAAGTCCTATATCGACGAGTACTATACAGCAATACAGATATGCGCCGGCATCTTTGTGATTATTGTCGGGGCCTTTATCTTCTTTAAAAACCCTGTGCCACAGATACGCAAGAATAGGTCAGGTAGGACAAACCTATGGCAGGATTTTGCCTCTATGTTTGGCTTTACGCTTGCCAACTTCGTGGTTATCATCCCATATATCCTCGCCTTCTTTGCGATGTTCAACGTGGAGCTATCTACGGCGCAAAGAGATGAGAATGTGAATAATCAGCAGGCTGTTGTTGAGACTACGCAGAGTACAACAAAGAGCACTATACCAAGCACCGGCGAGGAGGTCGAGGGGTTTGCGTTCGAGGATGAGGCTGATGCAGAGGCTTCGCCTGAGTCCGAAAGCGAGGCGGCACCATCTGTAGCAACCACTCAGCAAGAGACGAAGACTCCGCAAAATGTTGAGAGGGGCATGAATAGCTTCTTCTACAACGCCTTGATCATCCTTGGCTTCTTGCTTGGAGCCATGGCGTGGTGGTTGGCACTAACATCTATAATAAACCTATTCCGCAAGGGCTTCCGCCCTCGTCATATGCTTACTATCAACCACATAGCAGGTGTCGTAATTGGCATATTGGGTATATACACACTTCTTGCGGTATTAATTAAGTTGTAATGGATAACAAGAGAATTATTATAGCCATAGATGGTCACTCATCGTGTGGCAAGAGCACCTTTGCAAAGGCTATAGCAGCCCGCTTAGGCTATATCTTCATCGACACAGGCGCTATGTACCGCGCAGTTACGCTATATGCCTTGGAGCATGGCGCGATAGTCTCAGGCATTGTTGACGAGAGTCGCGTTGTGGGCATGCTCAAGGATATAGAGATAGATTTTCGTTTTAACCCCGAGCGTGGTGCGAGCGACATATATGTGAATGGCGATATGGTCGAGGGTAAGATACGTACTATCGAGGTGAGCAACTGCGTTAGCGCGGTGAGCTCTATCGGCGAGGTGCGCTCGAAGCTCGTGGCCATGCAGCAGCAGATGGGTCATCGCCGAGGTATTGTGATGGATGGTCGCGACATAGGCACTGTCGTATTTCCAGAGGCTGAGCTCAAGATATACATGACGGCAGACCCTATGGTGCGTGCCGAGCGCCGATATAAGGAGCTTACGGCAAAGGGCGACAAGGTGACCCTTGAGGAGATTTACGAGAATGTCGTGTCGCGTGATAAGGCAGATATGACACGTGTGATATCGCCACTACGCAAGGCTGACGATGCCATCGTCTTGGACAACTCTCATATGAGTGTTGAGGAGCAGATGGCGTGGTTTGATGAAGAGTATCAGCGAGTATGCGCATTGTAATCGACGATAATTCGGGTTTCTGCTTCGGCGTGGTGCGTGCCATCGGCGAGGCGGAGGTTGCGTTGCAGCGCCTTGGCGAGGTCTATTCGTTGGGCGATATCGTGCATAATCGTGTTGAGGTGCAGCGCCTTGAGTCGTTGGGACTGCGCACGGTGACACACGACGAAATCGAAAATCTTGGCGGCAGAACCCTCCTTATTAGAGCGCATGGAGAGCCCCCTACGACATATCGTCTTGCTGAGCAGCAGGGCGTTAGCATTATAGATGCTACCTGTCCCGTGGTTGCGCGCCTGCAGCGTAAGGTGCGCGAGGCGTACGATAGGATGAGGCAGGTGGGCGGCACCGTGGTATTGCTTGGCAAGCGTGGCCATGCCGAGGTTGTGGGACTCATAGGACAGGTCAATGACGATGTGGTTGTTGTCGAGCGCATGGAGGATTTGGATGTTGTGGATTTCTCGCGCCCCATCTACCTACTATCGCAAACTACGCAGAGCATAGAGCTCTTCGAAAGGTTGGGCGAGGAGATTAGCCGTCGTGCTGCTGATCCTCAGAGTGTTGTTATTGACGACACCATTTGTCGACGTGTTGCGGGTAGAGAGCCCCTGCTTGCCGAGTTCTCAAAGAGTGTCGATGTGGTGCTCTTTGTTGCAGGCAGAAAATCCTCTAATGGTAAGGTGTTGTACGATGTTTGCCGTCGTCATAATAGCCGTGCCTATAACATCGAGGAGGCTGCCGAGATTGATGCCACATGGCTTGAGGGGGCAGAGAGCGTAGGCATATGTGGTGCTACCTCTACGCCGCGATGGCTTATGGAGTGTGTCGCCGAGAGCGTTGCACAAATGGTGGCCATTTAATAATTGCTATATTTTAATTTGATGGAGTATGAGATATTTTGTTCGCTCGCTTAAATATATGATCTTCCTTGCCGTGCTATTGTTGGGAATATCGTGGCTTATGATCCAGTATGAGGGCTTGGATGTGAGCCTATGGCAGTATGTGGAGGTTAAGTTTACGAGTACGGATGGCTTAATCATGCTTGCAGCGCTCGTTCTGCTTGCAGCCTTCTACCCACTCTTTGGCTATATGCGCAAGGTGGTGCGTAACTGCGATCTTGAAGGGGATAAGTTGCGTATCTATAACGCTATGCAGGTATATGGTTACCGCTATGTCGGAGAGAGAGGTGGAGCTCATATATATCATGCAACGGGCATCTTGCAGCGTATCATGTTGCGCTTCGAGGATGAGATCGAGGTGCGCCAGGTGGGTAACGGCATCGAGATTTACGGCATCCGCAGCCGTGTGGCGCGCATAGCATTCCAGTTGGAGGGTTACTTAAACAATCGACGTTATGAGGATAATAAGTAGGATTGCAGCACTCTGTGTTGCCGTTGTTATCGTCGTGATGGGTGGCACTCAGGGCGTATCGGCTCAGAGTGTGCAGCATAATAGTGGCGACTTTGATCTTGCCAAATCGACTGAGATATTGGCAAATATGATGCGTGAGATAGATACGCAATATGTAGATGAGGTATCTGCGGAGGCGCTTCTCAAGCGCGCCTCGATGGGTATGCTTATGGCCACCGACCCATATTTGGAGTACCTCTCGGAGGAGGATATGAACGCCTTCGAGATACTAACCACAGGTAAGTATGGTGGCGTTGGCTCGCTAATTCGCAAGAGGGGCGACTATATCATCTTCGCACAGCCATATAAGGGCTCACCAGCAGATGAGGCGGGCATTAAGATCGGCGATAAGATATTGGCCATCGATGGCAAGCCGATGAAGGGAGAGCCTGTAGATGTGATAAGCTCAAACCTAAAGGGTGATCCCGAGAGCGATGTTGAGGTTACTATCGAGCGCAATAGCGATGGCAGGGAGGAGACCCTTAAGTTGCGTCGCCGCCGTATCGCAATCCCAAGTGTCCCATACTCGGGCATCATACGCGATGGCGTGGGTTATATCTGCCATAACGACTTTATCGATGGCAGCTATGATGAGTTTCGTCGTGGGCTGGAGGCAATGCTCGAGAGTGGTGAGTTGCGTGGCTTGGTCCTCGACTATCGCAGCAATGGTGGTGGCGTGATGAGGGAGGCTGTCGACATCCTCTCGCTATTTGTGCCACGCGGCGAACGTGTGGTATCGGTCATGGGTCGTGATTCGTCATCGTTGTATCACTACACCACGGAGCATAAGCCACTCGCCGAGAATATCCCTATCGTAGTACTCGTGAATGGCTCCTCTGCCTCGGCCTCTGAGATTTTGGCCGGCTCGTTGCAAGATCTCGACCGTGCGGTGATCATGGGAGGTCGCACCTATGGCAAGGGCTTGGTGCAGAGTACGAACCCTGTGGGCTACAATAGCTACTTGAAGCTCACCACGGCAAAGTATTATACCCCTTCGGGACGATGTATTCATGCACGTGACTACTCATCGTTGGGTAGCGATGGAAGCGTGGGCGTTGTGCCCGACTCGCTAATCTCGGAGTTTAGCACACGTGGTGGACGTAGGGTCTACGACGGTGGTGGTATTGTGCCAGATATAAAGCTTGAGCCTGAGTATGTTAGCCGTTTTGCCCTTGCAATATACTCCAAGGGGTATATGGAGGATTGGGCCGATGGCTATACTCGTCGCCATCCCGATATGGTGATTAACCCTCGTGAATTCTCCATAAGCGATGATGATTATGCCGACTTCTGTCGCTTTGTCGAGGATAAGGAGATTCCCTACGAGTCGGAGACGCGCACGGCACTTGTCGCGTTGCGCCAGGCAGCCGAGAGGGAGCGCCATGATGCTCTGTTGGCAAGCGCGCTCGATGAGCTTGATAAGATGATCAAGGATGATAAGATGTCCAATATGCAGACCTACCGCAAGGAGATTATTGAGGCTCTTAACTACCAGATTATTTTGCGCTATGCCTACCAGGAGGGTGCTGTTGAGAATGCTGTTGTCAATGACCCTGAGGTAGATAGGGCCATCGAGCTATTGCTCAATAAAGAGGAGTATGAGCGTATCCTACGAGAGCAGGATCTCCCAATGCACTAATGAGGCTAACCAATTTATAGAACATCCCTATATTTAATCCACAACAATGAGGCTACTATCACGACTTAAACCGCGCCGTATCTTGTCTACGCGTCAGCGTATCGTTGTCCTTGTTGTGGGAATAATATTGGTGTCGCTATCGATATACTATACATGGTCAATCTCTACGGATATGCGTCAGGAGGAGGAGATTGCCGTGAATAATATCATTCGTGCTGAGCGTAATAACATCGAGATGTGGAAGGATGTTGTCAGTTCGACAGATCTCAAGAATCCGCGTAATCACCAGTTACTCAACAAGCTCATCCAGCACACTACCGTGCCTATGATTATCACCAACAAGGAGTTAGATATTGTCATATCCAACCTCCCCGACTATAGTATTAGTGATAAGCAGAAGCTCATGGATGAGATTATGAAGATGAGTGCTGATGAGGAGTTCCCACCAATCTCCATTACCAGCAGCCATGGCTTGGGCAATCGTGATGTCTACACGATATACTACCAAAATCCGACCTATTCGTCGCTCGTTGAGAGTGAGCGCTACTCAACGTTGGTGGATAACGATAATAGACATTTGTTGGAGCTATTCCCATATGTGCAGCTCATAATCGTCATTGTCTTTGCCATCATCGTTGTTATCGCCTTTACATCAACGAAGCAGAATGAGCAAAACCGCGTGTGGGTGGGTTTGGCAAAGGAGACGGCTCATCAGTTGGGCACGCCCACCTCGTCGTTGTTGGGCTGGGTCGAGTATCTGCGCTCGCAGCCTGTCGACCCGATGGTCGTCGATGAGATGTCGAAGGATCTGTCGCACCTAATGAAGATCGTTGATCGCTTCTCGAAGATTGGCTCCGAGACGCAGCTCACGAATTCTAATGTCAATGTGGTCGTTGGTGATACGGTGATGTACTTCCGCCGCCGTATTCCTCGTAACGTGACACTTAACTATGAGGGCTTGGCTAAGGCGCCTATCAATGCACCTCTCAATGCCGCGCTCTTCGAGTGGGTGATCGAAAATCTATTGAAGAATGCCCTTGATGCTCTGCAGGGTAGTGGTACTATCGATGTCGAGGTAGGCGAGAGCGCCAAGAGCGTATATGTTGAGGTTAGAGATACGGGTAAGGGTATCCCTAAGGCGAGCTGGGAGCGTATCTTCGAGCCGGGATATACTACTAAGACGCGAGGTTGGGGCTTGGGTCTATCGCTCTCGCGCCGTATTATAGAGGAGTACCATAATGGTGAGATAGGTGTTGTCGCCTCGGAGATGGGCAGGGGAACAACTATACGTGTAACGCTTAAACGCTTGGATGATGAGTAGTAGTTCGGTGCAGAGTGTGGTTGACTCTATGGTATATAGATCGGTGGATGCCCGTGGGATGTATGGCGCGGGCAGTGAGCTTGCTACGGGCGATGCTAACTGCATGGGTGGCTATCGCGAGGCTACTGTTGAGCAGATGTTTGGCACAAGCTCGACATTGGAGAGTAGTAGTCCAGTGATGCAGATCGAGCCAACGCTCATCAATGAGTGGCTCTTCCAGCTGCTTATTATCTTCGGCTTTGTGGCATACCTATATATATTATGGCGCTCGTGGGACTTCATGGGCTCGATATGGGGTGGTGTTTTATTTCGTCGTAGTGAGCGTCATATGCGAGATGAGGGTGGTGAGCTGCCGCTAAATCGCTTTAAGATAGCAACCACGTCGCTCGGTCTTCTCATCCTCGCGCTTGTCGTTGTGCGCTTTGTCGACATCATGGCACTCCCCGATGCAGCTATCTATGCTCGTGACGTGGCGTGGGTAGTCCCCATATATGCTCTGCTTGCTATACTCCTGTTTGTGGTGTGGCAATATGGCTTGCATAGGGTCGTGGGCATGGTGACGCGTGCCGAGATAATGGACGAGGTGGCAGCGTTGGGGGTTATGAACTTCGTGCGTAGCATTGCCATCATATATCCCTTTGTAGTCATATGGCTATTGTCGCCAGTGGATATGTTATCTACATGGTCTGTGGTGCTTTGCGTATTAATTGTGTTGATGCTCCTAATATATCTTAAAGATACATTTCTGCTATTTGTTGGTAAAAAAATTTCCATTTTAAATTGGATTTTGTACCTTTGCGCCGCAATATTGCTTCCTATAAGCTTTTTGTGGAGGATTATTCCGGATATTTTCGGGTAACAATCTTGCTAACTTGCTGGTTTATAGGTTGCTGTATTTTGTTATGAGTGCAGAGCGTAGCATTGGCTACCAAAGATAATAGTGATTGATTTACGTATTTAAAAAGGAGTGACCTTGAAAGTTAATAAGATTTTGGTGTCGCAGCCACGTCCGGCTGTATTGGAGAAGTCTCCCTTTTACGAGTTTGCGCAGCGCTTCGAGTTGGCTGTGGATTATAAACCTCTTATTCGTGTTGTTGGTGTAAATCTTAAGGAGTTCCGCGCACAGCGTACCGAGATTTTGGATCATACGACACTCATCTTCTCATCACGTACAACCATCGATAGCTTCTTTCACATCTGTGAGGAGGCGCGTATTACTGTGCCTGAGACAATAAAGTATATCTGTAATACAGAGGCTGTTGCTCTATATTTGCAGAAGTATATCGTATATCGTAAGCGCAAGATTTCGTTTGCTGATGGTACGTTCAACTCATTGCTTGAGCTTATCGTGAAGCATAAGGATGAGAAGTTTATCCTTGCTCTTACCGAGCCCTTCAAGCCCGAGCTTCCAGATACGCTCTCTAAGCTAAAGCTTAAGGTGGATCCTGTTGTTTTTGCTCGTACTGTGGCTGCCGATATGTCGGAGCTTAAGCCTGAGGAGTATGACATTATTGCTCTCTACTCGCCATCCGATGTAAAGGCGCTGGTGGAGAATTTCGATGTCGAGAAGTTGCCTATTGTTGCGACCTTCGGTGAGGCAACGTTACGTGCTGCTAAGGAGGCAGGTCTTAAGGTTAAGGCATCGGCGCCATCGCCTGAGGCACCATCTATGGTCAAGGCGTTGGAGATCTACTGCAATAAGGTGTCGGAGGGCGTTGAGGTCGAGGATGCTGAGGTTAAGGAGAACCTTGAGAAGGAGGAGTTTATTCGTGCCCAGCAGACAAAGCTTCAGAAGAAGACTCGTGTACGCGCACCTCGCAAGGCACAGTAAAAGTGATAGTTATGGATAAGGCGAACGGATTGCCCAAGCAGGAGCGCCTATGCTCGTTGCATGCCCAGCGCCGTCTCTTCACGGAGGGAGTGTCGGGTTTTGTATACCCGTTTCGCTATGCCACATACATAGAGCAGAGCGCTTCAACAACCGTTGAGGTGCTCTTCTCTGTACCTAAGCGCAACCATAAGCGTGCCAATCGTCGCAACCTGCTGCGCCGTCGCACCAAGGAGGCGTACCGTCTAAATAAACATGGCTTGTGGCAGCGTGCAGAGGCTAAGGGTGTCGCCGTTGACATGGCTCTTGTCTACTCCTCGAAGGAGGTGCTATCATATAAGGCGATAGAGAATGCGATTTGTCGAATTATTGAGGAGGTTACTCAGCGCTGTTAAGTGGCTCTTTGCTCAGCCCTTTATACTTCTTGTGCGCTTCTATCAGGTGTGCCTATCACCCCTGAAGCCACCCTCATGTCGCTTTACGCCCACCTGCTCGCAGTATGCCATCGAGGCGCTACGTAAGCATGGACCTATCAAGGGGTTATATCTCACGGTGCGTCGTCTATTGAGGTGTCATCCGTGGGGTGGGTCTGGTTATGACCCAGTACCATAATGGTATAGGCTGTCTAACAAGGTTATTTTGGTGTCTTTGTTGTGATAAGCGGTCATCTACTTCCTCTAACGAATTATCTTAGCAATGGGCTGTACGTCAAAGTACAGCCCATCGCAAAGAGATTCGCTGAGCGAAAGTATCTGACCCCTTCTGACAACAAATAGTTTGTCTTCGAAATGCTCATTTACGCTGAGTAAACTGCGCTTTCTCAGACTTCGTGCGCCTAAAACTAACTCTTGTTATACAACTTATAAGAGAATAAGGGCTGTATAACTCGTTTGTTATACAGCCCCTATTGTTTGTATCGCCCTAAGATTACTTAATTGCGATAGCGTCGATCTCAACGCGAGCGCCCATAGGGAGTGCAGCAACCTGGTAGCAGATACGTGCTGGCTTCTCGCCTGTGAAGTACTCTGCGTAGATAGCGTTCATAGCGCCGAAGTCTGCGATGTCGGCAAGAAGAACGGTTGTCTTAGCAACATCGTCGTAGCTGTAGCCAGCCTCGTTGAGGATGTAACCAAGGTTCTTGAGTGCCTGGTGTGTCTGTGCCTCGATGCCCTCAGCCATAACGCCAGTAGCACCGTCGATAGGTAGCTGACCAGAGATATAGAGTGTTGCATCGTGAGCAATTGCCTGTGAATATGGACCTACAGCCTTAGGTGCCAATGGTGAAGCGATAACTTTTTTCATTTTTTTATTCGTTTTAAGTGATTTATACTATCTTTGTGCTACAAAGATATGTTATAATTTCGACTTTTGATATGAAACGCGCTATTTTATTTTTCATCACCCCTCTATTATTGTTACTTTTCGCTACGGGATGTTGTGATTGCCGCAAGCAGGCGAGCCGAGTCAAGCCACTCGTAGGCACCAAGTGGCAGTTAGTGCAGCTTATGGCTAAGGATGTTCAGCCTGAGGGTAATCAATATACACTATATTTGCGTGAAAGTGGAACATTCTCGGCCATGGGGTGTTGCAACAATACGTCGGGAACATATCGCATGACCACCTCTCGCGAGCTCGATTTTACACACGGCTCAATGACCCTGGTCGCGTGTGATGAGCTTATGGAGCTCGAATATTTCGGCATGCTCAGTGGTGTCACCCACTACGAGATGGATGGCTCGATGATGCTGCTGCTAAGAAATGGCGAGCTTGTGGCTATTATGCGGGCTGTAGAGTAGTAGTTGTCGAAAGAGTAGGGGAGTGTCAATTAGTTTGACGCTCCCCACTCTTTTATCTATACCTCAGCCTTTGTTGCGATGATCGTACCCTTGATCCTATAATTCGAGTCATCCGTAACATCTATATCGAAGGTGTAGGTCTCGGACTCGCTCTTCGAGATTGTTATCTTGCCATCGACCATCGGCGCTCGCTCCGTGTCGTCATACTTCATATACCATGAGCCCACATATGCCAACTCCTCATCACCCATGCTACCAGCGATAAAGGCGTTCGCGCCGTCGCCTTGCTGATACTCGCCAACAATATCTGATGCCCCATCGGGGAGTTGTAGCGATAGCTGGAAGATGTCGATATCCTCGCCCTCGATCTGCTTTACGATATAGATCGTGCAGCTGTTATCCTCGCTAAGCTCATAGGCGAAGATGGCATCCTGATGGTTGAACGTATAGTCCTCCTCGAGCGTGCTTAGGAATCGATAGAGGGTCATATTCTGGTAAAGCGCGCCTCTGTACCAAATGTTTACGCTATCGCTCGTCTCGTTGTCGAGCACCACGTGTGCCTCAATCATCTTGCTGCCGACGCTGATTGTCGCCTCCTTGAGTGCTATCTCCTCGGAGGTCGCCACATCCTCGCCCGTCTTTATGTAGTAGCTGTTCTCGAGGTCTATCTCAACATCTTGAGGCAGTGTCCACGACATATCGCCGTTAGCTGGCGTGGGGCTATAGAGGTTGAGGATGTAGTATTCACTCTTTTCGTATAGGCATCCCGACTTATCTACACCCACCTGCGACAGCACAAGGTTGTAGTTATACCCCTCATGCTCACCCTCCTCGTAGCCATTATAGGTGCTGCCGTGAAGGCTCAGTGCCTCGTACTCGCGCTGGGCATATGGGCGTTGTATGACGGTGAGCGTGGTGCTCTTGCCAGCATACGAAATGGTGATATGACCTTCGCGTGGGGCACCGGTGTGGTTGTCGAGCGTCTTGTACAGTACGAGGTTGATAGAGCAATCCTTAATCTCAATCCACTCATCCTCGGTCGTAGCGTCCAAGACTGGGTGCTGCTCTGCTAACCCATAGACCTTGCACTCTACGGTATGAGTAACCCCCTCGCGACCAGCAACCCACACCTCATCGCCACCAACAATATAGATAGATATGGCGTCGCCGTCGTGTGGATTCTTATTGTTGCACGCAACAAGCGTTGTGGCAAGGAGGAGTATTGTTAATATGCGTCTCATGGTCTGTTATGATATTGAGAAGTCGCGCAAGGCGTCGTTGAGCGATGTCTTCTTGTCGGTAGACTCCTTGCGGTGGCCGATGATAAGTGCGCACTGCACGCCATACTCGCCTGCAGGGAACTTGCGGTTGTAGGTGCCTGCCACAACGACCGAGCGTGGTGGAACATACCCCTTGTACTCCTTAGGCTCAGGACCTGTGACGTCGATGATATGTGTCGAGCCGGTGATTACGGTATTCGAGCCGAGCACCGCCTCACGGCATATGTGTGCACCCTCGACAACGATGCATCGTGAGCCGATGAAGCAGTTATCCTCGATGATTACGGGTGCTGCCTGCACTGGCTCCAACACGCCACCGATGCCAACGCCACCGCTGAGGTGCACGTTCTTGCCTATCTGTGCGCATGAGCCCACCGTTGCCCATGTATCTACCATGGTGCCACTATCTACATATGCGCCGATGTTGACATACGAGGGCATGAGGATAGCTCCTGGGGCGATGTAGGCGCCATAGCGTGCCACGGCATGAGGCACTACGCGCACGCCAAGTTCCTCGTAGCCATGCTTAAGCTCCATCTTATCGTACCACTCCAACTCGCCAGCCTTCATGGTGCGCATAGGCTGTATGGGGAAGTACATGATGATTGCCTTCTTCACCCACTCGTTGACCTGCCACTCGCTGCGCTCCACGTCTATAGGCTCGGCACAACGTATAATACCCTTATCTACAGCCTCGACAATGCGGCGTATAGCCTCACGAACGCACTCGTCTTTTAGCATCTCGCGATTCTCCCACGCTTGCTCTATTATACTCTTTTCGTTTGTAAACATAATTTTCACCTATTAGAGATTACAACCCTCAAAGTTACTATTTTTTGTTGGATATGCAACAATATCGGGATGATAAATGGCTCCTCCCCCCCAATATATTGGGAGTGGGGGGTGGCGATTTACCGCCTTTTGGGGATTGTCCACCTTGTGGGGGTGGAGTACCTTTGCAAAGGTAAAAATATGCATTGGCTATGAGAAAGATTTGTGTGAAACTATCGCTATACCTTATATATATAATATGCGTAATGGTCGTTGGTGCTAATGTCGCTTCGGCGGCTGCCCCCTCGTTTGATGGGCTCACCGAGCCACCCACGACGGCTGCTCAGGCGGCACGTCTGCAAGGCGTGGTAACCAATGAGGAGGGTGTGCCAGTGCCGTATGCCACGGTATATGTTGATGGCACCTCACATGGTGTTACTACCGATGCAGAGGGGCGTTATAAGATATATGTCGATGCTGGTGAGGCTACCATCGTGGCATCGTCGCTCGGCTATGATAACAAGAGCCATACGATGACATTTAGCGGTGGTGAGGTATACGATATTAACTACACACTTAGTGAGTCGGCAACAGATATTGAGGAGGTTGTGGTCTCGGCATCGGGCGTAGGCGTAGTGAAGCGCTCGCCCTTTAACGCCGTGGCCATCGATACCAAGGCACTTGCCAATGGCTCGAAGTCGCTAAGCGATGCCCTCACAAAGGCTCCGGGCGTGAAGCTCCGTGAGTCGGGAGGCGTTGGTTCCGACATGACAATCTCGCTCGATGGCTTCTCAGGTAAGCATGTCAAGGTCTTCATTGATGGCGTGCCACAGGAGGGTGTCGGAGGGTCGTTCTCGCTTAATAACATACCGGCAGGCTATGCCGAGCGCATTGAGGTATATCGTGGTGTTGTACCTGTGGGCTTTGGCGCCGATGCGTTGGGTGGCGTGGTAAACATCGTCACCGCCAAGCGTCGTAGCAGCTGGTTTGCAGATGCATCCTATTCCTATGGCTCGTTTAATACGCATCGCTCAACGATAAACGCTGGGCAAAGACTTCATAACGGTTTTATGTGGGAGATAAATGCCTTTCAGAACTATTCGGATAACGATTATGAGGTTATGGCTCCCGTGGAGGATTTCGAGACGGGGCGCATAGATAAGTCAACGAAGTATCGCGTGCGTCGCTTTAACGATACCTTCCATAACGAGGCTATTGTTGCTAAACTGGGTGTTGTGGATAAGCGTTGGGCAGACCGCCTTGTTGTTGGTGTCACCTACTCGCAGATGTATAAGGAGATACAGACGGGTGTGCGCCAGGATATTGTCTATGGCGACAAGCACCGTCGTGGTAGCTCTCTTATGCCCTCGTTGGAGTATCGCAAGCGCAACCTTATAACCGAGGGACTTGACCTTACGCTGACGGCGAACTATAATCACAATACGACATACAACATCGATACCTCGCGTTATAAGTATAACTGGCTGGGTGATAAGCACCGCCTTAACTCGCCTGGCGAGCAGTCCTATCAGCATACGCGCTCCTCTAACAATAATTGGAACGCTACGGCGACGCTAACATATCGCCTTGGTGAGAAGCACGCCTTCACGTTCAACCATGTCTTCAATGCCTTCACGCGTAGCAACACGTCGCTCCTTGCTGAGCAGCCCCAGGAGGATGCCATTGCGAAGCGTACGTATAAGAATATCAGCGGGCTACAATATCGCATAACACCAAATGAGAGGTGGAGTGCATCGCTCTTTGCCAAGTACTACAATCAGGGTGTGCGTGGTCCTATGGCGGTGGATGACAACGCCTCAGCATTTGTCGAGGTGAAGCGTAAGGAGAGTGCCTTAGGCTATGGCGCTGCTGCAACATATCTCCCTATAGAGGGGCTTCAGGCGAAGCTATCCTACGAGAAGGCATACCGTCTGCCCACTATTGAGGAGATGTTCGGCGATGAGGATTTGGAGATGGGCGATATAGGTATTCGTCCTGAGAACAGCGATAATATCAACGTAAGTCTCAGCTATTCGGCAAGTTATGGTGACAACCTTCAGCATGGTATATATGTCGAGGGTGGCTTCGTATGGCGCGATACGAAGGACTATATTCAGCGTAACATTGTTGATATGAGTGGCGGTAAGGCGGCAGCGACATATATAAACTATGGTCGTGTGCGTACGCTGGGTGGGAACATCACGGCACGCTATACCTTCTCTAAGTGGCTCTCTGTGGGTGGGAACATCACATATATGGATGTACGCGATAATATGCCTACGGCAATAGGCACGTCTAAACCCAACCTCGGCTATGGCGACCGTATGCCCAATATCCCATATCTCTTTGCCGATAGCGACATCACCTTTACATGGCACGATTGTATATGGCGTGGTAATACGTTGACAATCAGCTATGATAATTCATATTTGAAGGGCTTTTATTATTATTCGGCGCGTATTGGTACGAACAAGAGTGATTATATGGTACCCTCGCAGTTTTCGCATAACATATCCATCGGCTACTCCATTAAGGAGGGCAGATATAACATATCGGCAGAGTGTCGCAACCTAACCAACGAGGCGCTCTATGACAATTTCAGCCTTCAGAAGGCGGGACGAGCATTCTATATTAAGCTGCGTGTAGCCTTTGGCGGCAATTAACATGATTTACACTAAAAACGTATATATATGAAGATTAAATTTGTAATTATGGCGATGGCATTATGTGGTGTTGTCGCTTGTCAGAAGGAGGGTGTAACAAGACCATCCCACAATCCAGATGCGGAACGTCCCTATGTGATTGCCTCGCAGGGCGTTTTCTCAAATACAACAACCAATGCACTCCTTACTGCCGAGACGCTGGATAGCGGAGTTATCGGCATGGAGCATGGCTTAGTCAATGATGGTGCAAGCTACTGGGTATTTTGGGGCGATAAGTACCTCTATGGTCTTACCTATAATCAGGGTAATGCTGGCACTACGCGCTCCTTTGTTATGAACGATGACTACACGCTCTCGGCGCGTTCTGCGGAGTATGCCGTGCGACGCTTTACGACCTATGGCATCTTCAACAACTACATCATGACCACCTCGACAGGCGACGGAGCGCAGGAGATGGTCGACGACAAGGGATATCTGCCTAAGGCAATCCTTGTATCGCTGCTAAATGTTAAGGATGAGACATATACGACCAATAATACGCTCGATGAGCAATACCTTGCCGAGAACTTCTTGGGCAATGGTGAGTTCGTGACCTTAGCGGGCATAGAGCAGGTGGGCGACAAGATATTCTCGGCTGCTGTGCCTATGGGTCTTAGCCAGTATGGCGTAAATGTCGAGGGTGGTAAGTGGATACGCGTG
Organism: Alistipes sp.; assembly: GCA_045602255.1. GTDB lineage: Bacteria > Bacteroidota > Bacteroidia > Bacteroidales > Rikenellaceae > Alistipes. The sequence goes on from JAZSBD010000035.1 coordinate 28,444, forward strand.
GGGTACGAGGATCTTGTGAAGAGGGAGGCTGGTGGCTCGGGTAGCGGCTCATATAAGGAGGGCGAGCTGCAGTGGACACAGTACCCCAATGAGTGCTGGGTGGCTATATTCGATAGCGAGCAGCTTGATGGCAAGCGCCTTATTCGTAGCGATAAGATTAGCTATGCGGCGGGACGCCACAAGTCGCAGTACTATCAGATGGTGTGGCAGGCGGATAGTGGCGATGTATATGTGTTCTCGCCATCCTACGCCAAGACCATGGCCGATGAGCGTCAGCGAACATCACTCCCTGCAGGCGTGGTGCGCATTAAGGCGGGCACCGAGGTGTTCGACGATAGCTTCTACCTAAATATCGAGGAACTTACCGGAGGGTTGTCGTTCCAGCGCACATGGTATTTGGATGGCACGAAGTTCCTTATGCTTATGTATGATAGTGTTCTTGAGCCAGGTAAGGATATGGTGGCTAATCGACTTGCTATCTTGGATGTTGCTACTGGCGAGTTTAACTATGTCGAGGGTATGCCGTCTATGGATGTAGTATCGAGCTTCGGCAATGCTCCGTATGTCGAGGCAGGCAAGGCGCATATTGCCGTTACAACGACCAACGACTATCCAGCCATTTATGTTATCGACGTAGCTTCGGCGGTGGCAACGAAGGGTCTTACCATTGAGGCAACGCAGATAAAAGCCGTAGGTAGGATGTCGCCCCTTAACTAAAAAATGGTGATGAGGATATTTGTCGAGGAGAATATTTCGTTATCTTTGTAGTATGACAGACACGATTTATGGTAAGAAATATATTTAAGCAACTACATATTTGGCTATCAATACCGCTCGGTGTACTTATGTCGATAACCTGTTTTACGGGTGCTATGCTCATCTTCGAGAAGGACTTAACACCCCATCTGCAGTCGGACTACTACTATGTCGATAGCGTAAAGGGCGAGCCTATCGCGATGGAGGAGCTACGCGCCAAGGTGGAGCAGAGTCTCGACAAGAGGCAGAAGATCCACGATGTTAAGGTGCTCGACGACGCGGAGCGCACCTATATCTTCTATCTCGATAAGCGCGGCAAGCAGAAGATATTTGTCGACCAGTATAGCGGCGAGGTGCTCGGCACGCCTGAGCGCCACCCATTCTTCGCGACGATGTTTCGTATGCACCGCTGGCTGATGGACGCCCCGCAGAGCAAGGGCGAGATGACGGTGGGTAAGATGATTGTGGGCATTAGCACCTTAGCTATGGCATTGGTGCTCCTCTCTGGAATATTCATCTGGTGGCCTAAGACGCTGAAGATGTGGAAGAACCGCTCTAAGATAGCTCTGCGTAAGGGGTGGCGACGCTTCTGGTACGATATGCACGTATCGGCAGGTGCTTATGCTGTAATCCTACTCCTTATCATGGCGCTCACGGGTCTTGTGTGGTCGTTCGAGTGGTGGAGAGATGGCTTCTATGCCCTCTTTGGTGATGGTGCTCGCACATGGCTGCGCGCCCTGCATACGGGTGACATCGGTGGCATGACGACTAAGGTGTTGTGGTTTGTCGCTGCGATTATCGGTGCAACACTTCCGCTCACGGGCTACTACCTATGGCTGAAGCGTAAATTTAAGAAAATTAGTAAAGAGTAGTGAGTAATTAGTAATATGTTGCTCCAAAGGAGCGAAGCATTACTAATTACTAATTACCCTGTCACACCTGTCACACCTGTCACACCTGTCACGCCCCTGTTACTATGTGACAGTGTTACTGCGTGACTGTGTAACAAGCGAGCTATGTAGCGTGGGTAGTTCCGCTGTGCGCTGGGCATCATCAGATAGAGAGATTAAGGATATTAGGGAGTTTAGAGAGATAATCACTCTTTAAGCTCATTATACTCCTTAAGCTCCTTAATCATCTATATCAGTATGTTAATATATCTAACCGTAGCTGCAGCCATATATAACGCTATTTACATAGCCATATATATCAGTAAGATAGTGTGGTTAGCTTGCTGAGTATAGTATACGCTCTCCCTACCCATATATATTTATATCTATATGTGGGTCAGTGTATTACTATATGTGTAGTATGCTATGTGGTAGTTGTCAGGGATTTAGCGCCAACGGACG
>JAZSBD010000036.1:0-51111 GCA_045602255.1 Alistipes sp.
CCACAGCACGCACGCCATATGTTGCGGGTATCTTTTTTAATACCCGCAACACCCAGGGAGCACAAGCACGAACAAGGGAACTTCAGATTGTATGGGTATCTTTTTGAGTACCTATGTTTAGAATTTCGTTTCTTTTACCACGGCACCCACGCCATATGTTGCGGGTATCTTTTTTAATACCCGCAACACCCAGGGAGCATAAGCACGAACAAGGAAACTTCAGATTGTATGGGTATCTTTTTGAGTACCCGCGTGCGCAAACCGATGTCCGTTGGAGTGGGGTACTACCCGTTGTCATGGGTATCTTTTTGAGTACCTCTGTGTATGGGCTGGTTGTTTCAATATGTGTTGTGCGGCGTAGTGCGCAGACCGAAGTCCGCTAAAGGGTTGTGCCGGGTGGTACTTACGCGCGGACTGCACGCGTCGCGCGATGTCTCGCACTTGAACATAGGAACAATAGGAGTAATAGGACCGCTTCGCTTGATAGGAGCAATAGAGAGAGCCGCGCTGTTCACGCGCAAGCAATCCTATTGCCCCATTGCTCCTATCGCCCCCACGATGTTGCATTAAACCTCGCGCAAAGCGCGCCGAACTTTTCCTTTTTCCTTTCATCTTTATCTCAAAAAATAGCGATAATATTTTTATCTCTCGGAAATTCTTACTACCTTTGACAAATTGATAAAATATCAATAGGCGACGACAAGAGAATAAACATTATAAATAAACCTAAAAACATTAACAATATGAGAAAACTACTTCTCGGTGACGAGGCTATTGCACAGGCGGCTATCGACTCTGGTCTTTCAGGTGTCTATGCTTACCCTGGTACTCCGTCAACCGAAATTACCGAATTCATTCAGCTCCGTGAGGAGAAGCGTGGCGATGCTGAGAACAAGATTTTCTGCCGCTGGGCAACTAACGAGAAGACCGCTATGGAGGGTGCTCTCGGTATGTCATACATGGGCAAGCGTGCCTTGGTATGTATGAAGCACGTAGGTATGAACGTTGCTGCCGACCCATTCGTAAACTCTGCAATGACAGGTGTTAATGGTGGCTTGGTAGTCGTTGCTGCCGACGACCCATCAATGCACTCATCACAGCACGAGCAGGACTCTCGCTTCTATGGTAAGTTTGCTATGATGCCTATCTTCGAGCCATCGAACCAGCAGGAGGCATACGAGATGACACGTGCAGCGTTCGAGCTCTCGGAGGCTGTGAAGCTCCCAGTATTGATGCGCGTAACAACTCGCATGGCGCACTCTCGTGCCGTTGTGGAGGTTACTGAGAGCCCACGCAAGCAGAACGAGATTAACCGCCCTGAGGATGTTCGCACATGGATTCTTCTCCCTGCATTCGCTAAGAGACGCTATGTTCAGCTTCTCGCACAGCAGGATGACCTTATGAAGGCATCGTTGGAGTCGAAGTATAACTTCTACCGCAAGGGTACTAACCCAGCACTTGGCGTAATCACAACAGGTATCGCCTACAACTACTACATGGAGAACGTTGCAGGTGCTGAGGAGCGCAGCGTGCTCAAGGTATCGCAGTATCCACTTCCAGTAGCTCTCATCGAGAAGATGGTTGAGGATGGTGCTAAGGAGATTCTCGTCATGGAGGAGGGTCAGCCAGTTGTTGAGGAGATGGTACGTGCCATTGTTCCTTCAACCGTTGTGGTTAAGGGTCGTTTGACAGGTGATTTGCCACGCGTAGGTGAGCTTACACCAGATAGCGTACGTGCATCACTCGGCATGGAGAAGTTGGAGAACCTTGAGGCTGACGATATCGTTGTTGCACGCCCACCAGCATTGTGCCAGGGTTGCGGTCACCGCGATATGTACAAGGCGTTGAACGAGGTAGCTGCAGAGTATGAAAATCCTCGTATCTTCGGCGATATTGGTTGCTACACTCTTGGTGCATTGCCTCCATTCCAGGCGCTCCACGCTTGTGTAGAGATGGGTGCATCTATCACCATGGCTAAGGGTGCTGCTGATGCTGGTCAGTTCCCATCATTCGCAGTTATCGGTGACTCTACATTTACTCACTCAGGTATGACAGGTCTTTTGGACTGTGTTAACTCTAACGCCAATGTTGTTGTCGTTATCTCTGATAACCTCACAACAGGTATGACCGGTGGTCAGGATTCAGCTGGTACAGGTAAACTTGAGGATATTTGCCGTGGCTTGGGCGTTCACCCAGACCATGTACGCGTTGTGGTGCCACTTCCAAAGAATATGGAGGAGATTAAGAACACCATCCGCGAGGAGATAGAGTACAAGGGTGTATCTGTAATCATCCCACGTCGCGAGTGTATCCAGACTGCTAAGCGTCACGCTAAGGCACGTATGGCAGCGAAGAAAGAGTAAGGTGGCTAACAACAAAAAAAGAAGATTATCATGAAGAAAGATATTATTTTGGCAGGTGTCGGCGGACAGGGTATTCTGTCGATTGCCACAGTCATTGGTGAGGCTGCTATGGCCGAGGGCTGGAACATCAAGCAGGCAGAGGTTCACGGCATGAGCCAGCGTGGTGGTGATGTTCAGAGTAACTTGCGTCTCTCTACCGAGCCTATCGCCTCAGACCTTATCGCTAAGGGCGGTGCCGACATTATCATCTCGTTGGAGCCTATGGAGGCACTTCGCTACTTGAGCTATTTGAAGAAGGATGGCTGGGTGGTAACATCTAACGTTCCTTTTGTAAACATCCCTAACTACCCCGCAGAGGAGGAGTTGACAAAGCACCTCGCAGCTCTTCCCAATTGCGTCTCACTGAACGTCGAGCAGCTTGCTAAGGATGCTGGCGCTCCACTTCAGGCTGCCAACATGGTGTTGTTGGGCGCTGCGATACCGATGCTTGACATCGAGTTTGAGAAGATTGAGGCGGGTATTCGTCGTATCTTCGCACGCAAGGGTGAGGAGGTAATCGAGAAGAACCTCGCTGCAGTACGCGCAGGTTATGATAACTCTATCAAAAAATAACAAGACGATGGATAGACCATTAGACAAACAGACCGTCGATAATATCTGTATTGCCAACGGTTTGCGTAACGCCAAGGAGCTTGGCGCTGCATCTATCCGCCAGTTCGTGAGCGTCGTGAAGGATATCGAGGCTAAGATGGGCGTGGAGTATATACGCATGGAGATTGGTGAGCCAGGTCTTCCTGCCGAGATGATTGGCATCGAGGCGGAGCACGAGGCATTGCTTGCTGGTGTAGGCTCTAAGTACCCTCTTATCACAGGTATCGAGCCTTTGGTAAAGGAGGCATCGCGCTTCATCAAGGCATTTATCAACCTTGACATCCCTCCTGTATGCATTGTGCCTACGGTAGGCTCTATGCAGGGTGCCTTTGCCACATTCATGGCTCTCAACCAGATGCGTGACGACCGCGACACCATCCTCTTCATCGACCCAGGCTTCCCTGTGCAGAAGGCGCAGTGTAAGGTTCAGGGCATACGCTTCGAGTCGTTCGACGTCATCGACTATCGTGGCAAGAAGCTTGAGGAGAAGCTTGAGGAGATACTCTCATCAGGTCGCATCAGCGGTATGATATACTCTAACCCTAACAACCCTACATGGATGTGACTCAATGAGGAGGAGTTGGAGATTATCGGTCGCCTTGCTACTAAGTACGATGTTGTTGTTGTCGAGGATTTGGCGTACCTCAACATGGACTTCCGTGAGGATCGCTCGAAGCCTTTCGAGGCTCCATATCAGCCATCTGTAGCTCGCTATACGAACAACTGTCTACACCTCTTGTCAGGCTCTAAGATGTTCTCGTATGCGGGTCAGCGTATCGCCATCGTGGCCATGAACCCAGCACTTGCTGAGCGTTGCTACGATGCCTTTGCTAAGAAGTATGGCAACGATGGTCAGTTCCGTCGCAACTTCATCTTCAACATCCTCTACGTCCTCTCATCGGGTGTTCCTCACTCAGCACAGTACGCCTTGGCTGCGATGTTCCGTGCTGCGTCGGATGGTCGCCTCGACTTCGTAGGTCACACACGCGAGTATGCACGTCGTGCGCAGCGCGTGAAGGAGATCATGGTGAAGAATGGCTTCCATATCGTCTACGATAAGGATTGCGAGCAGGAGGTGAGCGATGGTTTCTTCTTCACCTTCGGCTACAAGGATATGACTGGTGAGCAGCTTATCAACAAGCTTATCTACTACGGTATCTCGGCTATTACGCTCGCTCCTACGGGTAGCTCTCGCGAGGGCTTGCGTGGTTGCGTATCGATGATCTCGGACTACCAGTACGATGAGCTCGATAAGCGACTTCGCATGTTCAGCCAGGACTATTAATAGATATTAATTTAGGGCTGCCCGCCAAGGACAGCCCTTTATAAACAAGAATAAGGCATGAAATTAGTAAGTGCGGCTGAGGCCGTGAAACTTATCAAGTCGGGTGACTCGGTATTTATCCAGGGCTCGACATCTATCCCTGAGGTATTGGTGCAGGCGATGACCGACCGTGCTTCTGAGCTTCGCGATGTTAAGGTATATAGCGCCTTTGCTATTGGTCGCTTCGATGCTCCATACGCTAAGGCGGAGCTTCGCGACTCGTTTGAGCCACTAAGCTTCTTTGTGGCTAACAACCTACGTAATGCTATCAAGGAGGGCGTGGCGCAGACAATACCTGCATTCTTGGGTGAGATACCATTCCTCTTCCGTTCGGGTCAGGTGCCTTTGGATGTGACATTGTTGAATGTCTCAGAGCCTGATGAGGAGGGCTACTGCTCTTATGGTATATCTGCCGACCTTGCGTTCTCGGCTGCCGAGTGCTCAAAGGTGATTATCGCACAGGTAAATAAGTATATGCCTCGTACCTTTGGTGACCCTGTTATCCATGTGTCGAAGATTGACGCTATGGTACGTGGTGATGAGCCACTTGTTGAGGTGCCTACCGTTGTGCCTAACGATGTTGAGCGTCGTATAGGTAACTTCATTGCACAGGAGATTCCTGATGGTGCTACCTTGCAGATTGGCGTAGGAGGTATTCCTAATGCAGTGCTTGATGCGTTGCAGGACCATAAGCACCTTGGCTTGCATACCGAGGCTATGACCGATGGCGTGGTGCCTCTCATTCAGAAGGGTATCATTGATAACTCGCTCAAGAAGCTATACCCAGGTCAGTCTTTGGCATGCTTGTGTCTTGGTAGCCAGCGTCTTTACGACTACCTTGATAACAACCGCGATGTTGTGATTCGCGATGTTGCATGGACCAACGACCCACAGAATATCCGTCAAAACCCTAAGGTGATGGCAGTAAACTCAGCTATCGAGATTGACCTTACAGGTCAGATTTGTGCCGATAGTATCGGCGAGCGTATCTTCTCGGGCGTGGGTGGTCAGCACGACTTCATGTATGGTGGAGCTTTGTCGGAGGGTGGTAAGTGCTTCATTGCCCTACCATCAATTACCAATAAGGGTCAGTCGAAGATTGTGCCTACCTTGACTAAGGGTGCAGGTGTCGTTACCACACGCTTCCAGGCGCAGTATATCGCTACGGAGCATGGTATTGTCTATTTGCGTAATAAGTCCTTGGCAGAGCGTGCTAAGTTGCTTATCTCGGTTGCTGACCCATCGGTTCGCGAGGATTTGGAGAGAGCAGCTGTGGAGCGCTTCGGCATAGGTTTCCTTCGCTGCAAGATTTAGCGATAAGGGTACGTGTAATTTGGGGTGGCTGTTGCCACCCTTTTTTATTGCCTATTACTTGGTTGTTTGCCAAAATTTATCTACCTTTGTTATATATTTCTGTGTACAACACAATTAAAATTACTATACTACGATGCAGAACTCTAACAACCCTCAAAGTGATAATGGGGGAAGACATAAAATATCGGGCATTTTCAAATGGGTGATTGTCGGATGCTTGATAATTTCAACTATCGCTCTTCTCTATATTTGTATTGCGCTTGGCTCTAATGCAGAGTCGAGTGAGCAGAAGTCGGAGAGTGGAGAGGGTGATGTAGTAGTAGTTATGTGTGACCCTGCAATAATGCCAGATAATGTTGGGCAAGGAGTGGGGAATAGGACCTGGGATATTACGGAGCTTGATAGAACAAAAATGGACCCCATTTTGGTTGATCAGCTTCCGGGAGTACGCGGAGCGGATGCAGCGAGCATTCAGTTCAATGATGAGATTATAATAGACGGTTCAGATACCCTTGTTAACCTTCGTGAGCAAGATAGCGCGAGTGATGACAGGCTTACCGAGCTTAAGGAGGAACTTCGTGAGGCAGAGGCGTTGAATATTTCATACGCTGCTCCGGAGGACAGCACTGTTAGAAATAGCGGCGGTTTACCCTCTATATGTAAAAACAACTAAAACTACTATAATATGAGTTTTGAACCATACAATCAACAGCTGAGAGAGAGTAGCAAACCGGGTCTCTTGTCAAGGATCGCGACACTTGCGTTTAAGGGGTGTTTAATCTACACTATCGTATCATTAGTTGCTTTTGTTATCATCGTTATCGTACTTGCCAAGTCGTGCGAAAGCGAGTCCGAGGAGAAATCGACATATAACAATCCTTCGTTGGAGAAGCTAATTAGCTATATCGAAGAGAGCGGTAGCATGGATGATGCCGAGGCGCAGGAGTATAGAGATGCTAAGGCTGACGAGCAGAGCGGTAGCATGAATGATGCCGAGGCGCAGGAGTATAGAGAGGCTAAAGCTAACGAGAAGACCAACGAGGATTCAAAGGTGGTAAAAACGGTAGAGGAGGCTAAGCAAACTATTGTAATAGACCTTGATGAGTTGGGTGTTGATAAGGAGACTCAAGATGCGGTGGTCGATGTGTTGAATAGTTATCTATAGTAAAAACAAAAACTTTTAAGTTTTGGGGTTGATTAAATTTTAGTCAGCCCCATTATTTATTGTCTATGGTTGGCGACTTACTAAAGATATATAAACCCATCATTGTCAGCGCGGCGTTGAGGATAATAATCTCATAGCTGAAGGTGTAGCCACCAAACCATGCCGCGGAGTGCGTTGAAACAACGTAGCATATGAGTGGCGAGAGTATGGCTATTATAGGCACCGCGCGCTCGTTTATAGTGCGACGCGTGAGCAGACCGAAGAGGAACATGCCGAGCAGCGGACCATAGGTATAGCTCGCCATAGTGAAGATAAGGGTGATAACACCTGCCGAGCTCCACGCATTGAAGGCAACGATGATAAGAGCCATCGTCACAGCTATCGCCGTATGCGTGCCACGACGCAGTTTGCCAAGCCCCTCATCCCCCTTTTTGCGACCATCCAATATGTCGAGCGTCATCGAGGTGGTGAGTGCCGTGAGCGCCGAGCCTGCCGACGAGTATGTCGAGGCAACAAGACCGAGCAGGAAGAGCACACCCACAATGGCTGGTAGTCCACCCCCGGTGGCTACATATCCAAAGAGCGCATCGCCCTCGGGCACGCCCTCACGCCCTGCGACATATATATATAGTAGTGCACCAAGCACAAGGAATAGCACTATGACGACAACCTGCACCATGATGGAGCTTATCAGACCGCGCTGCGCATCGCGCTTCGAGCGGCACGACAGCACCGTCTGCATCATATCCTGGTCCATGCCCGTCATCGCCACAACGAGGAAGATGCCCGCAAGGAACTGCTTCCAGAAGTAGCGCCTATCCATAGGGTCGTCGAAGAAGAACACCTTAGACATCTCACTATCGCCGATAGCCCTCGCCGCATCACCGAGGTTATAGCCCAAGGCACGCATAATAAAGAGTATGCAGAGGACAATGCTGCTCACCATGATTATTGTCTTGAGCATCTCTATCCACACCACACTCCTAACGCCACCACGACGCGTATATAGCCATACGAGCGACATCATTATCGCGGCATTAACAACAAATGGGATGTCGTAGCGCTCGAAGAGTAGCGCTTGTAGCACTACGCATACCACAAAGGCGCGTAGCGATGCCGAGAGCAGCTTCGATATGAAGAATAGCCATGCTCCAGTGCGGTGCGTCGTAACGCCAAACCTATGGTCGAGATATTCATAGAGCGACACCACACCCAGGCGGAAGTATAGCGGCACAAGCACAAAGGCGATTATCATATAGCCCACGAAGAAGCCAAGTGTCGTCTGCAGATATGAGAAGCTGTCTGCCATAACAGAGCCGGGCACAGAGATATAGGTAACGCCCGACATGGCAGCACCCACCATGGCTATGGCGGCCACGGCACGATGCGTAGAACGACCAGCAGTGAAGAAGTTGCTATCGTTGACGCGGCGTGCGGCATAGCGCGCAACGACAAATAGCAGGATGATATATCCTGCTATTGTTGCTATTATTGTTGCGCTGCTCATCGTAAAGTATTATATTAGTGCTTATTGCAGTAGCGTGCCACAGCATCGGCGATGCGCTCGCCGTCCAGTGCTGCCGAGATGATACCTCCGGCATATCCAGCACCCTCACCAGTAGGGAAGAGACCCTCTACCTGCGTGTGCATAAGTGTCTCGCTATCACGAGGTATGCGCACAGGGGTTGATGTGCGTGACTCAACGCCCACGACGATAGCCTCGTCGGTAACGAAGCCTCGCATCTTACGCCCGAAGGTGGCAATGCCACTGCGTAGGCGCTCGGCGATAATCTCTGGCATCCACCTATCAAGACGCGAAGTGGTTATGCCTGGCACGTATGATGTGCGTGGCAGGCTCTTAGAGGCGCGCCCCGCCACGAAGTCGGATACACGCTGTGCCGGTGCCACCTGCCTATCGCCGCTATTTTCGCGCGCCAGCTCCTCGAAGAGCTGCTGGTAGCGTAGTCCTGCAAGCTCACCCCACTCCTCCCTAAGGTGTGCGAAGTCCTCGAGGCGTATCTCGGTGACAAGTCCCGAGTTGGCAAATGCCGAGTTACGACCACTTGGCGACATGCCATTTACCACGGTCTGCTCCGAGGAGGTCATCGCAGGCACGATGAAGCCACCCGGGCACATACAGAAGGAATAGACGCCACGCCCTGCCTCCTGGCTGACGAGCGAATAGCTCGCTGCGGGGAGCCACTCACCACGCTCCTCACAGTGATACTGTATGGTGTCGATAAGTCGCTGTGGGTGCTCTATGCGCACACCCATGGCGAAGGGTTTCGCCTCCACAGCAACGCCATCGCGGTATAGTAGCTCGTAGATGTCGCGCGCCGAGTGTCCTGTGGCAAGCACCACGGCAGCACCCTCGATAATCTCATTGCCGACCCTCACGCCCGTCATGCGGTTATCCTTGACGATAAATCCCGACACCTTGCTCTCGAAGAGCACTTTGCCGCCATGCTCCGTGATGGTGCGACAGATGTTTGTTATGATGCGTGGTAGCTTGTCGGTGCCGATATGTGGATGTGCCTCGTAGAGGATAGCTGGATTTGCGCCATGCCATACAAGTGATTGCAACGCCTTGTTGTAGTCGCCGCGCTTCTTGCTACGCGTGAAGAGTTTGCCATCGGAGAATGTTCCTGCGCCACCCTCGCCAAAGGCGTAGTTCGAATCTGGATTTATGTCGCCACCGCGGTTTATCTGCGCGATGTCATACTTTCGTGATAGCACCGACTTGCCACGCTCAAGAAGTATGGGTCTGAAGCCGAGCTCTATAAGACGCAGCGAGGCGAACAATCCTGCGGGGCCTGAGCCTACGACAACAACCTCGGTGCCATGCTCCACGTTGGGGTAGTCGAAGTGTAGGGGTGCGGGCTGCGGCTCATTATCAACATATACCTCAAGGGTTAGGTTCACCTTGGGCATACGCTGACGCGCATCTATGGAGCGCTTCACAACGCGCGCGAGGGCAATGTCGCTCTGCTTCACGCCCAACCTACGCGCCACCTGGGCGACATAGAATTTCTCATCTGCCGCCTGCTTGGGCGACAACTGCAGGGTCACTGTCTTTGGCATAATTGGTCAATTAATATGCAAAGATATGAAAAAAAACGCATAAGACGAAGCCTATGCGTTTATAAAAGTAGTTTCCCTTTTAAACATATATAACTAATTCATCCTGAGTAGGCGCAACCGAGAGGGTCGTGGTGAATTGTCGCTCTATGCGCCGATGTGAGGATCTTCCGCTGTTTATAGTCCCTGCCAATGCAGAGGGTTAAACTGTATCAGCAATGGCGAAACACAACGGTAGATCGCCACAGAATTGCATATACCGCCATCTGTATCAGTAAACTCCTCGGTTGCAACTCTTCGCGATGACGTTTATACCACCTCCTTAGAAGCCGCTAAACGCGCTCCATGAGCTATTCTTCTCGGCTATCACCTCCACCGCATCGGGGAGATTAGAGAAGAAGTCGAAGCCCGTCCACGCCTCCACCTGGTCTACCGTCACCGTGTAGTTCGTATATGCCGTGGTAGAATGGGCCTTATTCTCGAACCAAAAGCCCACGGTTGATGCCGATGTCACCACGCCACTACTATTTGTAGTCACCTTAAGTGCCACCTTGTAGAAGTAGTTTGGGATGGGCACTCTCTTGGTGTCCTCCTTGGCTGTGGTATACGTTATTGTCTTCGACTCACCCACCTTATTGAATGCTACGCCTGTAACGATATACACAATCTCGCTCTCAGCCTCGCTCTGCAATGCTGCCTCGAGGGTCTGCCATATGCCACTATTGAAATTTTCATGAATTTGTGGCACCGAGTTAGTGACGTAGAATGTCTGCAGCTGCATCGCCTTGATACCATTGCGCGAGGCATTTGGTATCAGGTGTCCTCGCACATAGGTGTCGGAGTTAGTGTAACTTCTATTGCAAAGGTTCACCTGAACAGTTGTCGACAAATTTGGGTTGAACGACCAGCTTTCAGGACGCGAATATGAGCCCATGTGCTTAGCTTCAAGAGGATATGCTGTCCACAGCGAGGTGTAGGTTGCAGTGTCGTAGTAGTGGGTGTAGTTACGCTCACCCGACGACATTACCTTCACCTCTGTGGCATTGGGATACGCCTCATCAGTACGCTCTGCGGGGAGCTCGAGCCACGTCTCAGAGGCTACGCCCGCCGAGCTATCATTACCAGTTCCCGGTGTAGGGTCTGTGGTGGGAGGGGTGTCACCACCTCCCGCTCCACCACCCGAAGATCACTCAGCGTAGCCAGTCCACTCGATGTCCCAAATAGAGACACGGTCCTTATTAGATGTACTATTTGATGGAGAATTATTGGTAATCTCAATTACAAAATCTCCAGTAACATTAACATCCTGCTCCCAGGTGTAGGCCTTCTTCTGTGTAATTGAGTTAACATCAACCTTATAGGTCTGCACTGCAGTGCCGTTCTGCTTGATAGTGATGGTAAAGTCAACACCGTTGCTCTCAGAGAACGCATTACCATACTTCAACGAGAGTTTGCCACAACCTGTAGTGAGTGTTGGAGATACAATCTTACCCTTAGCTGATGTCTTACCATTCATTGTAAATGCGCGTGTAGCACTTGTAGAACCAATGAATTTGAAGGTTGGGTTGCTATCAGATGTACCACCCTGCATTACTGCACAGTTTGTACCTGTCCATCCAGCTGTTGTTTTGCGTGAGCCATAACCATTGTTAGCAGCTACAGTGTTGAAGTCGTCGCGACCACCCTCAACCTCGCCACCTACGGCTGGAGCCTCCTGAGAGATAGCCACTACGGCTGAAAGCTCGCCTGCGGTGAATGTAAGATTTGCATAGATAGCCTCCTCAGTCTCATTTGCAGGAGCTGTAACAGTGTAGGTTGTACCAGACTTCAATGCAACAGTGAAGTGTGTGTTATCAACGCTTACAGAGATTGCATCAGTTGAGTTAACCAATGTCGCTGTAACATCCAATGAGCCACCCTCAGCAGTAAACTGAAGTGTGCTATTGTCTACATTGATACCCTTGTGCGATACATATACCGCATTCTTAATCTGTGGGCTGCCGTTGTAAACATTGTACTTACCCTTGATAGTGATGATGTCGCCCTGCTTAAGACCTGCTGCAGCCCACTGCTTCTGTGAAGCGCCATCGGGTGTGAGCAAACCATATACATATACAGAACCAGTATCATCAGTTAGGTCGAAGTTACCATAAGTTGCATTAGCTACATTGGTAATCTTACCTGTAAGGGTATACTCTGTAGTAGTATCCTTAAGCTCAAGGAACTCGGCTACGGTAATAGTAGTATCTGCTGGCTCCTCTGGCTCAACACCCTCAGCAGCCTGCTGCTCTACGGTAACAGTAACTGATAGACCCTCAGCCGAAAAGACTACATTAGCAGTGCGCTTTGCGCCAGTATTTTCTTCTGGGCACATATAGAATATACCGCTTTCAGACGAATCATGATCGATAGCAAGCCACTCGGCATCAGTTGTAGCAGTTACAGTTGTGATATCGAAACCATTAACAGATGTTACTGTGAAGAAGTCATCGTCAATAGAATTACCATCGCTATCAAACTCCAAAGACTTAGGACCTACCTCGAAACGAGGAGTTGTATCCTCACCTACAGGAACAAGGTAGAGATTTTTAGCCTGTGTGCCCTTATAGAACGCAAAACGCTCCTGACCCGAGTTGGTGTTAAACGCAAGAATACGCTCAGAGATATCCTTAATGGCAACATTATACTGGTTAGTGCCATCAACAGGCGAGATGGTCATTGTCTGAGCATCGCCCAAGTAAGCGTAGTTGCCAGAATTAGAGCCATATAGATACTGGTCCGCGTTGTTCTGGAATGTATAACCGCCATCTACTGCTGCGATAGTCCACACCAAAGTGTCGTCATCGGTAGAGATTGTAGTTGCAGTGCCATCATATGCCACCTCGTCATAGGTCAAAAAGTTACCACTACCCTTAACGCCCTTCATAGCGTAGTACTTAGTACCGTTCTTAGCAATGACAACATAGTTGCCCTCAGCAAATGCAGTAACGGCATCTGTGGTAGCATCGGTCATGTCTACCCAGAATGTACCCAAGTTACCCTCGGTGAATGTCAGTGAGCGACCCTCAGGAATAGTAACCTCACGAGTGTATGACGTATCCTCGCAAACCACCTTTACCTTGAAGGTCTCGCCTGCCTCCATGGCGAATGGGTTACATGTGAAGTAGATATCACGAGTTGAGATAGCCTCGTCGTAGTTCACTGTGATGGCATTGGTCTTGCCAAAGTAGCCATACTCCAACACCTTGCCAGTGGTAGCATTCACATAGTTGCGACCAGCCAACACGTCGTTAGCACCTGCGGTGAATACAACCTGAGAGATCTTAGCATCGGTAGGTAGGCCTGTCAAGGTCATCTTACCCAAAGAGAGGATACGCTTGAACTGCATGTTGAGCGCAGTAGGCTGTGCGTCGCTAACAACCTGCTTTGCCACCAACATATCTGCCTGTGGGTCGAAAGATGCGGCAGTAGCATTCTGCTGATCCTTGACAATAACCTTTATCTTGGCAGCATTCACCTTATCGGCATCATCCTCAACGACTGCCGACGCTGGGAAGATGGCGTTGTAGGTAAACTCTGCAGCGGTAGTGTTAGCTGGGAATGATACGGCAAAGTTTGCCAAACCATTCTCGATTGTAGTCTTAGTTGTTGTGCGATAAGTCGCAGAGTTCTCGATAACCTTGAGCTGGTCACCCTCGCTCCACTGAACGCAGCTGTTAGCCTCGTCGATATAGGTACGAGTCTCGTCCATATCGGCAGTAATAGTCATCTCAACCTCGTTAGGGTTTACGACTGCTGCAGCCTCATCGTTGATGTTCTCCTGACATGCGATACCCATTGCAGCTACTGCAACAAGCATCAAATACTTAAAGATGTTCTTCATAGCTACAAAAAATTAAAATACGCCATTGTCATTGGTGTCGAATTCGTCACCGGCCTCACCAAAGTCGCCATAGCTGGCCTCAAAGCCCTGCTCAACAACTGTTGAGAAGACCTCCAACTCAGGAGCTGTGTACTCCTCGCTGAAATAGATGTTTTTCTTCATAATTTGTGTTTAGTAATATATTTAATATGTTTATCTCCTCTTTTAATGGGGATATAAGGGACGCAAATTTATAAATTAATTTTCGACTTTTAAAGGGAGGTTCTATAAATTAGTAAATATGTTTTCGTTATCTTAGGAAATTCTATTTCGGCTGCTTTTGAATTTATTTCGGTATATTTCTCATCTTTGCGCAGTTACAATGCTCGCATTGCGCCTTTGCGAGAGCTGAGAAATCTCCTCGAAATACTCTTCAAAATCATCGCGACCTAATTTATAGAACCTCCCTAAAATAGTTGTGGCGTTATATGGGGCAAAAACGCGTGTTGGGGTGGGTAAATATGCTTTTTTCGTAGACGCGGCGACGATGTTGCAGTATTGGGCTTTGTCATTTATAGAGCGCGGAATAAAAATTTTTAAAAAAAATCGCATAATGTTGCGTAAATTATAAAATGTTTATATCTTTGCACCGCTAAAGTACCCCAGGTTGGGGCTGCGATTAGCTAAGATCCTGCGGATATGGTGTAATTGGTAGCCACGTCAGACTTAGGATCTGATGCCGAGAGGCGTGGGGGTTCGAGTCCCTTTATCCGCACAAGGTTTTTAAGACGAACAACAAAAGTTGCTCGTCTTTTTTTGTGCTTATATGTTTGAGCGAGCTCACATAAGCACAAAAAAAGACGTAGCCTACGACTATTCGTCTTAAAAACTACACCAAAGGGCTCGAACTTTAGTCGGGGTTGAGCCGATATGATAATGATTTATTGCTCGACCTTCGGTCTGCGCTATTTTCTATGTATCGGCTCTACGACTAAAGTCGTTCGAGTCCCTTGGGTTTTCTGCGTATAAAGGGACTCGCACTCGCTGTGGCGGCTCGGCAATACTTTGCGGTGAGCATATTGCTATGCAACTTCGAAAAGCAAATGGATAATACTTCGGTGAGTAAACTCCCCCAGTATTATCCATTCACTTTTCCGACCTATGGTCGTATGCTCACCCTGCCATTGCTCTCGCTCTGCTGACCGCAGTTCGAGTCTGGTTGTGCTATCCGTTAGATGTTGTTGGGTATAGCAATGACAAATTCGGTGGAGGAT
The DNA here is from genome assembly GCA_045602255.1 of Alistipes sp. GTDB lineage: Bacteria > Bacteroidota > Bacteroidia > Bacteroidales > Rikenellaceae > Alistipes. Next base: position 15,032 of record JAZSBD010000036.1, read on the forward strand.
ATTGAAAGGGTGTTGTATAGGTTGAGAGGATAAAAAAACACCCACGAACTTAATTGATCGTGGGTGAAATATGATTAGAGGTTTATTGACTAAATCTATTTGTAATCGTCATGTCTCACTTGAATCATTAAAAGACATATCCTACAATTGAATCTGCATATGCTGACCAGTTACTAGCTGACTTATACGCTTCTAAACTAGATTGTGGCACATAAAAGCGATGTGCATTGGGAATTCCAGTAAATGTATTTGATTTTATCGTTGGCACATCTACTGCTCTACAATATACATCCATAAGTGCACTACAATTAGAAAATGCTACAGCTCCGATATTGGTTACATTACATGGTATTGTAATAGAAGTTAATGACATACAATATGAAAATGCACCATATTCTTTTGTCCCTTGAGAATTAGGCTCATACGAATCAATGCTTCCTTTGGCGCCACCTATCGTTGTTAATAGAGAGTTATCTTCGAAATAAACAGAAGTCAAAGATTCACATAAGTTAAATGTGCCGATACCAATCTTCTCTACAGAAGCAGGAATAGTTATTGATGTAAGACTAGTACACTTTGCGAATGCACCTGTTACAAATGTATAATAAGTTCCACCAGAACAACCATCGCCAAACTCTCTTAATTTTGAGTTAGGCTCAAACGTTACAGAAGCAAGACTGCTGCAATTCTGAAAAACACACGCATCAATCACTTCAACATTAGACGGAATACAAATTGATAATAGCGATACACAGTCCTGAAAACATCCAAATGTAGATTTTGCCTCATAGTATATCTTACTTCCATATTTTTTATATGCATACCCACCCTTTAGATGTGTCAATCTACTATCTTGTTCAAAACTCACACTGGATAGGTTTGTGCAACCTATAAATGCACATTCTTCTATTGTTTCCACAGATGATGGAATTTCAATCTCTCTTAGTGATGTACAAAAGGCAAATGCTCCATATCTCGCTATATAATAGGATGTAGAACCAGCTGATGTTTTTGTGTACATATTGTGTCCACCTCCAATTGTCCTGAGAGATGAACTATCTTCAAATTTTACCTCTACAAGATTTTTACAATTTTGAAATGCACCTGCTTTAATTTCTGTAACACTGGACGGAATATTTACATATTTAAGTGATGTGCAATTTGCAAAAACTCCACTATATGAATCACTAGATTCTGAGAATTTTCCTTCTAAAATTGTCAATTTAGAATCTTTTTCAAACTTAACTTGATACAACGAGGAACATCCTACAAAAGCAGATGCGTCAATAGATGTAATTGATGAAGGGATGCCTAAAGTTTTTAGATTCTCACACCCTTTAAAGGCATCTGCATCAATTGATGGCACATTTGTAAAATATTTAAATTCATTGAAATATTCAATGTCCGTATTTTGTGAAAAAACATTGCCAATAGTATCTACATTTGCCGCTTCTTCATATGATAATTCAGCATCTCCATCAACATCCCACAATCCGACGCAAACCCGCTTTACATCTTTATCAGCAAAACTAATTATTTTACTATCCTGAGTGGCTAGTGGTATTTTAATTACAGAACCATCAGTAAGATGAAAATACACATACTCGTCATCTTGGGTCACACTAGTAAAGATACTATCACCATCACTGCCGTCACTGCCATCGGCACCATCCTCACCAGTTGCTCTACCCAATTCTATCCAAGTAGCACCCTCATCGTATGATACATACCAGTAGTCATTCTCAATCTTTAAGCGTGGAGTGATACCATCCTTGCCGTCTGCTCCATCTTGACCATTGTTGCCATCTTGACCGTCATTACCATTTGTGCCGTCTTGACCATCACGACCATCCTCACCAACTGCCTTAATCTTGTTACCGTTATCATCAAGTAACCACTCACCATCAAGTGTCCAATAGTACAAACCATCGGAATCCTTCTTAATACCTATTTGAGGAGTGTAGCCACCTGTTCCATCACTACCATCTTTACCATTATATATAGTGATGGTATCACTGCTTGCAAATGAAATAGTGTAACCCACAACCACACCATCCTCACGTACTGGTGATACATTGGTAATGTAGTCTCGCTTCTCCAATGCCTCAACAAGAGTCTGTAGTGCATTGATGTTTGTGTTCATCTGCTTGCACAACTCCTCAAGGGCTGCAATACGCTTCTCGTGGTCATTAAGGGTTTGCTCCTGTTCATTGAGCTTATCCCAAATAGCAGAGTCATCGAACTTACTACACGATGACACTACAACTGCCAATGCAATGGCAAATAGCGTTAATAGCTTTTTCATAGTTGTATAGTTTAGATATTATATTTCTTCAAATTCATAGATATGCTGTAATTGTGCTACGTCGCCGTCATTGATATCACTCCAATCAATTTGTTCATTATCATTTAATGGCGACAATCCAAAACAATCTCCTTTGATATTATTTTTCACTATACGTGCTGAATATCTATAGTAATATTTGGGAGGGTTAACATCCAATAAGTTTTTTATTTTTTCACCTCTATCATTTTTAAATATTTCAACTTCAAAAGTGTCATATTTATCGGTTACACTTTCTAATTTCAATCGGACATAGTCCCTTACTATAGTAATACTTTTAACATTGTAGATACTTGGTAGGTGCATAGTATTGTAATTGTCTATACCGTAACATCTCCTATGCGGTGGATTAACGTATAAAAAGAAAGTGTGGAGATGGTTCCCGTTTATCAATCTGAAGGTTGTGGAAAGACCTGACAGTAATAAACGAATACAATGCCCCACACTTGGATAGTATGGGGATAGATACGCAAAATGCGTACAGCCGCATAGCTATACAAGAAATGAGTGCTGTTCGTTATCCTACTGTCTTGAAAACTTCCACATTTTCGATTAAGGATTGCGAAAAACACTTTCAATATGTCTGCTATTTTAGCAATAGCACTACAAAATTAAAAAGAATTTCCGAAACGAACAACACTCTTCGGGGACATTGCAAGAAACATTAACACCATTTTCCTAATTTAGGGGGACTTTATCGGGATAATTTTCTCTGACCCACTGGGAGAACTCCACGAGTCTCAGAAAGTCTGTCTTAAAAGTTCGATAATCTGTCAGAGTGTGGCACAAGGTTTTGAAGACGAGCAACGAATGTTGTTCGTCTTTTTTGTGTTCTCATGTCTGAGCGAGCTCACATGGAACACAAAAAAGAGATAGCCTACGGCTACTCGTCTTAAAAAACCAGCAACGAGATCCCCAGTGGGCGATAAAAAAATATCGGGCAAATAATGCATCCTACGAGAAGTTTTACTACTTTTGTTGAACTTTTATAACCCAATTACTATGTCAACTATACTACTCGCAGCTATATTTTGTCTTGCACCTGCAGGTGTGATATGGCTATGTCGTCGCTTCCCGCTACTCGACACCATAGGTCCAATAATGGTCCTTTATGCGTTAGGTATGCTCATCGGCAATCTGCCGCTCGATATCCCTAATATGGCTGTTGTTCAGCAGGTTGCAACAGAGGCGACAATACCCTTGGCGATACCTATGATGCTCTTCGGCTGTCGTTTCACGCGCAGCGATGTGAGCACACAAATAAAGGTCATCATCTGCGGCTTCCTATCGGTTGCCATAGCCATTGTCATAGGATATCTCTTCTGGGGCAAGCATATCCCCGAGGGCGACAAGATTGGAGGCATCATGTCGGGAATGTATACCGGTGGCATGGTAAACGCCGCGGCGCTACAGACGATATTCAATGTCGAGGAGCAGAGCTATGTTATAATGTGCTCCTACGACATCGTCATCTCGTTCCTCTACCTCATATTTTTGGTGTCGGTGGGATACAAGCTATTTAGGCGCTTGTATGGCGAGAAGAGCAGCGCGACACTCACCCAAAGCGAGAGGGAGGAACTCGACAAGCAGATAGCCGAGGCCAAGCGCAACCCCTATGCGGGTCTTGCGAGCAGGTCGGGGCTTGGCGAGTTGGCAAAGATTGTGGGTTTTGCGGTTGTCGTTGTCTCCTTAGCGGCAGCCACCACATTGCCATTTAGCCAGGAGTCGTTTATGGTGATCTTCATCCTTGCGCTGAGCACGCTTGGCGTTCTCTTCTCATTCTGGAAGCCCGTCAGGAAGTTGGAGCGCAGCTTCGATATAGGCATGTACCTTATATATATATTCAGCATCGCCATGGCCTCGATGGCCGATTTCTCAAATCTTAGGATTGACGATGGTCTCAACCAGATAATCTTCCTCACGATAGCCGTCTTTGGCTCATTGTTGCTGCATGCCATCTTCTGCCGTATCTTGCGCGTAGATGCCGACTCGATGACCGTATCGTCGGTGTCGTTTATCAACTCGCCGCCCTTCGTGCCTATGATGATTGCGGTGCTCAAGAATAAGCGCGTCCTTATCGTAGGTCTCGGTGCCGGCATTGTCGGCTATGCCCTGGGTAACCACTTCGGCGTGCTTATGACCTCGTTGTTGGAGAGATTGTAGGGCGTGCTCTACGAACGTAAAGCATGATAAAAGAGGCTGTCTAACAAGGCTACTTTGTCGTGATAAGCGGTCATCTACTGCCGCTAACGAATTATCTTAGCAATGGGCAGTACGCCAAAGTACAGCCCATCGCCTCGAAATTCGCCGAGCGTTGTATCTAACCCCTTCTGACAACAAATAGTTTGTCTTCGAAATGCTCATTTACCTCGAGTAAACTCCGCTTTCTCAGACTGCGTGCGCCTAAAACTAACTCTTGTTATACAACTTCCACAAACTAATGGGCTGCCCAACATGCTTGTTGGCCAGCCCATTCTATTCATAGGTAGTAAATCGATTACTCCTCTGGAGCGATAGCCTCTGATGGGCAAACGCCTGCGCAAGTACCGCAATCGATACACTTGCTAGGATCGATGCAATAGATATCACCTGCTGAAATAGCCTCTACTGGGCACTCGTCGATACATGTACCACATGCAACGCAAGAATCTGAAATTTTGTAAGCCATAATACTTTATAGTTTATAATGAGTGTTTCTTACTGCAAATATACGAATTATTTTATAAAATCAAAGCCTGTGTAAGGAATTAATACCTCAGGTATGCGAATTCCTTCCTCGGTCTGGTTGTTCTCGAGCAGTGCTGCTACAATGCGTGGTAATGCAAGAGACGAGCCATTTAGTGTGTGGCAGAGCTGTGTTTTTCGATTATCATCACGATAGCGCAACTTCAGACGGTTCGACTGGAACGACTCGAAGTTCGATACCGACGATACCTCCAACCAACGCTTCTGTGCCTCAGAATAGACTTCGAAGTCGTAGGTGAGGGCCGATGTGAACGACATGTCGCCACCACATAGGCGCAATATGCGGTATGGCAATCCGAGTGATGCGACGATAGACTCTACGTGTGCCACCATGGCGTCAAGAGCCTCGTATGAGTTGTCGGGGTGTGACACCTGCACGATCTCCACCTTGTCGAACTGGTGTAGGCGGTTAAGACCGCGCACATCCTTACCATATGAGCCCGCCTCACGACGGAAGCATGGAGTATAGGCAGTCATCTTAACGGGTAGCTCGCTCTGCTCGAGGATTACATCGCGGAAGATGTTGGTTACGGGAACCTCCGCTGTAGGCACGAGGTAGTAGCCATCGGCCGTAGCGTGGTACATCTGACCCTCCTTGTCGGGTAGCTGACCTGTGCCGAAGCCCGATGCCTCGTTGACCATGATAGGTGGCTCAACCTCCTGATAACCAGCCTTGGTGTTGCAGTCGAGGAAGTAGTTTATGAGGGCGCGCTGAAGACGTGCACCCTTGCCCTTATATACTGGGAAGCCAGCACCTGTGAGCTTTACGCCGAGGTCGAAGTCGATGATGTCGTACTTCTTGGCAAGCTCCCAGTGAGGTAGTGCCTCGCCAGGTATCTCGGTATAGTTCTCCACGAGCTTAACAACGAGGTTATCCTCTGCTGTACGGCCCTCGGGAACAATCTCTGCTGGGAAGTTGGGGAGCTTAACTATTTCGTTCTGCAACTCCTCAGCCACCTTGTCAGACTCCTCCTTGAGCTCGTTCGAGCGTGTTTTAAGTGCAGCCACCTCCTGCTTCTTAGCCTCGGCAGCCTCCTTCTCGCCCTTGCCCATGAGCATGCCAATCTGCTTTGCAGCCTGATTCTGCTGTGCAAGACAGCCGTCCAACTCATTCTGCAATGCCTTGCGCTTGTCGTCGAGCGCCTCGATCTTCTCGATTATTGGAGCAGCCTCCACGCCCTTCTTTGCAAGACGGCGGATAGCCTCCTCCTTATTATCACGAATTTGCTTTAGTGTAAGCATATATTACGATTTGATTTTGTTTCAACTCACAAATATACAACATTATTAATTACGTTGTACTGCGTAGCGCTAAAAAATTATCTGCCTAAGCCCATGAGCGCCTATTTTCGTAGCGATAGTAAGCGATAAGTGCGTAACTCACGCGCAAGCAATCCCATCGTCCCCATTGTTTCTATTGCTCCTACGTTCAAGCATAAAAACTGCGCGCGAAGTCGCCGACAGCCCAAAACCAACATATCCCTCAAATCGTCCATTTCATACATTAATCCTGTCATTTCCTACAATATGCCCAAAATAGCTTGTATAGAGCCCATTTATAGCCTAATTTTGTGGTAACGAAACAACAAAAACACAAACAATATGAAACGAGTACTATTAACCATTATGCTTGCCATGCTGACCATAAGCGTAGTATCGGCAAAGGAGCCATCGAAGAGGGCTGTTAATCAATTCAACAAGTATCAGACGCTCTATAATAAGAGTGAATATAAGAGGGCGTACAAGATGCTGCATAAGTCGGCTAAGAGCAACTACGCTAAAGCGCAGTACACCTTGGGTCTGGGGTATCAGGGTGGTGTGCATATGGAGAGCAATATGGATAAGGCGTTGAAGTGGTGGCGAAAGTCTGCCAACAATGAGTATGCCCCAGCACAGTATGAGTTGGGTTGGTGCTACTTTAACAATAAGGGCGTCAAGCGTGATACTCTTAAGGCTATCGAGTGGTGGCAAAGGGCTGCCAACAATGGAAGTGCCGATGCGCAGTACGAATTAGGTTGTTGCTATGCAGAGGGTTGTGGTGTTGAGCTCGATCGTGACAAGGCTATAGAGTGGTGGCGCAAGGCGGCACGGCAGGGTCACAGCAATGCGGAGGCATATGTCCTATACTTTGATAATGAAGGTCATAATACCTATGCAGCGTCGTGGTATTTAGAGGCGGCATCGCAGGGTCATGCTGATGCTCAATATGAGTTGGGCTGCTGCTATGCCGAGGGCAAGGGCGTGGCACAAGATTATGCCGAGGCTGTAGTGTGGTGGCTTAAGGCTGCGAAGCAGGGTGTGGCTATGGCTCAATATGAGTTGGGTTGTTGCTATGCCGAGGGCAAGGGTGTCGATCATAACTATGCCGAGGCTGTAGTATGGTGGAGTGAGGCTGCAGAGCAGGGTGTGGCTATGGCGCAATATGAGTTAGGCTGCTGCTATGCCGAGGGCAAGGGCGTGGCACAAGATTATGCCGAGGCTGTGGTATGGTGGACTAAGGCGGCAGAGCATCGTGTTGCCATGGCGCAATCCGAGTTGGGATATTGCTATGCCGAGGGTAAGGGCGTTGAGCAGGACTATACCGTGGCTGCATCATGGTGGTCTTTTGCTGCGGAGAATGGCATTGCCGAGGCGCAGTATGAGTTGGGTTGCTGCTATGCCGAGGGTCGTGGTGGTGAGCAAGATTGCGCCCTGGCGGCATATTGGTGGCGTATGGCTGCAGAGCAGGGTATGCCTCAAGCACAGTACGAGTTGGGTCGTTGCTATGCCGAGGGTATAGGTGTCACACCGAATTTTAATGAGGCGGCATATTGGTGGAGTTTGGCTGCGGAGCAGGGTGTTGCAGCTGCACAATATGAGTTGGGTCGCATCTATGCCGATGCTAACATGCCTATCGAGGCACACGGCTTACTCGAGCAATTGCCAACCTTCAAAGGTGGTACTCTTGCGAAGTTCCGCGCGTGGGTGCAGCAGCATTTGCGCTATCCACAGATTGCCTTAGAGAATGGTATTCAGGGAACTGTGGTAGTCGAGTTCGTTATTGATAAGAGTGGTGATGTTCGTCATGTTACGGTTGTTAAATCGCCAGATGCAACACTCTCTGAGGCGGCTATTGCGGTTGTTAAAAAGTCTCCAAAGTGGAGGCCAGGCAAACAGAAGGGCAAGCCTGTAGCGTATAAGTATACATTGCCTATTGCATTCAAAATACAGAATTAATCCTTTTATAAAATTTATCCTTGCAGCTGCAACTGCAAGGATAAATTTTTTTGTATCTTTGTGCATTAATAGGTCATAAATGAGTAGCAATAAACATAATATCGAGCTTCTTGCGCCTGCAAGAGATTACGACGCCGCCATCGCAGCCATCAACTGCGGTGCCGACGCAATATACATTGGCGCCAATAACTTCGGTGCGCGCCGCGGTGCTACGAACACAACAGCCGACATAGCACGCGTCGTAGATTATGCCCACCTCTTTGGCGTCAAGGTATTCGTGACGCTCAACACCATCCTCTATGAGAGCGAGTTGGAGCGCGCTGAGACCCTCGCCCGCGAGCTTATAGCGGCGGGTGTCGATGCCCTCATTGTGCAGGATATGGCATATCGTGAGATGAACCTCCCCATAGCGCTACACGCCTCAACACAGGTGTGTAACATGACCCCCGAGGGTGCAAAGTTCCTCGAGGAGTGCGGCTTCGAGCGCGTGATACTGGAGCGCGCGCTATCATTGGAGGAGATAAAGGCGATACGCGAGGCTACGACTGTCGATTTGGAGTGCTTTGTGCATGGCGCAATATGCGTAGGTCATAGCGGCAGGTGCTACCTCTCACGCTCGCAGTCGTCACGCTCAGGAAATCGTGGCGAGTGCTCGCAGCCCTGTCGCCTTACGTACGACCTTGTGACGGAGCGTGGTGAGAAACTAATCAAAGGCAAGCATCTGCTATCTGTCAAGGACTTCGACCTCTCGCAGCGCATAGGCGAACTAATAGATGCCGGCGTCATGTCGTTCAAGATAGAGGGTCGCTTGAAGGACGATAACTATATTAAGAATGTGGTGAGCTACTACCGTCAGAAGATTGACGAGGCTCTTGCCATCCGCCCCCACTGCACACGCGCATCGGAGGGGCGTTCCGAGGTGGAGTTCGTGCCTGACCCTAAGAAGAGCTTCACGCGCGATGGCGGTGAGTATATGTTTATGGGCAAGCGCGCGGGTGTCGCCTCGTTCAACACCCCCAAGGCTGTGGGTGAGTATGTAGGCTCGGTGGCTGTGGTGGGTCGTCGCGACCTGCGTATAGTGAGCCGCGTGCCGCTGAGCGCCGGTGATGGTATTTGCTTCACCTCAGGCGACGGCATCATAGGTACTAACATCAACCGCGTGGAAGGCAACATCATAGAGCCGAACCGCATGGATGGCATAAAGGCTGGAATGGAGATATATCGTAACTACGACCACCGCTTTACGCAGGCTGTGGAGCGTAGCCGCATACGCCGCGCCATAGATGTGGTATGCCGCCTTGAGCTTACGGCAGATAGGATTGTGGCGCGATATACCGATAGCCGCGGTGTTAGCGTGGAGGTAGCTCGCGATGTTGCGCTCGATGAGGCTAAGAGCGCGGATAAGATGCGTTCTGTCGCCGAGGAGCAGATGGCAAAGAGCGGTGATAGCATCTTCCGTGTGACATCGGTTGAGGTCGTCGGAGCAAACTTCTTTGCTACCGCCAAGCTCCTTGCCGAGCTTCGCCGTGAGGCACTCGCCATGCTTGCTGCACAGCGCGTTGTAGAGCCTCATGCTGAGCATTTTACGCGCCCTGAAAACCTTGAGGCTAAGTATCCTGAGAAGCGACTATCGCCACAGCATAATGTTGTGAACTCGCTCTCGCGCCACTTCTACATAAAGCATGGCGTAGAGCATATTGTCGAGGGCTTAGATAGCTGGGCTACGACACATGGCGAGAGGGTCATGGAGTCGAGCTACTGCATACGTCGCGAGATTGGCGAGTGCCTCAAGAAGGGCTCCAAGCTACGCGACAGGCTATATATCGAGCATGGCAGACATCGCTATCTTCTCGACTTCGATTGCAAGAGTTGTCGCATGAACCTCATTGATTGTTCACAATCCATAGGTGAGAAGTAAATGGTGAAAAGTTAAAACTATGATAAAGCAACTAACACCCAATATCCCTGATTACGAGCTTCTTGACACTGGTGATGGCGAGAAGCTTGAACGCTTTGGCAGCTATGTAACACGTCGTCCCGAGCCACAGGCAATATGGCGTAAGAGCCTCAAGGAGGCGGAGTGGATGAAGGCTGATGCCTCGTTCCTGCGTGACTATAAGTCCGAGGAGCGTGGCGAGTGGAAGCTGAAGCCTCAGATGCCCTCACGCTGGCAGGTGCGCATAGATTACAAGGATATGCACCTTCGTATGCGCTTGGCACTCACCTCGTTCAAGCACGTGGGTATCTTCCCAGAGCAGGCAGCAAACTGGGAGTTTATATACGACACGATTGGCGAGTTGAAGCAGTCGGGTATCGAGCGCCCCAAGGTGTTAAACCTCTTTGCCTACACCGGTGGTGCGACACTTGCAGCGCGTGCTGCGGGGGCAGATGTGACACATGTGGACTCGGTGAAGCAGGTGGTGACATGGTCGCGCGAGAACATGGAGGCCTCAGACCTTGACGGTGTGCGCTGGATTGTTGAGGATGCCACAAAATTTGTCGAGCGCGAGGTGAGGCGCGGTAATAAGTATCACGGCATTATCCTCGACCCACCAGCCTACGGTCGTGGTGCTAATGGCGAAAAGTGGGTGCTTGAAGATGATATATGCAATATGTTGGAGTGTTGTGCTAAGCTCCTTGAGCCAACAAATGCCTTCTTGGTGTTTAACCTATACTCCATGGGTCTCTCCTCTATGCTTGCGCGCACGGCTGTGCATCAGGCATTTGGCGCTCCAAAGATGGAGCAGATGGGCGAGCTATACTTCGAGGATAGAAGCAAGAAACAGATACCCTTCGGCACATACTATCGCTTTAGAAGATAACCTACATCATGCGCGCCCTTGTTGAGATATTCTGGTCGTTTCTGAAGATTGGCGCCTTCACCTTTGGTGGCGGCTACGCCATGATACCCCTTATCCAGCATGAGGTGATAAATCGTCGTATGTGGCTATCGGCGAGGGAGTTTGGCGACCTGCTCACTCTTGCACAGGCGGCACCAGGGCCTATATCCCTCAATACGGCAGTATTTGTCGGCTATAAGCAGAGGGGCTATAGCGGAGCCTTGGCGGCAGTGCTGGGTGTGGTGTTACCCTCGTTTTTCATAATCCTTGCCGTGGCGCTCTTCTTTGCGGGCATGCGTGATAACCACTGGGTAGATGCCGCCTTTCGCGGTATGCGCCCTGCCGTGGTGGCGCTTATCGTAGCCCCCATAGTGGGTCTTGCCAAGGGTATGCACTGGATGCTTATTGCTGTTGCGGCGGCAACATCGCTCGTCGTTTGGTATTTTGGTATATCGCCCGTATGGTTGCTATTGGCGGGTGCTATGGGTGGTCTGCTATGGACCGCAAATAATGGAAGGAGGATGAAGCGATGATAACGACTCTCGTACAACTCTTTCTGAGCTACCTGAAGATAGGCTTCTTCGGCTTTGGAGGTGGCTATGCCATGCTCTCGCTAATACATAGCGAGGTGGTGGTGCATAACGGCTGGCTCACCAACGGTGAGTTCTCGGATATCGTTGCCATATCGCAGATGACGCCAGGTCCTATCGCCATAAACTCAGCAACATACATAGGCTACGAGGTGGCGGGTATATGGGGCTCTATTGTAGCTACCATTGCCGTGTGTCTGCCTGCCCTCACCATAATGATGCTTCTCACGCGCTTCTTCATCAAGCTTCACGACAACCCCTACGTCAAGGGTGTTGTAGCAGGCATGAAGCCTGTGGTCATCGGCATGATCATGGCGGCGGCACTATTGCTCATCTTCCCACACTCGGACGATGGGCGTAGCTTTATTGATGGCTGGAGCTGGGTGATATTTATCCTAACGCTTGCCCTCTCTGCGCGCAAGATCAACCCCATACTCCTTATCGTGCTATCTGCCGTAATGGGCATAGCCATCTATGGCTTCTAAATAGGCACAGCGCTCCTATCGCAAATAAATATTAGATTTGTAGTGGAATGTTCTAAAATTTTCCCTATATTTGTAAGTAGCTTTCGTATAGAGCTATGCTATCGAGCATATTTTTAATATAAATATTTCAGGCTATGAAAAAGGAGTTAGAACTAAATCCCAATAAGGTAGTCGCCTTCTTGGGCAAGCCTGCAAAGGAGTTTACTAAGGAGGATGTGGTGCGCTATATCACCGAGAATGGCATCCGCATGGTTAACTTCATGTATCCCGCGGGCGACGGACGATTGAAAACCCTTAACTTCGTTATCAACAATGCAGCATATCTCGATGCAATACTCACCTGTGGTGAGCGTGTTGATGGCTCAAGCCTCTTCCCCTTTATCGAGGCTGGAAGTAGCGACCTCTATGTAGTGCCTCGCTTCAGCACTGCCTTCCACGACCCATTTGCCGAGATACCAACACTAACGATGCTATGCTCCTTCTTCAACAAGGATGGCGAGCCTCTTGCCTCAGCACCACGCTACACACTACTCAAGGCGTGCCGAGCCTTCGAGGAGGTGACAGGCATGCAGTTTGAGGCTATGGGCGAGTTGGAGTACTATGTCATTGCCGAGGATGAGGGTCTCTTCCCAGCAACCGACCAGAAGGGTTACCACGAGTCGGCACCATACGCTAAGTTCAACGAGTTCCGCACCGAGTGCATGGCATACATAGCACAGGCGGGTGGTCAGATAAAGTATGGTCACTCGGAGGTTGGTAACTTCTCGATAGATGGTCTTATATATGAGCAGAACGAGATAGAGTTTCTCCCTGTGGCAGCACCCGATGCAGCCGACCAGCTCGTAATCGCTAAGTGGATAATCCGCAACCTCGCATATAGATATGGCTTCGACGTCACCTTCGCACCAAAGATTACTGCAGGTAAGGCGGGCTCAGGCCTACATATACACATGCGTATCGTCAAGGATGGCAAGAATATGATGCTCGAGAATGGCGTCTTGTCGCCCACGGCACGCCGCGCTATTGCGGGCATGATGGAGCTTGCACCATCTATCACCGCCTTTGGCAATACCAACCCTACATCCTACTTCCGTCTTGTGCCACATCAGGAGGCTCCAACAAATATCTGTTGGGGCGACCGTAACCGTTCGGTGCTTGTGCGTGTGCCACTCGGCTGGGCGGCAAAGAGCGACATGTGTCGCATAGCCAACCCATTGGAAAAGGATAGCAACTATGATACCTCGCAGAAGCAGACCGTGGAGATGCGCTCGCCTGATGGCTCGGCAGATGTCTATGAGCTTATCGCCGGCTTGGCTGTCGCTTGCCGCTATGGCTTCGAGTTGGAGAATGCCCTCGACATTGCGGAGCGCACCTATGTAAATGTAAATATACACCTTAAGGAGAACGAGCACAAGCTCAAGGACCTTGCTCAGTTACCCGATAGCTGTGTTGCGTCGGCAGAGTGTCTGGAGCGACAGCGCGCTATCTTCGAGAGCCGCGGTGTCTTTAGCCCTGCAATGATTGATGGCATTTTGAAGTTGTTACGTTCGTATGACGACCGCACGCTACGTAGCGATATAGGCAACGATCGCGAGCAGATGCTCAACCTCGTGCATAAATACTTCCACTGCGGATAGTTGCAGAGGGGTAGCTTGATGATAGCTATTACGACAGAGCGAGGGTGTGTATTAACACCCTCGCTCCTCTATTTTGTCCGTCTGATTATATCTCTTTGATAGCTCTGACGAGTGTCTCCTCGTCGTAGCCACAGTCGGCGTATAGCTCCGAGGGTTTGCCATGCTCGACAAAGCGGTCGTCGATACCCAAGCTCTTGATTTTTGGGTTGTAGCCCATCTTAAGGATATGCGATGCGATGTTCTCGCCCACACCTCCGCGGATGACACCATCCTCGATGGTGATAATCTTAGAATAGCGTGTTGCCACATCCCTGATAAGCTCCATGTCAAGGGGCTTGGCGTAGCGCATATCATAGACGGCGACACTCAGCGTGCTACGCTCTGCGGCGCGCATGGCGACATTCGCCATAGGACCAACGGCGAGAATGGCGACATCCTCACCCTCGCGCAACTGCTCACCACGACCTGCCTCTATGATTGTGAAGGGGGTATTCTCCCACTCTACGCCCTCGCCAATGCCGCGTGGGTAGCGTATGACGGTGGGGTAGTCGGCAGCTATTGCCGTATAGAGCATCTGACGAAGCATCCACTCGTTGCGTGGTGCTGCAACAACAATATTGGGCACACAGCCAAGATATGCGAGGTCGAAAGCGCCATGATGCGTTGCTCCATCCTCGCCGACAATACCGGCGCGGTCGAGGCAGATGACAATAGGCAACTTCTGAAGTGCTACGTCGTGGATAAGGTTGTCGTAGGCGCGCTGCATGAATGATGAGTAGATGTTGCATACGGGGCGGTAGCCCGCTGCAGCCATGCCTGCTGAGAAGGTTACTGCGTGACCCTCGGCAATACCCACATCGAAGCACCTATCTGGCATCTCTCGCATCATGATATTGAGCGAACATCCCGAGGGCATAGCGGGGGTGATACCAACCACGCGCTCATTGGTGCGTGCTATATCCAGGAGCGTCTGACCAAAGACATCCTGGTAGCGTGCTGCGGGGTATGATGTTTTGATGCGCTCTCCCGTGGCAACGTCGAAACGACCTGGGGCGTGCCACACTGCGGGGTCTGCCTCGGCAGGAGCGTAGCCCTTGCCCTTGATAGTCTTGATATGTAGCAGCTTAGGACCTCCTATGGTCTTAAGCGCTCGGAGGGTGTGTATAAGCTCATCAAGGTTATGACCATCGACAGGTCCGAAGTATCTAAAGTTGAGACTCTCGAAAAGATTGCTATTTTGTAGTAGTCCGTGCTTCACGGCATTTCCCGTCTTGCGCACGGCGCGGTGTACGGGGGGAACGATGCTAAGTCCCTTCCATAGCGTACGCTTAAGGGAGTTGTACCACTTCGATGTTGACATGCGCACAAGGTAGCGATCTAAGGCTCCTGTGGGCTTGTCTATGGACATCTCGTTGTCGTTGAGCACTACTAATAGGTCGCTCTTAGGTGATGCACCGGCGTTGTTCATGCCCTCGAAGGCGAGGCCTCCGGTCATGGCGCCATCGCCGATGACGGCAACGACGTGCTCCTTGCCACCCTGCATCTCTATGGCCTTGGCTATGCCAAAGGCGGCAGATATGCTCACCGATGAGTGACCAGCGCCAAAGGCGTCGTAGCGGCTCTCCTCCCTGCGAGGGAAGCCACTGATACCTCCGCGCGTGCGGTTTGTGGTGAAGGCTTCGCGCCTCTCGGTGATAATCTTATGGGCATATGCCTGATGACCCACATCCCACACGATGCGGTCGTTGGGCGTGTCATAGACATAGTGTAGCGCCACGGTAAGCTCCACAGCGCCAAGGCTTGAGCCGAGGTGACCAGGGTTGTTGGCACAGCACTCTATCATGTACTCTCGCACCTCCTTGCAATAGAGCTTAAGCTCCGCTACCGACAACTTTTTTAGGTCGTCGGGCGTAGTCACACGCTCCAAATATTTATGCTCTTTGTTTGCCATCATCCTACAAAGATAACCCTTTTTTCGGCATTGCGCAAACATGGGTGCGAAAAAAAGCCAAAAATAGTATGTGCCATCTCTCTATATTGTTCAAATATGTGGCGTAATATTGATATTTTCGGAGAAAATAACTATATTTGCAATAATTTGGCGCGATGTGTCGTTTGCACATTAAACGCAGGCGTAATGCCGTGGCGATGATGTGAATGAGATATGGAAGTTAAAAGTAAAAAAATATATATAAGAGAATGAACGAAGTAGTTAATATCCGTGAGCTTAATGCTTATATCGAGCAGGAGTCTGTATTTGTCGAGGCTTTGCGTCGTGAGATGGGACGTGTTATCGTGGGTCAGCAGCACCTTGTAGATACGCTCCTCATAGGTCTGCTATCAAATGGTCACATCCTCTTGGAGGGTGTTCCTGGCCTTGCTAAGACATTGGCAATCACCACACTATCAAAGGCTGTGGATGCCAAGTTTGCACGTATTCAGTTTACCCCCGACCTCTTGCCTGCCGACCTTATCGGTACGCTAATCTATTCGCAGCGCAACGAGGAGTTCACCGTGAAGCGCGGTCCTATCTTCGCCAACTTCGTCCTCGCCGATGAGATTAACCGCTCACCAGCAAAGGTGCAGTCGGCACTCCTCGAGGCTATGCAGGAGGGTCAGGTGACAATCGGTGATAATACCTATGCCCTACCTAAGCCATTCCTTGTGCTCGCAACGCAGAACCCACTCGAGCAGGAGGGTACATATCCTCTACCAGAGGCGCAGGTCGATCGTTTCATGCTTAAGGCAAAGATTTCGTATCCTAAGCGCAACGAGGAGTTGGATATTATCCGCATGAACCTCAATGGTGGCTCGTTGCCTGCTGTAAATAAGGTGGTTACGCCCGAGGATATCATCCGTGCTCGCGAGGTAGTCTCAAAGGTATATATGGATGAGAAGATCGAGAAGTATATCGTCGATATAGTCTTCGCCACACGCGAGCCATCGGAGTACAAGCTCGACCATTTGCAGAAGCTTATCGCCTATGGCGGCTCGCCACGTGCAAGTATCTCGCTAGCCAAGGCGGCTAAGGCGTATGCCTTCATCCAGCGTCGCGGCTATGTCATCCCTGAGGATGTGCGCGCCGTATGTCACGATGTTTTGCGCCACCGCATAGGTCTTACCTATGAGGCGGAGGCTGAGAACATCACCACGGAGCAGATCATCACCGATATTTTGAACAACGTAATCGTACCATAGTATGCGCCTTAGTGAGAGCGATATTTTACGCCGTGTGCGTAGGGTCGAGATAAAGACGCGTGGTCTGTCGGATGAGATATTTGCCGGCAAGTATCACACGGCTTTTCGCGGTCGCGGTATGTCGTTTTCGGAGGTGCGAGAGTATCGCGTGGGTGACGATGTGCGCGACATCGACTGGAACGTGTCGGCACGCTCTGAGCATACCCATGTCAAGGTATATGAGGAGGAGCGTGAGCTGACGATGATGCTTATTGTCGACGTCTCTGCGTCGCGAATGTTCGGTAGTAAGGAGCTGACCAAGAAGAACGTGATCACCGAGATAGCGGCAACCCTCGCCTTCTCGGCAGCCAAGAACAACGATAAGGTGGGATGTATACTCTTCTCGGATCGTGTCGAGAAGTTCATACCCCCAAAGAAGGGTCGTAGCCATGTGCTTACGATCATACGCGAGCTTGTCGGCTTCGAGCCCACAGGCACCGCGACGAACATCTCGGAGGCACTGCGTTACTTGGTGGGTGTCAATAAGAAGCGCGCGACAACATTCCTTCTTTCGGACTTCATAAACTCGGAGGGTGACAACCCAGCATTGGAGGATGCCCTCAAGATTGCCTCGCGAAAGCACGATATAATGGCTATTCGCGTCTATGATGAGCGCGATGCTGTGCTGCCCAATGTCGGTATTATGGAGCTCTGCGACTCGGAGAGTGGTCGCAGGGAGTGGGTCGATACCTCTTCGCGTAGGGTGCGAGACTTCTGGGCCGAGAGCTACAAGGAGCGCCACCAGAGGGTGACCTCCCTATTACGACAAAATAGGGTCGATGTGGCTGATATCGCAACCGACGATGACTATGTTATCAAACTGATAAAAATGTTTAAGAATCGATGAAAGTAGCACTCAAGATAGTATTATCGCTTGTTGCCATCCTCTCTGTGGGTGGCGCTATGAGGAGCTATGCCCAGGAGCCCATCTTCGATGGTCGCTTCTCGAAGGATAGTGTTGAGATAGGTGAGCAGGTAGAGTATCTCCTCGACATTGAGGTTGATAGGGCTACGGAGATTGGCATCCCATTCTTTGGTGAGGTCACAACGGAGGCACAGCGCCAGCAGATACGCAGCAGCATCTCGACCTATAAGCAGTATGATGAAGATGCGTTGGAGCTACTCAAGGATTATCCTATCGACACCATAAAGCAGGATGGCAGAACGCTCCATCTTCGCAAGCGTTATCGCTTTGCTGCGATGCAGACGGGCAGCCTTAGCATTCGCCCCAGCATTCTCTATTATCCGAAGAATAGTAGCGTGGCAGATACTATCTATACGGACGACATAGCGCTCTATGTTAGGGGTTATGAGGATATCGATACGATGACCGTGATGACGGCTAATGGTGTCGATGTGATGGCTGTAAATCAGCGTCTTCAGACAGGTGGCTTGGTCGATTTGCGCGATATGCCATTTATCGATGAGGAGGTGCAGCAAAGTGAGGATGCGAAGAGCGAGGGTGATAATATGATTCTCTATATTATCCTTGCCTCTATCCTTGTTTTGGGCATTATCGTATACTTCGTATGGCGCAAGCTACGCAAGCGTAAAGAGAGCGAGGTGATACTACCGCCACACGTTGAGGCAAACAAGGCGCTCGCCGAGCTTAACAATCGTAAGTTGTGGCAGAGCGGCAAGTATAACCAGTACTACACAAATCTAACACATATCCTTCGTAGGTATATCTCTCGTCGCTGGGATGTTCGCGCTATGGAGTACACCACAAATGAGACTATGGCTGCGCTGCAGAGTATTGATATGCCCGACAAGTGTCGTGCCGATATTGCTACTATCCTTCGTACGGCTGATATGGCGAAGTTTGCCAAGGCGGAGCCTGATAGTATGCTCAACGAGGAGTGCTACACCAAGGCGTACTACTTTGTGGAGAACACTAAGCCCGTGGAGGTGGAGAGCGATGATAAGAGAGAGATTAGTAGTGAAACAAAAATCGGGGAGTAATGCGAAAGATAAATATATGCTTGTTGTTTATCGTAGCCATTTGTTCGCTATATGCGGATTGTGCTGTGGCACAGGCGCATGGCGAGCGCAAGCTCGTTCGTGAGGGCAATGCAGCCTTTAAGGAGAGAGATTATGGCAAGAGTCTCGATCTATACAACCGAGCTCTTGGGGTTGATTCCACCTGCATGGAGGCTACCTATAACCGTGCTAACGCCTACCATCATGTGATGTTGAGTGGCGATGGTCGCGATTCGACCATGACATGGCAGGAGTCTAATAGATATTACGAGGATATGCTTGCCGATGGGCGCATGGATAACACTCAGCGTGGCGAGGTGCTGCGTAATGTGGGTGAGAGCCTTATGCGTCAGCAGGAGTATGAGGCTGCGCTAAATGCCTTCAGAGAGTCGTTGTTGTTAAATCCAAACGACGAGGAGACCAAGTATAACTATGTGCTTGCAAAGCGCGTGGTGGATGAGATGCGCAACCAGCAGAATCAAAACCAAAACCAGAACCAAAATCAACAGGACCAGCAGGATCAGCAGAACCAAGACCAGCAGAATCAGCAGGGTGGTGGTAGCAGCAATCAAGACCAGAATCAAGATCAAAACCAGGATCAGCAGGGTGATGGCAATGGTGACCAGAACCAGGATCAGAACCAGGACCAGAACCAGGACCAGGACAAGGATCAAAATGGTGATGGCAACGGCGACCAAAACAAAGATCAGCAAGGTGATGGCAATGGCGACCAAAACAAAGATTCTGATCAGCAGGGTGATAACAAACCCCAAGATGGTGATAGTCCGGGCGGTTTGAGTGATGAGCAGGAGGATCTGCTGAATGCTGTGCAGGCGCAGGAGGATAAGACTCAAGATAGATTGAACGAGGGTAAGGCGCAGGGTCGTTACCAGGAGAAGAAAAAAAATTGGTAAGTTATGGAGTTTCTACACCCGAAGTTATTATGGTTGGCTGTGATAATTCCGCTCCTTGCAGCCTACTACATATTTATTGGTCGTCGTAAGGCTACGCTTCACGTCTCGACCTTGGGAGGTCGACGAATGCCGCGTACTCTGCGCTTTTGGCTACGACCACTCCCCATCCTACTCAGATTTGGTGCGATTGCTCTGTTTATCGTCGCAATAGCTCGTCCTGTGGATAGGTCAAGCAGTAGAGAGGTGGCTGTCGAGGGTATAGATATAGCCCTTGCAATGGATGTCTCTTCGTCTATGATGGAGATGGATTTCGAGCCTAATCGCCTTGTTGCGGCAAAGCAGGTGGCCTCTGACTTTGTTGCGGGGCGCGAGACCGACCGCTTTGCACTCGTCGCATTCGCAGGTGAGGCGGTGACACAGACCCCACTAACATCAAATCTTGGTGGCGTGCAGAAGTTGCTTAACGATTTGAGTGTCTGTCTTATCGATGAGGATGAATACATGAGAACTGGCTACGTTGATCAGTCGCAGATTTTATCCAATGGCACTGCTATTGGTGATGGTTTGGCAACGGCGCTTAATCGCCTTAGGGCGAGCGATGCGAAGTCTAAGGTGGTGGTCTTGCTAACGGATGGTGCGAATAATGGTGGAATGGTTACACCTGTCGCAGCTGCCGAGATAGCGCACGATATGGGTGTCAAGGTATACACTATCGGCGTGGGTAGTCAGAGTATAAATCCCTATTCTGGAGAGCTGATTCTTGATGAGGATTTGTTGCGTGAGATAGCGACTATGACAGGCGGTAAATATTTTAGGGCCAATGATAAGCGAGCCTTAAAGGAGATCTATGACCAGATTGATACTCTTGAGAAGAGCGAGGTGCAGGTTGAGGAGTATCACTTCCAGGATGAGCTCTTTGTTAGGTGGTTAGTGCTGGCATTTATACTCTTGGCTCTTGAGTTTGCCATAGGTCGCTTTATCCTTAACCGCCTACCATAGCCGAGGGCGGGCGCGAGGAGTAGTAATAATTTAGTTATTCTTGTATAATAGATGGGAGAGTTTGAATTTGGCAGACCAGATATGCTGTGGTGGCTCTTTGCTGTGCCTGCCATCCTTTTGATATATTGGGCATTGCTACGTTATCGTAGATATAAGCTCAGTCGTATGGGCAACCTTTCAACGCTTGGGGAGTTGATGCCCGACTATTCGGCTGTGCGTGGCTGGATACGTATATCGTTCTTTGCCTTGGCCATTGCCATGGGTCTCTTCGCCTTGGCACGCCCTCGCACGGGTGCTCAGGTGATGAGCGAGAAGCGCGAGGGACGCGAGATAGTTCTCGTTGTCGATGTCTCGAACTCGATGCTTGCAGAGGATATCCACCCCAACCGTATGGAGTACACGCGCCAGGCTATATCGCAGCTGCTTGGCAAGTTGCAGAATGATGGCATCGGTGTTGTTGCCTTTGCCGACGAGCCTAAGGTCGTCATGCCCGTAACCTCGGAGTATCGCACTGTAAAGTCGAGGGTTAATAGCCTTAGACCATCGCTCATAAGCAATCAGGGCACCAATCTTGGCGATGCTATAGATGTTGCCCTGGCGAGCTTTACGGCGGACGTAGCCTCTGATGAGGCGGATGGCGCCAAGAGTAGTCGCAACAAGGTGATGATTATCATTACTGATGGTGAGGCGCATGATAGCGAGGCGATACTCGCTGCGCAGAGGGCTGCGGATGAGGGTGTTGTGATATGCTGTATAGGCATTGGTAGCCCCGATGGTGTGATGCTCACGATTGATGGCGAGCCTCAGAAGTTCGATAACGAGTATATCGTGACTAAGCTTAACGAGGAGTTGCTCATGGAGATAGCCGAGATTGGCAATGGCATCTATACTCGCTCTGCGGGTGATGATTTGGGCTTCAACACCATTATGTCGCGCTTGGATAGTGTGCAGAGGAGTCAGCTTAAGGAGCTGAAGTATATCGCCTTCGATGAGCAGTACCAGTGGTTTGTAGGTGCGGCGGTGTTGTTGCTGATTATCGAGATGCTCATCCTCCCACGCCGCAATCCGCTACTTCGCAATGTGAACCTATTCGAGAGAAAGAGTAAAAATAGATAGAGGGAGGTTCTATAAATTAGGTCGCGATGATTTTGAAGAGTATTTTTAGGAGATTTCTCAGCTCTTCTGAAGGCGCAATGCGAGCATTGTAACTGCGCTAAGGAGAGAAATATACTAAAATAAAATCGAAAGCAGCCGAAATAGAATTTTCCGAGGCGAAGAAAGCATTTTTACTAATTTATAGAAGATCCCTAGTACTACTAAAACTTAAATAGAAAGAACTACTTAAACTTAATAATTATGACAATCAGAGATTTAGAGCCTAAGCTCATTTGGGAGCAGTTTGATGACATTACACGCGTGCCTCGTCCATCTAAGAAGGAGGGTAAGATTATCGCATGGCTTGTTGAGTTTGCTAAGAAGCATGGCTTCGACTACCAGACCGACGAGACAGGTAATGTTGTTATGCGCAAGCCTGCAACACCAGGCTATGAGAACCGCCCAGCGGTAATCCTTCAGTCGCACATGGATATGGTCTGCGAGAAGAACTCATCTAAGGAGTTCGACTTCGAGAACGACCCTATCGAGACATGGATCGATGGCGAGTGGGTGAAGGCTAAGGATACAACGCTTGGCGCTGACTGCGGTATCGGTATGGCAGCTGCTCTTGCCGTGCTTCTTGACAATAGCCTTGAGCACCCAGCTATCGAGGCACTCTTCACCGTAGACGAGGAGACTGGTCTTACCGGTGCTTTCGGTCTTGGAGAGGGTATGCTCACAGGTAAGTACCTCGTAAACCTCGACTCGGAGGATGAGGGTGAGCTCTTTATTGGCTGCGCTGGCGGTATCGACACTGTTGCTAAGCTAAACTACGAGACAGAGGAGATTCCTGAGGGCTATGCCTTTGTGCGTTTGGAGGTTGCCGACTTGCTCGGTGGTCACTCGGGTGACGATATCGACAAGGGTCGCGCTAACTCAAATAAGCTCCTTGCTCGCTTCCTCTACAATGCGTGTGATACCTTCCAGATCGCCCTCGCAGAGTTCAATGGCGGTAACTTGCGTAATGCCATCCCTCGTGAGGCTTATGCCATCGTGGGTGTTCCTGCTGAGTCGAAGGAGGATTTCGAGGAGCGTTACTTGGAGTTCGGTCAGTCACTAATGGAGGAGTTCAAGCACACTGAGCCACGTATGCGCTTTGCAGTTAGCGATGTGGAGAAGGCTCCTGTGAAGGTTATGACAAACGACGAGATGTGCTACTTCTTGCTTGCCCTCGTTGGCTTGCCTAATGGCGTTCTCGGCATGTCTTTCGCAATGCCAGGTCTTGTTGAGACCTCTTCAAACCTCGCCTCTGTAAAGTTCGATACTGAGAAGGATGAGGTTGTTGTCACAACATCACAGCGCTCGTCTGTCGAGAGTGCTAAGCTCTATGCTGCTCAGACTATCGAGTCGGTATTCTATCTTTCAGGCTTCGATGTAGAGCACTCTGATGGCTACCCAGGATGGGCTCCTAACCCAGATTCTAAGCTTCTTAAAGATACTGTCCAGTGTTACAGCGACCTCTTTGGTGCGGAGCCTAAGGTGCGCGCTATCCACGCTGGCTTGGAGTGTGGCTTGTTCTTGGAGAAGTATCCACACTTGGAGATGGTGTCGTTCGGTCCTACCTTGCGCGGCGTACACTCGCCAGACGAGCGTCTCGAGATTGCTACTGTCGATAAGTTCTGGAAGCTCCTCGTTGAGCTCTTGAAGCGCGTCGAGTAGTATGTGCGCATACGTCGTGTTCATGGCGATAATGAGCCTATGTGCCTTTATCGCCTATGGCATCGATAAGCTTAAGGCAAGGCGTGGTGCAAGCCGCATTAGCGAGCGTAGACTGCTGCTTTTTGCCTTAGTGGGAGGTGCTGCGGGGGCGCTTTTGGGCATGGCACTCTTCAGACATAAGACGCGACACGCGAAGTTTGTTGTCTCAGTGCCACTCTTCTTGGCTCTCCAAATAGCAGCGCTCATAATGCTCTGTTAGGGGGGGGACGATAATATAGTTTTGGGGTAATGCCGCATGGCGTTGCCCCTTTTTTTGTTGCAGTGTAGTACTCTTTTGGATGTAAATTTTGTCGATTTGCACTTTTATTGCAAAAATCTGAAAACTTTATTTGTTTTTTGAGTTTTCTTTACTACTTTTGTACCGTCTAAAAGTGTATGGCAATGACTTCAAAGGAGATTATTATTGATAGTGCAATGAAGATGTTCGTATCGCAGGGCGTAAAGGCTGTGCGTATGGATGATATTGCGCGTGAGCTAAGTATCTCTAAACGAACGCTATATGAGCTATTCGGTGATAAGGAGGAGCTACTATACCAGAGTATAGTTCACTATTCGCGTCAGTCGTGTCAGCGACGCCAAGAGTTAGCATCTCAGGCTGATAATGTCTTGGAGGTGATGATTATCTGTTTGCGCGACATGGTGACATCTGCTCCCGTGGTAAGTCGCATGCGTCGTAACATTTCTCGCTTCTACCCATCGGTATATCAGCGTATCGAAGCAAATATGCAGAATGAGTCGCGCATGAATATCGCTATATGGATTAAGCGATGTGTAGAGCAGGGGTATATGACCTCGACATCCGATAGCGAATTTGTGGTAAAGGTATTGCATGATAGCGCACAGGGCATGATGGGCTCAGATATGTACGATACGAGAGACCATGTGGAGTTGGCGTCTATGATGACCTATGCCTTAGTAATATTTATTCGCGGTCTTTGTACCATAAAGGGTATCGAGGTGATTGATAAGTGTTTCGACAAATATTTCGGAGGCTTGGTATCCCATCAGTCGGGCGTAATAAAGTAGAGAGTAATAATATAAACATATATGTAAGATGAAAAAGTTTCTAATGTTAATTGTCGTGAGTGTGTGCACAGTAGGTGTGGTGCAAGCTCAAGAACAGAAAGAGTACAATTTGCAGGCACTCTCGTTGGAGGATGCTATTGAGATTGCTCTTAGCGACAACCCAACTATCCAGGCAGCGAACATGGAGATTAAGCGTTATGATTATGTCTATAAGCAGACTGTATCGTCGCTCTACCCACAGATTGATGCCTCGGCACAGTATGCTTTGGCTATCCGTAAGCAGGAGATGACCAAGGGTCTTTCGTTTGGAGGTAAGAACACCTTCAATGTTGCAGGTAATGTAACATTGCCTCTCTTTGTGCCATCGGTATATGAGCAGATGAAGATGACTGACACTCAGATGGCGGCAGCTGTTGAGAGTGCTCGCGCAAGCCGCATTGATATGGTTGCAGCTGTGAGCTCGGCATACTACAATATCTTGCTTGCTGAGCAGTCGTTGGATGTGCTTATGGAGGCAGTAACAACTACTCAGCAGGTGGTTAATGATACCAAAACGCTTTATGAGCATGGTTTGGCATCGGAGTATGACTACCTCTCTGCTGAGGTTCAGCTAAGCAACCTCAAGCCACAGATATTGCAGGCTGAGAATGGTATTAAGATTACCAAGATGCAGCTAAAGATGTATTTGTCGCTACCTGAGAATGTCGATATCGAGATTACTGGCAAGCTCGATGATTTCCGCGATAAGGTGCTTATGGGCGAGGATTATAACTATGACCTATCGGAGAATACTACTCTTAAGAGCCTTGATATCAACTCTCAGTTGATTGACCACCAGATAAAACTTATCCAGACTACACGTATGCCAACTCTTGCAGCCTTCGGTCAGGTGTCGCTAATTGGTCAGGAGCGTGTTGACCTAAGTGGTCTTATGGGTGGCATGGGCGGTGCCCAGCAGCAGGCAATGACACGTGCTTCGTCCGGTCAATCTAAGTTCTGGTGGCAGGTGCCTATCACTGTTGGTGTGCAGCTAAATGTCCCAATCTTCAGTGGTCTAAAGAAGACAAACCAGCTACACGAGGCTCGCAACCAGAAGGCGCAGCTTGAGTTGCAGCGTAGCTATGCTGAGGAGGGTATCCGCCTTCAGATTAACCAGGCTATCAACACTCTTCTTACACAGCGTGAGACAATGCTCTCAAATGAGATTGTCGTAGCCCAGGCAGCAAAGGCGTATGAGATTTCAAAGAGCCGCTTCGATGCAGGTGCAGGTACAATGCTCGAGCTAAATAACGCATTGCTCGTAAAGACACAGGCGGAGCTAAACTACTCGCAGGCAATCTACAACTACCTATCTGCATACGCAGAGTATGAGCGAGTATTGGGTATTGATACGCAGGCAAATAACTTTTAAGTTTTAGAGATTAAAAATAAGATATAACAGATTATGAAGAAGATTCTATTTATGTTAGTCGCAGTTGCTACGTTGGTTGCCTGCGATTCTGAAAAGAAAGTTGTCCTAAAGGCTCAGGGCCCAGTGACTGTTAAGGTGGCAACAGCGGCAGTAGATATTATTCCACTTACTGAGACCTATACCGCTGAGTTTAAGGCTTTCAAGGAGAACAATGTCACTCCAGCAGTTCAGGGCTTGCACATCAAGGAGATCTTAGTGGATGTAGGTGATACCGTGAAGGAGGGTCAGGTAGTTGTTAAGCTCGATGACACTACTCTCAAGCAGTTGGAGATTCAGCTTGCAACAGCTCAGGACTCTTATGACCGTTTAAAGCCAACATACGATAAGGGTGGCGTGTCTGAGCAGCAGTTCATCCAGGCGGAGAATGCTCTTAATGCACTCAAGGAGCAGGTAGATCAGTTGCGCAAGAATACCGTTGTCAAGTCACCTATCTCAGGTGTTGTAACAGCACGCAACTTCGAGAATGGCGATCTCTTTGCAAGTGCTCCTATCCTTCACATCATGCAGACCGACAAGCTTAAGGCTACGGTAGATGTTGCCGAGATCTACTACTCTCATGTGACAGTTGGCATGGAGGTGTCGTTCGAGACCGACGTATATCCAGGTCAGATCTTCAAGGGTACCGTATCACGCATCAGCCCTGCGGTTAACGCTCAGACACGTACCTTCACCGTTGAGGTTACCGTACCTAATAAGTTCGAGCAGAAGGATAAGGATGGCAATGTACGTAAGGTAGAGCTTCTTCGTCCAGGTATGTCAGCACGCGCTACCTTTGTTATGGGTGAGCGTGAGAGCGTTATGGTTCCATCTGTAGCTGTTAAGAAGCAGATAGGTTCTGCCGAGCGTTACGTATTTGTCATCAAGGATGGCAAGGCAGAGTATCGCTTTGTTAAGGATGGTAAGCGTAAGGGTGAGAACATCGAGGTTTTGGATGGCGTTGCAGTTGGTGAGCAGATTGCCACAACAGGTCTTACAAAGTTGCTTGATGGTTGCGATGTAGAAATCGCTGAATAGAGTGAGTAGGTTCAATTAGGAAAAACCTTTTGAAAGATGAAAATTTATGAAACCGCGGTGCGAAAACCGATTTCGGTAGCACTTATATTTGTTGGTATCATCGTCTTTGGTCTCTACTCGTTGAAGAACCTTGGCGTTGATCAATACCCCGATATTGAGGTTCCGTATATCAGTGTTATCACCATGTATCCTGGTGGTAATGCCGAGGATATCGAGACCAACATCACGCGTGTGTTGGAGGATCAGCTCAATACGGTTGATAACCTCGATAAGATTACCTCGAAGTCGCAGGATAATGTCTCTATTATCACGCTGGAGTTTGAATATGGATGCGACTTGGTGGAGGCTGCTAACGACGTTCGTGATGTTGTCAGCCGTTCACAGTCGCTACTTCCTGACAACGTAGAGTATCCTACGGTCATGAAGTTCTCATCATCGATGATGCCGGTGATGATGCTCTCGGTGACAGCCGATGAGAGCTACAAAGCGTTGCCTAAGATTCTCGACGATAAGCTTGTCAATGAGCTTAACCGTATCAATGGTATTGGTTCGGTAGCTGTTATTGGTGCTCGCGAGCGAGAGGTGCAGGTACACGTAGATCCTATTAAGTTGGAGCAGTATGGTCTTACTATCGAGACCCTTGGTGGTATTATCGCGGCTGAGAATGCCAACGTGCCAGCCGGTAAGCTCGATTTGGGTATTCAGACCTTCAACCTAAAGTCTGACTTCCAGTTTGAGGATAGCCGCGATTTGGAGAATATCGTAATCACCAATGTTGGTGGCAAGAAGGTTATGCTTACAGACGTAGCAACCATCGAGGATACCCTTGAGGAGTTGACCATGGATGAGCGTATCAATGGCCGTCAGGGTGTTCGTATCCTTGTTCAGAAGCAGACAGGAGCTAACTCAGTGGAGATTATTGAGCAGGTGCAGGAGAAGCTCAAGGAGATTATTCCTACCTTGCCACCTGATTGTAAGATTGAGACTATCTACGAGGGCTCACAGCAGATTAACGATGCTATCAACTCGCTTGCCGAGACCATCATGTTCGCCTTCATCTTCGTTATCTTGGTGGTTATGGTCTTCCTCGGTCGTTGGAGAGCTACGTTCATCATCTGTCTTACAATCCCTATCTCGTTGGTATGTGCATTCATCTACCTATACGCGACAGGCTCTACTCTTAACATCATCTCTTTGTCGGCGCTCTCCATTGCTATCGGTATGGTTGTGGATGATGCTATTGTGGTGTTGGAGAATATTACAACGCATATCGAGCGAGGCTCTAAGCCTAAAGAGGCGGCTATCTATGCTACCAACGAGGTGTGGCTCTCGGTTATCGCAACAACACTTGTTGTCGTAGCTGTATTCTTGCCTCTTACCATGATTCCTGGTATGTCAGGTATCCTCTTCAAGGAGCTCGGTTGGATTGTGACTATCGTGGTCTGCGTATCTACTACTGCGGCTATCACCCTTACCCCTATGCTTTCGGCATACATGCTTAAGCTTGAGGGTGGTGAGCACACATATAAGGGTATCGGTGTTATCTACAAGCCTATCGACTTGGCGTTGCGCTGGTTGGATCGCGTATATGAGAAGATGTTGCGCTTTGTGGTTAAATGGAAGAAGACAACTATTCTTCTGCTCATGGCGGTATTCTGCGTCTCGTTGATGCTCGTAAGCCAGGTGCCTACGGAGTTCTTCCCACCTACCGATAATGCTCGTATCTCGATGACTGTTAAGCTTGCGCAGAATACCCACGTTGATGAGACTACACGCATAGCGCGTCAGATTGACTCTATCATTGCCGAGAAGTACCCATATATCTACATGGTGTCAACCTCAGCTGGTGAGAACTCGTCAGATAACGCCTTTGCAGCTATGCAGACAACAGGCTCGCATATCATCAACTATAATATCCGTATGCCACGACTCACTGATATGGACCGTCCTACAATCTTCGAGATCTCAGACCAGTTGCGTAAGGAGCTTGCTGCAATCCCTGAGATTGAGGAGTTCAGTGTAGTGCCTGGTGGTCAGCAAGGTGGTATGGGCGGTGCAAGTACCGTTGATATTAAGGTGTTTGGTCACGATATGGAGCTTGCCAATGCTACGGCTAAGGATTTGCAGCAGCGCATGTCTCAGTTGGGTACTATGCGTGATGTTCAGCTCTCGCGTGATGACCTTGAGCCTGAGTTCAACGTGATCTTCGACCGCGAGAAGCTCTCGCAGCATGGTCTAACCATGGCGCAGGTAGGTCAGCTTATACGTAACCGCATCTATGGTTATGAGTGTACCAAGTATCGTGAGGATGGTGATGAGTACAACGTTGTTGTTCGCTACGACAAGAGTCACCGTCTAAGCCTTGAGGATGTTGAGAACATCGCTATCTCTACACCTATGGGTACGACAATCTATGTTAAGGATGTTGGTGAGGTTGTCGAGGAGCTTGCGTCACCTATGATTGAGCGTGAGAACCGTCAGCGTATCATTACCGTAAAGGGTTCTGTTGGTGCTGGTGTTGCCTTGGGTGATGCTGTGGCTGAGGTGAACGCTTTGCTTGCTGAGTATGATACCCCTGAGGGCTTGAGCCTTGAGATTGGTGGTTCTATCGAGGACCAGGGTGAGGCATTTAGCGATATTGGTATGTTGCTTATCCTTATCATCATCCTTGTATATATTGTGATGGCTACACAGTTCGAGTCGTTGGTTTACCCATTCATCATTATGTTTACCATCCCATTTGCAATGTCGGGTGTATTTATCGCTCTTTGGATGACATCTACACCATTGTCACTCATTGCGCTTATTGGTGCCATCATGCTTGTGGGTATCGTTACGAAGAATGGTATCGTGATGGTGGACTACATGAACTTGCTTGTTGAGCGTGGTGCTCATGTTAGCGATGCGGTTATCGAGGGTGGTAAGAGCCGTCTACGCCCTGTGCTTATGACATCTTTGACAACAATTCTCGGTATGGTGCCTATGGCTATGGGTATTGGTGAGGGCTCAGAGATGTGGCAGCCTATGGGTATCTCGGTTGTAGGTGGTCTTCTTATGTCAACCATCCTAACGCTCTTCATCGTACCAGCGCTTTATGCTATGTTGCAGGGTCGCAAGGAGCGCAAGGCGGCTAAGAAGGCAGCACGTCAGGCTGAGGAGGATGAGTTCATCAGAATGAAGCGCCTTCAGAAGATTGAGGAGGAGCGTGTAGCTAAGGCTCAGGATAATAAATAGTATAATATCTCTGTCGGTGGGTTCGCCCACCGACACTAAAATAATAGAACAATGAAAGCATTCTTTCTATCGTACAACCAGGCTCTTACCGACCGTGTAAATAAGATGCTCGATGATCACGGTGTTCGCGGCTTCACACGTTGGGCACTTACCGAGGGTCGTGGTACCTATACAGGAGAGCCTCACTATGGCACACACGCATGGCCATCAATGAACACCTCTATCCTTGCTATTGTCGAGGATGAGAAGGTTGAGGAGCTTTTGAATGCGGTGCGCGATATTGACTCAACCACCGAGATGCAGGGCTCGCGTGCCTTCGTATGGGATATTACCCAGTGTATGTAGTGTTTGTAAAAATCACTCTCTGAGGTATCAAGGGCTGGCTATGTCTGTTTTTAGCCAGCTCTTTTTTTTGTTTCATTTGCATAAACGATAAAATTATCGTAACTTTACATCAATGAATGAGCGTAAACATAGACGACGTAAGCGTGACCTTGCGCACTACAATCCTGAGCGACTTCCAGAGGTATTGCCTCCAGAGGATGACCGCCACCTTGTTCATGTCTTTGTCGAAGGGTATGAGGATGTAGCCTTTTGGCGCGGAATATTTGACCACTTCCGCAATCCATACCTACGCTTCGAAATATCGGTGCCTAACCGCGACGATCTACCTAAGGGTAAGAAGGTGCTAATGTCGATGCTTGGCAAGAGCGATCCTGAGAGCCTTATCCTATGTGTTGACTCCGACTTCGACTACCTCTTCGATGGGGCTACGCAGCAGTCGCGCGAGATACTTGAGGCACAAAATATGTTCCATACCTACACCTACGCCACGGAGAACTACCTATGCTATGCGCCATCGCTGCGTAACGTATGTGTCAAGGCTACTAAGAACGACACGCGTATATTCGACTTCGAGCGCTTCTTTAAGAGCTATTCTACCGCCATATATCCACTCTTTTTGTGGTATGCCTATTCGGCACAGCTCTCCACCGAGAGTGTCTTTACCCTAAGCGAGTTTCGTGCCTCGGTGCGTCTGAACTATGTCGATATACGTCGCAATGGCGAGAGTACGTTGGCGTGGCTTGAGCGTAATGTGGAGCGTCGCAAGAGAGCTCTGATGGAGAGTAATCCAGATATGGTTGATGCTGTTGCTACATTTGGTGAGAGGCTGAAGGCTAAAGGGGTGGCTAACGATAACTGTTACTTGTATATGCACGGGCATACGTTGATGGATAATGTTGTTATGCCGGTGCTCAATGCCGTGTGTGATAAGCTGCGACAGTTATCCGTAGCTAAGATTCATCAGTCAAAGGTCGAGGGCATAGCTCTTAAGAACGAGCTTCAGAACTACACAAATACCTTGCGCTCGATACGCGATGTATTGCTCGATAACGAGAATTATACGTCATGCCCTCTCTATAAGAAGCTGCGTGACGATATTCAGGAGTATCTCGATAGGATGATTGGCGATATTAAATCGAAGCGTGAGCCAGCACCTATGCTACGCTGTAATTTCGAACCTTAGGCGATTTTAATCACGTTATAAAAATAGCTTTTATTATTTTCTTTGGGGTCTTTTTAGCGCTTAAAAAGACCCCAAAGTGATATATTTTGCATATTTTTTTAATATAAATAGGATAAAATGCTTGTAAAATTAAATTTTTTGCGTATATTTGCATGGGTATATTTTGCGATAAAAGATTAATTTACAACCAAAAACACTAACTTGAGTATGTCAAACCATTGTCCAGCTACCTGTCACTCCTATACACTTGAGCCTGAAGCGGGCTTTAAGTATATAACATTAAAGGCAGGTGAGAAGTTTATTGTGCAAAGAGGCGATGTCAATAGCTTGATATTTCTCATGTCGGGAAATATAATCATTGACTCTGAGGAGCGCAAAGATTATACTGTTCGCGAGAAACATTTTGTATTCTGCTTTCGTGCCTATCAATATGAGATTACGGCAGTGACCGATGTCGAGATTATCCGTGCGCACTTTATTGCTGCGGGTGCCATGTGCGACATGATACCATTCAACAGCATTGTAGGCAAGATAAAGAAGATTAACTATAAGTTTACGCAGGTGGCCATCAACGAGCCACTCGGTTTGTTCTTGCGTAGTAAGATGATATATCTTCAGAACGATATGCACTGTAACCACTTGCACCGTGCAAAGATTCAGGAGATGTTCGTTATCTTCAAGTTCTTCTATACTCAGCAGATTCAGCTACGCACGTTCTACAACCTCTTCGATCGTAACCAGTCGTTTGCATCGCTCGTGCGTAATAACGCGCCACGTGTGAAGACCGTTGAGGAGCTTGCCGATATTTGTGGTTTCAGCATTCAGCACTTCAACAATATGTTTAAGCAGGAGTTCCATGACACTCCATATAGCTGGATGCAGAAGCAGCGTATCACGGAGATTGAGCGTTTGCTCGTGCAGACCAACGTGCCACTAAAGAGCATCATCAAGATGTATGGCTTTACAAACCATGGTCACTTTGCGCTCTTCTGTCGCAAGTATCTGAAGAAGACACCTCTAAAGATTCGTAAGGAGGCACGCGCACAGCGCGAGGCTGCCGGCGAGGTGCTTGAGTAGAACAAGTAGAGGTGATTAATAAATATGAAGCTGTCTAACAAGGCAACCATTATTTTATTTTTAACTGATTGATTTTCAGTGTTTGTTTTTACGAAAAAAGCGAAATCCTGCATAGAAGACTACATGGAGGTTGTGGTTAAGTCCATTTTTGGGCGAGTAAAATGTGTATAGCAGTTTTGAAAGTACGGCTCTGAAATCGAGCATTTTCCGCTGATGCGGTATGTGTAGGGATGTTCTACAAATTAGGAGATAAGTTAGTCTTTGTCGGCAGATTTTGTTTCGGTCGCTTTTGAATTTATTTTGGCATCTTTCTCATCTTTCCTCAGTTACTATGCTTGCATCGCGCCTTCGGAATAGCTGAGAAAGCTGCTCAAAATAATCTCCAAAATCAACTCGACCTAATTTATAGAACCTCCCTAAACAAAATTGGTGCGTGACGGGACTACATCGTTCCCTACACGCACCAATTTTTGTGTATAGACTATTCTCTTACTTCTTGCTCAAACTCAAAATCACAGTGAAAGTCTCGAAGGTCTCCATAAACTCCTTTTCCAACTCGGCAATCTGTGCCTCGCTGAACTTCTTACCCTCGTTCTGCTCCTCTATAATGCTTACAAAGCCACCAATCCACGCAGCCTGCTTTGGCATAATGATAAAGAGGCGGTCGCCATTACTGTTATTTTCTTGCTATAACAATCGGCTGATAAAAGCCTGTCTCATCTGGCATCTTCCATTGCACTTCCTTACATCCATTAGCTCTAAAAATAGAGGTGAGTTCTTCTCTACGGACGGCTCGGTATTCACATTCAAATTTACTTGTTTGAAGCGTCTGTTCATCCTCGATGATATATTGCACAAGATGATAATTGTCATTCTTCCAAGTCCAAGTCTGGAAGCAGACACGCTGTCCTTTGTCTGTCTTATATATGTAAGGAGGTGAGTATGATGGCTTCTCCTCCAATAGTCTATCGTAATCTCTAATGCTGGCAACGATTATTCCGTTTGGTTTGGTTTGCTCCGTTATGCTCTTGATTGCTGCCTCCAAATCTTTGTTTGAAAGCATATGAGGCAAGGCGTTGTCCATTGCTATCACAATATCAAATTGCTCTGAAAACCTATCCGCCAAACCACGAAAGTCAGCCAACTCAAATCGAATGTCAACATTGTTTTTCTTCGCCCTTTCCTTTGCTTCGATAATCTCTGCGGCACTTATGTCAGAAGCAGACACTCGATAGCCAAGCGCAGCAAGGCCTATGGACTGGGTTCCTATTCCACAAGCACAATCAAGAATATGAGCTGCTGTGTCGAAGCCATTATCATTGAATATTCTATTCAGTATGACTGCCTGCTCGTGAATAGTAGATTGCCAATCTTGAAAGAGCTTGTCATATTGAGAAGCTATATTGTTATAAAATTCTTGCGTAATATCCATATCCCCTATCTTACTATATATGAAAGTTTACTTTATTTACATCACTTCGATAGTGCATCAATGTCCCTGACATTAACTATATGTTTGAAATAGCCGCACTTTACGCAGCTTATTATTGCATTGCAACCCCCTCTATATACTCTTCGATCTCGGAATGCGAAATGCCACACGGACGACGGCTAACGCTCAACACTCTCTCTACCTCTAGCCTATCAAGGCACGCAAGCAGTATTCCTTCGCCAACAAATTCCGTTTCTCCTGTGCGTATTATCTTTATAGCCGTTGTTTACATATATCTATCGCTAAAATAGCTTGTTGATATCCATTGATAAAAATTCCTCCACTCCTATACCGCCATCACCAACGATAAACGAGGCCTTAGGGTTAAACATCTGTCTGAATTTCTCTAAGCCGTTTGTGTTTTTCTCAGCATTGCTCTTTACCTCAATAGCCACAATAGAGCCCTTTTTCTGAAGTATAAAATCTACTTCGTCATTACGCTCTCGCCAATAGAACACTTCAAAGCGATGAATAAATGCCTGGCTGACAAGGTATGCTCCAATGCCAGATTCAAAGATATGTCCCCACGCTTTACGGTCAAGAATAGCCTGCTCAAATGTAAGAGGACTGTACACCATCTTTAACGCATTGTTATATACTTGGAACTTTGGAATACTGGCTCTTCGGCGGGACATATCAACACTATATTTTTGCAGGCCACAAAGCAAACCACTCTCATTAAGCAGGTTAACGTATCCAGCCAATGTAGATGTGTTGCCTGCATCTTGCAAAGAGCCCAGCATTTTATTTAATGATAGCAGGTTTCCGGAGTAGGCAGCTCCAAGTTCAAAGGTTTGTTTCAAAAGAGCAGGTTTACTGATTGGAGTATCCATAAGGATATCTTTATTTATAGTGGCATCGATAATCGCTGACTGGATATACTGCTCAAAACGGTCACTATCATCAATCAGTGTTGCTGCTCCGGGGTAGCCTCCGTAAAACAGATATTGATCAACAGTGAAGCCAAAGCACTCTTTCATCTCCTTATAGCTCCAATGACTCATGCGAATCTCTTCGAACCGTCCTGCCAAGGACTCAGACAAGCCTTTTTCCAGCAGTACACGACTACTACCAAGAAGCAATACCTTAATATTTCGGTCGTGGAATGTGTCATCATCCCACTCTTTTTTTACAACTTCACTCCAATTAGCAATTTTCTGAATCTCGTCAATTACAAGGATGACACTCTCCCAGCCATTATTCTCTTTGAGACTGCGTGTCGCTGCCCAACAATTGGAAATCCACGCAGTATTGGTGGCAGGAACATTGTCCGCAGAGTAGAACTGATAAGGCAGTGATAGATCTTTGAGTACCTGCTTGACAACTGTTGATTTGCCAATCTGGCGAGCACCCATTACAACCTGAATAAACGTTCTT
>JAZSBD010000037.1:0-14151 GCA_045602255.1 Alistipes sp.
TAGCGGGCTCAAGTGAAGCCACCTCCTCGCGTGCAATCTCGCGGAACTCCTCGTCCTTCTCGTTAGCAAGGACATCCTTTGCCTCAGCAAGGTTAGCAAGTGCCGTGCGGAAACGATCCGAGGTCTCAACAATAGGCTCAAGCTCCTTATACTCCTTGGTTAGCTGCACAAACTGCTTGACGTCTGCTATAACCTCAGGGTCGGTCAACTTCTGACCTATCTCCTCGTACTTTAGGCGCAAGCCATCGAGGCGAATCAAGATTGAATTATCTGCCATGATATATATAGTTTTCTCTTACGTTTAATATAATCCGCGCAAATATAACATTTTTTTTTCAATTTTCCTATTAGCATAACTCGATGATTGTTAAACGGTTTGATTTTGGGACTAAAAATAATTGTAAAAAATTTAACCTAAACTCTTGACAAACGCATTTTCATGTTGTATATTTGCACTGTCAATCGATAGTTAAGGCGCAATAATCATTAGCACCAATCAACACTCTTAACAAAGCGCTCTGCGGTACTATCAACAAGTGTAATATATTGTGTATTAGCATATAGAATATAGCTATTAACACATATTAACATCTTATCACCAATCTTATAAACACTTTATGCGCCGTTTATATCCCTTTCTTACCGCAGGGCGCATGGTGCAGCAACATGGTACAAATCACACTATTAAATAATTGAATTATGATATTTACATCAATCCCTCAAAATGGCTCTTCATGGCACGAGACTCTACGCTTTGGGTTCGACACAGAGCAGAGCGCCCCCACGGACCTAACACTCGAGATAGCCACAGAGACTCAAAGTATTGCTCAACGTAAACTCTACGGTGTGACATGTGCCGAAGTTGATATCGCCCCATACCTAAGAGAGTTTAGCTATCTACCACCCATCATCGGCGATAGCGTTACAATCACCCCCTCGCGCTCGGCGCAACGTGCTCGACTGCTGGTAGATGGAGTGGCCTCTCAATACGTATCACTGTTTCATGCTCCCTATAACCCCTCCGCGCCACACTTTATCAGCCGAGCGGTAAGCAAACGTACAATAGCAGCCAATGAGCCTATTATACTAACCCTCCTCGCAACTCAGAACATGGTGTTGAGCGTTACGTTCAAGACCTTGCAGGGGAGATCAAACATGAAATTTAATGCAAAACCGACAGGCACGCCAATGGATATTGTCATCCCATCATCTATCTATCCAGAGGATACCGAGAGCATCAATATAACCATAAACAACGATAAGCAGAGGTTTGCCGAGCTTGAGTATAGCGTTGTTGACTACGGCGACAAGGGGTGGTGCATTGCCTGGTTTAACATGGATGGCGGGGTGGAGACCTACACATTCCCCATGGGCATACGCCGAAGCTACGACGCTAAGATCGCATCGGACGACAACCTCCCATCGGAGCACTACTCGATGCTACGGAACGCCACGGTAAACTACCGCCTATGCTCCGCATACGAGATACCCGAGCATATGGAGCGCCTTACGGAGATTGTCTTCTCGCCACGAGTATTCGCAATCAAGGATGGGGTGTTTATCCCGATAAAGCTGAAGGAGCGCCACGTCGAGTTTGACAACCACGGTGGTTTAAGACAAATGTGCATCGACATAGAGCAGCAATGGAAAGGAGGTAGACGATGATACACCTATATATCGACGGCGTTGAGGCGAAGCCCCTCAGCACAACCCCTATAATGCCCTCGTACAACGCCACCGAACTCAAGGATATCAACGCATGGCGCTCGGGAGTGGATATTGAAGTGGAGGTGGCGAGCACACCCGAGATAGAGACCGTCATGGGGCACGCCGCGGATATGCACCGCCACACATCGTTCAACGACAAGCCCCACGAGGCGAAGCTCACCATAGATGGCACCACGGTATTTGAGGGTAGTGCCACACTCGTAGCCACACTCTCGGAGGGCACGTACCACAGCTATCTCATACGCCTCAGAGATGGAGGTGCCGAGTGGGCAAAACTTGCGGCTCTCACCCCCTTCAGCAAGAGCGATATCCCGTGCGACCACACCTTGGACATAGCTAGCATAGAGCGATCGTGGAGCAGCGATAGCGCAGTGAAGTTTCTGCCTTTGCAACGAGATAGCTACCCTAAGCCGAAAGAGTCGGGTCTATTCTCCGTGGAGAACATTCTCATGCCACAGGACTACCACCCCTTCATATCCATCAAAGCGCTTGTAGAGAAGATCATGGATAGTGGAGGCTATACGCTAAGGAGCGACTTCATGAACTCCGAGCTCTTCAGCCGCCTGATGATGAGCGGAGCCTATCGCACGACAGATTGCAGTGCCGCCGAGAGCGCCATGGGCTTCAAGGCCTATCGTAGCTCCTCAACCACCATCCAAGCGCCACAAAGCGGCATTGTAAATCTCTGCGGACCACTGAGCGTCGCGCACAACATCGGAGCGATAGTCGACACGACGGCATCAACGGCAGTGGATGAGGATGGGAACAGCCTGAGTGATGCCTACTCCAACGGAGGATGCCTAAGGTTTGTTAAGGGAGAGCCCATCTTCACCCCGACACATGAGATTAGCGTATCGTTCGAGTGCTTCCTACACTACACAACCGAGGCTTCCATAATCTCAAGTCGACACCTCAAGGGCTTATCCCATATCCACCTTGCAAATGGCTGCGATATAGACGTGGTGCTTCAAAACCCATATGTCGATAGACGCAACTCCATAGCCCCAGCTACCAGCTACAAACTCTTTGTATTCGACCATAAGGAGGGGTGTAGATACAAGTTAGAGGGCATAGGCGAAAATCTGAGCGAGGAGTGTAGCGTAGTGTCATCAAGCAATGCACCAGGCTCGACCAAGCTATACTACAGGAGCTCGACGGATAGCACATATCGCCTCTTCGAAGGTGACTGGGCACTCTATGATGGGCACGTCGAACGCACCTTGGAGCGCGAGATAACCCTCACGGCACGCACACCATACGAGCGCGTCACCACCTCCTCGCCCAAGCGCTTTAACGATATCTATATTGGTGGCGGCATCGAGGGTCAGCAGATAACCCTGCATAGCGGCTGCTATATGCGACCTATATTTAGCGGCACGGTGGGCTATGGCGATAGAATTGGGTTTGAGGATGTCGCACACCACAACATAGACCAGTCGCAAATCCTTGAGGCACTGATACATATGTTCAACCTATGCATCTACTCACACAAGCCATCGAAGAGCGTCTACATTGAGCCCTACGACCACTTCTTCAATGGCCCGGTAGTCGACTGGCGAGATAGGCAACTTGGCGGTGAGTGGCGATATGACGAGGGGGTGCCCAACTGCTTCGAGAAGATACGCCTGCGCTATGCCGGAAGCGATGGCGTTGTTAAGCGCATGGTGGGCGAGAGTGAGAGCTTTGGCGAGTGGCTATTCGTCACACCGGGATATGGAAGCAAGGTCGGAGAGCAGACCATCGCAAACCCGCTATTCCTGCCGATAGTATCACTCGCCGAGAGCACCACATCAGCCCCATCTGCCGAGATACTCACCGTGGGCGACCGCGACGTGATTGCCACCAACGACTACGTAGAGCCTCGCATAGTACTCTACCATGGACTGCGCGAGCTGCCACCCGAAGAGCGCTGGCAGGCATACAACACCCTGCATCACTACCCCTTTGCATCGTTCTACTCGCCCAATGCAGACGCGACACTCACGTTCGAGGATTGCGATAGCCTTGTCGGTCTACATCAATACTACGATAGAGAGCTTCGCGAGGAATCGGAGCGCGGCACCTTCTCATGCTCCGTTAGGCTACGCCCCGATGAGTACCTGTCGCTACTTGACCCCGCCGCAGAGGGGGCAAATATCCGCTCTCGCTTCTGCCTAAAGAGCGAATATGGCACATCACTCTTCACACTCCTGGGCATC
This sequence comes from Alistipes sp., assembly GCA_045602255.1. GTDB lineage: Bacteria > Bacteroidota > Bacteroidia > Bacteroidales > Rikenellaceae > Alistipes. Next base: position 3,927 of record JAZSBD010000037.1, read on the forward strand.
GAGGAGTATGACACAACAAACTACACTGCAAAGTGTCGATTTCGACGTACACTAACCGATTAACAATCTAACTTCCATAGTATTATGAATAGCGCTAACCCCCAGCGTCGTATGCAAACCGTGCCACACCCTTATGGTCGATATGAACGCCTCATCGGCACACTTCTTAACAACGACCTGATCGACATCAAGGCTTGTGAGCATAGGGCGATATACGATCGTGTAGCAACTCTCATGCATCGAGGATATGGGAAGTGCCATGCCATGACACTCGCGGCAACAACATTCTGCTGCTCCTATGAGAAGGTGCGCAAAGTCATATACGATATGGAACATAAAAAAACTAACATCAAGATGAACTCAACAATTAGAATTAAGAACGATGTCGGTACAACGACTATCGACATCGAGGGGACGATAGGTCTGAGCGAAGAGTGGCAGTTCGATAGCCCTGACAGCCGAGTAGCCACCTACGAGCGCTTTCGAGAGAGGGTGGCATCGATCGCCGACATTAAAAACAGCGCCATCATCGTCAACATCCGCTCCACGGGCGGCGACGTCAACGACGCCATACTCATCTATGAGGCACTAAAGGCCACAGGCGCACACATCACCACACGCTGCTATGGCTATACCGCCTCGGCGGCGACAATCGTGGCGCAGGCAGCCAGCGAGGGTTGTCGCGAGGTTGCAGCCTCAACGCTCTACCTCATCCACAACTCGCTATGCTCAACCGAGGGTAATGCCGAGGAGCTGCAGGCAGAGGTGGAGATGCTCCGCGAGACTGACAGACGCCTTGCCGAGATATATGCCTCACGCTCAGGGCGCAACGCCGAGGACATCGCCACCCTTATGTCCGAGAATGGTGGTCGTGGCAGATGGCTATCTCCGGCAGAAGCAATCGCCGAGGGTCTTGTCGATAGACTAATAAGCGACGGCAACGCCGCGGAGAGCCCAACATTTATCGAGCGCACACGCAATGGGGTAAAGGCTCTTCTTAAGGCCATAGGCATAGAGAGTGCCGACACCACACCGGCACCCGAGGGGGACATCAACTACATCCCTCATGATCACCACACGGCGCTTCCTACGGCTATGGCCGAGACTTCGGCAATCGCCTTTGATGAGGGTCAGCGAGGCGCAGAGCCAACAAGGCTCAAGCAGATAGAGGACCCATCGCCCACCGAGGCGCCAAACAACCCTCGCGACAAGGCATATGCCGAGGATGCTCGCTCTATTCGCTACAGATAGTATCTAAAAAGTCAATCCTCTTGCTCAGAAGTTGTATAACAAGAGCTGATTTTAGGCTTAAGTTCCTTTTCGTTGCTTCGGCTCGACAAAAACATGTAAACATATTTCTGTTCTCGCCTTAATCGCAACGCTGCGAAGCTCGAAAAAGCGCAGTTTACTCGGCGTAAATGAGCATTTTGAGAGCGAGCGTAACGACAAAGCAGCCTTGTTAGACAGCTTCAAAAATAATCATTTTATTAACATCTAAAACTTTTACCATTATGGGACTTATTGAAAATCCTAAGACCTACACTGGTCGCGACCTTGAGACAATCTTTTTCCGCCCAATCGTGAGCGGCGCTAACGCCCCTGAGCTCGGCATCCGCATGCTCTACAACATGCCAGTTCCTACAACAATCCAGCTATGGAGTCCACAGACAAACGTCCTCCGCCCATACTCGCCAGGCTGGAATGGAGGCAACACTGCTGACCGCAAGCAGAAGACCATCTCTCTTCACAAGGTGAAGGCAGAGGTCGGCTTCTCGGCATCGGACTACTTTAATCAGGTCTATGAGCTTATCACAGGCAGGGCGGATGTTAGCCTCGATGACCTCACAGGCACAGAGCTTGAGCAGGCAGAGACAGAGATGTTCCGCACGGCAATTGCCGAGAGCCTACGCGTTCTTATGTGGATTGGTGACACGAGCGGCAACACCTACAACCTCTTCGATGGCTTCATCAAGAAGGCTAACTCCTATCGATGCAAGTCCGCGAATATCAGCAAGGATGATGTAACGCCTGAGAATATCACCACGCTCTTCGACACCATGTGGTCGATGGCCAAACCACGCTTGAAGAACCTCAAGGCGGAGGGACACCTCACCTACTATGTCACTACGGACATCTACGAGGCCTATGAGCAGTATCTCGATAAGATGGGCAATGACCACGCCTACACAGACATGATTACGGGTCGTCGTGAGCTGTCGTACCACGGTATTAAGATCGTGGATATGCATATCTCGCACATCCTCCCTACCAATTCCATTACGCAGACAACATTCTGCTTGCTCACCGATAGCCGCAACCTCGCCATGGCGGTGAATACGAGCGACTACCCTGGCTCGGAGGTGCGTATGTGGTATAATCCCGACGAGATGGAGAATCGCCAGCGAGCTACCTTCATGGCGGGTTGCGAGATCTTGGATGAGGAGCTTGTAATCACCACAACCATCAACTAATTAATACCCTATGGCTATGTCTGAAAAGAGTATTACCACGCGCATAGTCGCCACCTCAAACCTCGCCGAGCCCCTCCTGGGCTCGGTGGCGGGCGGGGCGAAGCATATCGACAAGGTGTGGCGCTGGGGCGAGGATAATATGCTCCCCTATGCGTTGTCGCTCATGGCGCGTAACTCAACAGCACACCGACGCATCATCAACGATAAGGCTGACTACATTGCTGGCAAGGGTCTCTCGTTCGACGACACAAGCCCCATCCTCTGCCAGCTCGTCAATCGCGCAAATGGCAGCGGTGACACCCTGCGTAGCGTCATAGCACGCCTGGCTCTCGATGAGGCGATGTTTGGCAACGCCTTTATGGAGGTGGTGACAGATAGCAACCACTCCTTCCTGTCGCTCTATCACATCGACGCCTCCACTTGCCGCCTTGCTCGCGACTCTGAGCATGTCGTCATGCACCACAACTGGGCAGCCTACAACGCCGCGGAGGCTCATACGCTGCCGCTATACCCAGCATTTGAGGCGCAGGAGGATGGCACACTCCGCAGCGTTGTCCACTACAAGGATTATGAACCTATGTTCTCGCACTATGGCGTAGCACCCTACATCGCAGGTCTTAATGCTGCCGCCATAATCTACAAGACCGACAAGTGGAACATATCGCGTATAAACCACTCGTTCCAACTCTCGGGCATTATGATGCTCGACAATGTCGTGGGCAGCGAGGCGGAGGCAGATCGCTTGGCACGCATCGCCGAGGAGCGCTTCGCAGGGCAACCTGGTCAGGTGCTCTTTGTCATCCGCGACAAGAGCGAGGGCGATAGCTCACAGTTCATCCCCATCAACACCTCCTCGGATGGTGACTGGCAGTCGCTACACGAGCAGTCGGAGTCGGACCTCATCGTTGCTCACTCGTGGTTTCGCTCGCTCTCGGGTCTGGACTACTCGTCGGGCTTCTCGACAGAGCGCATCCTACACGAGTATGAGGTGGCACTCAACACCGTGATACTAAGCGAGCAGGAGCAGCTCTTGGAGCCTATACGCGCAATATTGAGGAGCGTTATGGGCATCGACGCCTCGTCGCTGGCCATTGTCAACCGCCCACCGACACGCTCTAAGCCTCTCTATATGAGAGTCTGGGAGGCACGCAAGGCCGATGGCTTGGAGTATGACGAGAACGACCCCGAGCAGCAGCTCTACCTTGCACAGATAACAAAGTATAACATCCGTTCAATAGAGTAACCATGAAGAGATTAATCACACCCGACGATGTTCTACGCCTCGCATATAGTAGCTCCGAGCTGCTTCCCTCGACCATAGTGCTCGATGTCGATATCATCGAGGCGGAGTGCCGCCATGTAGCACCCGTGCTAGGTGAGGAGCTTGTGGAGCGCCTTGAGGCTGGTGAGTATGAGGCGCTTATGAACAATTATGTCGCCCCTGCCATAGCGCTGTGGACACGCTACGGCGTTGAGCAGATGGCATACCATCGCTCGGCAGCCTGCCATGATGAGCGCCCGACAGCTGCCGACAACGAGCGCCTGCGCACCACCCTACGCGCCCTACGCGAAAAGGCGTCAACCCTCACACGTCGTCTGAGCGACCACCTTAACGCCCATGGCGACGACTACCCCGAATATGACCCAGAGAAGAACCCATTAAATCGCTGTTTTATCTATGGAAATATTGTTGAAATATTTTAGCGCTCTCGTTGGCGCGCTTGTGGCACTGCTATGCCCCATAGCACCACTTATCATCGCCGCCACGACATTTATCGTCATCGACTTTATCACCGGCACTATCGCCTCACGCACCGAGGCGCGCCGCGAGGGCAGAGCCTGGTGGTTCGAGAGCCGCAAGGCGTGGCGCACGGTGGTGAAGCTCGGCTTTGTGCTTATGTCAATAGTTCTCATATGGATCATCGACCTGCATATCCTCAGCTTCATGCACCTAAATCTTGCCAACCTATTTACCGGCTTCGTATGCGGTGTCGAGCTGTGGTCGTTCATCGAGAATGCCGCATCTATTAGCCGCGCTCCACTCTTCGAGTGGCTTGGCAAGTGGGTGAAACGACGTATAGATGGGGAGGTGTAGTATGAGTCGAGGTCTTAGAAACAATAACCCCGGCAACATACGCCGCTCCTCGGCGCACTACAAGGGGGAGGTGCGCCCCTCTCGCGACAAGGAGTTTAAGGAGTTTCAATCTATGGTATATGGCTACCGCGCAATGTTCGTACTCCTGGACACCTACCGCAGACGCTACGGGCTTAACACCCTACGCACGATGCTTATGCGCTACGCCCCACCCACGGAGAACTATACATCCACCTATATCGACTTCGTCTCGCAACGCACGGGCATTGGCACCGACACGCCGCTCGACACTCACCACAGACGCGATATGGTTCCAATCGTCGCCGCGATGTCGGAGATGGAGAATGGCGTCCCAGCAAACTGGAAAGATGTGGAGGCTGGCTGGGAGATGTTCGTGGGTAAGACACGACAAAGTGAAAACTAAAAACTGAAAGGTGAGAAATAGCTTCGCAGGAGCGAAATATTACTCACTACTCTTTACTCATTAAAATAGTAAATCCCGGGAGTTTTGCTCTCGGGATTACTTTTATTATGGCGCATACCTCCCCCATGGTGCGACAATGTCGCGGCGGTAAGGCTTATGCCAGGCTATTTGCGTGCCTCCTTAGCCTCGATGCACTCGGTAGCATGTGGCACACGCAAGAGACGCTCGCGAGGGATGAGCTTGCCTGTGGTCTTGCAGATGCCATATGTCTTGTTGTTGATGCGCACCAATGCCATCTCAAGGTTGCGTATGAACTTAGCCTGACGCTGTGCCAAGCGGCCATACTCCTCCTTAGAGAGTGTTGTAGCGCCCTCCTCCATCACCTTGAAAGTAGGTGATGAGTCTTCGGTGTCGTTCTCGTTGCTTGTTGCTGTGCGCAACATATCGAAGTCGGCGCGTGCCGATGCCAATTTCTGCTCTATTAACTGACGGAACTCCTCTAGTTCGGCGTCGTTATAACGTGTCTTCTCCTCAGCCATAATCGTAGTCTTTAGTACGGTTATACATCATTAATAAGCGAAGTTAAGCAAAAATTATGAAATATGCAAATATTATTAAGGGATGTTCTATAAATTAGTAAAAAAGTTTTCGTTGTCTTTGGAAATTATATTTCGGCTGCTTTTGAATTTATTTTGGCATATTTCTCATCTTTGCGCAGTTACAATGCTCGCATTGCGCCTTTACAAGAGCTGAGAACTATCCTCAAAATACTCTTCAAAATCATCACGACCTAATTTATAGAACCTCCCTTAAGAAAAAAAGAGAAATATGGTTGCGGATGTGATGGGGGATTATTAAATAGAGAGATTAAGGAGTTTAGGGAATTTAAAGAATTTAGTGTAATATCCAAACATCCTTAATTGCTAATAACTCTCTACTCATTTCTCTCTACCTATATATATAATAAAAGAGTGCAGCGTGGTGGCTGCACTCTTTGGGTTGTTATCGTGGGGCTGATTAAGCCTTGGTAACGGCAATCTTGAGTGGTGCCTCATCGATCTCGGAGTCGACAACAAAGGCGCCCTGAGGTGTTGCAACAGCCTTAACCTCCACGGCAAGGGTCTGCTGGCCGATATAGTCGGCGAAGCTCTCGATGGCTGGTGCTGTGAGCTCCGTAGACTCAATCTCAACACGGATCTTGTCTGTAACCTCGAAGCCTGACTCCTTACGGATGTTCTGGATACGGTTGACAAGCTCGCGGGCAACACCCTCGCGCTTAAGCTCCTCGGTGATGGTGATATCCAACGCTACGGTGAGCTTACCCTCCGAGGCTACCAACCAGCCTGGCATATCCTCCGATGTGATCTCGAAGTCGGCAGCGGTGGTCACGAACTCCATATCCTCGACCTTAAGGATGGTCTCGGCGTTGCTCTCAACAGCGGCAATCTGCTCCTGAGAGAACGATGCCACGAGGGCTGCCACCTGCTTCATATACTTACCACACTTAGCACCAAGGGTCTTGAAGTTTGGCTTGATGCGCTTGGTGATGATGCCTGTGGTGTCGGTGATGAGCTCGATATCCTTGATGTTAACCTCGTTCATGATGAGGGCGCGAACAGCCTCGATGCGTGATGCCATCTCCTTGTCCAACACTGGGATGATGATCTTAGAGAGTGGCTTACGCACGTTGATGTTCACCTTACGGCGCAACGCAAGAACCATCGACGATACCTGCTGTGATAGTGCTGTGCGTGCCTCGAGCTCGCTGTTGATAAGCTCCTCGTTACACTTAGGATACTCGGCAAGGTGTACCGATGACTCGGTATGACGACCGCTCACAGCGTTGAGGTCGCAGAAGATGCGGTCGGTGATAAATGGTGCGATAGGCGCTGCCAACATAGCCACAGTCTCCAAGCAAGTATATAGTGTCTGGTATGCTGAGAGCTTGTCTGTTGTTAGCTCACCACCCCAGAAGCGCTTACGGTTAAGACGCACGTACCAGTTAGAGAGGTTCTCGTTAACAAAGGCGTCTATGCAGCGTGCCGCAGGTGTTGGGTCGTAGTCCTCGAGATATTTAGTAACATCCTTAACAAGGGTGTTAAGCTCCGAAAGTATCCAGCGGTCGATCTCTGGGCGCTCCGCAACAGGCACCTCAGCCTCTGCGCCTGTGAAGCCGTCGATATTAGCATATAGCGCGAAGAATGAGTAGGTGTTATACAACGTGCCGAAGAACTTACGGCGACACTCGTCAACACCATCCACATCGAACTTAAGGTTATCCCATGGCTGTGAGTTAGATATCATATACCAACGTGTTGCATCGGCACCATACTTTGCTAATACCTCGAATGGATCTACGGCATTGCCAAGACGCTTCGACATCTTATTACCGTTCTTGTCGAGGACAAGACCGTTAGATATGATGTTCTTGAACGCCACTGAGTCGAACAACATTGTAGCTATGGCGTGTAGTGTGTAGAACCAGCCACGTGTCTGATCCACGCCCTCGGCGATGAAGTCGGCAGGATATATCTGGTCGAAGCCCTCCTTATTCTCGAATGGGTAGTGTACCTGAGCATAAGGCATGGCACCTGAGTCGAACCATACGTCGATGAGGTCTGGCTCACGACGCATAGGCTCGCCCTTAGATGATACGAGCACGATGTTGTCAACATAAGGACGGTGTAGGTCGATGTTCTCTGTCGAGTAGTTCTCCTTCGACATGTCGCCGACGACGAAATTCTTGTAGGGATTCTCGGTCATCAGGCCGGCCTCGATCGACTTCTCGATCTCGCCCATCAGCTCCTCGATCGATCCGATGCAACGCACCTCCGAGCGATCCTCCGTTGCCCAGATCGGCAGCGGCGTACCCCAGAAACGCGAACGCGAGAGGTTCCAGTCGTTCAGATTCTCCAACCACTTGCCAAAGCGACCCGTACCGGTCGATTCGGGCTTCCACTTGATCGTCTCGTTGAGCGTCATCATGCGCTCCTTCATGGCCGTTGAACGGATGAACCACGAATCGAGCGGGTAGTAGAGTACCGGCTTGTCCGTACGCCAGCAGTGGGGATAGTTGTGGACATGCTTCTCGATCTTGAAGGCCTTCATCTGCTCCTTCAGGCGGATGGCGATATAGACATCGAGCGTCTCGGCTGCTGCGGCTGCCTGCTCGTCGTATTTGCCTCCGGGGTTGAACTGCGGGTCGTAGGCATTCTTCACATAACGACCGGCATAGTCGCCATAGAGAGCCGTGTCGATGCACTGCTCGACAAAGGCCTCGTCCAACTCCTCGGTGAGGTAGAATTTACCCGTCAGATCGACCATCGGGCGCGTCTCGCCACGCTTGTTGATCATGTAGAGGGCCGGAACACCGGCAGCACGTGCCACCTGGGCATCGTCGGCACCAAACGTCGGGGCGATGTGTACGATACCCGTACCATCCTCGGTCGTCACGTAGTCGCCCGGAATGACGCGGAAGGCCTTCTCCGAGGCCACCTGCCACTGCTTGTCGCTGATCATCTCGACGGGTTTCACCCACGGGATGAGCTGCTCGTAGCGCATGCCCACGAGATCCGTACCCTTGTACTCGCCCACCACGCGGAAGGGGATGAGCTTGTCGCCCGGCTTGTACTCTTCGAGTGCGAGGCCCTCGGCCTTCTTGTTGAAGTGGTTGTAGAGCAGGGCCTTGGCCAATACGACCGTGATCTTCTCACCCGTGTAGCCGTTGTAGCTCTGGACTGCTACGTAGTCGATCTTCGGGCCTACGCAAAGAGCCGTATTCGAGGGCAGCGTCCAGGGGGTCGTCGTCCAGGCGATGAAATAGGGCGTACCCCAGGCCGTCATCTCGGGCTTGGGATCGACCATCTTGAATTGAGCCACCATCGTCGTATCCTTCACGTCGCGGTAGCAGCCGGGCTGGTTCAGCTCGTGGGTCGAAAGGCCCGTACCGGCAGCCGGCGAGTAGGGCTGAATCGTGTAACCCTTATAGAGCAAACCCTTCTCGAAGAGCTGCTTGAGCATCCACCACAGGGTCTCGATATATTTGTTGTCGTAGGTGATGTAGGGGTCCTGCATATTGACCCAGTAGCCCATCTTGCGCGTCAGATCCTCCCACACGCCCGTGAACTCCATCACCGCCTCGCGGCAGGCACGGTTGTACTCCTCGATCGAAATCTTCTTGCCGATATCCTCCTTCGTGATGCCGAGTTTCTTCTCGACACCCAACTCAACGGGCAGACCGTGGGTGTCCCAACCCGCCTTGCGCTGCACCTGGAATCCCTGCTGCGTCTTGTAGCGGCAGAAGACATCCTTGATCGTGCGTGCCATCACGTGGTGAATACCCGGCATACCGTTGGCCGAGGGGGGACCCTCGAAGAATACGAATGAGGGGTGTCCCTCGCGGGTCGAGAGACTCTTCTCGAAGGTGTGCTGCTCGTCCCAGCGAGCCAGTACCTCGTCTGCGATCTTGGCCAGATCCAAGCCTTTGTACTCGTTGAATTTCATATCGTAAATTTTGCGTAATTCTCTTTAAGGAGCAAAGATAAGAAAAAAATAGCACAACCAATCCTTTGGTTGTGCCAATTTTGATCTTGAGGGCCGAATTTTATCCGACCGCTACGAAAAGCTCTGCATCTCGATCAGGTGAGCATAGATGCCGCCGAGTGCAATCAGCTCGTCGTGTGTGCCCTGCTCGGCAATCTTACCCTCGGAGACGACGATGATCTTGTCGGCTCCCTGGATGGTCGACAGACGGTGGGCAATGATGACCGACGTACGGCCCTTGAGCAGTTTGTTCAGGGCATCCTGCACCAACTTTTCGCTCTCGGTGTCGAGGGCCGAGGTGGCCTCGTCGAGGATCAGAATCTCGGGATTCTTCAGCACGGCACGGGCAATCGAGAGTCGCTGACGCTGACCACCCGAAAGTTTCGCTCCGCGGTCACCGATGTTGGTTTGATAGCCCTCGGGGGTCTGCTCGATAAATTCGTCGGCATTGGCAATGCGCGCTGCGGCCACGATCTCCTCGTGCGTGGCATCTGCCTTACCCATTTTGAGGTTCTCCTCGATCGAATCGTTGAATAGCACGGTCTCCTGGGCGACGATGCTCATGTGTGCGCGCAGGCTCTGCTGCGAATAGTCCGAAAGGGGCACTCCGTCGATTAGAATCTCACCCTTCGTGGGGTCATAGAAGCGCGGAATAAGCTCCGAGAGGGTCGATTTACCACCGCCCGAGGGGCC
>JAZSBD010000038.1:0-8537 GCA_045602255.1 Alistipes sp.
AATAGCGGGCTATTTTCAAGTATCTCAAATGGAAAGATGCCGAAAAGAGACTCAAAGAGACCGAAACCGACATGGAAAAAGAGAAAACTTATTTAATAAAATTCAAAACAACTTCTACATTCAAAAGCAGCCGAAATAGAAACTCCTAATACAACGAATACTTTTTTACTAATTTATAGAACATCCCTTAATGCCTATGCGGCGCTCTATCCAGTCGATGACCATCTTCTGTCCCTCCTCCGACACCTTGTCTAAAGAGTTGAAGCAGCCGAACTTCTTAGTGCTCTGCGCCGTAAAGAGCGATAGCTTCCTCTGCAGATAGCCCATATCATCGTTGCCCATGAAGTAGAAGAGGTTGTCCTCAACACTGCGCAAGAGGCAGCGACCATCCCTGTAGAGCTTCAGATACTGCATCTCCTCGGGGTTATACTGCGTGGCATGGCGGAAGCGATGGGCAATATTACGCGTCAGGTGGTCGGGGTGCTGCGCGTAGTGCTCCTCGTAGATACTCCTAAGTAGCGCCTTGGGCGTGTGGTGAAGCTTTATGAAGTGGCAACCACTGCCAGCAAGCTTCGTGGCATTGAGCATCGACTCCTTGAACGACACACGCTTGGTGCCATCACCCCTATACTTTAATATACGGCTGAGGCGAACGAAGGTCGAAAGACGTCTATCGCCATAGCATACCACCCCACCATCGGGCGTGAAGAAGTCCTCAGGCGTTGTAGGGGCAGCGAGGATAAGGTCGTCGTTGAACTCGATGAAGCGCTCGCTAAGACCCGGTATGCGCCACGTCATAGACTCTATGGATATGGAGTTAAACGTAGGCAGATACTCCTCATAGCCACGGAATATGGTCTTGTGGTCGACAATCTCCATCGGGATATGACCCTCGGGGAAGAGTCGTGCTATATCATCGTCGATATTGGGATTTTGCTCATCGGTGACGAGATATATCTTATTGACCCACGGAGCAAAGCGGTTGATTGATGCGATGCAATAGAGTATCTCGCCAACGCTCCTGAAGCGTGTGACGCCACCCACATCCTCGCGCCCTGCAATCTGTGCATTGCCAAACTGCTCACGCTTAGCTCTATGGCGAGGGTCATCGCCATCGACCCACGTAACAACAACATCAATCTTAGTACTGTTATCCATACCCGACCTTTATAATTACAAAGAGGTGCAAAGCTACCGAATATTTTCCAAATATACAAATATCGTCCTCCAACGGAGCAAAAGAGGGGGCGTGGGCGGCGAAAAGTTTTCACTTATTTACAGAGAAGAGGCTGCGAAATATTGTTTTTTTAAAATATTTTGCTTAATTTTGTAGGCTATTCGATATGAAATGGTTCATATTGAACTGGTTTTTGTAACAATTATCATATTAACTAATTATAAAACAAAAGATTATGGCAGATGTAAAACGTGTCTATACCTTCGGCAACAAAGAGGCTGAGGGTAATGGCAAGATGCGAGAGTTGCTCGGTGGTAAGGGTGCCAACCTCGCCGAGATGAACCTTATTGGTATTCCTGTACCTCCAGGATTCACCATCACCACAGATGTATGCTCTGAGTACTACAAGGAGGGTAAGGAGCGTGTTATCGAGTTGTTACGCCCTGAGGTAGAGGCAGCTATCAAGAACATCGAGAACCTTACAGGTCGCAAGTTTGGCGACACTACACTCCCATTGTTGGTATCAGTACGTTCAGGTGCTCGCGCATCAATGCCAGGTATGATGGATACTATCCTCAACCTTGGTATGAACGACGAGGCTGTGGAGGCTATCGCCAAGCTATCGGGCAATCCACGTTTTGCATGGGACTCATATCGTCGTTTCGTACAGATGTACGGCGACGTAGTGCTCGACATGAAGCCTGTATCTAAGGAGGACCAGGACCCATTCGAGGTTATCATCGAGGCACAGAAGGAGAAGCGCGGTATCAAGGCTGATACCGACCTCACAACTGAGGACCTTAAGGAGCTCGTAGTAGCTTTCAAGGCAGCAGTGAAGAAGCAGACCGGCAAGGAGTTCCCAACAAGCGCTTGGGAGCAGCTTTGGGGTGCTATCTGCGCAGTGTTCGGTTCATGGATGAACGAGCGCGCTATCCTCTATCGCAAGCTCAACAACATCCCTGAGGAGTGGGGTACAGCAGTATCTGTTCAGGCGATGGTATTCGGTAACATGGGCGAGAACTCAGCAACAGGTGTTGCCTTCTCTCGTGACGCCGCTACTGGTGAGAACATCTTCAACGGTGAGTATCTCATCAACGCACAGGGCGAGGACGTTGTGGCTGGTATCCGCACCCCACAGCAGATTACCATCGAGGGTTCTAAGCGTTGGGCAGCTGCTCAGAATATCTCTGAGGAGGAGCGCGTAACGAAGTACCCATCATTGGAGGAGGTTATGCCAGAGGTATATGCCGAGCTCAATGGCATCCAGCAGCACCTTGAGACATACTTCACAGATATGCAGGATATCGAGTTCACAATCCAGGATGGCAAGCTATGGATGTTGCAGTGCCGTAACGGTAAGCGTACAGGTGCCGCAATGGTGAAGATTGCTATGGATATGCTCCGCGAGGGTCTTATCGACGAGAAGACTGCAGTATTGCGCTGCGAGCCTGAGAAGCTCGACGAGTTGCTCCACCCAGTATTCGACAAGAAGGCTATCAAGAGCGCTAAGGTATTGGTAAAGGGTCTTCCAGCATCTCCAGGTGCAGCTACTGGTCCAGTAGTATTCTTCGCTGACGACGCTGAGAAGCACCTCAACGCAACAGGTCAGAAGGCTATCCTCGTTCGTATCGAGACATCTCCAGAGGACTTGAAGGGTATGTTGGATGCAGCAGGTATCCTTACAGCTCGTGGCGGTATGACATCACACGCTGCCGTTGTTGCTCGTGGTATGGGTAAGTGCTGCGTATCAGGTGCCGGCGAGTTGGAGATTGACTATAAGGCTCGCACTATTCAGATCAACGGTCACACAATCAAGGAGGGTGACTGGATCTCATTGAACGGTTCATCAGGTGAGGTTTACCTCGGTCAGGTGGCTACACAGGCTGCTAACCTTGATGGTGACTTCGGTCAGTTGATGGAGCTTGCAGGTAAGTACTCTAAGATGAACGTTCGTGCCAACGCAGATACTCCACGCGATGCTGAGCAGGCATTTGCTTTCGGCGCACAGGGTATTGGTCTTTGCCGTACAGAGCACATGTTCTTCGAGGGTGACCGTATCAAGGCTATCCGCGAGATGATTCTCTCTGACGATGAGGCTGGTCGTCGCGTAGCGTTGGCTAAGTTGTTGCCTATGCAGCGTGGTGACTTCGAGGGCTTGTTCAAGGTTATGAACGGCTACCCAGTTATCGTACGTCTCTTGGACCCACCATTGCACGAGTTCGCTCCTAACACTGAGAAGGACCAGCGCGATATGGCTGATGCTATGGGCATCCCATTCGAGAAGGTTGTAGCTAAGGTTGAGGCTTTGCACGAGGTTAACCCAATGCTTGGTCACCGTGGTTGCCGCCTCGGTAACACATACCCAGAGATTACCGAGATGCAGGCACGCGCCATCATCGAGGCAGCAATGAACGTTAAGGCTTCGGGCACACCTGTAAAGGTTGAGATTATGGTGCCACTCGTAGGTAACCACAAGGAGTTGCGCTACCAGAAGAACGTTATCGACAAGACAGCTGAGGCAGTATTCGCTGAGCGTAACGACCGCATCGACTACCTCGTAGGTACTATGATCGAGGTTCCACGCGCTGCCGTTACCGCTAACCAGATTGCTGAGGTTGCCGAGTTCTTCTCATTCGGTACTAACGACCTTACACAGATGACCTTGGGCTTCTCACGCGACGATATCGCTAAGTTCTTGCCTATCTACCTTGAGCGCAACATCCTCAAGAATGATCCATTTAAGATCTTGGATCGCAATGGTGTAGGTCAGCTCGTACGCGAGGCTGTATTCAAGGGTCGCACAACACGCCCAGACTTGAAGTGTGGTATCTGTGGTGAGCACGGTGGTGAGCCATCATCAGTAGAGTTCTGCCACTATGCTGGCTTGAACTACGTAAGCTGCTCTCCATTCCGTGTGCCTATCGCACGCCTTGCTGCAGCTCACGCAGCATTGAAGGAGAAGTAGTAGATACCAATCCTAATATACTTGAAGGTCTACCCTGCGGGGTGGACCTTTTTTAATTAGTAGTGAGTAGTGAGTAATTAGTAATGCTTCGCTCCGATGGAGCGATTAAGTTAAGGAAGTTAAGGAGTTTAAAGCAAAATAACTAATATCCTTAATTTCACTAATTTCCCTAAATTCATTATTCCCACCCTTGCTCCACAGGAGCAATTGAGGAGGGGTCTGAGGGGTCTAAGGGGCGTTTTATTTGATAGGAGTGATAGGAATAATAGGTCCGCTTCGCTTGATAGGAACGATAATGAGCGAGAGCCATTCCGTTCACGCGCAAGCAATCCCATTGCTCCCATTAATCCTATCACTCCCACGCCCCTGAATATATCTCGTGCGAAGCACACCTTACTTTTCACCTTTCACTTTTGAAAAATATTTCACATTTTTGGTACATCGTAAGATTATTTTTTGTATATTTGTATGAAATTATGGGGTCGTATATAGTGTCGACTCCTAATTGGCTTTGAATTAATATAATAACTAAATATCAAACTACAAACTTCACTACCATGAACAATGTAAATGCTATGCAGTTGCAGGATGTGGTTATCCGTTTCTCGGGTGACTCAGGTGACGGTATGCAGCTCACCGGTACACTCTTCTCGGACACATCAGCACTGCTCGGAAATGGTATCTCTACCTTCCCCGACTATCCAGCAGAGATTCGTGCTCCTCAGGGTACTGTTGCAGGTGTATCTGGCTTCCAGGTGCATATTGGCGCATCGCGCGTTGACAACCCAGGTGACTACTGCGATGTACTCGTTGCTATGAACCCAGCAGCACTTATTGCTAACCGCAAGTGGTTGAAGCCATCGGCTACCGTAATCCTCGATGGCGACACACTCACCGAGGACAACATCGTAAAGGCTGGCTTCAAGACAATGGACCCAATTGCTGAGCTCAACCTCCAGGACTACAACGTCGTTATTCCTAACATCACAACAATGACTAAGGAGGCGTTGAAGGATAGCGGCATGGATAACAAGGCTATTGTTAAGTGTAAGAACATGTTCGCCTTGGGTATCGTATTCTGGATGTACAACCGTCCAGATGACTACGCTAAGCAGTATCTCGACTCTAAGTTCGCAAAGAAGAACCCTGCTGTTGCTGAGGCTAACAAGAGGGTTATCGAGGCTGGTTACAACTATGCAGCTAACACACACCAGTTTGCAAACAACTATACCGTAGCTGCAGCGGAGCTCGATAAGGGCGTATATCGCTCAATCAATGGTAATACCGCTACAGCATGGGGCTTCTGCGCCGCATCTGAGAAGTCTGGTCTTCCACTCTTCTGCGGTTCATACCCTATCACCCCTGCTACCGTAATCCTCGAGGAGCTTGCTAAGCGCAAGGATCTCGGCGTGAAGACCGTACAGGCAGAGGATGAGATTGCAGGTATCTGTACCTCTATAGGTGCTGCATATGCTGGTAACTTCGCCGTGACAACAACATCAGGTCCTGGTATCTCACTCAAGAGTGAGGCTATGGGTCTTGCAGTTATGGCAGAGCTTCCATTGGTCGTTGTTGACGTACAGCGTGGTGGTCCATCAACAGGTCTTCCTACAAAGACCGAGCAGAGCGACCTCAACCAGGCACTATATGGTCGCAACGGTGAGTGTCCTATGGTTGTAATCGCAGCTTCATCACCAAGCGACTGTTTCCACTATGCATTCATGGCTGGTAAGATCGCTATGGAGCACATGACACCTGTTATATTGCTATCGGATGGTTTCATCGCCAACGGCTCTGAGCCATGGAAGATTCCATCAATGTCTGACTACCCTGCTATCGTGCCTCCTGTCGTAGAGCCACGCCCAGAGGGTGAGTTCATGCCTTATGCTCGTAACGAGAAGCTCGCACGCGGCTGGGCATTCCCAGGTAAGGAGGGCTTGGAGCACCGTATCGGCGGTTTGGAGAAGGATCACATCAAGGGTAGCATCTCTCACGATCCTAAGAACCACCAGGAGATGGTAACAACACGTAAGCGCAAGGTTGAGCTTGTTGCTGAGGAGTTGCCAGAGTTGCAGGTATTTGGTGCAGATGAGGCAGATGTATTGGTTGTTGGTTGGGGCGGTACTCGCGGTCACCTCCACAGCGCTGTTAAGCAGTTGATGGATGAGGGTAAGTCAGTGGCACACCTCCACTTCAACTATATCTACCCATTGCAGAAGGGCGTTCACGACATCCTAAAGCGTTACAAGAAGGTTGTGGTATGCGAGCTCAACGAGGGTCAGTTTGCTAACTATCTCCGTCAGCAGTTCCAGGATATCACAATCGAGTCTTATGGCAAGACTGAGGGTCAGCCATTCACCGTTATCGAGATTAAGGATAAGGTAAACTCAATGTTGTAATTAGTACACCACAAATAACTTAAAAATTGAAAACTATGGCAGACTTTAAGTACACACCCGCTGATTTCAAGAGCGATCAACAGGTAAAGTGGTGTCCCGGTTGTGGCGACCACGCCATTTTGAATGCTGTGCAGCGCACCATGCCTGAGGTTGCAGATGCCTTGGGTAAGCCACATAACAAGTTCACATTCGTATCAGGTATCGGTTGCTCATCACGCTTCATCTACTATATGAAGACCTTCGGCTTCCACACCATCCACGGTCGTGCGAATGCTATTGCAACAGGTATCAAGACTGCTAACCCAGACCTCTCTGTTTGGGTATGCACAGGTGACGGTGACTCGTTGGCTATCGGTGGTAACCACTTCATCCACGCTATCCGTCGTAACATCGACCTCAACGTAATCTTGTTCAACAACGAGATTTACGGTCTTACAAAGGGTCAGTACTCACCTACCACAAAGCTCGGTAAGGTGACTAAGACATCGCCTTTCGGCACTGTTGAGAAGCCATTCACCCCAGGTGAGTTGGTTATCGGTGCTAAGGGTACATTCTTCGCACGTACTATCGACCAGGAGCTTAACCTAACTAAGGAGTGCTTGCTCGCTGCTGCAAAGCATAAGGGTATGGCTGTTACCGAGGCGTTGGTTAACTGTATGATATTCAACGATAAGACCCACGCATTGTTTGCTGGTGACAAGGCTACACGTGAGCAGAACACCATCCACCTTGTACATGGTGAGAAGATGCTCTTCGGCAAGGATAACGCCAAGGGTCTTGTATTCGAGAATATGCGCCTCAAGGCTGTTACCATCGGCGAGGATGGCTACACCATCGACGATGTGTTGACACACGATGCTAAGTGTGCAGATACCACTCTTCACTCAATGCTTGCAGCTATGAAGTACCCTGAGTACCCAGTGGCAGTGGGTGTCATCCGCGATGTTGACGACGAGAACGTCTACGATATCAAGGTTGCCGAGCAGGTAGAGCAGGTTAAGGCATCAGCAAAGATTAAGTGTGTTGATGACTTGTTGCGCTCAGGTCAGACTTGGGAGATTAAGTAAAGAGAAACGTTGCGGGGTGCCACTATATTATATATATAGGTATGGTGGCGCTCCAATACAATAACAACAAACCAAAACTATTAACAATCAATAAAATTACAGTCGTATGGCAAAAATCAAAGGAATGGTTGTCGTCGATACTGAGCACTGTAAGGGTTGTGGCGTGTGCGTAGCATCATGTCCTACTACTACACTCGGTTTATCGAACGAGGTAAACGGCAAGGGTTATCCCTTCGCTATGATGGTTGAGCCGGATAATTGCATCGGTTGCGCATCATGCGCTATCATCTGTCCGGATAGTTGTCTAACGGTGTATCGCCAAAAATTCGAGTAAGCTATGGCAGAGAAAGAGGTAAAACTTATGAAGGGCAACGAGGTGATTGCTCACGCAGCAATTCGCTACGGTTGCGACGGCTATTTCGGCTACCCTATCACTCCACAGTCGGAGGTTATGGAGACCCTCATGGAGGAGAAGCCATGGGAGACTACAGGTATGGTTGTTCTTCAGGCAGAGTCTGAGGTATCATCAATCAACATGTTGTATGGCGGTGCAGCTACAGGTAAGCGTGTGATGACATCATCATCATCACCTGGTATCAGCCTTATGTCAGAGGGCTTGAGCTACCTTGCAGGTGCTGAGCTTCCATGTGTTATCGTTAACTGCCAGCGTGGTGGTCCAGGTCTTGGTACTATCCAGCCATCACAGTCTGACTACTTCCAGGCATGTAAGGGTGGTGCACACGGTGACTTCCATCTTATGGTATTGGCTCCTAACTCAGTACAGGAGATGCACGACTTCGTAGCTGACGCATTCGAGCTTGCATTCAAGTATCGTAACCCAGCTATGATCCTTGCTGATGGTTGTATTGGTCAGATGATGGAGAAGGTTGTTCTTGCTCCACAGCGTCCTCGTAAGACTAAGGAGGAGA
>JAZSBD010000039.1:0-32674 GCA_045602255.1 Alistipes sp.
CGTGACTGTGTAACAAGCGAGCTATGTAGCGTGGGTAGTTCCGCTGTGCCCTGGGCATCGTCAGATAGAGAGATTAAGGAGATTAGGGAGTTTAGAGAGATAATCACTCTTTAAGCTCATTATACTCCTTAAGCTCCTTAATCATCTATATCAGTATGTTAATATATCTAACCGTAGCTACAGCCATATATAACGCTATTTACATAGCCATATATATCAGTAAGACAGTAACACTGTCACATAGTAACAGGGGTGTGACAGGTGTGACAGGTGTGACAGGTGTGACAGGTGTGACAGGGCAATTACTCTTCCCTCACACCCAAACACAAAAAAAGGAAGACCTCTCGATCTTCCTCTCTGGCGGTGCGTAGGGGACTCGAACCCCTGACCCCGTGCGTGACAGGCACGTATTCTAACCAGCTGAACTAACGCACCATTTTAAGAACTTGCAACCCTTTATCTCTTGATTGCGATGCAAAGGTACTACAATTTTTTTATTCTGCAAATTTTTTCGCAACTTTTCTTCAAAAAAATTAATCTTTTTTGAAGAAACTAAATTGCACACTGCCGTAACTCCTTTGCTGCCAGAACTTTGGGTGTTCCGAGAAATTATACTCCTTAGAGTGTTCAAAAACAAGAAATCCATCCTCGCGGAGGAGGTTTTGCCCAAACACAAGGTCGATAATCTCTGCGCTACCCTCCAAATCGTAGGGTGCATCCGAGAAGATTATGTCGAATTGCTTCGAGCAGCTCTTCAAATAGAGAAAGGCATTAGCCTTCACAGCGTAGAAATTCTCAAAGCCGAGCTCGCGTGCCGTGTTGCGAATGAAGTTGTGGTGCACGCTATTTATCTCCACCGACGTTACGCTACGCGCCTCGCGTGAGGCGAACTCATAGCTTATCGAGCCAGTGCCCGAGAATAGGTCGAGAACGTCGCACTCCTCGAAATCGACGATGTTGCCAAGGACGTTGAAGAGGTTCTCCTTCGCAAAGTCGGTCGTGGGGCGTGCACGCAGGTTGCGTGGTGGGGTGATTGTCCTACCGCGATATTTACCGCTTATTATTCGCATACCTCTAAGTTTTTGAACTGTTTCTTACATAGTTTGAGTAGTCGCTGGGTGTCGCCCTCCGCGCGCGCGTACATATTATATATCTGGTGCACGCTGTTTATCTGCTCCAGGGTGTATAGTATGTCGCCATCGCTCTCGACACTCACCACATCCATCAGCTGCAGAGTGTTGTTCACCACACGCACATAGAGGTTGTTGCCGCTAAGGTGGAGTACTGAGCCGTGCTCGGGCAGTGGGGTGGCGAGCAGTGGCGAAGTGAAGTGCACTCTATTAGCGAACTTCGCCTTCAGCATATCGTAGCACCCTCTATCGAGTGCCATGACGGCGACAATATCGCCCTCATCGCTGCATACGGCAACCTCATCGCGCTCCATCATCACGCCCATGGCGCGCAGGTGCACGTCGAGGCTCTCTTCGTTGAGCAGCTCGCGAGGCGCGACGACGCATTTGGCGCTATCCACAATGGCGAGGATGTGGGTGCTACCATCGACCTCTATCTTCTCAAGCTCCGCGCCTGAAAAAGAGTGTCCACCCAACGGTAGTTGAATGGACACATAGCTCTTGTTTGTTGGGCTCATCGCTACTGCTTTGAACGCTGATCCTCCCAGCTACCATCGAGGCTAACCTTCTCGAGGCTACCTACTGTTACACCGAAGTACTCGATGTCGATGTCGATGCGATTGCCGTTCTTATCGTCGCCGATGTGGTACTTAGCGTTGCCCTCCTCATCCTTAGAGGTGATAGCTGTGTATGCACCATCAGCCGCCATCTTCTTACGCATATCGTCGTAGCCATCAGTGTTCTTCACGAAGTTGTCGAACTTAGCCTCGATATGGTTCCAGAATGCCTGGCTATAGGTCTCGGTGTCGATGAAATCGATATAAGGAGCGTGGCAGCGGAAGCGACCATTGACAGTGTCAATCTGGAACTCCTTCTTATCTGAGTTTGCGATGTAGCGCAAGTTGTTAATCTCATCTGTTGACAAGCTATCGAGGACGATGTCGCGAATGTAGACCTTATTAATCTTGATATTGTCGAATGTTGGAAGAGTATCCAATGTTGCTGCCATCAATACGTGGTAGCTTGGCACCTCCCAGATGGTGTCAGGAGAGAACTTACCATACTTCTCGTCGATATTACCAGCACCTGGGCGTACCTCCTTAACCTTACCAAGGTTGTTAGGGTCGTATACATTGCCCTCCTCAAGCTTAAAGCCGTTGTGCGCGAACTCGATAATCTCGTCCATGCTACCAGGGTATCTGCCATTAACCTCGCGGTACAACTTTACAATCTCCTTGATAGCCTTCTGCTGCTCGATTACGGCAGTCTCACGCTGCTGGATGTGCTCCTGGGCTGCTACGTTCTCGCTAATCATGCCGTAGTTCCAGTAAAGAAGAACACCTACACCTGCAACCAAGATAGCAAGTATGCTGTACTTAACTGCAGGGATTGATAAAATTCTAAAAAAACCTTTCATTTCTGATTATTTGTTATTAAGTTTGTATCGTTATTAAAACATAAAATAGTAGCGCACTATGCTTAATGCCCATATTTCGCACCAAATTTACGCAAAATTATCATTCGAAGCAACAAATAACCAAAAAAAAATAATAGAAAAACTCGCTGCTTGGATTTCGGATGATGACTTCTCGCGCATTTTTCTGCTCAATGGCTACGCCGGTACGGGTAAGACGACCATCATCGCAGCCTTCGTTGCGGCACTTAAGGAGCTGGGTGTCAAACCGATACTCCTTGCCCCCACAGGGCGTGCAGCAAAGGTGCTCTCGAGGTATGCCAAGCAGGATGCCTACACCATACACAAGTGTATCTATAGGGAGCGTACGACGGGCGGCTACGAGTCGAAGTTCTCGCTGGACTACAACCGCGAGCGTGGTGCCCTCTTTATTGTCGATGAGGCGTCGATGCTCTCGATAAGCTCCTCCGAGGATGCCACCTTCGGCTCAGGAAACTTGCTCGACGACCTTGTGCAGTATGTGCGCTCGGGCAAGCAGTGTAGGCTGATGCTCGTGGGCGATGATGCCCAGCTGCCACCCGTGGGCGATGACTTCAGTCCTGCCCTTCAGCCCTCTATTGTGGAGCGCTATGGCGAGGTGGAGTATGCAACGATGGATGAGGTTGTGCGTCAGTCGGTTGACTCGGGTATCCTCTTCAATGCCACGATGCTGCGTTGTATGCTCGAGAATGGCATATACGAGGTGCCTCACTTCGATATGTCGTATCCCGACTTTGAGTCCATCAGCGGTGGTGAATTGTTGGAACTTCTGCAGGACTCCTACGATAGATATGGACGCGAGGATACCATCGTGATTACGCGCTCCAACAAGCGTGCTAACCGCTATAACGAGGGCATTCGTCGCCATAACCTCTCGGCCGAGGAGCAGATTGAGAGTGGCGATATGCTGATGATAGTGAAGAACAACTACCACTATGCCGAGCGCGATAAGGAGGCTCCGATGTCGTTCGTGGCCAATGGCGATGTCGCGCTGCTGAAGCGCATACGTCGCTTCGAGGAGTTCTATGGCTTCCATTTCGTCGATGCCGTGCTGCAATTCCCTGATTATGACGACTATGAGATGTCGTGTAAGGTGCTTTTAGATACACTGTCGTCGGAGTCGCCGTCGTTAACTCGCGATGAGAGTAGGCAGCTGTTCTATGAGGTCGAGAAAGATTATGAGGATATAACGGTTAAGAGTAAGCGCGTTAAGGCTATACGCGAGAACGACCACTTCAACGCCATGCAGGTAAAGTTCGCCTATGCGGTGACCTGCCATAAGGCTCAGGGTGGTCAGTGGCGCAGGGTCTTTGTCGATAGATGCCTCTTTGGCGACGAGCCGATGTCCAAGGATATACTTCGCTGGCTCTATACCGCCATAACGCGTGCCACGGAGCATGTCTATTTGGTTAATTTCGATGAACGATTCTTCGAGTAGAGTTTTGAAATTTCAAAGATTTATCCTACCTTTGTAGGATATTACAACATTGATATGAGCCCACGAGCAAAGAATAAAATAGAGATAGACAAGCCTCAGCAGAGAGCTGTCGAGAAGAAGTATGTCGAGACGCCGCTGATGAAGCAGTACTACCAAATCAAGGCTGTGCATCCCGATGCCATACTCCTGTTTCGTGTGGGCGACTTCTATGAGACCTTTGGCGATGATGCCATCAAGGCGAGTGCCATTCTCGGCATTACGCTCACCAAGCGTGCCAATGGCGTAGCCTCCTCGGTGGAGTTGGCGGGCTTTCCGTATCACGCCCTCGATACCTATATGCCAAAGTTGGTGCGTGCTGGTCAGCGCGTAGCCATCTGCGAGCAGCTCGAAGATCCCAAGATGGTCAAGGGCTTGGTTAAGCGTGGCGTCATTGAGTTGGTAACACCTGGCATTGTCATGGGCGAGAACCTCGTGGCAGGCAAGGAGAACACCTTCCTCGCGGCGGTCTACTTCGGCAAGAGTACTACGGGTGTCGCCTTCTTGGATCTCTCAACGGGTGAGTTCTACGTTGCTGAGGGCGATAACTCATATGTCGATAAGCTCATTAGCAACCTGCAACCCAAGGAGATACTCTATCAGCGCGGTTGCGAGGAGCACTTCAACGATACGTTCGGCACGAAATACTATACCTATCGCCTCGACGACTGGGTCTTTGCCGAGAATGTCAACCGCGACAAGCTCCTCAAACAGCTCGGCGTCAGCACACTGAAGGGCTTTGGCGTAGATAGTATGGGCGCTGGTATCTCTGCCGCAGGTGCCATATTGTACTACCTCGAGTTCACCGAGCATAAGCGCATCGCTCACGTATCCTCCATCCAGCGTATCGACCGCGAGGATGCCGTGTGGATTGACCGCTTCACCATCCGCAACCTTGAGCTCTTCCATACCAATGGCGTGCAGCATAAGGGTAGCTTCCTCGATGTCATAGACCGCACACTAACGCCTATGGGTGGTCGCCTCTTGCGCCGCTGGGTGGCGATGCCTCTGATGAGTGTCGAGAAGATTACTATGCGCCAGGATGTTGTCGAGCTATTTGTGAGGGATAGAGATCTCGCCTCGGCTATGCGTGAGCAGGTGTCGCTTATTGGCGACATGGAGCGTATCGCCTCGCGTATTGCTGCCGAACGTGTGACGCCTCGTGAGCTTGTGCAGCTCAAGCACGCACTTGGCGCTGTCGAGATTATGCAGGCGTTGATGCACTCCACCGAGAGTGATGCCATACATCGCATTGCCGATAAGATAGACCCCCTTGTTGCTGTGCGTGAGCGCCTCGAGAGGGATATATACCCCGACCCTGAGACCAACCAGATACAGCGTGGTGGTGTCATCGCCTCGGGTATCTCTGCCGAGCTCGACGACCTACGTCGCATAGCCCTCCACGGCAAGGAGTACCTTCTCTCTCTGCAGCAGCGCGAGAGTGAGGCTACGGGCATCCCATCACTCAAGGTGGCTTATAACAACGTCTTTGGCTACTATATAGAGGTGCGCAATACGCATAAAGATAAGGTGCCCGAGAGCTGGATT
This sequence comes from Alistipes sp., assembly GCA_045602255.1. Lineage (GTDB taxonomy): Bacteria > Bacteroidota > Bacteroidia > Bacteroidales > Rikenellaceae > Alistipes. The sequence goes on from JAZSBD010000039.1 coordinate 5,606, forward strand.
CGCAAGCAGACGCTGACGGGTGCTGAGCGCTATATCACCGAGGAGTTGAAGGAGTATGAGCAGAAGATTATGGGTGCCGAGGAGCGCATCCTGCAGATTGAGGCTCAGATATATGCCGAGCTTGTTGCCTTTCTTACGCAGCACCTCGCCATCATGCAGCGCGATGCTCAGATAGTATCGCTTATCGACTGTCTGCAGTCTATGGCTCAGTTGGCTGTCGAGCGCCGCTATGTGCGCCCCGTTGTCGATGACTCGCTGGTGATAGATATCAAGCAGGGTCGCCACCCTGTGATCGAGACCCTCCTGCCTATCGGCGAGGAATATATACCCAACGACGTGATGCTCGACTGCGAGAAGCAGCAGATAATTGTCATCACGGGACCCAATATGTCGGGTAAGTCGGCGCTGTTGCGTCAGACGGCACTAATCGTCCTACTTGCGCAGATGGGCTCGTTTGTCCCTGCCGAGTCGGCGCATATTGGCGTTGTGGATAAGATATTTACGCGTGTCGGCGCCTCGGATAATATCTCGGAGGGTGAGTCGACGTTCATGGTCGAAATGTTGGAGTCGGCAAGCATCCTAAACAATATTTCGCACCGCAGCCTCGTTCTCTTAGATGAGATTGGTCGTGGCACGAGTACCTATGACGGTATCTCCATAGCGTGGGCTATGGTCGAGTACCTGCATAACAACCAGCAGGGTAGGGCTAAGACCCTCTTCGCGACACACTACCACGAGCTCAACGAGTTGGAGAATATGCTCGAGCGCGTGAAGAACTACCACGTCTCGGTCAAGGAGGTCGACAAGAGTATCCTCTTCCTGCGTAAGTTGGTGCGTGGTGGTACGGAACACTCGTTCGGTATCCATGTGGCTCGCATGGCGGGTATGCCGCGTAGCGTGGTGCAGCGTGCTGAGGATATCCTCGCAAACCTCGAGAAGGTATATGGCTCGGGCGAGATTGTCCCCAGCCAGAGCGTGTCGAAGCGTTCGAAGCGCCGCGTGGCAGAGTCTGCCGCCGAGAGTGCTAACAACATACAGCTATCCATGTTCCAGCTCGATGATCCGGTGTTGGTGTCGATCAGAGATCAGATTAAGGACTTGGATATCAACTCGCTCACGCCCCTCGAGGCACTGAATAAGCTAAATGAGATTAAGCGTCTTACAGGACTATAGCATAGAATATTAACCCCCTATAGCGTAAAAATGATGACAACACAAGAGCAATATATTGCTAAGATTAAGCAGTTAGTAGTAGAGAAGTATGGACGTAGCATATCGTCGGCCGATGATTGTGCAGCCCTCTCCGATGCCGTGGAGAAGAGCGTTGGCGTGCGTATCGATATGCCCACCTTGCAGATGCTATTCTCACGCAGTAAGCCTACCGTGCCACCACGACTCATGGTGCTCACGACCTTGGCGAAGTATGTCGGCTATGAGGATTGGAGCGGCTTCTGCGCCTCTAATAGGGTCGACGCCTCGGATGATGATGTGAGGATACCTATCCGCCGACGCTGGGGTGTCATCACCGCTACGGTTATCGGTGTCATGGTGATATTGTTGGGCGCTCTGTTCCTGCTCAATGACGATGAGGCTGCTGCACCAAGTAGCACTCCAGCACCCACTGCCTACGACCTCGTTGTCGATAAGGTTACCGATAAGTATATCGCTTTGGTCGACGAGGAGTGTATCGCTCTGCGTATTTATGACGGCGTAAATCGCCAGACGCTCGAGGAGGAGACACAAGCCGCTATTGAGAGATATAAGAGTGATGTGTCGTTGTCTATTGCTGAGGATATTCGCGCCGCCGCAGCCCAAGAGGGTATCGAGGTTGACGATGTGAGTGTCACAGCCTCGGCAGATGATATTACCGATAAGTGCGTTGCCATCCTCCACGAACTATTGGAGGAGTAATAGGCCCTTAATTAGTAGAGAGTAATTTAGTAATTGGTAATATTTCGCTCCGTTGGAGCGATTGGGATATTAATGAATTTAGGGAAATTAGTGAAATTAAGGAAATTAGTCATTTTGCTTTAAACTCCTTAACTTTCTTAAACTCCCTAATCTCCCTAACCCTATTGCTCCGTAGGAGCAACACCATTACTAATTACTCTTTACTAATTACTAATTTCATTTTAAAGCCACTTCTTAAACTTAAAGTACCAGAACGTAAGTCCCGATACGAGGAGCATGAGAGCTATTGCCCATATGTAGCCATACTCCCAGTTTAGCTCAGGCATAAACTTGAAGTTCATACCATACATACTCGCCACAAGTGTCGCTGGCATGAAGACCACGGCAGCCACCGAGAAGATCTTGACTATCTCGTTCTGCTCGATGTTGATAAGACCAAGCGCCGCATCCTGAATATAGTCCAAACGCTGGAAGCTGAAGTCGGCATGGCTGATAAGCGAGTTGACGTCCTTGAGCATGAGCTGCAGACGTGGGTATATATCATTTGGGAAGCGCTCCGAGCGCAGGATGCTCGATAGTACACGCTGCCTATCGAAGATATTCTCGCGGAGCAACATGGTGTTCTCCTGCAAGGCGTTAATCTTGTAGAGTACCTCCTTGTCAATCTTCTGACCACTGCTTATCTCCTTGCTCACGGCTGCTACCTGCTTGCCCACCATCTCCACAAGGTCGGCGTCGTAGTCGATACGCACCTCGAGCAGTGATATGAGGATGTGGTAGCCTGTCGAGTATGAGCGATAGTTCATCTGCAGACGCTTCTCCGCCTCGCGGAAGGTGCGGAACTCCGCCTGGCGCATCGAGACGAGCACACCCTCGTTAGATATGATGAACGATACGGGCTCTACGGTGAATGTCTCGCCCTGGGGCACGAAGAAGTTAGAGTTCGAGATTATGGCATTCTCGGTCTCTGAGTACTTTGATGTCGACTCGATCTCCTCCACCTGCTGTCGTGTCTGTAGGCTCAGCTCCATGAAGTTCTCAACGGCCTTCTGCTCCTTGATAGATGGGTTTAATAGGTCGATCCAAAGGATGTCGTCGAAGCCGAGCTCCTCGAAGAGTTCGGTGTCGGCGTTGCGGATGATCTTGTTGTATTGCTTAAGATAGATGGTGATCATATCTCCTCCTCTAAGTTTTATTCTTTATTATTCAACTTTGCCCTTCGCTGGGCTTTACTTGGGGCGGAATACAATGAACGCCCCATAGGTCGGAGGTAAGAAGTCGTGCGATGTTGTGCGCTCTATGCCTATCGCTCGACCTCTTTAATAGGATCGGGGAACTATGCGTATGCCTGCATCCCAGAACTTCTTCAAAGCCTTGTGCTTCTCTTCGTCGAGGATGAAGTCGATGTTGCGCGTCAGATAGTCGTAGGCGGTGATGCCGTTGTCACTACCCATATATTTAGACTCTGCCACAGCCTCCCATGTGTGCTCTATGCCGAACGTCAGGGCTCGCTGTAGCTCATCTGTAATCTCGTGTGATACACCCTTGCGTGCCACCCATACGGCAAAGGCGAAGGGTAGCTTCGTCACCTCACGCCACTCTAAGGCGAGGTCATACGCATAGGCATACTTGCCCTCGTAGCCAAATACCTTGTCGCCAATGAATAGGAAGGCGTCATCCTCCTTGGCGCTATCCACTACGGTGTAGTCTGCCATGTGTAGCCACTCGGGCTCTATGTGCCACTTGTGCTTCGCGAGGTATCCGCATAGCTGCACCGAGGTGCGTGAGTGTGCGTCGAGCCATATGCGCTTCACCTTAGTGATAGGGACGTTCGACATGACAACCACGGTGCGCACAGCACCCACCGCGCCTATGCAGTAGTCGGTTACGATGTTGGTATTTGTAAGCTCGGGAACAACGGCTGCTGGGAGTAGAGCGATGTCTGCCTTACCCTCTATGTAGTTCTTTGCGCAATCGGCTGGAGGAGCTAACAACAACTCGGCACGAATGTTATCTGCGTGCTGAAGTCCATAGACGAATGGTATCGTATTGAGATACGATACGGCTGTTATTTTTGGAATGATAGCCATCGTCCATATTGTTGTTATTATTGGTGTTACATCGCTGCGACGCCAATTCCGCGCCACAATATCAGTGCAAAGGTATAAAAAAAATATGAGTAAAGCAAGAAAGGCGCGAAAAAAGTGGCGACAACAATAAACTATCGAGGAACCCCTTCAATAAGCTCAGGGTGACATACTAAAATTAGTAGTGAGTGATTAGTAATTAGTAATTAGTAATGGTGTTGCTCCTATGGAGCAATGGGGTAGGGAAATTAAGGAGTTTAAGGAAGTTAATGAGTTTAAAGCAAAATCACTAATTTCTTTAATTTCACTAAATTCATTAATATCCCAATCGCTCCATAGGAGCGAAGTATTACTAATTACTCTCTACTCTTTACTAATTAAATATTTTTTATTACCTTTGTATATAATATGGCAAACTACTAACACAATATTTCTATGCAACTAAGAGAGGGTGCTCTGCTTGAGCGTGGCAAATATCGTATAATATCGAGCCTTGGTCGCGGTGGCTTCGGTATCACCTACCTTGCCGAGCATGTTATGACCAAGCGTAAGGTCTGCATCAAGGAGTTCTTCCCTAAGGACTACTATACGCGTGAGGGCGACACAAGCCAGCTTACGCTTGCTTCGGCGGGCTTTGCCGAGGCGATGAATAGGTATAAGGCGAAGTTTATTAAGGAGGCGCAGACCATTGCTGCTATTGACCATCCGAATATCATCCATATTTTCGATGCCTTTGAGGATAACGGTACGGCGTACTATGTTATGGAGTATATCGAGGGCGTGTCGCTTAGCTCGGTCGTCAAGATGCACGGTGCTATGTCGGAGTCTATGGCTGTGGATTATATACGCCAGGTAGCTGCTGCGTTAGAGTATATCCATAATAGACAGATTATGCACCTCGACGTCAAGCCTGGTAATATCATGGTGCGCAAGGATGACGACCGCGCTATATTGATCGACTTTGGCTTGTCTAAGCACTACGATGAGAAGAGTGGCGAAGCTACCTCTACTACTCCCGTTGGTGTCAGCCACGGCTTTGCCCCTATGGAGCAGTATAAGCAGGGGGGTGTCAAGGAGTTCTCGCCCGAGACCGATATCTACTCACTCGGCGCTACGCTCTACTACTTGGTTACTGGCACTGTCCCTCCCGATGCTGCGGATGTTGCTGACGATGGACTACCCACCTTGCCAACCCATTTGTCGGAGAGCACACGCACGACCATCGAGCGCGCCATGTCCGAGAAGCGCAGGCAGCGCCCACACTCAATAGGTGAGTTCTTGTCGCTGTTGGACGGTGGTAAGATGGCTGCTGCCCCTGCTCCACAGCCTATCAAGGAGGAGATTGTGATTAATGTTCCGAAGCCTACTGCGAGCGAGGAGACTGTTGCTGTCGCCCCAAAAATCGAGACACCAAAGGTCGCGCAACCTAAAGCAGCGCAACCAAAGACGCCTAAACCTGCACCCACCTCTGCACAACCAAAGAAAAAGAGTAAGTGGTGGCCATGGATGTTGCTATTATTGGTAGTTGTCGGCGAGTTTATCGCTTTTATCGCTTTAAGTAGCGGTGGTGATAAGGAGAAAGATACATCCCCTCATACTACTATTACAGGCGGTGAGCTCGGGGAGAGCATACCTGAGCTGGAGAAAGATACACCCACTCATACTACTATTACAGGTGCCCACCATGGTCACGACTATGTTGACCTTGGCTTGAGTGTCAAGTGGGCTACTTGCAATGTAGGTGCGGATAGCCTTGAGGAGTATGGTGAGTACTATGAATGGGGTGCAACTTCTACTAACGGTGACTATGCGCAAGTTTCATATGATATAAAGGGCACTGATATGGATGTAGCTCATGTTAAGTGGGGTGGCGACTGGCGCATGCCGACCAAGGAGGAGTTTAATGAGTTGATTGAGAAGTGTGAATGGGAGCGAACAGGTAGTGGCTATGAGGTTACGGGACCTAATGGCAATAGCATCTATCTTCCCGCTGCGGGTTATTGCAGAGGTGGAACGCTTTACTACGCTGGTTCATATTGCTTCTATTGGAGTTCATCGACTTGTTCGGGTAGTCTTCAGGACGCGTACGGTCTCACCTTCTATGGCGATTATCTGGGTGCGGATTATAGCTATCGCTTCGTTGGGTTTGCAGTTCGCCCTGTCTTACCAAAATGATAGGCACTTATGATAAATCTCCTCGTGGTCTCGGCTGCGAGGAGTCTTTTTTGATGTGAAAAGAGAGTGGTGTAGTGCGCTTCGCGCGAGAGTAGCGAGGGGTAGTTCGCGCCTTAAGGCGCTAAAGAGTAGTATGGGGTATTAGGGGAATATATGCGCAAAAGCCCTTTACTACGCTTCACTACCCTTTAGCGGACTGAAGTCCGCACGCTACTCTTAACTACACTTTTCAGTCTATAAAACCTCGTCATGCCGAGGAGGCGCAAATCAATTAGTAAAGAGTAGTGAGAAATTAGTAATAGTTGAGCGCCATCAGCGCTCATAAATTTTGTTACTAATTACTAATTTTAGATAAGTCTACCGCTGTTCTTAGACGTTGCCATCGGCGAGGGCCTTCTCAACCTCTGCCCAGTCGCCACTCGTAGCGCTACTCTGCAGCTGGCGTATGATGCGTCGTAGCTCGGCACGCATCTCCTTGCTATCGCCGATGTTTATCGCGGCGTTGAGCTGCGAATAGTGCCTGCATAATGCAAAAATAGAGGTGGTTCCGATGAAACCACCTCTATTTTTTTGTTCGTTGTTTGAGATTATCGAGCTGTGCCGTTTGATGGGTCACCAACAACCATGCCCTTGTCAACACGCAAAGTGATGTTGCCGTCAACCTCGATAAGAAGAGAATTCTCGTTTACCTCCTTAACAGTACCGTAGATACCGCCAGCGGTGATAACCTTATCTCCCTTCTTCAAACCGTTGCGGAACTCCTCCATCTGCTTGCGACGCTTACGCTCTGGACGCCACATGAAGAAGTACATGATAGCGATCATCGCAACAATCATAATCCAGAATGACCATGGGCTACCCTCTGGCTGCTGCTGAGCCTCAGTCTCTGCCTCCTTGCCCTTCTGCTCTGTAATTATCTTCTTTTTATTATTAGAGAGGCTATCAGCGCCCTCTTTAGCCTCAGTATCATGATTGCCGGCATCATCAAGATTAATAGGGACATTCTCAGGATTAGGATTAGAAGCTGTGGTGTCATTATTCTTCTCAGTGACTTCGACCTGAACCTGTTCTACCTCCTCAGTCTGTGCCTTTGCACCCTCAACCTCAGGAGCGACATAAAGTAAATTCATATTCTATATTAAATTTAATTGTTAATTAATTATCTTCGAAGCGCAAATGTAGTATAAATTATTGTATTCGCAAAATTAATACTCCTTTCGAATAGATAATGCCCATATAAAACATATAGACACCCCAGTGGAGTGTCTATATTGCTCTGTATTGGCTGTTATCGTGTTGCGTTCTGCGAAGGATCGCCAACAACCATGCCCTTGTCAATACGGAAAGTGACGTTGTGATCAACCTCAATAAGAAGTGTTGTCTGGCCAACCTCCTTAACAGTACCGTAAATACCACCAGCAGTGATGATCTTATCACCCTCCTTCAAGCCCTGACGGAACTGCTCCATCTGCTTGCGGCGCTTGCTCTCTGGACGCCACATGAAAAAGTACATGATTGCGATCATCGCAATAATCATAATCCACATAATGTTCTCTCTTTTAAATTGTTAATACTTATTTTCTATCTATTGTTTCTATCTTGCTATCTCAGCACACATCCACACCGCCACTTTGCACTTCTCGTTCGATGTCTCAATGCTAAGGTAGTTGCCCACCGACCCCCACTCGCCGCGCGAGTCGAAGGTAATCGTCACCTCGCCACTCTCGTTGGGTGCTATCGCCCTCTTAGGTAGCTCCAACCATGTGCAACGACACGTAGTCTCGTAGCTAAGAAGTACGATAGGGGAGTTAGTTGTGTTCTTAAGAACGATTGTGCGGCTAACACACTCTGAGTACTTTACATCGCCAAAGTCGACCAATACTTCAGCAACACTGCCCTCGGCGAGCTCTGCCGATAGAGCATCGTTAGGCTCCTTGGCAAGGAGTGTATTGCACGATGCCACAATAAGCATCAGCGTTGCAACAATCGAACCAAATACTCTCATCGCTAAAGTAGTCCGCGACCACTCTTCTTAATGCGACCACTCTCCGTAAGCTCGGCAACAATCTTGTCGAGGACGCCATTTACGAAGTTGCTACTTGTTGGTGATGAGTAGAACTTGGCAATGTCGATCCACTCGTCGAGTGTCACCTTCACAGGTATGCTCTCGAATGATGTGAGCTCGGCGATAGCCATGGTAAGGATAAGGTTATCCATGAATGCTATGCGCTCAACATCCCAGTTCTGCGTGTACTTGTCGACAAGCTCCTGGTTCTCGTCATACTGCACGAGAGACTTAACAAGCAGGGTCTTTGCAAACTCGAGATCATCGTCGCTCTTGAACTTAGGCAGTAGCTTCACGTCGGTGTGGCTCTGCTTGAGGTTCGATAGGGTGCGGATGGTCATGTATAGAGCGAAGCTCATGTCGTCGTTCCACAATAGCGACATCTCATCGAGCGTCTCTGCCAATGCCTCATCCTCCTCCAACGAGGTGTAGAAGGTCTCCAAGAACTTACGGTCGTCGGTGAATGTGCATATAGATGCCGACATATACTCCTTGTAGTAGTCAGCCTCAATCATGCGACCATATATCTCCTTGACAATATCTGCGTGGCGTGCCCATGATAGCTTGCGTGCTGCAAGCGCATCATTCACAGCGTCCGAGTTTGCCAATAGGCTGATAACCTTGTTATCTACAAAACGACGATTAGGATTTAGATCCTCGTATGTTGGTAGCTTCTTCTGACGAGCGAGCTCCTGACGGCTCTCGGCATAACGCGCAACATCGACAGCGAGCGACATCATCAAAAGGTATAGGTCATAGGCTTTATCAATAGATTCCACGAGGTTCTTCTCCGATGCCTTGAGGCTATCAGAACCCGACTTAAGATGGGCATAAAGGCACTTTGTCACCTTCACACGGAGTAATCTTCGACTCAACATATTATGAACTTGTTTCAACTATTTTGCAAATGCTCGGCAAAGATACAAATAAAATCGAAAAGACGACTAAAATATGACAAAAATATTATGCTGTAGCATAATTGTTTGATCACCCTGCAAATAGAGTGATAGATCTGGGCAGACCTCGGTTTTGGGGTGAAAGACGAAACCTAAACGTTGAGGCGCACTTCGCACGATAGAGTAGTAAAGAGTAGTTCGCGCCTCGGGCGCTAAAGAGTAGAGTGGGGTAGTTGAGTGTTGATCTAAGCGCAATCACCCATTGCTAAACTTCACTACCCTTTAGCGGACATTTGTCCGCGCACTACTCTTAACAATATGTTGGTCCTTTATCACCTTTAATATCAAAAACACAAGACAATAAAAAACGACCTACGCTAAATACGCAAGTCGTTCAAAAGTGGAGGTGGCGGGGGTCGAACGTAAAAACGCAGTTTTTTCGTAGCCGTATAGAGCCATGCATATATATGGCTCTATGCGGCAACCCCGAAAAAAATTACCGCACATCCACTGTGGATGTTCATGTGATAAAGGAACTGCGTAGCAGTGATAGCTTGAGTCTTGGGTCTATAAACTTGTTTACAAAGACACAAGGCACAAGCTGTCAACCAACAATATGTTGGTCCTTTATCACCTTTAACATCGAAAACACAAGACAATAAAAACGACCTGCGCTAAATACGCAAGTCGTTCAAAAGTGGAGGTGGCGGGGGTCGAACCCGCGTCCAAACAAGGAACCCCAGAGCTTTCTACATGTTTAGCCGACCGTTTGATCCTTATCCTCGAGCCAGGCAGGCGGCAGCCAAACCCGAGGCCCAGCCTCTAAATCTCGCACAACAACCGAGGCGCATGTTGCACTATCTCTTAATTGATGATACCCCATGATGATTGGTCATTAAAGAGCGGAACGACCTCTCGGGATACTCGTCACACGACCTCCTTGGGTCACGCGATTAAGCCAATTTTCCCTGAAAATTAGGCAGCGAGTGCGTAATTGTTATTGCCATTTATAGCTTGAGCGTTCAGTTTTACGAGACCCCACACAAGGCTCGACATGCTTACAATCGAATTCTACCTGCTGTCAAAACCGGTCACCCCCGTTAAGATGTCACCTTTCTCGGATGTGTTCGTTGTTATGCATCTGTGGCAATGCAAATGCGGTGCAAATTTAATAATTATTTTTGCATTACACAAAAAAATATTATTTTTGCATCTATAACAAAAAATATAGCAATATCAATGGAGCAATACCAGTCAGATAGCCAGGCGGTAATCGAACTTAAGGGCGTATCAATTTATCACGGAGAGTCGCACAAGAGAAGTGAGGACAATGACCTTGTATTGTCGGGCGTGGATCTCACAGTAAATGATGGTGAGTTTGTATATCTCATTGGTCGTGTGGGTTCGGGTAAGAGCTCAATGCTCAAGGCTCTGTATGCCGAGGTGGATATTCATGAGGGCGAGGCAAGCGTCGTGGGCTTTAATCTTCGTAAATTGAAGCGCAAGCAGATACCTCTTCTTCGTCGCTCTATGGGTATTGTCTTCCAGGATTTCCAGCTCCTTGTTGACCGCAATGTGTTCCTAAATCTCTACGATGTGATGCGCGCTACGGGGTGGCGTCGCGAGGAGGATATACGACGTCGTATCGACGAGGTGTTGACAATGGTGGGGCTGGAGCATAAGTGCTATAAGATGCCTTTCGAGCTATCGGGAGGCGAGCAGCAGCGTCTTACCATCGCACGCGCCCTGCTCAACCATCCGCGTCTTATTCTTGCTGATGAGCCAACCGGAAACCTCGATCCACTGACGGCTGAGGGCATTATGGAGATCTTTCATAATATCTCAAAGAGTGGCTGTGCCGTGGTGATGTCAACACATAACATATCGCTTATCGAGCAGTTCCCATCGCGCACAATCCTCTTTGCTCATGGGCATATCTCAGATGTCGATGTAAGCTCGTTGGTCGAATCAACAAAGGAGTAGGGTAGCCCTACTTCTCTACTTGCTCCATAGATGATAGATGTTCTGCCACGATGCGTGCTGCCGAGGCAACATACTCCACGCATGGACGTTTGTGATAGTACTCCGCGGTGCGCTCCGAGGGCATGGCGGTCTCGGAGCTCTCTGTCGCAGGCTCAAGACCAAGCAGACGACGACATACAATATCGCCATTCTCGGCTCTAAATTGCGCTGCGAAGCTCTGCACGAGGGCGTAGTTCGCCTTGCGCTCATCCATATTCTTAGGGTCTATGGATGGCGATATGGCGCCAGCGACAAGTGTCATGCCACTTACAGCACCACATACCTCGCGCATACGCCCCATGCCGCCACCAAAGGGCGCAGCCGTGCGAGCAACCATGTTAACATCCATATCCATAATATCGTCAAATGCCATTGTTACGGCCTGTGCGCAGTTGTAGCCTGCGGTGAAGTAGTTGCGAGCACGCTCCACGCGCTCCTCAATATTTATCATATTCATATGTTTCTATTTTGTTACGGGACGAATACTGTAGCCATAGAAGCGATAGCCACTACTTAGGTGGAAACCGCTATCTAAGTAGTTGAATTGTAGATTGTATGACTCGTTGCCATACTCGATTGGTGCAGGTGTGGCTGTCCAGTAGACGCCATATTCATCGATGTCCGAAGGTATGTTGTACTCATAGTCGACATGTTGGGTGAATTTACCTGCGGCTGGGATAAATATCCAGTTGCCGTTTATCTTGCTCGTTACCTTATATCCGTTGCGTCGGCACATTGTGGTCCACTCCCATGTGCAGTTGTCGAGAAGCTCCTCGAACTGCTCCTTTGTGGGTATTGTCCATGCGCTGCCCCATGTGAGCGTTGCAGCATCGTAGCGCACATCGCCAGCGATGCTCTGTGTGACTCTCACATCCTCCAACTCGTTCTTCTCCGACGACCTTATTGTTGCAGATATTACCTCTCCCCAGGCGTAGTGTATTCCGTAATCCTCGGGGTAGGTTGAACCTATGTTGCACGTCGCCCACTTGGTGCCCGAGGGTAGCGCGAGGTCGACCCAGTCGTGACCATCGGTTGTGCCCGAGGCGGGAGTCTCGACATGCGACTCTTTGTCTATGACGGGGCGAATGGCAAATCCAGCGTTGATACCGGCATCAAATATCTCGCCTAAGGCTGCGCCATATTGGTAGCCGTATGCCGTCGTATTGTCGCTACACTGCGTCGATGTCCAGTAGCAGCCACAACCATTTGGCTCGTTGTGCTCGTTGTCCCACTTATGACCTGTGGCAGGCAAGAAGATAGACTCACCGTTAATCCTGCTGGTGAACATCACGCCACAGCGATTATCGACCCTCATATACCTCCAGTTGCAGTATGTCTCCAACTCGTGAAGCTCCTTGACTGTAGGCATACGCCAGCCGTTGCCCCACTTCGCCGCTGCAACGTCGTACGATGCATTGCCGGCAATGTCGCCTATGGTCTTGCCGTAGTACTTGCTTGTGGCATAGCTATATGTGCTCTTCGTTGCCAACTCGCCCCAGGCGTATAGTTTGCCGGGCTGCGAGGGCTTTGCGGCATCTACGTTGCAGGTCGCCCAGCGAGTGCCCGATGGTAGCCCGAGATCCTTCCACTCGTGGCCGCCTACCGTTCCGCTGGTGGCGTACTTCTCAATCTTTATGTAGTCGCATACGGGGCGTATGCACAATCCCAAATGGCGCTGTGCCCAGCCAAAGCCACTTAGCGAGGCGTTGAAGCGGAAGATAAGGGCATCGTTGAAGCTCTCGGAGTGCGGCGTTGATGTCCAGTAGAGACCCTCCACCGAGCCCTCCAAAAAGTTCCAATTCTCCTTGTAGCCGGTTAATGGTAGGAATATGCTTTGACCATTGATGTGACTTGTAAATAGCACACCGTAGCTATTGCCATACTGTGTGTATTCGCAGTCGCAGTACTCTACGAGCTCCTGGAAATCGCCAATTGAAGGTATTCGCCAACCACGTCCCCATACCTTGCGCACATCGTCGTATGCAAGGTTGTTGGATATATCGCCAATATCCTTGCCTAAGCTCTTGCTTACATCGCGTGAATACTCGTATCGTGGCGTGCTATCACCCCAACCATAATACTTTCCCATGTGGTCGGGACGTGCCGCCTGATAGTTGCAGGTTGCCCATCTTACGCCCGAGGGTAATCCGAGGTCCACCCATTCGTGTTTGTGGTGCCAGCCTGTTAATGGGTCGTCGGCACAACGCTCAATCGTCTGCTTAGTTGGACAGTTTACCATAAGAGAGTCGACCATGGCATATGGCTGCTTGGGCATGCTCTTGGATTTTTTCTGTCGCTGTGCTGTTGCGTCAACTACGCCTAAAGATAGTAGCAATACTACACATATAATAATATGTCTCATACCTATACCTATTTATTGTACAAATGTAGTAATTTTATGGCAATATGCGAGAAATTATCACTACTTTTGTGCGATAAACAGATATGCGAATTTTTAGTATGGAGTATCCGACGCTTAATTTCCCCGCCATAAGGTTGCGTGCACGCCGTAGCGAATTGGGGAAAACCGAGGTCTTCGATGTAGTGCGTGGCAGGTGGCTTGTGCTCACCCCTGAGGAGTGGGTGCGACGTCATGTGGTTGAGTATCTGCGTACTGAGTGCGGATTTCAGCCACAGCAGATTGTTGAGGAGTACCCCGTGCATATAAATGGCATGGCACAACGCGCCGATATTGTGGTCGTGGGGTGCGATGCTCGACCATTGGTCGTGGTTGAGTGCAAGGAGCCTGGAGTGAAGATTGACGGTAGGGTTATGGATCAGGTGGTGCGCTATAACTCGGTGCTCGGGTGTAAATATATAGTTGTCACGAATGGCATGGATACCTATTGCTATAGGTGCGATGAGGGAAAATATGTCGCCATGAAGACTCTGCCAAGGGTTGAAATACCATAATTTGCCAATATTACTATTCGTAGTGCCACTTTTTAGTGCTCTTTTCTTGCTATCTTCATTTTAGTTTGTAACTTTGTCGCGTTATTCATAGAGAATTATGATAGTAGTAAACAAAGTAGCTGATCTTAATGCAGCTTTAAGCAACTGCCCAAAGAGTGGGGTGGGCTTCGTCCCTACCATGGGCGCATTGCATGCTGGTCACCGTTCGTTGGTGGAGCGTGCTCGTAAGGAGAATGACACCGTTGTCGTAAGCGTATTTGTCAACCCAACGCAGTTCAACGATAAGAATGACCTAAGGAACTATCCTCGTACTCCAGAGGCAGACTGCGCCTTATTGGAGGCTGCTGGTGCCGACATCGTATTTATGCCATCGGTAGAGGATATATATCCAGAGCCAGATACTCGAGAGTTCGACTTCGGACTTATAGATAAGGTTATGGAGGGCGCTACACGCCCTGGTCACTTCAATGGTGTGGCACAGGTGGTAAGCCGCCTATTTGCGCTGGTAAACCCTCGCCGTGCATACTTCGGTGAGAAGGACTTCCAGCAGATTGCCGTAATCAAGGCTATGGTAGAGCAGCTAAATATCGATATCGACATCGTGGAGTGCGCTATCGTGCGTGGTGAGGATGGTCTTGCACTATCGTCACGCAACGAGCTTCTCACTCCTGAGCACCGCAAGGCAGCACCTCATATCTACGCAACCATCAAGCAGTGTGCCGAGAAGATGCAGACGATGACTCCTGCCGAGCTTACCACATGGGTGGAGCAGACAATCAACGCCAACCCATTGCTCAAGGTTATCTACTTCGAGGCTGTCGATGCTCGCACAATGCAGAGGGTCAATGAGTGGAGCGACGCTGAGCGTATTCAGGGTTGTTGCGCTATCCAGGCAGGCGAGATTCGTCTTATTGACAATATCAAGATAAAGTAAACTACAAAGACCCAAACTATGTTTATCGAGAGAATGAAATCGAAGATTCACCGCGTGCGTGTTACGGAGGCGAATCTTAACTATGTGGGTAGCATAACCATCGACGAGGACTTGATGGATGCCGCTGGTCTTATCGAGGGTGAGAAGGTACAGATTGTAAATAACAACAACGGCGAGCGCATAGAGACCTACGTCATCAAGGGTGAGCGCGGTAGCGGTTGCATATGTCTCAATGGCGCTGCAGCACGCAAGACCGCCGTGGGTGACATCGTCATCATCATGGGTTACGGCTTTATGGACTTCGAGGAGGCAAAGACCTTCCAGCCAAAGGTGGTCTTTCCTGACGAGCGCACCAATAGATTGTTGTGATAAGGGGCTATTCTCGGCCTCTCAATCATTGGGCTGAATAGGAAATACGTCAAGTATGTCCTATCCAGCCCAATTTCATGTCGAGGCTAAATTTCTTGTGACAAGGGTGCATCTGCGACGCATTAATCATAGCCAAACTAAAAACTCCGAATGAGCGACATGTCCCATACGGAGTTCCTTATATCAATCTCGTGCGGAACGCTACTCTACGCCCAAGTGCTCCTTAATAGCTGCTTTGAGTTGTGCTTTGGGAAGTGCTCCCATGGCGCGTAGTGGCTCGCCATCCATAGGGATAAACAGAAGCGTCGGCACAGAACGAATCTTGAAGAGGTCTGCCAACTCCTGCTCGTCGTCGACATTCACCTTATATATATCAACCTTACCATCGAGCTCTGCGGCTACCTCCTCAATCGTAGGCATAAGGCGCTGGCATGGTCCGCACCACGATGCGTAGAAGTCGATGAGCGCTGGACGCTCGCCAATAAAGTGCCATCCCTCGGCAAGTTTATCAATCTTAGCTATACGGTTCTCGAAACCACCCTTTGTTAAATTAATTACTGACATAGTTTTTGTTGTTTTAATTATTTATTTCATATTCTTTTTCTGCTGCAAATATAGGGCAAAAATCAGAACTTACCAATCGGAAATTTTTATCCTGCCATAGGCGTGACTGATAAGTAGCATAAAACACCACCATCAATAGGCAAAATACAGGGGTGTGCAGCTATGACAATAGGGATAATATAACCAAAAACACTGCCATGGGTTTGGAAAAGTCGTATAATCTTCATAACTTGCCAAAGCAAATTACTGCTACTGACGGCACAATAGTTAAATATCTCTATATCTATGACAATGAGAGTTAAGTTGCTATTATCTCTATTGCTGCTATCTTGCAATAGACATACGTCCCTTACGCATCACGAGGAGGAGGCTTCATCTAAGATCTCTGCTCCCAGTATGGGCTCGAGGTTGAGGTGGATATGGACGGAAGTTTTAGCTCGTGGGGTGATGATGTAGGCTCTGCGCACGGATACAAAGCGACAAAAATATTTGACGATGTGCCGTTTTAACTAATTGAAATAAAAGCGTATTATCGGACACTTATACATATAGACAAAATGCGAGGCTGACCAAAATTACTTTTAGTCAGCCTCATTCTTTTTTCATCCCTGGGTCAACGTCTATATCGTTGCCTAAAATTTTTGGTGAATCCGCCGGGGCTCGGACGGCTTAGCCGAAGAGCCGATACCTCATAGCGCAGGGCGTAAGCCCGAGCAATATACACCTATCTATCGGCTCAACCCATATTACAAGAGAGTATTATCGGATGTATGCGAATAAGAGCGTGTCTGTAAACAAGTCCCCCTTTGTCAAAGGGGGATTTAGAGGGAATGTAAATACTGATTCACGAAAAAAGGAGAGCCAAAGCTCTCCTTTATTTCCGTGAATCCGCCGGGGCTCGAACCCGGGACCCCAACATTAAAAGTGTTGTGCTCTACCTGCTGAGCTACGGATTCTCCGATTACCAACATTTGCTGTTTGGTGGTGCAAAGATAGTCAATATTTTTATTTTACCAAAATTAGCGTAAAAATATTATTCTGGTATTATTCTTCACTGAACTTCTCCATAGGTTGCGATAACTCGGCAACGGTGGCGTTTGTATATTCTATAAGGTCGCGAGGAGCGATGGCAATCTGCAAACCGCGAATGCCAGCACTTATATATATGCGTTCATGCTCCATGCATGTAGCATGGATGAATGTGGGCAGTGGACGCTTCATGCCGATAGGGGAGCAGCCGCCGCGAATATATCCTGTTGTAGGCAGTAGCTCCTTCATGGGTATAAGGTCCGCTTTTTTGTTTGCCGATATGCGTGCTGCAGCCTTGAGGTCCACCTCATGGTCACCGGGTATTACGCATACGAAGAGTCCCGTGCGGTCGCCACGAAGCACAAGGGTCTTGAATACTGTCGCTATATCCTCGCCCAGCTCCTCGGCAACATGTGTGGCTGCAAGGTTGTCTTCATCAACACTATATGGCACAAGCATATAGGCTATCTTCGCCTTATCTAAGAGGCGCGCAGCGTTGGTCTTATCTATCTTCTTAGCCATGGATATTTGTAATTGTGGAGTACAAATATAGTATAATTTTTCTATCTTTGCACCATGAGTTATGCACTTATCACTGGCGCCTCATCGGGTATTGGTCGATGCTATGCTACGCTTCTTGCCGAGCGTGGCTACTCCATTATCGCAGTAAGTAATCAAGATGCGGAGCTTGAAAATGTGGCTCGTGAACTTAGAGAGCGTTATAATGTTGCGGTGCATACCCTCTGCATTGACCTTGCGGAACGCAGTGCCGCCAAAACAATCTTCGATCATACAGAGAGTAATGGCTGGCAGGTTGATATACTTATCTGCAATGCCGGCATGTTGCTATTCTCAACACTTGTGAACACCGCTCCTGAGCGTTTAGCCACGATAGTTGATTTGCACTGCACCACGACAACACTCCTCTGTCGCTACTATGGCGAGAAGATGAAGGAGCGTCGCAAGGGACGTATTCTCATCATGTCCTCTTCTACCGCATGGCTGCCATATCCTACAATATCGCATTATGGCGCCACCAAGGCATATCTTAAGAGCCTTGCATCAGCATTGTGGTATGAGCTACATCGCTATGGTGTTAGTGTCACTGCTGTATATCCTGGTGCTGTTGATACACCTTTCTACAAGCTTAGCGATAAGATGCGTCGTCGCTTTGTTAAGCTCGGTATTATGATGCGCCCAGAGACCATCGCTAAGCGAGGTGTTAGGGCTATGATGCGTGGCCGCCGACGCCTTGTGCCAGGTCTCTTTACGAAGCTCATCGTGGCTATCTGCGCCATACTCCCAGCACGCGTGCTTGACCTCTTCTTGCGTATAGGCCCTATTAAACGTCTTTTGGAGCGTGTTTAAGCCTCTATAAGGCGCTGTATGGTAGCAACATCAATATCGCGGAAGTCATCAATAATCATATCTGCCTCTGTCGTTGCGAGAAACTCGCGTGTGAATGTTGTGGCGAGAGCTACTACCTTCATCCCTGCGCGCTTTGCTGCCTCAATACCAGCCTCTGCATCCTCGAATACCAAGCACTCTGAGGGCTTTAAACCAAGCTTTGAGGCTGCTGTGAGGTATATCTCTGGGTCGGGTTTGCAGCGTGTTACCTCGTCACCAGCAACGATAGCCGTGAAGTATGGCTCGATGTGACACTTGTCGAGGACAAAGTCAACATTGGCTCTATATCCCGATGAGCCCACCGCGCAGCGTATGCCGGCATCGCATAGCGCCGACAGTAGGGTATGTAGTCCCTCTTGAGGTGTGATGGTAGGTGCATATATCTCGCGATATATAGCCTCCTTCTCGTGACCTAAGGCTCGGATGCCTACACGCTCTACAATATCTGCTGGCATAAGTTCTCCCATAATCTCGTCGTTGCCGCGACCAAACAGGTGGCTTAGTTCGTCGAACGAACGCTCTATGCCATAGCGGCGAAAGAACTCCATAAATGCCTTGTGGTGCACCTCTAAGTTGTTGACAAGCACACCATCCATATCAAATAGTACTCCCTTAAGCATACTTATGTCTATTATACGATGTCCCAAAGATAGCGTTTTTCGCTGAACAAAACCACCTCATTGTTTATTAATCGCACTTTTCTTTTGTCGATTGTTAGAAATTCGCTACATTTGCGTTTATGAAGTGGATGCGTTCGTTTAAAAAAATGCGACTTGGCGAGAGCATGGTCTATACTTTGGTATGGTCCGCGATATTCCTTATCCCCTTTATGAATGCTCACCTTATGGCAGAGCAAACCATCAACTTCAATAATGTGATTATCTCGTGGGGTAAGATTTCTCCCTACTTCTTCATATTTATTGTCAACAATGTTCTACTGGCGCCACAGCTTGTCTTTCGTAACCGCTATAAGTGGTATATCTTTTGGCTCTTTGTGGTGGTATTTGCAGTTTTCGGAACCATTGAGTTACTCGACTTCCGCTACTGGCAGATGGATGATACGTTGCGTAATAAGGCGTCGTTAACAGAGTTAGAGTGGTATTGGAATGTGCTATTCAGTATCCTTATGGCTGCGGCCAATACCATGATTAAACTCTACTATCGAGCCCTCGATACTGAGCGACGTATGGCAATTCTTGAACGTGAAAATATTGAGCAGCAGATGCAGTATCTGAAGTATCAGATAAACCCCCATTTTTTGATGAATACGCTCAACAATATCCATGCGATGATAGACTTCGATACGGATATGGCTAAGCGTAGTGTCATGGATCTTTCGCGTATGTTGCGCCACGTGCTCTACGACTCTGGTGAGAGTCATACGGCGCTTGATAAGGAGGTGGAGTTTCTACAGAATTACATAGAGCTGATGCGCATACGCTATGTAGATGAGGTAGATATACGTCTTTCGGTGCCAGATATGAACGTATGCCGATGTGTTAAGATGCCACCGTTGTTGCTCATTGTGCTTATCGAGAATGCCTTCAAACATGGTATCAGCTACTCCAAGAGGTCATACATCTTTGTGGATATTGATGTGGTGGATGATGAGCTGATATGTGTTGTTACTAATAGTAAGCATAAGACATCCTCGACCGAGCATAGCGGTATAGGTATGAGTAATATCACGAAGCGCCTCGATTTGTTGTTTGGTAATAGTTATACCCTGAAGATTGATGATGCGAGTGATGACCAGTATAGAGTTAAGTTAGTAATACCAATATTGAAATAGATAGAATATGGTTAGATGTATTGCAATCGACGATGAGCCTTTGGCGCTACGCCAGGTGAAGAGCTATATAGAGCGTTGCGAGCAGCTGGAACTTGTTGCAACGTGCCGCAGCGCCCTGGAGGCGCAGACGGTGATAGAGCGCGAGAAGGTGGACCTTATATATGTAGATATAAATATGCCCGACCTCAATGGACTCGACTTTGTGCGTCAGTTGGAGGGTAACTACTATATTATATTTACTACCGCCCACGCAGAGCA
Source organism: Alistipes sp. (assembly GCA_045602255.1). Taxonomy (GTDB): domain Bacteria; phylum Bacteroidota; class Bacteroidia; order Bacteroidales; family Rikenellaceae; genus Alistipes. Next base: position 26,028 of record JAZSBD010000039.1, read on the forward strand.
TGCCCTCGAGGGCTTTAAGCTGAGTGCCATAGACTACCTCTTGAAACCATTCTCGTTTGATGAGTTCCTAAAGGCAACGCAGAAGGTTATCTCGCTTGTCGATCTTGTGGAGCGTTGTCATGCTGCTGAGAGCGCTGTGGCGCAGAACGAGGCAGAGACATCGGATAAGGAGGAGTTTATATCCGTAAAGGCTGACTACAAGACGCAGCTTGTGAAGATTTCGGATATAGTATATTTGGAGAGTGCTGGCGAGTATGTGCGACTACATATTGAGGGTAGCCATAGCATTACCACGCTCTTCCGCCTCAAGAATATGGAGACCTCGCTACCGGCGGATAGTTTCCTGCGTGTGCATCGCTCCTACATTGTCAACCTCAAGCGTATAAGTAGCTATACTAAGGGTCGTATCTTCCTCGATAATGGCGAGTATATTCCTTTGGGCGAGAACTATAAACAACGCTTCTTGGAGTATTTCGATAAGAGATAGTGGTCTATATAATAGAATAATGGGCGGAAATGACTTCCGCCCATTATTCTATTATATCCTTTGTTGTTACTCCTCTTTTACGCAGCGCACTGGCAGAGCATTTGCGCGATGCATTGGATATGCTGCATCGAAGCCATTCCATGTGCGTGTGGCGCTATTCAGATCGAAGAACATTGCCTCAGCCTTGCCATCCTCGGTTGTTGTCGCTGTCCAGTAGTAGCCGGCCCATGGAATAGGGCGTGTATCATCATCGTTAACGATGTCGAGTCTGCCGTCGATATAGTTGCGTCGACCCTGCGCAGTAAAGAAGTAGCTCTTCGAAGCATCGCTCTTATCCACAAGGTTCCAGCCATACATGCCCTGCGCCTCCTGCCATGATAGTTCATCATCTGCATCACTAATCGTTAGATTTGCATATATCGAGCTATCGGGTATGCGCCAGCCTGCAGGACATGGGTCGTGCTCACTCTTTGTCTCGCTATCCCATAGCCTCTCGTGACCCTCATAGAGCCAGTCGTAGACATTATCCTCATTGCCGGTGATAATGGTCATTGGGTTATTGTTTGCCCACTCCACGTTGCCCGTCTCGGCTGTAGACGCCTCATACTTAAGGCGTCGCTCGTAGCCATTCCTATTATACATTATCTTATCCTCGTTGAGGATGAAATTCCACGACTGTGGACCCACAATTGGCGTGCGGCGTCCCCATTGGTAGTACATACCATATGACTCAAAGATCTTATCGCTGCTCTTGTCGCCCTCGCTATTTACATTTGCACCAAGGTTGACATTCATCAGCTCCTCTCCATTGAGGGTGATGGTGTTATCTGTTGGGTTGTTATTTGTCGCCCATACGTGCCATGTCCAAATGAGATTATTGTTAGAGTCGTAGGCACCGATAACGGCATTACCCGGACGTAGTATGTCGAGTGGCTCGTCGTTCTCATCGAGCGATGGCTTGATATAGAACGATGCAACTGGTTTGCCCTCTTCATCAACCGACATATCGATGAAGCTAACCACATTCTGCTCCGACTCCCATATAAGCTCTACATAGGCAGTCTCGAGTGGGGTAGTGCTACCACCTATCATTGGGTTGAAGAGGTAGCGCGTAGCAGCCTGGTTGGCGATATAGCAGTTGGCAGGTGCGCCGCTATAGTCTATGTCGTCATTCTCAAGTATGGCAAGGTAGATGTCTACGCTTTTGGCATCACCAAGAGGCGTATAACCATTAAGGGTCATCGTTCCGCTCTTCTCCTCGCCGTCCTCGAAGCTTGTTGGGGCAGTGACGGCGATAGTCTTAGTGTACATATCTATGTACTCTACATTCCAGCCCTTAGGCACACTCGTCGCGCTGATGGATGCGATGTTGAATGACTTAAACGATGTGGTTACGGTACCACCACGATATGTCTTTGCCACCAATATGCTCTCCGAGGGTACCTCAAACTCCTTGGTTGACTCCTTCTTGCACGATACGGCGCTAATGCCAATCGTCGCTATAAACATTAATATATATAGTGCTCTTTTCATATCTTATCCCTTATTTTACCTCTACTTCTAAAATCTCTAAGTTAATACCAAATTCATCGCCAAGTGTGATAAATAGCCTTGTCACCTCGTCGTGACCCTCAAATGAGCCTACCACATATCCATCCTTAGTTAGCGAAATCATCTTTGTGGGGTGTAGCTCTGCGATGCGCTGTTTAATGGCGTCTGACATATCTTGCTCCATAATACGCAACATATAGCGCTTTGCTGTGCCCTCTACAGGTTGTGTATCATCTGATGTGTCGCTCTCCAACGATAGATTTGTCATTACACCATCCATCCAGCAGCAGATCTCTGGAGCCTTGAAGCCCTTGTCGAACAATTCTCGTTGTGCTGTCTTCGCCTCGTCGTAGGTGGCAAAGCCGCCTGCATAGTAGTGGTGCAGACCACTGTCGTCCTTCTGAATATATAGTGGACGTACGCCCTTGAAGAGTGTCATTGGCTGTTGCGACTTGAAGATACCGAGCAGTATGCGGTATATTGTGCCACGCTCGTATACCTTAACCTCAGGTACTGGGTTACTGCTGCTGTAGTAATTTGTGCGACCAAAAGTTATGTCGTGATAGTCGATAAATAGACGTCGCTCAGGAAGCTCTATAGGGGCAAGATGGTAGTTTGGCGTAACCAATGTGTTGCGCGCTGTGCTAAGCGAGTCGATAGCATCGTTGATGCCCAATGCCGTCGATAGCTCCAACTCCAAGTCAACAATCACTGGGCGACTGATAGCATAGTGCATAACGCCATTTGACGAATACAATCCGTCATTGTTCGCGCACTGCTGAAGTGTGGTGTTAAATCTATCGTCGAGTCGATTTAGAAGCTCCTTGTTTCGCTCCTTCTCTATAATATAGCCATAAGCGTAATACTTTGTATCGACCACAAAGTTCCACTTTCGGTTAATCTCGTTATTGAGAGCGTCGAGTGTCTCCACCATAGCAGCGAACTCCGTATATATAGAGTCGGCAGTTTGCTGATCTCGAGCATTGTCGTATGCTGAAGCGGTGGCGTTTAATATCTCGTACTGCTTGATATATTCGCCTACAAGAGCCTCTGTATTACTCTCTTCCTGCTGTGCCATGCGTAGGTCATTGAGGTCTTTCTCGCCCAACGAGTTAATGAAACGATCATCGTCGATGATGTTGCGGCGGGGAACGACAACAGACTCTTCTGTTGGCTCAACGGCTTCGGTCGCAGTGCTACTATCCTCCGTAGGCTGGCTCTCCTCAGTCTCGCTAACTGTCTGATCCTCGCCCTCTGTGGTGTTCGCACCCTCGGTGCTCTCGTCTGCTGGTGCCTCCATATTCTCGTTATTCTCAACTACTGGCGCCTCCTCCTTTGCAGCATCCTTGCTATTTTGTTTTGCGCTATTGTCGAACACGTTAACAAAATCAGCGGCAATGATAGACATCTCAATGTCGTTTATGCGACTCGCAATCTCGCCCTGCTTCTGTGTGATGTTGAACATCTCATCCTCGAGGTTGACAATGCGCTGACTATAGCGGTGCATAATCTCCCTTGAGGGCTCCGTGGTGAGGGTGTCTAAGTATAACCTTCTCTCCTCTTTGACCTCGTTAAGAAGCATCTGTATAGAGTCGTTCATCATCTTCATGCGATCGTTCTCTACCATGAGCCTCTGATACTCCTCGTTCTCCTCGAGCTTTGCGCCAGTGGGGTTGTCATACTTAACCACACCGTCCGTAGATACGACGGCAAGGGCTGATACGATAAAACCCATAAGGGCAAAGAGTGTTATAGTGTGTCGCTTTAACATTGTTATAATTGCTTGTGTCTATATTATCTCTAAACAATCTATTTCCATGAGTTTAGGAAGAATATCTGAATAAATCCAAATATCTCCAAACGACCAATGAGCATCAATGCCGTAGATGTAAACTTAAGCATTGGTGGTAGGTCGGCAAAGTTGCTCATGGAGCCTACCTCTCCAAAGCCAGGACCGACATTGCTTATGCAGGTAATTGCAGCGGTAAAGCCCGTTGTAAGGTCGCAGCCAAAGAGTGTATACATGAACGTACCAATTAGCACTAATAGTATGTAGGCGATGATGAAGGTGGTCACAAGACTCTGCGTGCTGCTATCCTGGACTATGCCATCTACCTTAACTCGCAGTACTGCATTTGGATGCTGCTGTATGCGTATTCTGTTGCGTACAATCTTTGAGGCTATCACCAATCTGTCAACCTTCAAACCTCCAGACGTAGAACCTGCACAGCCACATACAACCATACAGAAGATAAGAAGGATAATTGCCACAGGAGTCCATGTGTTGGTGTCTGCGGTGGCAAAACCTGAGGTCGTGGTTATGCTGATAACCTGGAATGAAGCGTGTCTAAGTGATTCGCCAAACGAGGAGTATATATTGTTTGAATGAAGACTGATGGCGATGATAAGGCTTATTACTACCATCATACCTAAATAGACACGTACAACCTCCGAGCGGAAAAGATTGTTACGTTTGCCAGTTATTGTGGCATACAGGATGCCAAAATGGATACCCGCCAGTGTCATAGCGCCCATCAATATCAACTCTATTGAGGGACTGTCGTAGAAAGCTATTGAGGCATTCTTCGTACTAAAACCACATGTTCCGCATGATGACATGGCGTGATTTACGGCATCGTGCCACCCCATGCCACTATACTTTAAAAGTAGGGTGGTGATGATGGTCAAGCCAACATATACGAAGATAATGATGCGGATGATAACCTTTGAACGATAGTGGAAGTTATCCTTGGCAATCGAGGATAACTCCTGGCTTGATAGCATGTGGCGGCTATGACCCATTGAAGGAAGGATGACCAGTGCAAACAAGACAACGCCAATACCACCAATCCATGCTGACGCTGAACGCCAAAATAGTAGTCCTTGAGGTAGGTGCTCGATGTCGTTGAGGATTGAGGCTCCCGTGGTTGTGAAGCCTGATACACTCTCGAACCAAGCATTGATGGCGTTGAACTCTCCACCCCAAATGAGGTACGGAAAGGCTCCTACGATACATGCGATTAGCCATGAGCCCACAACTATGGCATAACCCTCCTTTGTCTTAATTTCCTCAGATTTATCTACGAAGATCATTGGGAATAGACCCAAAAGCGTGGTGATGATTGCAGATAGTAGGAGAGGGTAGAAGCCCGAGTCGAAGTTGTTGTGCAGTGAGACACCGGCAGCTGCCAACATAAATGCCGCTATGAACAGCAGCACCATGCCGATATATCGTATTACCACATCAATTCTCATGACCTTATGCTCTTCGGATTATCGAATTTTTGAAATGAGCGCAGCAATTCTATCGCGCAAAGCACGTATCTCATCGCGACTATTTATAGAGTCGTCAAAAGGGGTCTTGTATGCTAAATAGGTTCCAAGGCTCTTGTTGATTCTCTTTATAGGCTTCACAACGTACAACTCCATGAAGAAGTAGAAAATCAATACGATGACAATCATCACCAATAGGGTGATAAACACGGGTGTTACGGTGCGACGTGCCGTATGGCTGAGGTTGCTCACCTCAGGACCCAGCGTATTGTGAACACCTGTCATGTATTGGGTTATCTCGTGAGATAGCTCGATATACTGTGGCTGATACACCTCGATATACCAGTTGTTAATCTTATCCTTGATTGCCTTCTCGGCCACCATGCGATCTACATCATCAACAAATAGATCGCCTCTAAAGCTATTATCTTCTGGGTTGCCATGTTCCATGATATAGCTTTGGGTGAACTCGTCGATAATCTCACCGTTGATAAAACTCTTCGAGTAGTTGTTGATGCGATTGGTGGCGCTTATGAGTTGGTCGGCAGAGTGCGGGTTCTCGGTCTGCTTTACAACCTCTTTAGCTAAGCCTACGGTATGCGACAAATCCTTAATGCCCTCCTCGCAGGTTGCGCGATGAAGCTTTATATCTTCGCCCTTTACCGCCATGTTGATCATGGCGTTATTCTGCTTGTTGAGCGCATCGAGCATCTCGCCAGCAAGGTCGACATTCGACTTGCTCGCCAAAAGAATCTTCTCTGTGTCATGACCAACGCGCTCCAACTCCATGAGCGACATCACTCCGGAGAATAGCAATAGGAATGTGAGACACATAAACGCCAAGCGAATACGTGTCGTTAGACTCTCAATCTTAAAAAAATCAGTTATCTTTTGCCACATAGTAGTTATGCGATATTGTTCATATGGGTAAATCCCTACAAAAGTAATACTTTTGTTGTAATTATCCAACAATTTCGCAGCTAATATTGCCGTCGGCATCGATTTCTTTTAACGCAACGCGGCATATCGTGTTGATATAACGCTCGTTATATGCAGCGTGGACGCGCAGATAATTGTCCGTGTAGCCATACATTCTGCCATCGTGCTCGGTGCTCTCGAAAAGCACATCGCGCTCGGTGTTCAGATAGCGCTCAGCAAATGACCTGTGCAACCTCGTGCTGAGCTCCTCAAGGCGAGCTACGCGCTCTGTTGAAATGCTGGACTGCACCTTGTTGGGCATATCGACTGCAGGTGTGCCTGGTCGCTCCGAAAATGGGAAGATATGCAGGAACGAAGCGCCAACCTCCTCGAGTAGGCGATAGCTCTCCATGAACTC
>JAZSBD010000040.1:0-56452 GCA_045602255.1 Alistipes sp.
TAACGCTGTTGCTGAGTTGGCTCTTGGTATGATGTTTTACATGGCTCGTAACCAGTTCAACCCTGGCACAGGTTCTGAGCTTCAGGGCAAGACTTTGGCTATCCACGCTTACGGTAACGTAGGTTGCTTGGTAGGCTTGAAGGGTAAGGCTCTCGGCATGAATGTTATCGCTTACGATCCATTCATCACTGACGACGCTGTATTCGAGCGTGATGGCGTTAAGAAGATGAACTCTATCGCTGAGCTCTACGCTGCAGCTGACTATCTCTCATTGCACATTCCTGCAACCGCTGAGACTAAGGGTTCTATCGGCTACGACCTCGCTATGTCAATGCCTAAGGGCGCTACTCTTGTTAACACCGCACGTAAGGAGGTTATCAACGAGGAGGGTCTTATGAAGGCTATGGAGGAGCGTGAGGACCTCAAGTACATCACTGACATCGCTCCAGATGCTAAGGATGTATATGCTGAGAAGTTCGGCAAGCGCTACTTTGGTACTCCTAAGAAGCAGGGTGCTGAGACTGCTGAGGCTAACGTAAACGCTGGTCTTGCTGCTGCACGTCAGATCGTTGATTTCTTTGTTAACGGTAACGTTCGCTTCCAGGTTAACAAATAGTCTAATTGGATATTTCGACGCCTGCCTCGAATGAAAAATGCTCATTTACGATAATTAAACTCCGCTTTTTCATTCATCGAGCAGTCGCCAAACTATCTCAATTATACCACTTGTTAAAAAAATCAGGGTGTCAAGCAATTGGCACCCTTATATAGAAAATAAATAACCAAGCTAAAACTATTATTTATATATGGTAAGAATTAAGCCATTTAAGGGTATCCGTCCTCCAAAGGAGTTGGCATCTGAGGTTGCATCACGTCCTTACGACGTTCTTAACTCAGTAGAGGCAAAGGCTGAGGCTGGCGAGCGCTCACTTCTTCACATCATCAAGCCTGAGATCGACTTCGATCCTATCGCTGACGAGCACTCACAGGAGGCTTACGACAAGGCTATGGAGAACTTCCGCATCTGGAAGGAGAAGGGTTGGTTGGCACAGGATGGTGAGGAATACTACTACATCTACGCTCAGACCATGAACGGCCGTACTCAGTATGGTATCGCTATGTGTTGCCACTATGAGGACTACCTCTCAGGCGCTATCAAGAAGCACGAGCTTACTCGCGTTGATAAGGAGGAGGACCGTATGATTCACGTTCGTAACCAGAAGGCTAACATCGAGCCAGTATTCTTCGCTTACCCTGACGATGCAGAGATCGACGCTATCGTTTCAGGTTGGGTTAAGGAGCACGAGGCAGACTACGACTTCGTAGCCGAGGATGGCTTCGGTCACCACATGTGGGTTATCCGGGACAAGGCAGTTAACGACCGCATCACCGAGATTTTCAAGGGCATCCCAGCATTGTATGTTGCTGATGGTCACCACCGTACAGCTGCTGCCGCACGTGTAGGTCAGGAGTGCGCATCAAAGAACGCTAACCACACTGGCAACGAGGAGTACTGCTTCTTCTTGGCAGTTACCTTCCCTGCATCACACCTCCGCATCATCGACTACAACCGCGTAGTTAAGGACCTAAACGGTCTTACAAAGGAGGAGTTCTTGAAGGCTATCGAGGAGTCATTCGTTGTTGAGAAGAAGGGTGCTGCAATTTACACTCCTAACGCATTGCACAACTTCGCAATGTACATCGACGGCGAGTGGTACTCGATGACCGCTAAGGAGGGTACTTACGACGATAACGACCCTATCGGTGTATTGGACGTATCAGTTCTCTCTAACCTCGTTTTGGATAAGGTTCTTGGCATCGCTGACTTGCGTACCTCTAAGCGTATCGACTTCGTAGGCGGTATCCGTGGTTTGGGCGAGTTGCAGAAGCGTGTTGACAGCGGCGAGATGAAGGTTGCCTTCGCGTTGTACCCAGTATCAATGCAGCAGCTCTTCGACATCGCTGACACTGGCAACATCATGCCTCCAAAGACCACTTGGTTTGAGCCTAAGTTGCGTTCAGGTGTGGTAATCCACTCTTTCGAGGAGTAACACATTTGCCATGATAAGGTGACATTGGTCACATATCAAATAGAGACGGTCCTCAGGATGCACATCCTGGGGACTTCCTATTTATCTACCGTAAAATAATTATTGCTGATTACTGCCTACTCATACTAAAAATTTACTATCTTTGTCGCAAATTGATTTATTACTAATAAACTATTATAGCAATGAAAAAACTATTTCTTTTATTCACAATGTGCGCAGTGATGCTCACAGCGTGCGACAAGAGCAGCGAGGAGCCTTCGTACTCATCGAAGATTGAGTTGAGCAAGAGCGAGGTGACATTCCCTAAGACTGGTGGCGAGGAGGTTGTTACCTTCCTTCTCCAGAATGGTCAGGGTGGTAAGGTAACTGCAGAGACTTCTGCAGAGTGGCTCACAGTACGTGCGGAGTTTAACTCAGAGGTAATCATCACCGCTGAGGCTAACGAGGGTGATGCTCGTGAGACTCAGGTTGTTGTGAAGTATTCAACAGCGAAGGATGCCATCATTACCGTGAAGCAGAAGGCAGGTAACGTAGACTTCGACGAGGAGTTCGCTGCAAAGCGCTTCGAGGGTCAGTATTTCGGCAAATCAGGCTCTACGTACAACTACTTCATCATCATCTCGGATAAGGGCTACAATGCTGGTGCTGCAAAGGCTGGTGGTACATACTACTTCTTCGACATCTACTCTCAGACTGCGGGTGACGAGGGCTACCCTATGTTGCCTGATGGCACATACACCTACGACACTGCGAACACATACGCTAATGGCACTATCTCGGAGGAGGGTAGCTGGTATCAGGTTGTGAACGCTGCAGGCAGTGACAACGAGGTCGCGAAGAGTTACAAGAGCGCTAAGGTGACTGTCAAGGATGGCATCTTCGAGGCTGAGATAGAGTTCAACGATGGCACTACGCACCACGTGGTATACGAGGGTGACCTCACCGCCGTACTCGACTACACAACGCTCACCGAGGATACTACAATCAACATCGAGGGTGCGGAGATTGTGGCTACAAACTATGGCGATATCTACGAGGTTGGTATGCAGAACTGGTACCTCGAGATTAAGAAGGACAACAATGTTGTCTTGCTCGATGTATTCTCAGCAAGCACTACAGACCCATCAGGCGCGTACACCGAGTTGGCAGGCTCGGACTATGCCAACAAGTTCATCCCAGGAATTAAGGATGGCAGCAGCCTTGCAGGCTCATGGTTTGGTACTGTGGGTGCTAATAACACGTTTAAGATTGTTGCGCCTATGGTAGACGGCACAATACAGATTAAGGTTACTGGCAATACAGCGACCATCAACTATGCTACATACGACGATGGTGGTAACTTCATCGATGGCTCTATCAAAGGTAGCTACACCGTTGCTCAGGCCGAGATGTAATCGACAACATAGATGATTGATAAGGGGGTCAACTTCAAATGAGGTTGACCCTCTTCTGTTGTAGTGGTATAGATTTTGATTTCGTAACAACAAACCAAAACACATAACGCCATGTTACGAAAATCAATAATCACATCACTCGCCATCATCCTTGTGGCGATAGGCGCATGGGCTATCAGCGATAGCAACAGCGATAGGAGTAAGGCAGCAAGCTCGCTAAATATAGAGAGCAACCCAGCACCGCATAAGCACACGCCACAACAACAGGCACGCATGGAGCGCCGCGCGGCACGCCTTGCCGAGTATGAGCAGCATATCGACTCGCTCGTCACCTCGCACAACTTCAAGTTCATACCTCAGACCATGCAGCAGCTACCCGCAGGCATGATGCGCAACCTAAATAGCGCGATGTATGAGGTGACCATATGGAGTGAGGCTGTGGATGTCTTCATCCCCTATCTCAAGGGCTACGTGCCACCCTACTACCCCGTGGTATTCAACTATGTGCTGCCCTCGGTGATGAACTATACCGCTGAGAAGAGCGACAACGGCTGGCATGTATCGTTCAAGACAACGATGTTCTCGGCTACGGAGTACACCTTTCTCTTCGACATCTCGGCGCACTATGGCGATGTGGTACTCACCATCTCATCGCCTTACTACAACAGCGTTCAGTATACCGGCAATATAGTGGGTATATAGCGCGACTATCATATTCATAGTAGTGAGAGGGGCACCGAGACTTTGCGTCTCGATGCCCCCAATCTTTTTCACTTTATCTTTTCGTAGAGTTCCTCGATCCTGTCGCACATGGCCTGCCAGGTGAAGCGCTTGCGCTCATCGGTCATCGCCTCGGAAAAGCGAGCGAGGTTATCGCCCTCGTAGATGCGCTCCAATGCATCGGCAACACCCTCCACCGTAGGGTCGCAGACATAGCCCACACGGTCATCGGGGACAATCTCCTGAAGACCGCCCACGCGTGTGACGATAACGGGCGTGCAGAAGTTATAGCATATCTGTGTGACGCCGCTCTGCGTCGCCGTCTTATAGGGAAGAACAACGCAGTCGGCAGCCGAGAAGTAGTGCTTCACATCCTCATCCTTAACGAAGAAATCATGGAGCACGACATCATCCTTAAGTCCAAGAGTATCAATGAGATTGAGATACCTATCTCGCGAGGTATAGAACTCGCCAGCAACAATCAGCTTATGTCCCTCGCGCCTAAACTTAGCCCACGCCTCGAGTAGCGTATCTAAACCCTTATAGTCGCGTATAAGGCCAAAGAAGAGGGCATAGCGGCACTTCGAGTCGAGCTGCAGATGTTGGCATGCCTCCTCCTTAGTCACCCTACTACCGAAGTTATCGAACAAGGGGTGTGGCGAGAAGAGCGCTGGCGCATCTGTGTACTCGCGAAGCTCACGGTGCACCTGCTCCGACATATAGATAAATCCATCCACAGAGTTTAGGAAGTAGCGGTTGCAGGGCTTATCGATGATATGGTGCTCGTGGGGCTCTACGTTGTCAATCTGACATATCACCCTTGTGTGACCATTCTTACGTGCGAGGCGTGCTACACGACCAAAGGCGGGCGCCATGAAGGGTGTCCAGTATTTCATCAGAACGATATCGGGACGCATACGCCTCAGCTCTCTACCCACACTACCCCACGAAAATGGGTTGACGGTAGATAGGCGGCGACGGATAGTAAGGTCCGTAGGCGGCGGAGTATCCACCGTTTGACACTTACCAGGAAATAGTAACGAGGGGTATTGCAGAGTGAAGGTAAGTATCTCAACATCGTAGCCACGCGTCTGAAACTCACGTGCCATATTCTGCATAATGGCAGCGAGCCCACCCCTATATGGATGTGCTGGACCTACGATTGCGACCTTCAACTTACGCCCCATGACCCTATCTAAACTCGACTTTTGCACGACACAACACCCTATCCGCAGAGGTTATATCAAAGCACCAGATACTACCCTCATTTGTAGCACCAATAGTCAAGGTCTCGCCATGACGAGCCTCGGCTAAGAAGTTGACATCTATGCGCATACCGCCGTTACTCTCAATTACCTCTAAAGGTAACATATCGAAGATGAGGTCGATATAACGCAAGGTGTTTACATGGCGATTGAAGTCTATATCGCTATATACCACAGGGCGCGACATTGTTGTCTGTGGCTCTATGGCACGCAAGCGTGCTGGCATGGCAATAGGCGATGGATGGTCAACCATAGCACTCATATAGACATCCTTGAGAAAGTTCATATCGACAGCTTGACGTGTCTCCATATTGAGCATGCACCACTGCGACACTCCCGATGCAACGATATTATCTGAGGCACGCATGCGAAAGTTACGCGTAGAGCTAAGACGATTGAAGTCGTTGACCCATGTTTCGATAGCCACATTATCGTACTGATGTGGTTGACACTGAATATCTACCGCCAAGCGCGATAGCACCCATGTTACCGACTGGTCCTGAAGCACATCGACACCAAAGCCTTTGTTATGCGCATCAATACCCGCAACATTGAGCATATAGTTGATTATTGACGATGCCGAGGCGCGGAGTGTAAAATCCACATCCTGTGGCTCTATGCGATAGTTGTATGTTGTAATCTCTGCCATAACTCAAAATTTTATTATGCAAATATACAAAATTTTCATAATAATAGGATAGTCAATACGTTTATAAAACAGGTGTGTAAGTATTATTTATAGGCTCATAAGAAAAAAATATTATGAAAATGCTTATAATAAGGCAAAAAAGAGTATCTTTGCTTGAATTATTAGGCAAAAAAAAGAGACTTAGAAGAATCAATTTATATTTTAACTAATTTTTAGCACTATGAAAAAACTACTTTTTTCACTCGTAGCATTCGTTTTTGGTGTTACTTGTGTATGTGCTCAGGAGCCACAGCAGTTGCCTTTGGATCCCGAAGTACGTGTAGGTGTGCTTGACAATGGCATGACCTATTTCATTCGCCACAACGAGAAGCCTAAGGGCCAGGCGAGCTTCTACATCTACCACGACGTAGGTGCAGTACAGGAGGATGACGACCAGCAGGGTTTGGCTCACTTCCTTGAGCACATGGCATTCAACGGCTCGAAGAACCTCCCAGGCAAGGAGATGATTGAGAAGTTGGAGACTATCGGCGTTCAGTTCGGCTACAACCTCAACGCATTCACATCATGGGATTGCACTGAGTATATGATTAAGGACTGCCCTGTAACAGAGGAGAACGTAGACCTCGCTCTTCTTATCCTCCACGACTGGTCACAGTTCATCGCTTTGCAGCCTGAGGAGATCGACTCTGAGCGTGGTGTTATCATGGAGGAGCTCCGTACTCGTGACGGTGCACAGCTTCGCGCTCAGAACGACATGTTCCAGAAGCTCTTCAAGGGTACTATCTACGAGCGTCGTAACCTTATCGGCTATTTGGACGGTTTGAAGTCTTTCGACCACACCGCTTTGGAGAACTTCTACAAGAAGTGGTATCGTCCTGAGTATCAGGCTATCGTTATCGTTGGTGACATCGACGTTGACGCAGTAGAGGCTAAGATTAAGACCCTCATGGCTGACATCCCAGCATCACCAGCTGACGCTGCTCAGAAGGAGGTTGTTATGGTCCCAGCTACTGAGGAGCCTATCATCTCTATCTTCTCAGATATTGAGCTTACACAGTCAAGCGTGATGATGTTCGCTCGCCGCGATGCACTCATCCCTAAGCAGTACAAGAACACTGCGGATGCTTGCTTCATCAACTACATCTACTGGTTCGTGGGCGAGATGATGAACGCTCGTTTCCAGGATATCTCTAAGGAGGCTGACGCTCCATTTATCAATGGTGGCATGTCTGAGGGTGGCATCGGCATCTGCCCTACCTTGGAGGCTACATCATTCTCTGTAACTGCTCATGAGGGTCGTACTGATGATGCGTTCCGCGCTATGTACACCGAGATGGAGCGTATGCGTCGTCACGGCTTTACCGCTGGTGAGTTCGAGCGCGCTAAGCAGGAGATTTTGCGCTACGCTGAGCGTCAGTACATTAACCGCAACGATGTGAATAACGATGAGTATGCACAGCGCTACCTCGACTTCTACGCTGAGGGCACCCCTATGATGGATGCTGAGACTGAGTGGCAGTTAGACCAGAATATCATCAACAGCCTTTCAGTTGATATAGTTAACCAGTTCTACTCTATGATGATTACTCCTAACGACAACCTCGTTATCCTCGTTCGTTCGCCTAAGAAGGAGGGTGTAGATATTGTTTCTGAGGAGGAGCTAAAGGCTATCATGGCTGAGGTAGAGGCTGCCGAGATTGAGGCTTACAAGGATGATATGGTATTTGAGCCACTTATCGACCCAGCTACTAAGTTGAAGGGTTCAAAGGTTAAGGCTTCTGCTGAGAATGAGTCACTCGGCTACACTGAGTGGACTTTGAAGAATGGTATCAAGGTTGTTGTTCGCCCATCTACATTGAAGGCTGATGAGGTTATGATCTCTGCAACCTCTAAGGGCGGTAAGTCATTGCTCACAGTTGAGGAGAGCCTCCAGGCTGACTATCTCCCTGCTGTCATGACGGCATCAGGTATCGGTAAGTTCTCGTCAACAGAGCTCAACAAGCAGCTTTCAGGTAAGAGCGCTTGGGCTGCATTAGGTGTTGGCGAGTATGAGCATGGTGTATCTGCAGGTGGTTCACCAAAAGATATTGAGACTATCCTTCAGTTGATGTATCTCAACTTCACATCACCACGCTTCGACCAGACCGACCTTGACAACCTCAAGAAGCGCTATGTTCCTTACTTCAAGAACATGGAGTCTGACCCAAGCTACATCATGTCTAAGAACTTCCAGAAGACACTATATCAGAATAACCCACGCCGTCAGGTGACATCTTCAGCTCAGATTGAGTCTCTTAACCTTGAGGCTTTGGCAGCTGTTCACGCTGACCTCTTCTCTTACGCTAACGACTTCCGCTTCATTATCACAGGTAATGTTGATCTTGAGACTTTGAAGCCACTCGTTGAGAAGTATATCGGCTCACTCCCAACCTCTAAGAAGGTTATGTACGAGGTGAAGGACGACGGTGTTCGCATGGCTAAGAATGGCGTAACAAACGACTTCGTAGCTAAGATGCAGCAGCCTAAGGTTTCTGTATATCTCACCTACAACGGTACTATGGAGGACAACGCTAAGAACCGTCTTATCGTTGACTTGTTGAGCCGTGCACTCGACTCACGCTATATGATCTCTATCCGCGAGGAGAAGGGCGGTACTTATGGCGTAGGCGTTCAGGGTGGCATCAATGAGGAGCCTATCGAGGAGTACATCCTTTTGATTGCATTCGACACTAACGAGGTGCTTGCAGACGAGCTTATCGAGATCTGCGACGCTGAGCTTAAGAAGATTGCTGAGGAGGGTCCTTTGGCAGACGACGTTGCTAAGGCTAAGGAGTTCTTGCAGAAGAACTATGGTAATGTTCTTGAGAACAACAGCGGCTGGGCATCAGCTATCGACCGCTGGTACGAGGAGGGCTACAACTACAAGGAGGAGTACCTCGGTATTCTTGAGAGCGTAACTTTGGACGATATTAAGGCATTTGCACAGCAGATTCTTAAGGATGGCAACCGCACATTGGTTGTTATGCGTCCTGACCACGCTGAGTAAGTAACTCGCGACATATAGAGTAAGGGGTTGACAAGGCGTCAGCCCCTTATTTGCGTTTATATAGATAGTTAGTCGTCGGAGCCTAACACCCTACTGCGCGGCGCGAGAAAGAGCGTGAAGAAGGCAAGGACAAAGATGATTAGTGCATTTAACAGGAATGCAAATGTCGAAGTATGCACGTCGAATAGTTCATCCAAGCCATTAATGATGAATGGCGTGAAAAGTATAGCGAGGTAGTTCACAGCCATAACAATAGATAGAGCATAGGTAGCAAGATGGGGCGGTGCATTTGTTGCCGCCTTATCATATATTATGGGCTGCATAACGCCATAGCCACAGCCTGTGAGGATAGCACCAGCACATAGCAACAATGGCGACGGATGAGGCAGCGCCATAAGCATAAGACCTACACCCATGACGACGAGTGACCATAGGTTTACCCACCTGCCGAGCCTACGCACGATGAAGTTAAGCATGAAGCCCGGTAACATGATGGCGAGGAAGAAGAGTGAGATAATCGTGTCGGACAACTTAGTATCAAGATGGTTATCATCAACAAGATAGGATGTGTTGAAGGTAACGACCAACGAGCAGTAGGTGATAACAAAATATAGGCACATCAACCCCACTATAACCCCACTGTTCACTGCTGTCTGCCTACGCTGCGCGCCATGCTCAGGTTCGGGCGATGGCGGCGTATGGTTGAGTGCCGGTATGAGGATGAGGGTCACGGCGGGTATGAGATAGACAATAAAGGCGTAGTGCCACTCTATGTCGGCAAGATAGCCTACGGCGAGTGTTGCCAAGACAAGTGTCAGGTTGTTCACAGCCGAACTTATGCCAAGCATGCTTACGCGCCTATCGCCCGTGAAGTAATCGACAATAAGACCTGTGGATAGAGGGATTATCATGCCTGCGCCAATGCCGAGAATGGAGCTGGTGATGATAAGCTCGACGAGCGTATGCGATATTATACACCCCACGCCACTCATAAAGAATATCGCTGTGCCGATAACCAAAAGGCGCATCTTGCTGAAGCGCACCGACCAGCGACCCGCAAGTAACATAAAGGGTATTATCATCAGCGAGGGCAACGACTCAAGCATCTCCACCTCAAGACGCGAGGCGTGCGGGAAGATGGTATCTATATAGCTTAGTATTGGCGATATGGCGAGTCCTGGCAGCGATACAATCGCCGATACGGACATTATGGCAACAACGGCAATAAGGGGCACACTACCCTTTCCAGTAGCAATCTTCATAAGCATGATGGTTTTCATTAGCCATAGCAACCATCATGCCTATATTATAAAAAGTGAGGTATGCCTCGCACGAGATTGAAACGAGAAAGTTAAGGAGCCGAGCGGAAGAGACAAACGTAATTGCTATGAAAAAATATTTCTTACTTTCCTGCTTTCTCCTTTATGCTTTCTCCTATCTCCTCTATTAGCACATTATACGCTTGACCTCATCAATACCGTCAATCCTTAGGATATTCTCAATAGCCGTCTGCAGCTCAACAAGCGAGTGAACAGAAAAGTCAATAGTACATATCGCAATGCGGTCGATATTTTCGGTTGCGAGAGACTCCATGGATAGGTGCAGCTTATCGGTGATGCAGTCGATAAGGTCGCTCATAAGGTGGTAGCGGTCGATACCCGTGATGCGTATGCGCACAGGGTAGAGAAACGCATCGTTCTCCTCGAAGTTTACCGATATGATGGAGTCACCATGCTGCGAGGCAAGGCGTATGGCTGCGGGGCAGTCACGCTTATGTAGTGTTATCTCGCCATTATTATCTCTGAAGCCAACGACCTCATCACCAGGTAGCGGATGGCAACGGTCGCAACGCTCATACTCAAGGCGTGGAAGGTTAGCGAAGTAGCCACGCAGGTAGCGCTTAGCACGATACGTAGATACGTGCTCCATCCACTCCTGCTCGGGCTTAGCATCATCTGCCGTGCCTATCTCCACACAGTCGCCACGGTGTAATACCGTACGTAAGGATGATAGCTTGCCATTGATACGCGCATACACCGCCTTCTCGCCAACCTGGCTATGTATCACAAAGGCAAAGTCGAGAGCCGTAGCGCCCTTAGGAAGTATCACACCTCGACCCTTAGGCGTGAAGACCATAATATCATCGTTATAGAACGACGAGGTGACACCATCCATAAACTCCATATCGTGGCTACTGTCGGCAACATCCTGCAACACTGCCTTGAACTTCTCAAGCCACGCCTTGACATTATCGTCTGTGAACTCAGCAGCACAGCCAAGGCGCGAGTTACGCACCATGCGCTCCGATGATATATGCACCTCCTCCCATATACCCTGCTCGCTGAGAAGCTTCACATGGAAACTCTGGTAGCCATTCTCCTTGGGAGCATCTATATAGTTGGCAACGCTGCCCGGTTTCTCCTTGAAGTTGTCGGTAAGCACTGAGTATATATTAAGACTCATCTGTTTCTCGCTACGAGCATCGCTATTCGCATAGATTATACGAATATAGTGTTTGCCGTCGATATGCTTAATATCGCTACCCTTAGCCTGCATCTTGCGCCACACGTTATAAGGCATACGGTAGCGCACCTCGGTACGTGCCTCGATACCTGCATCATGTAAAATCTTAGATATGAGTGCCACGAAGCGGTCTATGCGTGGTCTGTCTGCTGCGCGCTCCTCGCTGAGCATGCGCTCCATGACGGCAAACTCCCTGGGACAACGATAGCGGAACGATAGGTTCTCAAGCTCCGTCTTGATATGATATAGACCCAAACGATTCGCCAAAGGGGCGTAGAAGTAGTCGGTCTCACCCGCAATCTTCATCTGCTTGTCGGCACGCATGCTATCCAACGTACGCATATTGTGTAGGCGGTCGGCAAGCTTGATGAGCAACGCGCGAATATCATAGTGCACAGACTCCAAAATCTGACGGTAGTTATCCACCTGCTTGGAGTGCTGATAGCTATCCTTCTTACGCTTCGTCACGATATCTACAAGGAAGGCTACATCATCGCCAAAACGCTCGCGAATGTCCTCTACGGTATAGTCGGTATCCTCCACCACGTCGTGCAAAAATGCCGAGATTATGGGATTATCGCCCAGCTCAAGCTCCTTGGCAACAATAGTCGCCACGGCAATGGGATGGATGATATATGGCTCACCGCTCTTTCGGCGTTGCTTGCTATGTGCCTCAAAGGCAAGCTCATAGCCACGACGCATACGCGCAACCTCCTCAGGGGTAGCATGCTGCGATATATAGTCGAAAAGTGACTCTACGCTACTTTCAATCTGACGGGTGTAGATCTCGTTCATAGTCGTTGTAGTTTGGGTATATACTACAAATGTACGAAAAAAAGCGTGTCGTTGTTCTATTTGGTGTTAAAATATATTATAGTCTTAGATATTATTAGTATCTTTGCGCCAAACAATAATATAAATAAGACCATAATGAAACAACTTCTCTTAAGCTCGCTTGCACTCCTTGCAATGGTGCTTTTTGCTGGTTGCGAGAAACCTCAGCCAACACCAGAGCCAGAGCCAACACCCACAAATCAGGAGTTTAAATTCACAAATGTAACGGTATCACACACCGACATAAGTCTTGACATTCATCCCGTGGATGAGGATATGGAGTATGTAATCTGCCTATCGCAACCACGCTACTTCGAGCAGAATGGTATCGACACTCGCGAGGAGCTATTGGCGGACGACTATGCATATTTCGCGAGCCTCGCTCAGAGCTATAATATCTCTATCGAGGAGTTCCTCACAAAGATAGGCTGGCTCGTGAAGGGTAACAAAGATGATTATAGCGCCATCAACCTATACCCCGACACCGAGTATGTGGTTTACTGCTACGGCGTGAAGTTCAATGGCGACAAGATTGAGGCAACAACGCCTGTTAACTATCAGGTTATCAAGACAACAGCACCAGAGATGCTTGATGTTAAGTTTGGCGTGGAGTGCAACGTGATGAACAACGATGTGAAGATTGAGATAAACCCTAACGGCTACGATGGATACTACTACGCCTATATAGTTGCCGAGGGCGAGTCACTCTATATCTATGATTTGGAGGGCGTTACAGATGATAAGTTGGAGCATTATCGCAACTACACCTATAACGAGTTCAACAAGCTCATCAACGACCTTGGCACCCCCATTGACCACTTCTGCTATAAGGGCAACACAACCATAAATAAGAGTCTTAAACCTAACACTTCGTACCACATAGCACTCTTCGCAGTGAGCAACGACCAGGTGCCAATCTTGTGTTCGACACCCGAGGTGCACTACTTCACAACTGAGGGTGTGGCACAGAGCGACCTTACGCTCGAACTTATTGTAACAGACATCACTCCATATACCGCACAGCTTACCGTAGTGCCATCAAACAACAACGAGGAGTATGCCTGCGTATTCCTCAAGCGTGAGCAGGTGCCATCGCTGGATGACGAAAGTGAGGTCATGCAGATGATTATCAACAACTTCCAGCCAGCGATATTCAAGGGTCAGTTCAGCGAGCAGCTAATGCCCTTGATGCCTGAGTCGGAGTATTGTGTTTTGGCATTCGGCATCAACAACAATGCGCCTACCACAAAGCTCTTCCGCTACGACTTTACATCTGCTAAGGCTACCGAGAGTAGTATAAAGATTGAGAGCATCGACCTTCTCAAGCTCTTCGATGCTGAGGAGATTATCGCTATCGACTCAAGCTATGCCGATGACTTTGCAGAGTGCGAGTGTGTTGCTATTGTCGAGATGAAGACCTCGGAGCCTACCGACAAGGTATACTTCTGGTGGTACGAAGAGTGGAATAAGGATGAGTATAGCGACGAGGCATTCCTCGAAGATTTGTTGCTTTACGACCCTTCAAGTACCACAATCCTTATGGATATGTACTACTCTATGGATAAGTCCGACAGATTCTTGTTTGTAGGTGTCGCCGAGGATGAGGAGGGCAACCTAAGTCCATTATATTATGGTGAGCCATTCACCCTTGAGAGAGAGCAGTGCGACCCTGCTGAGGAGTTCTTCCAGTATGTAAATACTCCCTCGGCAACAACCTTTATCCTTGCGCGATAGATAAATATAGTATGCGACACTTCAACTCAGACTACACAGCAGGGGCTCACAGCAGCGTGCTCGAGGCGCTGGTGGCGACAAACATGGAGCACACCGCGGGATACGGCAATGACCCATACACCGAGGAGGCGAAGGCTCTTATTCGCCAGGCGATAGGTGCGCCCGAGGCAGAGGTGATGTTCCTCGTGGGTGGTACACAGACAAATGCTACGGCCATAGATGGCATATTAGCGCGTCACGAGGGGGTGCTGGCTGCCGAGAGCGGGCACATCGCCGTACACGAGTCGGGGGCCATTGAGGCATCGGGACACAAGGTGCTCACACTACCCCACCACGATGGCAAGCTAAGGGCTGAGGATGTGGAGCGATATATCGAGGAGTTCTACGCCGACGAGACATATCAGCACATGGTAGCGCCAGGCATGGTATACATATCGCAGCCGACGGAGTATGGCACGATATACTCGCTCGAGGAGCTTGAGGCGTTAAGCGGCGTGTGTCACAAGCACAGTATCCCGCTATACATCGATGGTGCACGCATGGCATATGGTCTTGCTGCCGAGGGAGCCGACTACACGTTGCATGATATAGCGCGTCTGGCGGATGTATTCTACATTGGCGGCACCAAGTGCGGAACGCTCTTTGGCGAGGCGTTGGTGGTGACAAACCGCAATCTTCTAAAAAACCTCTTTCCGCTCGTCAAGCAGCATGGAGCACTACTCGCCAAGGGACGACTGCTCGGCATTCAGTTTGGAGTGTTGTTCCGCGATGGATTATACGAGAGTATAGGCAAGCACGCAGTGGACTTGGCGATACGTCTGCGTGAGGCGATGCGCGAGGCTGGGTATGAGGTGGTGATTGAGTCGCCAACAAACCAGCAGTTCTTCCGTCTACCCAACGAGGATATCGACAGGCTACGCAAGGAGGTTGCCTTCGACTACTGGGGACCACGCGGGGCGACACATAGCATTGTGCGCTTTGTCACCAGCTGGGCAACGACCACGGAGGATGTGGACACTCTAATAAAAGTAATAAAAAAATAGAGCCAATCGGCTCTATTTCTTTTTAGCGACGTATCTCCGACTATCGCTTGATCTTCTCGCCGCAGCGGTCGCAGAAACGCTGACCCTCATAGAGAACACCACCGCAATGTGGGCACACCTCCTCTACATCGGAGTGCTGAATACGATACTTCAGCGTGCTATACAGCGTGGTGCGATGGTTCTTGACGATGTCGTAGCCGAGCTTGCGCATCAGGCTGATAGTCTGCATTGCCATCTCCCTATCGTAGAGTTTCTCCGACTCGGGCAGCTGTGCATAAGGCACCATATCGGGTGTCTGCTTGAGAGCATCGTTGCGCTCAGGACCATAGGTCCAACCCTCCGCCTTGCGGTTCTGCGCCCATATCTCGTGGGCATTCTCGGCGATAGCCTCGCGAAGCTCGATGATTTCGGGGCTGAGGACTACATCCGAGATATCGATAGGACGTGGCGAGTACTCCTTGGCATCCTTCGTATTCGAGGTCACAAGATAGTTCTTTGAGTCGCTCCAAGCATCCATAAACTGTGCAAGGGGATAGATATCGAAGCTATTACGGCTATTAGGGTCGTAGATTGTCACCTCCTGCTTAGCGGCATCGTAGCCCAAGATAACAACGGTGTGGTTAGGCGCCATATCGCCCTTCAAGGCCTCGAGCGTCACACCCTTATCGCAGATGAGCACACCCTCGCGCACCGCGACGATGACATCATCACCCTTATCAAGGGCTGCGCTAACGTCCTCGATAGTAGCCTTATAGCGACGCTCGACAACAAAGCCAAAGCCCTCTAAATGGCGACCCACGTTAAATAGCGCCGTGCCATCCTCACTCTGCCACTTATTGCGTAGCGACACCTCCAAGAGGTGCTGTGCATCGTACTCCACACCACGACGATTCAAGATATGCTTCTCGCACTCCAAGCAACAGAAGTTGCTCTCCTCGCACAATGCTGCAAGGGCAGCAACATCGAATATCTCGACATCGTCATGACAGATACCAAGGTCGGCATCCACCTCGCCAGCGATGCGTAGTATCTCGCGTAGCTCCTCATCCGTTGCCATGCCCTGGAGAATATCCAAACTCTCCTCAGAGGTGGCATTACCATCGATGAATGCTGCCAAGGTCTCGTCCGAGAACCTATTATCATAGAACTTTTTAACCATAACTACCCCAATACTTTTAGCGCGAGCTTCGTAAAATCAGCCATAGCGCGTTTCTTAATATTATACAAATTATCAACCGTCACGCCCATCTCGTCGGCCACCTCCTGAGGGTCGGCATCCTCGAGTACTAATCGGCGAATTACATAGACATAACGGCGATTGGGCATCATGCTAAATACGCGTGCCACGTCCATCTGTGCATCGGTCGACGACTCGTAGTCACCACTCAGTCTGAGCTGTCCTTTACCTATAAGAGGCTCTTCGGACTCCTTTTCTATCAGTTGATCGCGCTTTGCTACAAAATATCTAATCGCAACAATCTTCAACCACGAATAAATCGAGCTACGCCCCTGGAACTGGCGAAGACGGCGAGCATCGTCCTCCATGAGGTAGATGTAGAACTCGCTGACAAACTCGTCGTAATCTATTCGATAGGAGAATACGCTACGCATAATACTCCTAAATAGCGGCTCACACTTGCCGAAGAAGAACTCCTGTGTGACCCGACTATCACGCTCTATAAGAGCATTTACTATCTCTTGATCTGTCATCGTAATGATGTATTGTGATACTAAATATCGTGTGAGAGGGGCGCAGGCACGGCATCGCGCATATCGTAGTCGCCCCAGCGCTCAGCCACATAGTCAAGCGTTGCGTTTATCTCGTCGATATCGAACGAGGTTACGAGCTTCAGGCGTGTCTGCTTGAAGTCGGGAAGACCCTTGAAGTAGTTCGTGAGATGGCGGCGCATCTCGAGGACGCCTACCCTATCGCCCTTTATCTCTAAGGACTTCTGAAGATGCTCCTTAGCGATTGCTACGCGCTCAATGACGGATGGCTGTGGCAACAGTTCGCCAGTCTCGAGATAGTGTCTACACTCCTTGAATATCCATGGGCGACCATACGTAGCACGACCAATCATCACGCCATCAACGCCATAGGTATCGAACATCTGCTTACACTTCTCAGCAGAGTCGACATCTCCATTGCCGATGATGGGTATGGTTATGCGTGGGTCGCTCTTAATCTTGCCAATGAGTGTCCAGTCCGCCTCGCCACGATACATCTGGGCACGTGTGCGACCATGGATGGTGAGGGCTGCGATGCCAACATCCTGCAGGCGGAGGGCTATCTCCTCGATATTCTTCATCTCGTCGCTCCAGCCGAGGCGTGTCTTGACGGTCACGGGCTTATTTACGGCACGCACAATCTGGCGCGTCATCTCCACCATAAGGTCGGGATCGCGCATCATGCCAGAGCCAGCGCCACGCGAAGCTATCTTCTTCACCGGGCAGCCGAAGTTAATATCTATAATATCGGGATTTGCACTCTCGGCGATGCGTGCAGCCTCGACCATAGGCTCTATGAGGTGACCATATATCTGTATGCCCACGGGGCGCTCATAGTCGGCGATGTTTAGTTTAGCGCGCGACTTCCAAGCATCGCGGATAAGTCCGTCCGATGAGATAAACTCGGTGTATACCACGTCGGCACCAAACTTCTTGCACATATAACGAAACGAGGGGTCGGTGACGTCCTCCATAGGTGCAAGGAATAGGGGCTGCGAGCCAAGTTCTATATCTGCAATCTTCATAATTAATGGCTGTTCTGCATTTTCTCATGCAAATATAGGAAATTTTGTTGTAAAAAGCTTTTTTTCTCGCAAAGAAAACGTACCTTTGCGCATTATATATAAAGCATAAGTAGTATGATCAATATCGAAGTGTTTATTTCAGATGTCGTAAAGCGCGCAGCAGAGGAGCTATATGGCGTAGGCGACAACATCCAAATACAGAAGACTCGCAAGGAGTTCGAGGGCGACTACACCGTAGTTGTATTCCCACTACTCCGCGCATCGAAGAAGTCACCCGAGGCTACAGCAACAGAGCTCGGCGAGAAGATTGTGGCAACAACACCCGAGATTAAGAGTTTCAATGTGATCAAGGGCTTCCTAAACCTCGTTGTCGACACCTCGTTCTGGGCAAACCGCCTTACTGAGATTATCGCTACCAAGAACTTCGGCATGGCACCAGCATCGGGACGCACTATGATGATCGAGTACTCGTCGCCAAACACCAACAAGCCACTACACCTCGGTCACATACGTAACAACCTACTCGGCTACTCAGTAGCTACAATCCTCAAGGCTAACGGTCACAACGTGATCAAGGTAAACCTTGTGAACGACCGTGGTATTCACATCTGCAAGTCGATGCTTGCATGGCAGCTCTATGGTAATGGCGAGACTCCTGCATCTTCAGGCATGAAGGGCGACCACCTTGTGGGTAAGTACTATGTCGAGTTCGACAAACACTACAAAGCGGAGATTAAGGAGCTTATGGCTGGTGGCATGAGCGAGGAGGAAGCAAAGAAGAGCGCTCCTATCCTACTTCAGGCACAGGAGATGTTGCGTAAGTGGGAGGCTAAGGATGCTGAGGTATACACTCTTTGGGAGACCATGAATGGCTGGGTATACGAGGGCTTCGACGTGACGTACAAAGCGTTGGGCGTAGACTTCGACAAGGTATACTACGAGTCGCAGACATACCTTCTTGGCAAGAGCCTCGTGGAGGATGGTCTTAAGAGGGGCGTATTCTTCCGCAAGGAGGATAACTCCGTATGGATTGACCTTGAGGCAGATGGTCTCGACCAGAAGCTTCTACTTCGTGGCGATGGCACATCGGTATATATGACCCAGGACCTCGGCACAGCACTAAGCCGCTTCGAGGAGAACAACCTCGATGATATGGTCTATGTTGTGGGTAACGAGCAGAACTACCACTTCCAGGTGTTGAAGCTCGTACTCAAGAAACTCGGCTATGAGTGGAGCGACAATATCTTCCACCTATCATACGGCATGGTGGAGCTTCCTGAGGGTAAGATGAAATCGCGCGAGGGCACTGTGGTAGATGCAGACGACCTTATCGCCGACATGGTGGGCACAGCACGCGAGATGTCGGCAGAGCTCGGCAAGCTCGACGGAGCATCGGAGGAGGAGGCAGCAGCAATCTCTGAGATGGTGGGTCTTGGCGCATTGAAGTACTTCCTACTAAAGGTTGACCCTAAGAAGACAATGCTCTTCGACCCTAAGGAGTCTATCGACTTCAACGGCAACACAGGTCCGTTTATCCAATATACCCATGCCCGCATACGCTCAATATTGCGTAAGGCAGAGGAGGCTGGCATCACAACCGACAACTACACCGAGGCTACACTCCTCGCCGAGGAGGTTGAGCTCATCAAGGCGTTGAACGACTACCCTGCTGCCGTGCGCACCGCAGGAGAGCAGTTTGCACCATCGGTGATTGCGGCATATGCCTATGAGCTTGCTAAGCAGTTCAACGGCTACTACCACGACCACTCTATACTCAAGGAGGAGAACAGTGCAGTGCGCTCATTGCGTCTGAAGCTCGCCGGAGAGGTGGCACGCGTGATACGCTCGGCGATGGCACTCTTGGGTATCAATGTTCCAGAGCGAATGTAACAACGATAATGGTGAGGAGTGCTTCGATTTACGGGGCACTCCTCGGTTTATTTACAAGAGGAGGATATGAGAAAGATATACGCATTGGTGGCGCTGCTCATCCTCGGTGTTGCGTGTAACAACACCGCCAAGAAGCAGAATAACGACGGCAAGCTTGTAACCACGCAGGAGAGAGCAGCTGAGGATACCCCCACGCCAACAACCTACGAGGAGGGCACCCGATGTATGGAGCGCACAGTGGCTCCCTTAGGCGAGATTGGCAGCATCGAGGAGCTAAACTACGCCCTTGAGCACTACTGGGATGGCTTCGACTTCGAATGTGGCGAGAGGGTCTCTGAGTACGACATCAACGATATATGTCAGGCGCTGATAGACTACACGCCGTATGTCATCGCCTCGCGCGATCCTCATCATATGGCGACAATCATCGAGCGAGCTGAGGCGAGCCGTCCGGTACTCGACTTCATGTGGAAGGTTTGCGAGATTGTCCTCCACGACCCCAACTCACCGATGCGCAACGACGAGTTGTATATACCTATCCTTGAGCGTCTTGCCGTATCACCACTCCTTGACGAGTATGAGCGTCTCATCCCCGAGCACGACCTTAAGATTGCGCAACAAAACCGCATTGGCGCCATAGCAAACGACTTCGTATATACGCTTGCCGATGGCACTACGGGACGACTGCACGACATCGAGGCGAACTACACAATACTGATGTTCAACAACCCCGACTGCCCTATGTGTCGCGAGATTATCGAGGAGATAGGCGCCTCGCCCCTGCTCAACGAACTGCAGGAGATGGGTCGCGTACGCGTCATTGCCGTATACCCAGATAGCGACCTCGACGCATGGCACAGATACCGCTCACAGATGCCACGCCGATGGATTGTGAGCTACGACGACGGCTGCATAATTGAGAACAACGACCTCTACAACCTCAGTGCCATACCATCGCTCTATCTGCTTGATAGCGAGAAGCGTGTGATTATAAAGGATGGCATCGATGTGATGCAGATTGAGAATGCAATAGCATACATGGAGAGCTACAACTAATGAGAGGGATGGTCGACATATTCGCCACGCTCGGTGAGCGTCTGCGCTCCTTCGGCACTACGGCAGAGGATTGCGCCCTCATGGAGCGCGCCATAGAGCAAAACCCCTGGTTTACCGAAGAGGATATATGCTACGCTATAAGAGCTATCAGCGAGGATATGCTACAGCGCGACAAGCTCGAAGAGTGGCTATCGCACTACGCACCTATCAGCGAACCGAAGGATGTGGCAGTCATCATGGCGGGTAACATACCGTTGGTTGGCTTCTTCGACCTACTATGTGTTGTGGCAAGTGGTCATAGGCTACACCTCAAACCATCGAGCAAGGATAGTATCCTAATGAGCTTTGTAGTGGAGGAGCTACGCAAGATATATGCAGACATACAAATATTTGATTATAAGAGTGATAGCAGATACGACATGGCGATAGCCACAGGAGGTGATGAGGCTAACCGCTACTTCGAGGAGCACTTCGCCACCACACGCCATCTGCTACGCGGTAGTCGCCACTCCGTAGCCCTCCTCGACGGCACAGAGAGCGAGGCGGAGCTGCTCGCGCTATCTGAGGATATCACCCTGTACTCGGGACTTGGTTGCCGCTCGGTGTCGATGCTCCTTGTGCCTAAAGGCTCAAATACACGACTACCCCACACCTCGGCAAAGAACGCCAAACTCAATAACAACATACGCTCTATGCGCGCCATGCTCACCATGCAGCAGCGCCCATTTGTCGACTGCGGAGGCTACCTCGGCATCTACGGCACCTCGTTCCCCACGACACTTGCCGCCGTCACCCTCCACGAGTATACGACTATCGACGATGCAAGGCTATGGATTGAGGAGCATCGAGATGATATTCAGTGTGTTGTATCTCACGCCGAGGGCTATATACCCTTTGGCAATGCCCAGCGCCCAACACTCTGGGACTATGCCGATGGCGTCGACACGATGGCATTTCTCAGGGAGTAGTGAAGTGTAGCGTGGAAACTTGCGCGTGAATTACGCACTTCTCGCTCACCATCGTTCCTATTTAGCGAAGCGTACCTATTGTTCCTATCACTCCTATTTAATAAACCTGCGTCGCAGACACCACACTTGTCAATTTCGCAATAGAAGGTTGCAGATACAACGCTCGGCAGCCCCACGGTCCTAATTTCTCGATAGAAGGGGTTAGGCTTGGTCTCGACATGAAATTAGCCAGGATGGGACATACTAAAAGGTATTTCCCATTCTGGCTAATGATTGAAAGGTCAAGAATGACCACTTATCAAGAGAAATTTAATTTGTTGTCAGAGTGGTGCTAATGTGGCGCTGACACGAAAAATGGCGGATGGGACATACTAAGGTATTTCCCATTCGCCATTTTGACTGAAGCGTCGCAGTAGCGCCGCTATCACAAGAAATTAATTTGTTGTCAGAAGGGTGCCGAGTGCAACACTCGGCAAAAATGCCACCGATGGGTAGTACTTGAAGTACGTCCCATTGGTGGCATTTTTTGTTAGGGGCCGCAATCGACCCCTTATCACAACAAATTACTCGCTGACGAGAATCCTACCACAATACTCACACACAATAAGCTTCTTACCCTGACGGATATCCACCTGGCGCTGTGGAGGGATGCGGTTGAAGCAACCACCACAAGCGTCGCGTGTTACGGTAACAACGGCAAGACCATTGCGTACGTTGTGACGAATACGGTTGTAGGCAACAAGAAGACGCTCGTCTATAGGCTCCTTAGCCTTCTCTGCGCGTGCCTGAAGCTCTGCTACCTGCTGTGCAGTCTCAGCCTCGATAGAGTCAAGTTCCTCCTTCTTAGCCTTATAGTCGATGTTACGCTCCTCAACAAGAGTGTTTGTCTGCTCGATGACAGCCTTCTTTGTCTTGATCTGCTGAGTGTACTCCTTTAGGCGCTTCTCGGCAAGCTCAATCTCAAGCTCCTGGTACTCGATCTCCTTAGTGATGGCATCGTACTCACGGTTGTTACGCACATTGTTCTGCTGCTCCTTATAGTTGCCAATCATAATCTTCGCCTGGTCAACCTCGCGCTTACGCTGACGTGTAAGTGAGTTAAGCTCCTCAATCTCTGCATTGATGTTCTCAATACGTGTGTTCAAGCCAGCAAGCTCATCCTCCAAGTCCTGTACCTCCAATGGAAGCTCACCCTTGATCTTGTTGATCTCGTCGATTGCAGAGTCAATCTTCTGCAACTGGTAGAGGGCCATGATCTTCTCCTGCATCGTGTAGTCAACCTCGTTTGTCTTCTTCTGTGCCATATAAGTTATTTTTTATATATTTCTTCTATCTCAACATAGATACTACCTACCAAGCTGTCGTCATGTTTGCCTATAGGTAGTGTATTGGGTTGCGCGAGCATAGGCTCTTGCGAACTGCAAAGGTAGACAAATTTTTCGATATTACATCATTTATGATGTTAATTGCGCAAAATTCGCTCTCAAAATGTCCAATATCTGCCAAAATCATACCTCCCTCGCCACGCATGAAGTCATTATAGCGTAGGTCTGCGGTGATATAGATATCAGCTTCAGCCCTCAGCGCAGCGTCGATAAGCGAGCCACCAGCGCCCGTACATACCGCCACACGGCGCACCATAGCATCCTCCGATGGGATGTCGCTATGACGTATTGCCCCCACCTCGAAGATGCTCTTCACACGCTGCATAAATGCCATTGCCCCCTCGGCACGTGGCAACATACCTACAACGCCAAAGCCCGCCTGAGGGTCATCCCTACGAGGCTCAAGGGTTGTCATAGAGCCAAGACCAAGCATGGCACCCACATGCCAGCTCATGCCATTGGGCGTGCTATCGAGATTGGTGTGGCACGCATATAGAGCTATGCCACGACGTATGGCACGCTCGACACATCGCTCCACATAGGTCGATGAGTTAAAGCGCTTTAACGGATGAAAGATTATCGGATGGTGCGTAATGATAATATCGCACCCCTCGCGCTCCGCCTCATCTAACACCTCCTCGGTGACATCCACAGCAAGAAGAGCCTTGTTCACCTCATCATCCATGCGACCCACGATCAAGCCTGAGTTGTCGTACGACTCCTGTAACCCGAGTGGTGCAAAGCTCTCTATAACAGCCGCTATATCTCTTATCTTCATAGTATTATACATTAGAATAGAGACTGCTCGTAGAATGGAAATAGCTCCTTGTTGTCGTCGTCACGCTTAGACTTACGACGGCGTGGCGCTACAGGTTGCTGTGGCTCCTCGCTCACAGGTAGAGGGTTTTTACGTGGACGACCACGGCGACGTGGTTGCTCTGCAACAATCTCCTCCACAGCCTTTGCTGGCTCCTCGGCAGGCGCTGTAGTATCTGTAGCCGCAGCTACCACCTCGCGCTTTGTCTCATCCTCAACATCGCTGATGAGCTCAGCAACGGCGTTGATGGGCGCCTCATACTCCACAGGGCTATTATCGCCCAACGTCTCGCGTATCTCAAGGAGCATGGCACGTATGCCCTGCAAGCGCTCCAACACCGACACCTCGTGTTTCACCTTATTGCCACGACGACGCATAGCCTTGTTGGCACCCTCAAGTGTCATACCCTTCTCCTTGACAAGATGATAGATAAGCTTCAGGTTCTCAACATCCGAAGGGGTGAACATACGATTACCCTTCTTATTCTTGTGAGGCTTGATGCAGTCGAACTTCGACTCCCAATAACGGATGAGCGATGCGTTAACATCGAACATCTCGGTTACCTCACCCATCGAATAGAGTAGTTTTGCCATAATATATAATAGGGATGTTCTATAAATTAGTAAAAAAGTTTTCGTTGTCTTGGGAAATTCTATTTCGGCTGCTTTTGAATTTATTTTGGTATATTTCTCACCTTTTCGCAGTTACAATGCTCGCATTGCGCCTTTACAAGAGCTGAGAAATCTCCTCAAAATACTCTTCAAAATCATCTCAACCTAATTTATAGAACCTCCCTATAGCTTATTAATTCTTTATTATTCTCTGCTCCATAGGGTACATATTGTTGCAACGCGCACCTATGCGCTTGATAAAGCCTATGGCTATACCCTTGTACTGCACGATGTTTATACCCTCCTCAAACGGAGCTACCGCAACATCCTGACGACGTAGGTAGCATAGCGCCTGCTCTATGTCTAACTCAACCTCTGGAACAATGCCCTGCGCCCTGCCTACATACAACGCCAAGGGGTGCTCGGGCTTGAGCTTGCCCTTGAATATCTGCCCCATGGCGACACCCGAGTAGATGACATTGAGCGACGAGGCGAGTGCCACAACATCATCCACAACGCTCCTGTTATAGGCGTATATCGTATCGCCAACCATCTTGAAGGCGTGCATCGAAGCATCGTCAACCCACTTGGATACAACGCCAATGTCGGCACGCGACAACTCCGCAAATGGCTTTTTGCGCGCCTTGGGTACTACCCTCTTGCCTCCGTCACCACGCTTGCGGGCAACAGCTGCGAAGAAGCCCTCTCCAGCAGCCCTATGCGGATAGAAGTGGAAACACTGGAACGCTCCCACCATGCTACGTACAATACCCCACTGCTCAGGGGTTGCTATATCGCTGAACGGCTCTATCTCATCACCATACTCCGCCATAAGCCACTCGGCAACACCCTCATCCTCAGTGTGATTGAAGGTACAGGTGCTATATATCAACACTCCCCCTGGGCGCAGTGCTCGCCACGCCTCGGCAAGTATCTCGCGCTGACGCTCGGCACACATCGCAGGTGCCGATGGCGACCACTCCGAGCGCGCCTCATCCATCTTGCGGAACATACCCTCACCCGAACATGGAGCATCCACCGCCACAACATCGAACCACGACTCGAAAGCTCCAATATAGCGAGGCTCACCACATGTAACAACGACATTACCCAAGCCCCAACGCTGCACATTATCGCTTAGAGCGAGCGCACGGCTACGACTAATATCGTTTGCCACAACAAGACCCTCGCGACCTACAAGCGTGGAGTATATGGTGCTCTTGCCACCCGGCGCGGCACACATATCCAATATACGCCTACCTGACAACGCCTCATCTCTTAGGATGTGAGCTACGAACTGCGACGACGCCTCCTGGACATAGTAGGCACCACCATGTAGCAGCGGATCGAGCGTAAACTGCGGACGCTCAGCGAGGTATCTACCCCACTTGCACCACGCTACAGGCTCACCATCGTAAGTCGGCACATCTTTATAGGGGTTTAGCCTTATGGATGTGAGCGCCTCGCCATCGAGTGCCGCACATAGACGCTCAGCCTCCGATTCGCCAATCTCGCGCTGCAAGGTTTCGATAAACTCTATGGGTAGTGGCTGACGCATAAATGTTATAGCTGACGTTTGCCGTTGCACATCTCCTCAACCGAAGCACATATACGGTCGATAATCGAAGGGTCAGCAACAAAGTCATCGGTATCCTTATCGACAACCAACACGCGACCCTCGTAGATATTCTCTATCCAGTGGTTGTACTTGTCATTTAGGCGCGATAGGTACTCCTCGTCGATATTCTGCTCATACTCTCTACCGCGCATCTTAATCTGCGCGATGAGGGTCGGAACACTCGCCTTGAGGTATATCAACACATCGGGCTTAGGGAGTAACTCCTGCTCGATGTTAAACATCTTCATATAGGTGTCGTAGTCGCGTGTCGCCATAAGACCCATGCCATGAAGATTGTTGGCAAAGATATGGGCATCCTCATAGATAGTTCTATCCTGGATTACGTTATCCGAGCCATCGGAGAGCATCACCAATGTCTGCTGTATGCGGCTGCCGAGGAACCATAACTGAAGGTGGAACGACCAGCGTCCCATATCCTCATAAAAGTCGCTGATATAGGGGTTTGCTATATCCTCATAATAGGCCTTGGCGCCATAGCGCTTTGTGAGTATCTCCGTAAGGGTTGTCTTACCACTTCCGATGTTACCAGCAATAGCAATATACATAATATCTTGTAGGTTAGGTTTAGGTTTTAGTTAAATGAGCATTTGGCTATCAAGGCAGCGCTCAAAAGAGCCGAGTAGTACGTATGTCGCAAAGTCATATACTGTGGCTATTTTGATGCTGCTCGCAGAGAGACAAAGCGGAGTTTACTGAAGTAAATGAGCATTTGGCTATCAAGGCAGCGCTCAAAAGAGCCGAGTAGATGGCTTTGCTAATTGAAGAACTCAGCCACCTTCATAACACTCTCCGGCATCGCAAACACCACCACGCGGTCGTAGGCATTAATCTGCGTGTCGTCAACAGCGATGAATACTCTATCGCCACGTACTACGCCACCTATGGTCGCATCGGCAGGCATGCCGAGGTCGCGTATGGTGCACTTGGTGGCTGGGGAGTTTGGCTTGACGATAAACTCCATCACCTCCGCCTGGCTACCTGTGAGACACTTGATGGACTGCACATCGGTGCTCATGGTGAAACGGAAGATGTTAGAGGCTGTCACGAGCTTCTTGTTGATGATGGTGTCAACACCAATACTCTTTGCCAATGATATGTAGTTGATATTCTCCACCTCGGCGATGATACGCTTGACGCCCATGCGCTTCGCAAGCATCGCTGCGAGGATGTTTGTCTCGCTACTGCCTGTCACCGCCACGAAGGCATCCATGCTCGCAAGGTCCTCCTCCATCATCGCCTCCGTATCGCGACCATCCTCGTTGATGATCAGTGGACCGTCGAGTATCTCTGCCAACTGTTGAGCCTTATCGGTATTATACTCTACAATCTTGATATTCACATCATTCTTCATCTCGGTAGCTATACGTATGCCTATGCGCGAGCCGCCAAGAATCATCATATTACGAATCATCGAGTCGTGGCGTCCCGAGAGCTCTACGACCCTCTGTGCAGCGCCTTTACGCACTATCGCATAGACCATATCCTCCTCCTCGTAGCGGTCGGCAGCGGTAGGTATTATGGTCTGCGTACCACGCACCACGGCGACAGTACGATAGTTGAGATCCTCGCTGTAGTTGTCGGGGTCGATTATCATACGTCCCAATAGTGGGGATGTCAGCTCAAGGCGGAATGCCACCAACGAGAGCTTGCCAGCGGCGAAGTCGACATACTCCGATGATGAGGTGTGACCCAAGAGGTTGATCACCTCGTGTGCCGCAATCTGCTCGGGGTAGAAGATGTAGTCGATACCCATGTCGATGAATACCTCCTTGCTACTTGGCTCGAGGTACTCCTTGCTATCGACACGCGCAATCACCTTCTTGGCACCCAACTGCTTGGCAATTATCGACGAGAGGACATTGTCATTCTCCACAGAGCGCACAGCAATAAAGAGGTCGCACTTACGCACTCCCGCCTTGCGCAATACCGAGAACTGTGTGACGTCACCCTCCACGGTAATCACATCGGCAAGCGAGGCCACCTCGGCAAGCGCCTTGGCATCAAGATCGGCAACGGTAATATCGTGGCCACTACCACTAAGCATACGGGCAAGATGGATACCCATATCTCCTGCACCAGCAATAATTATCTTCATACACTAATAAAGTGAGTATAAACAAATTATATCGCTACAAACAAAGTGGGTATATACCAATTAAATAGGGCTTTTACCTCATTCTTAGGTGTAGCATTTGCATATTATAGTGCAAATATATAAATTTGCAGCGGAAATACAACAATAAAAACAGAGTTTTTAACGCTACATACGAAAAAAAAGATATGAATACCTTCTTAGTTACGATGATAGCAGCCGTCGTGGTGGTGGGTTTCTTCGCCCTCTCGATGGCTCTAACATACCTCTTCAAGGGGCACCATATGGAGTCGGAGATCTCGACGAATAAGAATATGCAGCGCATGGGTATTAAGTGCGCCGTTCAGGAGACACGCGAGGATATGGGTCTCAACGACTGCGACACGGACAGCATCTGCTCGGGCAACTGCGCAGGCTGCGATATTGACCATACAGAAGCTAAGAAACACGAGCATGGAGAGCAGTAAGATCAAGGGCAACGAGTGGCTATGCCGCAATTGCAACACTTTAGTAGATAGCTCCTTGGCGCAGTGTCCACAGTGTAGTGCCGACCGCCCAGATGAGGTGGATGCTCCGCTTGTGGAGGGGGCTGATGAGGAGGTTATCAAGCGTGATAACTATACCAATGCCGAGCCACTACCCAAGGCTAAGTACACCTTCCGCGAGGGGGTACTTGTCAACGCTGCCGACATCACTCTTATCTTAGGATTGTTTTGCACCGTGGGCATACTGCTATCACCAATGTTTGTCAGCATGGAGGGTACAAACCTTATGCTGTGGGCGATATGTATTGCGGTAGCGGTATTTGCACTAACAATTGTCACATGGGCATTGCTACGCACCGTAGCCGACATCTCGAAAAGACTCAGAGAGAGAGAAGAGAGGTAGGATTAGATTTCGTAATAGTAAATATCGTGGGTAGTGTTTTCGTACCGCCCACGATATTTTGTTTATGCTGGGCAGCTTGCACGATAGGTTAGAGGTTAAGCACAATGGCTAAGGGCAAGCGTTAAAAAAAGAGAGGTTTTTTGAACGCCTGAGCAGTGAACGCCCTCGCCTCATAGATTGTGGGGTAATATGGGTTTCGATGAGGTAATATGGAGTTTAGGGAGTTTAAGGAGATTAAGGAGATTAAGGAGATTAAGGAAATCCCTAACTTCCCTAAACTCACTAAACTCCCTAACTACACAACATTCATCAGCCCTACGACCTAATTTCTTGTCAGAAGGGGTTAGATTTGGTGCCAAGTCGAAATTGACACGGATGGGGGTGTACTTGGCGTACATCCCCATTCGGGGCAATGAGCTTGGTGCCGAAGATGACTACTTATCACAAGAAATTAATTTGTTGTCAGAGTGGTGCTAATGTGGCGCTGACATGAAAAAGCCATGGATGGATAGTACTTGGAGTACATTCCATTCATGGCTTTGATTGAAGCGTCGCTAATGCGCCGCTATCACAAGAAATTAATTTGTTGTCAGAAGGGCGCCGAGTGCAACACTCGGCAAAAATGCCACCGATGGGTAGTACTCGAAGTACGTCCCATTGGTGGCATTTTTTGTTAGGGGCCGCAATCGACCCCTTATCACAACAAATTACTTTTGGCGGAAGTATATCTGAATAGGCACTCCCGAAAAATCCCACTGCTCACGTAGTTTGTTCTCAAGGAAGCGACGATAAGACTCCTTGATATACTGTGGTAGGTTCACGAAGAAGGCGAACTGTGGCGTTGGCGTTGGGAGCTGTGTAACGTACTTAATCTTGATATACTTACCCTTGGTTGCTGCTGGTGGGTAGTTCTCGATAAGAGGCAAGAAGAAGTCGTTGAGCTCAGATGTAGATATGCGACGCTTGCGCGACTGATATACGCGTATAGCATTCTGAAGTACATCGAGGATACGCTGTTTGTTAATCACCGAGGTGAAGATGATTGGAATATCGCTAAATGGAGCGAGCTTCTTCTCAAGGAACTCACGCCACACCTTCATGGTGTTGCTATCTTTCTCCACAAGGTCCCACTTATTAACAACGATGACACAGCCCTTACGGTTGCGCACAATAAGGTTGTGGATATTGAGGTCCTGCGACTCGATACCCTGCTCGGCGTCGAGCATGAGAACGCAGACATCGGAGTTCTCGATGGCACGTATCGAGCGCATCACAGAGTAAAACTCAAGGTCCTCGGTCACCTTACCCTTCTTACGCATACCAGCGGTGTCGATAAGGTAGAAGTCCATGCCGTACATATTGTAGCGCGTGTGGATAGAGTCGCGTGTGGTACCTGCCACGTTAGTTACGATGTTACGCTCCTGACCAAGAAGGGCGTTCGTCATAGAGGACTTACCCACGTTAGGGCGACCTACGATGGCGATGCGTGGGAGTGAGGCGTCGTACTCGGCGGTGGTATCCTCAGGGAGGTTGGCGAGGATGGCATCCATCATATCGCCCGTACCGCTACCCGACATTGAGCTTATGCAGAAAGGCTCGCCAAGACCGAGGGCGTGGAACTCGTGTGAGTAGTAGATAAGGTCGTAGGTATCGACCTTGTTACATACGAGCATCACCTTCTTACCCGAACGACGAAGGATGTCTGCCATCATCATATCGAGGTCGGTGATACCTGTGCGCACCTCAACGAGGAAGAGTATTAGGTCGGCCTCCTCGATGGCGTGCATCACCTGACGGCGAATCTCATCCTCGAAAATATCCTCAGAATTGACGGTGTAACCGCCAGTGTCAATCACCGAAAACTCCTTACCGTTCCAATCGGTCTTTCCGTAGTGACGATCACGTGTTGTACCCGCAGTCTCATCAACGATAGCCTGACGCTGACCTACCAAGCGATTGAAGAGTGTAGATTTACCCACGTTAGGGCGACCTACGATAGCAACCAAACTCATACCTCTAAACTTATATTTCTGTTATAACATTCAAATATTTCGCCACAAAGATAGGTCATTTACCTCAAAGTTGAAAACTTTATTCAACATTTACCGCCATTTTATACAAATATATATAATAAAATTGTGTTCATCGGGTTATATATTTTGTTTTATTTAATAATTATCGTACCTTTGGAGATTGATATGATACAAAGTTATAGGAGATACGTAATAGGTATTGTTACTGCGATACTAATCGCTATTTCGGCCGCTGACACTTCGGCACAGCAGTTTGGTGCACTGCCCACCGAGGAGCGCAAAGTGCGCACAGAGATGGGCATAGGCGTTGGGGCTACATATACGGGTATGTATAGCGTTAGTTCGGAGAGTGTGGCACTACACCCACGCATCGGCATTGGCGCACACTTAGACTTCGCGGTGCTCTTTGGCAACCACTTCGCCATTGAGGCAGAGGTAGGCTACGGCGGAGGCTCTATTGACGTTGCTACAAGTGGCTTAGAGCGCAGGGTAAAGACACGCTCGGTGGATATCCCTGTGTTGCTATCAGCGCGTTTTGCCAACCAGCGAGTGCGTATCAGCGCGGGACCTATGTTTACGGTATTAAGTTCGGCAGACTACACCGTGGATGGCGAGAAGATGTTATTCGGCCCCACACATCCGACATTTAACATCGCGGGTGGCATAGGCGTAGTCTTGGGTAGATACGTAATGCTTGAGGCACGATACATACACCCGCTCAAGGAGTGTCTAAACCAGTTTGACGGCGAGGAGTTTAACACTAAGGCGTATCGCATAACCTTGGGGTTGGCGCTTAACTTTTAATTAGAGAAATTAGATAACACCACTTAGATGAGTGAGGATATAGTAAAGGAGATATTGGTTGAGGGCGTAGATGCCCGTGAGTTGTATGGCGCACAAAACGCCTATTTGGAGCAGATGCGCGAGCTATGCCCCAAGGTGAAGATTGTGGCACGAGGGGATAAGATTAAGGCATTAGGCGCACGTAGCGATGTGGCAGCCTTCGAGCGTAGGATGAACGCCCTTGTGGAGTACTACATCAAGTATGGTCATATATCATCAGAGGTGGTATCGCAAGCCTTCTCCTCAAGCCTTGAGGAGCTGACGGCAGAGCCCCCAGCAATAGATAAGGATGTAATCGTTTATGGCAATAATGGCGCTATCATACGTGCTCGCACAATCAACCAGCAGCGCCTCGTAAAGCTCGCCGAGAATAACGACCTACTCTTCGCCACAGGTCCTGCTGGCTCAGGCAAGACATATACGGCTATTGCGCTGGCTGTAAGGGCATTGAAGGAACGCGAGGTACGCCGCATAATCCTCACACGTCCAGCCGTCGAGGCGGGCGAGAAGCTCGGCTTCCTACCAGGTGATATGAAGGAGAAACTCGACCCCTATTTGCAGCCACTATACGATGCGCTCAACGACATGATACCTGCCGCTAAGTTGCAGAAGTTCATCGAGGAGGGGACTGTGCAGATAGCGCCCCTCGCTTATATGCGTGGTCGCACATTAGATAACGCCTTTGTCATCCTCGATGAGGCACAGAACACCACCCTATCGCAGATTAAGATGTTCCTCACGCGTATGGGTCGTAATGCCAAGTTCATCGTCACGGGCGACATGACGCAGATAGACCTTCCACGACGCTCGGATAGTGGTCTTAGCAAGGCGATGCAGACACTAAAGGGCATTGATGGCATAGGCATTGTGGAGTTCGACAAGCGAGATATTGTGCGCCACCAGCTGGTGAAGTACATCGTCGATGCGTTCGATAAACGAGAGGCAATAGAGAATGGATTGAAGACAAATAACGAGAATAAATAACAATTAACTAATTAATAACTAACTTGATATGGATAAGAATTTGAAAGGCTTAAAGCCAGCATTGGTATGGAAGCACTTTGCTGAGATTTGCAACATTCCACACCCCTCACACGAGGAGGATGCTATTCGTGCTTACATCGTAAAGTGGGCTGAGGAGCTCGGTTTGGAGCATAAGGTTGACAAGGCTCAGAACGTATATGTGTATAAGCCAGCAACCCCAGGTATGGAGAATCGCAAGGGTATCATTCTCCAGGCACACACCGACATGGTGCCACAGAAGAACAACGATAAGGAGTTCAACTTCTCGACCGACCCTATCGAGGCATATATCGATGGCGAGTGGGTGACAGCTAATGGC
Source organism: Alistipes sp. (assembly GCA_045602255.1). GTDB lineage: Bacteria > Bacteroidota > Bacteroidia > Bacteroidales > Rikenellaceae > Alistipes. Next base: position 33,577 of record JAZSBD010000040.1, read on the forward strand.
ACAACCCTCGGCGCTGACAACGGTATCGGTCTTGCTGCTGCCATGGCAGCTATGGAGGATGCAGAGCTTGTACATGGTCCATTGGAGTGCCTCTTCACAGCTACTGAGGAGACAGGTATGGATGGTGCTTTCGGTCTTAAGGGCGGCATGCTCAAGGGTGACATTCTTCTCAACCTCGACTCTGAGACCGAGGGTGAGTTGTATGTAGGTTGTGCTGGTGGTATGGATGTAAACGTTACATTCAAGTATCGCGAGCAGCCTTTGGAGGGTAAGTTCGCTGCCTACAAGGTTACTGTTAAGGGCTTGAAGGGTGGTCACTCAGGTATTCAGATTGGCACACAGCGTGCTAATGCCAACAAGGTGTTGTTCCGCTTATTGCGCCAGGAGACAGAGTCATACGGCTTAGAGCTCGCAGCAGTAGAGGGCGGTAACATGCGTAACGCTATCCCACGCGAGGCATGGGCAGTGGTTGTGGTACGCGAGGCTGAGGCCGCTATCTTCGAGGCTAATGTTAAGTCATACGAGAAGATTATCATCAAGGAGTTTGAGGGCATTGAGGACTCAGTGGAGATCTTCGCAGAGAGGGTTGAGTGCCCAGCGGCCATCATCCCACACCTCGAGTCACACTCGCTCATCCGTGCGGTATGCGGCTGCCCTAACGGCGTGCAGCGCATGTCTATCGCCATGGAGAACCTCGTGCAGACATCATCGAACTTGGCTATCGTCGTATCTAATGGCTCTACAATTGAGGTTAAGTGCTTGTTGCGTTCATCTGTTGACACTGAGAAGGCAGAGTTGGCAGGTGCTATCTCTTCAGTATTCGAGTTGGCAGGTGCTGATGTTGAGCTTAGCGGCTCATACAGCGGCTGGAACCCAAATATGAAGTCACCTATCTTGCACACCATGCTTGAGTCTTACGAGAAGCTCTACGGCGTGAAGCCATCTGTGACAGCTATCCACGCAGGCTTGGAGTGCGGTATCATCGGCGCCAAGTATCCAGGTATGGATATGATCTCGTTCGGTCCTACCATCTGCTACCCACACTCACCAGACGAGAAGGTGAACATCGCATCGGTGGAGAAGTTCTACGACTTCTTGCTCAACACCCTTCGCAACGCACCTCTAAAGTAGCTGTATGAGAGCGCAGACATTAGATAAGCCCACCGTCACGGGGGATGTTAAGTGGTTCGTAATCGTCAACCCCATTGCCGGCTCAGGCAAGGGGTTGGACGACTACCCACTAATATCTAAGCTCTTGCGCGACAACAACATAAAGTGCGAGGCAGTATTTACCGAACACAAGTGTCACGCTACGGAGCTCACGGTATCGGCCATAGATGCCGGCTTTCGACATATCATCGTCATCGGCGGTGATGGCACACTCCACGAGGTGGTCAACGGCATATACATACAGAAGAGCGCCGCGCCCGAGGATGTCACCATAGCGATGATATCGGTGGGTACGGGCAACGACTGGATACGTATGCTCGGCATACCGCGCCGCTACTCCGAGGCCATACGTGCCATTAAAGAGGGCTACACCTTCTTGCAGGATGTGGCATCGGTGGAGTACGAAGAGTCGCACTATCGTCAGGTGAGATACATGGCAAATGTAGCAGGCATAGGCTTCGATGCCGCTGTCATACGCCGCATACAAAACCAGAATACCAAGAAGCATTTGGGCAAAACGGCATACCTATGGTGCATGATACGCTCGTTCTTCAGCCATAAGTCTACAGGTGTGAAGATATGGGTCGACGACAAGCTCATCTTCAACGACCTACTATTCAGCATGGCAATTGGCGTTGGTAAGTATAATGGCGGAGGTATTCAGCAGCTTCCCGAAGCTGTTGCCGACGATGGTCTGCTGGATATTACCATTATCAAACCTCTCCACTGGTGGAACATCGTATTCCGTATACGCCGACTCTTCAACGGTACTATCTACTCGATAGGTCACATTCAATATGCTCAGGGAGAGAAGATTCGCGTTGAGTCAACACCCGAGGCACCCCTTGAGGTAGACGGCGAGCTACTCGGTGGCACACCTATCGAACTTAAGGCACGCCACCGTGAGGTGAGGGTAATTGTCAACAAGTCGTTCATGGCAAGGATGAAGAGATAATTAGTAGATAGTAAAGAGTAATTAGTAATGTTTCGCTCCTGCGGGGCGAGAGGATGGCGTAAAGCGAGTTAGCGAATTTAATGAAAATAGGGAAGTTAGGAAACAAAATCCTTAACTTCCCTAATTTCGTTAAGCAGACATGGAGCAATATAGTTTCTTGGTAGAGTGTGTAATTCCCCAGAGCGAAGCGAAACTACTCATTATCCCCAGAGCGAAGCGGAATTACCCATCGCAATCACCCTATCCAAGCGAAATATTACTCTCTACTAATTACTCATTACTATTTTTTTTATTATCTTTGCCCAGAGTTTCCCCATATAATCCCTAAAGGGATATATGAGGTGCGCGAAAGAGAGTAATTAACCAACATAAAAAACTAAATTAACCATGAGAAAACTTTTGAGCATCTTTGCACTCGTTGCAACCATTGCTGCGGTTATCGGATGTCAGCCCGACACCCCCGAGCCACAGCCAAACCCTGGCGTCTCAAAGCCCGAGATTACACTCACCGAGGGTGAGGTAACAGCAACATCGTTCACCTTCGAGGTAACAACAACTGCCAAGGGTGAGCTCGGCTATGCCGTGATAGCAGAGGGTTACGACACCCCATCTATCGACCAGCTATTCACTCACAACACAGCTACCGTTGAGTCGACAGCTACACTCACCGTTGAGAACCTCAACGACAACACCAACTACACAATCTTTGCGGTGCTCCGCGCTGAGGATGGTGGCATCTTGAGCGACCCTAAGAAGCTCACCTTCACAACTCTTGACGACGGAGTTGAGAACCCTATCGTAATCAATAATGTAACATATAGTACCGTGACGTTCACTATCAACATCACAGGCAACTACCTCTTCCAATGTATCGACAAGGCATACTTGGAGCACAATGGCCAGACCCCAGAGTCGTACATCAACACCATGGGTATCGGTATTCCAGAGAAGGGCGTACAGACATTCGAGTGGGTTGATGGTTCAAAGTATGGCAGCTACGACATGCACCTTCGCGAGGATAGCGAGTACTACATCATCGCAGCTATCAGCGACGGCAAGCAGAATGTTACTGGCGACATCTTCGTAAAGCCTTTCCGCACACCTAAGCGCCCTGTATCTGAGGCTGGTATGACAATAGAGCTCAAGGATATCACATCCTCTTCGGTTACTATTGCAACCACTCCAGATAGCACCGTAGCGGAGTATTACGTGTGGGTGGATAGCAAGGCCAATATCGAGTATTACGTCTCAGTTGGTGGCAGCGAGTCTTTCCTCAACTCTCTTATCAAGAATGCCAACTCTGGCTCATGGCACCTCACACAGGCTAACGAGCAGATGTGGGAGGGTCTAACACCGGACACCGACTACTACTGCTTGGTATACCTTATTGATAACAAGGGCAGTGATATGATGCAGAAGATTGAGTTCCGCACTTCGGGCAAGACTCTTGATGCCCCCAAGGGAGAGGTTAGCGTAACCCCCGCATCGGAGAACCCACACAAGACCCTCAGCGTAAATATCTACTCGGAGGATGCGACCTCTGTTAAGGTAGCGTTCAATACAGCAGCCGACATTCAGGAGCAGCGCAATCAGGGTAAAACAGACGAGGATATCGCAAGAGTATACGGCATAGAGCTCAATGCTGAGCAGCTTAATGCTGTTCGCACAACAGGTATATCACTCATCAACGAGGAGCTTTGGCCCGATACAGAGTATATTGCCGTGGTGAGCATCAAGAACCGCGAGCAGACCGAGACCATCAAATGCTCGTCAGGAACAACTCCTAAGAAGGCTCTGCCAACACGCGTTGAGTCAGACCTCTTCGAGACTCTTCAGGGTAAGTGGCTCGTATCTTACGACCTCATCCAGGTAAATGGTGTTAACGTCTCTATCAACGACGTAGAGGTAACCATCGCTGCTGGTGCAGATGACAAGAGCGCCAAGGAGTACCGCGACTACAACCGCATTGTAATCCTCGGCTGGCCATTCGACGTAACTGCGCAGGGTGTATTGAAGGAGATTCCATACTTCTCGCCTGCCGACCTTGTTGACGCATCGAGCTACTGGCGCAACTACGAGTCGTTAGTATATCGCGACTACGGTCCAAAGGTATTCTTGGAGATTGGCGAGGGCGATGTAATCACAATGCCTTCAGAGAAGAACCACTACCTCTATAACTGGGGTGATGATGGCTACACACTCTACTTCTATGGCGCAGACTACGACGCTAAGCAGTCGGCACCTGCAACATTCCCTGTAACACTGTCGGAGGATGGCAACACACTCACTATCGGAGCACACCAGTCGGGCGCAGAGTTCTTCTATGGTGTATACCGTCCATCGGTATTCCGCGATAATGAGATGTGGTCGGTGGCAACATCGGACATTGTACTTAAGCGAGTTAAGTAATCGAGTGATAACATGTGGGGAGGGCAACCTCCTCACATATATTATAAATATAAATAGGTATGAAGAAGATATTTTTTGCACTTGTAACTCTTCTTGGCTTTGTGGCTTGTGATAATAACGAGTTAGATTTCGAGCCCAAACTACAACTTATAGTAGATAAGGCGGAGATTATCGCTAATGGAGAGGACTGCGTAACATTCGCAGTAAAGTTTGATGGCAAGGATGTAACCGCAGATGCGACCATTCACTTTGCCGACTCGCACGAGGCATTGGAGGGTAACACCTTCAAGACAAAGTATGCTGGCGAGTATGAGTTCTATGCTAAGTATAACAATGCCAAGTCAGAGGTTTGGCAGGTCTACGCCAAGGAGGATAAGGGCGACAACCCCAACGATGACCCTGCAACCAAGGAGCTTAAGCTCTCGGTAGAGCCTGCAACAATCTACGTTGATGAGACTGCTACATTCAAGGTTGAGCTTGATGGCAACGATGTAACTGCGGAGGCTATAATCTATCTTAAGGAGGGTGACGTGGCACTCGAGGGTGCTACATACACCGCTACGGCAGAGGGTGTATTTGAGTTCTACGCAAAGTACGAGGACGTGACATCTAACAGCGTTAATGTCAATGTACGCATGAAGATTGTCGAGGAGGAGAAGCCTATCAAGCTCACCGCCACCGAGATCAACATCAAGGCCAATGGCGTGGACTCTACAAAGTTCACCGTTACGCAGGATGGCGCAAATGTTACCGATAAATCGACTATCTATGTCAACGATGGCGTACTCAATGGCAACCGCTTTATCACCACTACCCCAGGCACATACACCGTATATGCCGTAAAGGGCGAGCAGAAGTCTAACGAGGTTACCATCACCGCCGAGGAGGTTACATCTACGGGCAAGAGCATCGTCTTTGCCGAGGGTGTGACAATCAGCTCGGGCTGGTATGATGTTAACAAGGTAGGTCAGGGCGATAACGGCGATATTAATATGTGGTGGGCTGCGACATCGTCAAATATGATTCAGTGGTTCCAAGACCGCTATAAGGCTGCTGGCAACACACTTCCTCCAAGCGCGGTAGATGGTCCTGGTAAGACCCCAACAGGAGGCAAGGGACACCTCTACGAGTTGGCACTTATGGAGATGTTCTGGAACGAGTGGGACAACTCTCGCGGTGGTCATATTCACGAGGCTGTAACATGGTATTTCGAGGGTCATCTCAATGGCGGCGAATATGCTTCACCAGGCTCACAGGCAACACCAAAGACCGCAGGTGGCTATTGGAAGAGCATCTGGGAGGATGTTGAAAAGAGTGTATATACAGGCTATGAAAATATTGTTGTTCCTGGTGTTATCGAGAATCTTGAGATATATACCACCAGCTGGAACAACTATTATCTCTGGGGTAATGGTACAGACCTCGAGGGTGTGGAGCGTCTTGCGAAGCTCTCAGAGCTTATTGTTGAGGCATTCGACCACGGCATGGCATCACTAACTATCAACCTCAGCGAGAATATGAACTCTGCAAGCCACGCAGTAACACTCTGGGGCTATGAGATTGATAACGCTACCGGTCTTATTACACGCTTGTGGATTACCGACTCTGACGACCTTACAACCTCAGGCTACAAGGAGCCACTCCTCAACGAGTACTCAGTAAGCATCGGCGAGGGTAAGTCACATGTTAAGTTGACGGGTAACACACGCTATGGCGCTTGCTTCATTCAGGCTATCAGCCCACTCGCAGGCTACGGAAGCAAATAACGTATTCGAGATATAACATAAGAGAGGAGCAAAGAGTAGAAGTTTCATCTATGATCTTTGCTCTTTTCTCTTTATTTGCTATCTTTGCAAAAAATATCGAACTATGGAAGAGATTATCGTAAACTATAAGCGCGAGGATAACTACAACGCTGAGCGCATCGAGCAACTTAAGTTTCACTATGGTGAGATACTACGTCTGCTTGGCGAAGACCCCGAGCGCGAAGGTCTAATCAAGACTCCTGAGCGTGTGGCTAAGGCAATGTCGTTCATCACCAAGGGCTACTCTCAGGACCCTATCGCCATACTACAATCAGCTATGTTCAAGGAGGAGTATCAACAGATGGTCTTGGTTAAGGATATCGAGCTATTCTCCGTATGTGAGCACCACATGTTACCATTCATCGGCAAGGCGCATGTGGCGTATATCCCTAATGGATATATCACAGGTCTCTCGAAGATTGCACGCGTCGTAGAGTGCTTCGCTCGCCGCCTACAGGTGCAGGAGCGTCTTACGGTGCAGATACGTGATAGCATACAGCAAGCCCTCAACCCTATGGGTGTAGCTGTTGTCATCGAGGCAAGCCATACATGTATGCAGATGCGTGGTGTGGAGAAGCAGCGCTCGGTAACTACCACCTCTGCATTTACGGGTATCTTCCTCTCTGACCCTCGTACACGCGAGGAGTTTATGCAGCTCATAAAATAAGATGAAGAATGGGGTTATATGAGCTAATATGTGATTTATCATGCAGACTCATGGCAACCCATAAAAGCAGATAACACCCTCTTATTTTTCACATTAACCTCGCGCAAAGCGCACCTTACTTTTCACCTTAAACTTTTCACCTTACTATGAGGGTCGTTGTAGGTCTATCAGGCGGTGTCGATTCATCGGTGGCAGCATACCTGCTCAAGCAGCAAGGGCATGAGGTCATCGGACTCTTTATGCGCAATTGGCACGACACAACAGGAACCCTCGAGGGCGACTGCCCATGGTACGACGACCAGGTATTTGCCGAGCTTGTAGCCAAGAGACTCGATATAGAGTTTCACTATGTAGACCTCTCGGAGGAGTATCGCAAGAGGGTTGTTGACTATATGTTCGCCGAGTATGAGGCGGGACGTACGCCCAACCCCGACGTGCTGTGCAACCGCGAGATTAAGTTCGATGTATTCCTCAAGGAGGCACTAAAGCTGGGCGCCGAGCGTGTGGCTACGGGTCACTACTGCCGACGCGAAGAGTGGAGAGATGATAAGGGCGTCACACACTATCGACTTTTGGCTGGCACAGACCCAAACAAAGACCAAAGCTACTTTCTATGTCAGCTTACCCAAGAGCAACTCGCCTACGCCATGTTCCCCATTGGCGAGCTGCTAAAGCCTGAAGTTAGACGCATTGCCGAGGAGCAGAAATTAGCCACCGCAAAGCGCAAAGATTCACAAGGTATATGCTTTGTGGGCAAGGTCGACCTACCGGTATTTCTACAGCAACAACTAAAGCCCAAGGATGGCAACATACACGAGATACTACCCCACTCGCCTCGCTTCGTGAGGGATTGTGCCGCGGATGACTACAAGAGCCTCAGCGAGCCCTATCGTCTTACGGTGCGCGACGGCAAGAAGATAGGCACACACCAGGGAGCACACTTCTACACCATAGGTCAGCGCAAGGGCTTAGGCATAGGTGGACGCAAGGAGTCGTTGTTCATCATCGGCACGGATGTTAAGGAGAATGTCATATTCGTTGGCGAGGGTGATGGCCACCCAGGACTACACCGCAAGTCACTACGCATACGCCCCGAGGATATACATTGGGTAGATGCGGCTGATGGCATGACCATTGGCGAACGCCGTCGCTATGAGGTGCGCATACGCTACCGCCAACCACTACAACAGGCAGAGCTTATCATGGACGAGGAGGGACTCTATATCCTCTTCGATGAGCCACAGCGAGGTATCACCGCAGGTCAGTTTGCGGCATGGTACGCAGGCGATGTTCTGGTCGGCAGCGGCGTCATAGAGAGTTAGCTCGACCAAAGCGCAGGGGCATTTGGCACACACAAAGTGACAAAATGTCACACGCGGTGTCAGTTTGAAATACAATATGTCATACACAAAGAGAGTAATGCGTCATATTTGGCGCATTTTTTTGTTTGGTATGCCATTTGTTTATCCATAAAGCGTTGAACGCAATAAGAGTTCAACCCCCAAAGTGTAACAAAGTAATTAACAAATAAAAACTATTAGATTATGAGCAAGATTATTGGTATCGACTTAGGTACAACCAACTCATGTGTAGCAGTAATGGAGGGTAACGAACCTGTAGTTATTCCTAATGCAGAGGGTCACCGCACTACCCCATCAGTAGTTGCATTCACCGAGGGCGGTGAGCGTAAGGTGGGCGATCCTGCAAAGCGTCAGGCAATCACCAACCCTAAGCGCACAGTATTCTCAATCAAGCGTTTCATGGGTGAGCGCTACGATAATGTTATCGAGGACATCAAGCGCGCTCCATACGCTATCGTTAAGGGCGACAACAACACCCCACGTGTTGACATCGACGGTCGTCAGTACACACCACAGGAGATCTCAGCAATCACACTTCAGAAGATGAAGAAGACCGCTGAGGACTACCTCGGTCAGGAGGTTACCGAGGCTGTTATCACCGTGCCAGCATACTTCTCTGACTCACAGCGTCAGGCAACTAAGGAGGCTGGTGAGATTGCTGGCTTGAAGGTACGTCGTATCATCAACGAGCCTACAGCTGCTGCCCTTGCATATGGTCTCGACAAGAAGCAGGACGATATGAAGATTGCCGTATATGACCTTGGTGGTGGTACCTTCGATATCTCTATCTTGGAGCTTGGTGATGGCGTATTCGAGGTTAAGTCAACAAATGGTGATACTCACCTCGGTGGCGATGACTTCGACCACGTGCTTATCGACTACATGGCAGAGATCTTCAAGGCGGAGCACCACATCGACCTTCGTCAGGATCCTATGGCATTGCAGCGCTTGAAGGAGGCTGCTGAGAAGGCTAAGATTGAGCTTTCATCGGCAACAACAACCGACATCAACCTCCCATACATCATGCCAGTAAACGGCATCCCACAGCACCTTGTGATGACACTCACACGTGCTAAGTTCGAGCAGTTGTGCGACCACCTTGTGCAGAAGACCATCGAGCCTTGCCGCATCGCTTTGCGCGACGCAGGCTTCACAGCAGCTCAGATCGACGAGGTTATCCTCGTGGGTGGCTCAACACGTATCCCAGCTATCCAGCGCGTTGTTGAGGAGTTCTTCGGTAAGACTCCTAACCGCTCAGTAAACCCTGATGAGGTTGTTGCTGTAGGTGCTGCAATCCAGGGTGGCGTACTCACAGGCGAGGTTAAGGATGTATTGCTCCTCGACGTAACTCCACTTTCACTCGGTATCGAGACTTTGGGTGGTGTATTCACAAAGCTTATCGAGGCTAACACAACAATCCCTACACGCAAGAGCGAGGTATTCTCAACAGCTGCGGATAACCAGCCTACAGTGACTATCAATGTATGCCAGGGTGAGCGTCCTATGGCTCGCGATAACAAGTCTATAGGTCAGTTCAACCTCGATGGCATCCCAGCAGCACCACGCGGCGTGCCACAGATTGAGGTAACATTCGACATTGATGCTAACGGTATCCTCAACGTATCGGCAAAGGATAAGGGCACTGGCAAGGAGCAGAAGATTCGCATCGAGGCATCAAGCGGTCTTACCGACGCCGAGATCCAGCGCATGCGCGACGAGGCTAAGGCTAACGAGGAGAAGGATAAGCAGGAGAAGGAGCGCGTGGAGAAGATCAACGCTGCCGACTCAAACATCTTCGCTACCGAGAAGCAGCTCAAGGAGTATGGCGATAAGCTTCCAGCAGATAAGAAGGCGGCTATCGAGGATGCTCTTGGCAAGCTCAAGGAGGCACACAAGGCACAGGACATCGCAGCTATCGACAAGGCTATCGAGACCTTGAACGCTGCATGGCAGGCTGCCTCACAGGACCTCTACGCTCAGCAGCAGGCACAGGGTGCTCAGGGCGCACAGCAGGGTCCAGGTGCTCAGCAGGGCGGCGAGCAGAAGGCACAGCCAGAGGACGTTGTGTTCGAGGAGGTGAAGTAATCCGCAACGACCAAATATTATAGGATCGGCATAACGCCCTATAGCAACAAAGGCTGACTTAAAAGTCCTTTTGGACTTTAGGTCAGCCTTTGTTTTGTTTGTCATTGAGTACGCTTACATTTGTATGATAAAAAAATATGGCTATTCCGTTGAAAAACACTGGAATAGCCATTGTTGTATCAAAAAGTTTTCGTATATTCAGGCACAAAAAAAAGTAAACAAAACACTTATAATACAACGATGGCAAAGGTACAATATAAATAACACGTTACTTCTTAGGCGCAGCTCTTACACCGATGGCAGATCATTGGATTGTAAATGGATTGCTGGAAGGTGGTAATGCAGAAAAAGCAGGCTTGCGTCAGGGCGACCGTGTAGAGAAAATCAACGGAATGACTGCTAATGATCCTAACACTCCCACTCTCAATTCATTGCCAGACAAACTAACTCTCTCGGTTGCGCCTCCTCAGAATGACCTGGTTTATTAATGGGAAGTGTTAGCTATGTTCTCGTGGACGCATCTTCCACCGCAAATCACAACAGAACCCTTACACGTGGTACAACGTGCTAATACTCGACTTTAGATAGGAACAATCCGCAGGCGGGGGCGCCAGCACTCGAGCGGCTCAAATCCTTCGAGAGGATGATATCCTCGAACTCCGCAACGCTATATCTACCACGTCCCACATCGACCAAAGTACCGACAATGGCACGCACCATATTACGCAAAAACCTATCGGCACGGATGGTGAAGCGCAGCGTTCCATCACTCTCCCTCTGCCACTCGGCATGTGATATGTGACAGATGTTAGTCTTATTGTTTGAATTGAGCTTAGCAAACGATGTAAAATCCTCATGCTCGAGGAGTTTTCGCGCCGCAGCGTTCATCTTCTCGACATCCAACTCCACGGCAAAATACCATGCCGAATAGCGGCGAAATGGCATCTTCTGCATGGTGAGAAAGTAGGTGTACTCCCTCTGCTTGGCATCGAAGCGAGCATGCTTATCAGCCTCAACCTCGTATATACGCATGATGGCGATATCTGCGGGCAGCACCTTGTTCATCTTATAGGCGAGCTGCTGGCAATCCACCGCCACATTGCTATCGAAGTGCGCGATGTAGAACGAGGCGTTGACACCCGTATCGGTACGCCCTGCGCCCACAATTTCGGTAGGCACACGCAGAAGCATCGAGAGTTTCTCCTCAATGACACCCTGCACGGTAAGGGCATCGGGCTGTCGCTGCCAACCGCAGTATGCAGCACCGTCATATTGTAGTTCGATAAAGTAGCGCACAAAAAGATAGTTTAAGGAGATTAGGGAATTTAAGGATTATATCTCCCTAAACTCCCTAATTTCACCGTTTCGTTACTATAATTACATGTGGATAGCGCAACCCAATGCATCCTCCGCAGCCTCCATCACTGCCTCATGCATAGATGGGTGTGCATGGATGGTGCGAGCAATACGGTGGGCATTGACACCCAACACCTTAGCGAGTGTAGGCTCACCAATCATCTCGGTTACGTTATGACCCACGAAGTGAGCACCGAGGAGTCTCTCCTCTGCATCGAAGATGAGCTTCACGAAGCCATCGCGCTCGCCCGCAGCAGTAGCCTTACCTGATGCTGTATATGGGAACTTACCCACCTTATAGTCGATGCCAGCAGCCTTAGCCTGTGCCTCGGTCATACCCACAGATGCGACCTCTGGTGAGGTGAAGATGCACGATGGGATTGTCGAGTAGTCGATAGCCTCAGGGTTAAGACCACAGATATGCTCTACGCAGTGTATAGCCTCTGCCGATGCAACGTGTGCAAGGGCTGGAGTGGCAATGATATCACCGATAGCATAGACGCCATCAAGAGTTGTCTTATAGTGCTCATCGACCTTTATCTTGTCGCGCTCAATCTCGATGCCGAGCTCCTCAAGACCCATATCCTCGATATTCGACTTGATACCCACTGCCGACAATACGATGTCTGCCTCGAGGGTCTGAGCACCCTTCTTACCCTCAATATCTACTACGCACTTGCCATCCTCGCGAACAGTAACCTGCTTAACGGTAGTAGAGGTCATCACCGTAGCGCGTAGCTTACGGAAGGCACGCTCCATAGCCTTGGCGGTATCCTCATCCTCCAAAGGCATAATCTGTGGCATATACTCGACAATGGTCACCTTAACGCCCATCGTAGCGTAGATATATGCGAACTCCGAGCCGATAGCACCTGAGCCTACGACAACCATGCTCTCAGGGAGTTCAGGTAGCACCAACGCCTCCTTAGAGGAGATGATATGCTTGCCGTCAATAGGCATGAATGGCATGACACGAGGACGAGCGCCCGTAGCGAGGATGATGTTATCAGCCTCGTACTCTACGCCCTCAACCTCAACAATATCCTGAGCCTTGAGGCGACCGAAGCCAGCGATGACATCGATATTGTTCTTCTTCAATAGGAACTGAACGCCCTTATTCATGGTTGTAGCCACCATACGCTCGCGCTCAACCATCTTCGTCCAGTCGGGCTTCACCTCACCCTCGATAGCTACGCCATAGGTGGCAGCAGCCTTACAGTCGGCATATACTTGTGCTGAGCGCACAAGAGCCTTAGTAGGTATGCAACCCCAGTTTAGGCACACACCACCAGCATCAGCCTTCTCGACGATAGCCACACGCTTGCCACACTGAGCAGCGCGGATAGCGGCTACATAGCCACCAGGGCCAGAGCCAATGACGATAATATCGTATCTTTCCATAATGCAATCTCTTGTTAAATTACTTTACGACCTTCAAAATCTCACCCTTGTCAAGAGCCACGGCACGCTTCCAATTCTCGGTATAGCCAGGCTGCTCGATAACGCCAGGTATATCCTTGCCATTGCCATTGTCGATAAAGCCATTCTCGTCCTCGCCCTTAACATTACCATCGATATACTTAACCATGAGGTACTTATCGAGGTCAACCCAGATATTGAATAGAGCCTGAGCGTTGTTTACAGTAAGCTCAGTGGCAACCTTCTGTGCCTTCTTTGCGCTCTTTGCGCTACCAATCTGACGATCCATAGCTGGCACAAGCTCGAGCATCTTATTCTCCCACATATCAACATACTCGCGTACGGTCTTACCTACACTGTTATAGCGCAAGTATGCGAACTGAGCTACGCGGTTAGTAATCCAGAACATAGAGGTATCAGAGTACTTAAGCATTGTACCGTTACCCTCGCGCAAGCACTCAGGAACCTCTGTTGAGTTAACGTAGATAGGTGTTAGAGGAGATGTAGCAGCATCATCCGTACCAAACCAAAGGATACCCACCTTACCTGGGCGTGCCTGACCTACAAGCCAGAAGCCTGTCTGCTGGGTAGCGATAGCGCGCTCGTTGCAGTACTCCACGCCGTCAACCTCGAAGTACATAGGACGCCAGCGGTATGGGCACTCCTCGCCACCAGCACCGATGTCGTTAGTCATATCCATCTTAGTACCCTCATAGTGGTCACGCATGCAATCCATCAACACCTTAGGAGATACCTTCTCGCGAGGCATAACCCACAAAGGCATGCGGTTGTTAGGGTTGTGACCCATAGCGTAGTCCTCATACTGATCCATGTCGTCAGCTACGGTGCGGAAGAAAGCCCATACGCGAGCCTCGCAACCACGCATAGCGCCGAAGTCGAGTGGAGCATACGCGTCAGCAAAGCTGAAATCCTTATTCTCGCCCTCGAACCAGCCGAACTTACGAGCTACATCTGCAACATCTGGAGCGTAGAGACAGTTCCCAGGATCGTCCCATGGGAAGGTGGTGATACGTGCCTGGTTGGCGTGTGCTGATACGTAACCATCAGGTACGCGGCGTGCCACCCATACGATACCCTTATCCTCTGGGCCCTTGCCAATAAGCTCCATAATCCATACCTCCTCAGGGTCAACGAGTGTGAATGACTCGCCTGATGAGCAGTAGCCATAGGTGTTGGCAAGATATACAATCATGTCGATAGCCTCGCGAGCGGTCTTACAGCGCTGCAAGGTGATATAGATAAGTGAACCGTAGTCGATACCGCCATTAGGATCCTCCAACTGAGGGCGACCACCAAAGGTTGTCTCGGTGATGAATAGCGAGTGCTCGTTAGAGTTGCCGAGAGTACGGTAGCGCACCTGCTGCTGTGCAATCTTACCTATATAGCGACCAGTATCCCACTCTGTTACATCCATCCATGGAGTGTACTTACCAGGCACGTAGCTATACAACGAGCCATACAAGCCGTGAGAGTCGGCAGCATAGGTAACCATATTAGAGCCATCTGTTGACGCGCCACGCGTCACGATAAGGTTTGTACAAGCATCTGCCGTTGAGACACCCATAACAAATGCGCCTACAAGGGCGATGGTTTTAAGTAGTTTGTTCATCCTTAGTTATTAAATTTAGTTAATTATATTATGATTATTTTATGCACATTAGCTTTCAAAGATACTAATTTATTTTGAAATAGTTGCTATGTTTTCGAATAATTCGTACTTTTGTAAGCAAAACCAAATAAATCATGACTATAAAGGAGCGTTTACATAAAATCTTGGCCACACTACCTGAGGGTGTGCAGCTTGTGGCAGTATCGAAGTTTCACCCTGCGGAGCGTCTTGAGGAGGCCTACGAGGCTGGGCAGCGCATCTTCGGCGAGAGCCGACCACAGGAGATGGCAGCGAAGGCCGCCGTGCTTCCTAAGGATATAGAGTGGTCTATGATTGGGCATCTGCAGACCAATAAGGTGAAGATGATTGCGCCCTTTGTCACGATGATTGCATCAGTGGACTCCGACCGTCTTATCGAGGAGATAGAGAAGCAGGCAGCAAAGAATAACCGCACGATAGATATACTCCTTGAGGTACATGTGGCAGATGAGGATACAAAGTCGGGCTGGGCGATAGAGGAGCTTGAAGCATACCTCGCAACAGGGGCGTTGCAGCAGATGGAGCATGTGAGAGTTAGGGGCGTGATGACCATAGCTACGAACACCGACGATGATAACATCATACGCCGTGACTTCCAGCGTATTAGAGAGATATTCGAAGCACTAAAGCCACGCTTTGGCGAGGCATTCGACACCCTATCTATCGGCATGAGCGACGACTACCCCATAGCCCTTGAATATGGCTCGACGATGGTGCGCATAGGCACTGCGATATTTGGGGCGAGAGAGTACTAAACAAGAAGATAAGAGGTGAAAAGCACAACTTTTCACCTCTCTCTTTATCATTAGAAGAGTGCCTTGGGCAGCTGCTCGATACTCGATATTGTCACCACCTCAATGCCATCGGGCACCTTCATACCCTTACGACCGAAACCCGAAATGACAATACGCTTAAAGCCCAAGCGTGCAGCCTCGGCTACACGCTGCTCAGTGCGTGGCGCTGGGCGCACCTCACCCGAAAGACCTATCTCGCCAGCACAACAGACGCCATCTCTGAGTGGGCGGTCGTAGTATGACGATATGATGGCGGCAACAACGGCGAGGTCCATGCCCGTATCCGCAATCTTGAAGCCACCAGCAAAGTTCAGGAATACATCCTTCTGATACATCTTCATGCCCACCCTCTTCTCCAAGACGGCAAGCAACATATTCAAGCGACGCTGGTCAAAGCCCGTTGCCGAGCGCTGAGGTGTGCCATAGGCAGCACCGCTAACGAGCGCCTGTGCCTCGATAAGATAGGGGCGTATGCCATCGACAGCAGCACCCACAGAGCAGCCCGAGAGTGGCTCCTCATAGTGCGACAGGAGCACCTCCGAGGGGTTATCGACAGCCCTCAAGCCCGAGCCACACATCTCAAAAATGCCTATCTCGGACGTAGCGCCAAAGCGGTTCTTATTACCGCGCAGGATGCGATAGGTATGGTTACCATCACCCTCGAACTGAAGCACCACGTCGACGATATGCTCCAAGATCTTCGGACCAGCGATAGTGCCATCCTTGGTGATATGACCTATTATAAATATAGATATGCCACACATCTTAGCCACCTTAAGCAGCGTTGCGGCGCACTCTCTAATCTGCGTCACGCTACCTGCCGACGACTCCACCGTATCGGTATAGATGGTCTGTATGGAGTCTATAATAACTACATCGGGGCGTAGCTCCTCAATCTGATGTATGATATTCTCGAGAAGCGTCTCGGTATATACCGTACAACGCTCATTGCGGATGCCTATACGCTGTGCGCGCATCTTAATCTGCTCCGCCGACTCCTCACCCGAGACATAGAGCGTGGCGAGGCTATTATCCGTGAGGGCGAGCTGCAATGATAGTGTCGACTTGCCGATACCTGGCTCACCACCAAGGAGTATCAACGAGCCGGGGACAAGACCGCCGCCCAGCACCCTATTAACCTCACTACTGCCGAGGTCGATGCGCTGGGTGGTCTGCTCCGAGATATCCTGCACGAGGCATGGCTCGGCCTTGGGCACCGAGGTCATGCGCGATGCCACGCTTGTCGACGACTCCTTGGCCACAACGTGCTCCGTAATGGTGCTCCACTCGCCACACGAGGGGCACTTACCGAGCCACTTGGGGGTCTCGTAGCCACATGCCGTACAGAAAAAGGTCTTCTTCAGCTTCGCCATAGTGAACTACTGAAAGAGCTTAATGATGTCGTTACCGTTGGCATAGACAAGCAGGAGAAGGAGGAGGACAAGACCTATCCACTGCATAATCTCCATGAACTTATCGCTTGGCTTACGGCGTGTGATAATCTCCCAAAGGGTAAACAAGGCGTGACCGCCATCCAAGCCCGGTATAGGCAGAAGGTTCATCACCGCAAGCATGATAGATATAAGCGCTGTGATGCTCCAGAAACGATACCAGTCCCATGTGTCGGGGAAGACACCACCGATAGAGAGGAAGCCACCGACCTCCTTATAGAGCTTAGTATCTGGATTGACAATCATCTTGAGCTGGTTCCAGTATGAGGCAATCTCCTTGCCTGCAAGCTTAACACCGGCAGGGATAGACTCGAAGAAGCCATACTCGATATGTGTGCCTACAACAGGGGCAGGCTCCTCCAATCTCAAGCCAATCATACCCTCATGATCGATTGCCGTTGGGAGAACGACGCTCTGTGCAACATCCTTGTTGGAGACTGTATCGCGACAATAGCGCAAGACAGTGACATCGACACTATCCGACTTATGCTTTGCGAGCTCCTCGCGGATAAGCTTACCACTACGCAACTCCCTATCGCCAACGGCAATAATCTGGTCACCAGGCATATATCCAGCCACTTTAGCACGCTCTGAGTCTACCATATCGACAATCATTGGCTCCATGATTGGTGTATACATACCCTGGTAGCCGCCACTCTCGCGCATTGCAACGAGCTTCTCGAGAGGGATGACAAGGTCGATAGTATCGCGGTTACGCACAAGGGTTACAGTGCGGTCGTCGTCGGCCACAAGCAGCTGGTAACCAATCTCCTCAGCGTTGCCAATAGACTGACCATCGACAGCAAGGATGCGGTCGCCATTCTCGAAACCAAGCTCCTTAGCCGCATCATTAAAGGCGTAGCCATGCACAACATTTTTGTTCTCGAGATAATCCTCACCCCAAGTGAAGAGGATACCAGCATAGATGAACATCGCAAGGACGACATTCATGATGACACCCGCCAACATGACGATAAGGCGCTGCCATGCTGGCTTGGTGCGGAACTCCCAGGGCTGTGGCGCCTGCTTCATCTGCTCGACATTCATCGACTCATCGATCATGCCCGACAACGAGACATAGCCACCCAAAGGCAACCAGCCTACGCCATACTCTGTCTCACCAATCTTCTTCTTATATGGCGTAAACCATGGGTTGAAGAATATGTAAAACTTCTCGACACGAATCTTGAAGATACGCGCCGCGATGTAGTGACCAAACTCGTGTATCATCACCAAGAGTGACAACGAGATGACAAATTGCAGTAGTTTAATTAGAAAAATGCTCATATATTCTGTGTTTTTATTAATTCAAGGTTGGCGATATAACGGCTTGCGATGCCTCGCGACTGCTGATCTATGCGGTCGTAGTCCTCGAGGGTTGGGCATGGGATAAAGGTTGCACACCCCATCACAAAGCGTATGGTATCTATAATATCGGGTATGGTGCAGCGACCCTCAAGGAAGGCAGCCACAGCAACCTCGTTAGCAGCATTCATCATGCAGGGGTAGGTACCGCCACGGCGCAAGGCATCGTAGGCGATATCGAGCGCAGGGTACTTCTCCCTATCCACATCGCTGAACGAGAGCGTTGGGTAGTCGAGCATCGAGAATGGTGTTGCCGCCTCCGAAGCTCTATCGGGATAGAGCAGAGCGTAGCTGATAGGCGTACGCATATCGGCATTGCCTATCTGTGCCTTCACCGAGCCATCCCTAAACTCCACCATCGAGTGAACGATAGACTGAGGATGGATGACGACCTTTATCTGCTCGGGGCTGACATCGAACAACCAGCGAGCCTCGATAACCTCAAAGCCCTTGTTCACGAGTGTCGCCGAGTCGATGGTAATCTTCGCACCCATAGACCACTGAGGGTGACGCAATGCCTCCTCGGGTGTAATCTCGGGGAAGCGCTCAGCAGCAACATCACGCAACGCACCACCACTGCACGTGAGGATGAGGTTACGCACATTAGCCATGCTCTCGCCCTCCAAACACTGCTTGATGGCTGAGTGCTCCGAGTCGATGGGTAGTATCTCAACGCCCCTCTCGCGAGCTCGCGACATCACAAGCTCACCAGCGACAACCAACGTCTCCTTATTTGCCAGGGCAATACGCTTACCGCTATCTATAGCCTTCAACGTAGGGTGCAGACCAGCATAGCCAACAAGGGCGTTGACAACCATATCTACATCCTCCGCCGATGCCACCTCGTCGATAGCCTCGCTGCCCACGAGCACCTCGGTATCCGTTTTATGAAGTGCCCAACGAAGGCGCTTAGCGTACCTCTCATCGCCGATGACAACGCGGCGCAAGCCAAACTCCTTGGCTATCTCGGCAAGCTCCTTCCAGCGGCTATGTGCCACGGCTGTCACAAGCGTAAAACGCTCTGGCATACGACGTATGATATCGAGGGTCTGCGCACCTATGGAGCCTGTGGCTCCGAGTAGCGCTATTCTATAATGCTCAGCCATAACTATCGTCCTTTACCAAAGATATAGGGTTCGGGGTTGAGTGGCAGACCATCGCGCCACAACTCGAAGATTAGCTCCGCAGCATGGTTAACACCGTCACTCTCGGTGCGTCCAACGTCTCCGATAACGGCACCACTCATCACAATATCGCCACGGTGCACCAACACCTCGCTAAGGTTTCTATAGACAGAGACATAGCCGCCAGCATGCTGTATGGTGACGCTCGCATAGCCATCGATGCCATTATTAATATCGATGATAGTGCCCTTCTCGACAGCCCTAACCGTAGCATCGGCAGTGGTTGGTGTGAGGACAATGTCGTAGTCCGACCGCGAGGCCTGGAAGCTACGTGTCAGCGTGCCATGGATAGGCATAACGAAGATTGGAGCCTCCACCTTTGCGGTCTTGGTATTCTCCAACGAGTAGGGGCTATCGGCACTCTCCATATCTCTACGAAGCAGCGAGTCGGCGACACTACGCACCACCATAGACTTATCGTATCGCGTGCTATCGCTAAGGAGCGTCGACTGCAGAGCTGGGGTGCTACCGTTGAGTATGCAGGTCACAGCGTCGTTATACTCCATGATATCCGACATGCTCTGCTCCATGCTATTGACACGCATGGTAGCCTCAACCATCCTATCGTGCACATCCTCGCTCTTGGTGCGGTACGATGGGAGCATATCGAGTATAGGGGTGTATGCCATAACCAACGTTAGAGCCACGAAGAGGACAACAACAAAGCCGATGATGATACCCCACACCCCGATGGGCGAGAGGTTTAACTTCCAATGCACCTCACCCGTCTCCCTATCGCGCATCGATAGCTGACGCCTATCAGTAAGAAAATCCCAAAGATCTCGAAACATAACTCTTCAAATCTGTTATACACCTATTATCGCAATAGTATAATTCGCGCAAAGATACAAAAATGGCGTGATAGTTTGCTATTTGAGCATAACTTTTTTACCTTTGTGCCATAAAATTCGAAAATATAACGTTTTAAAGTTAGATATAATGAAACCAACACTTCTTGTATTGGCTGCTGGCATGGGCTCTCGTTATGGCTCGCTCAAGCAGATGGATGGCGTAGGTCCTAACGGCGAGGCCATCATCGACTACTCAGTATATGACGCTATTCGCGCTGGCTTCGGCAAGGTGGTATACGTCATCCGCCACTCCTTCGCCGAGGAGTTCGCCGAGGTATTCAATGCTAAGCGCTTCGGTAATAAGATAGAGGTTGTCTATGTTTATCAGGAGCTCGACTACCTCCCCGAGGGCTTCACACTCCCTGCAGAGCGCGTTAAGCCATGGGGTACAAACCACGCTGTGATGATGGCTGCGGAGGTCATCAACGAGCCCTTTGCCGTGATCAACGCCGACGACTTCTACGGTCGTGACTCATACGCCGTTATCGGCAACTATCTCTCTCAGCTCGAGGGCTCTGAGGGCAAGTACTGCATGGTGGGCTACGAGGTGTGCAAGACCCTATCAGAGAATGGCACAGTATCGCGTGGCGTATGCACCGTGGATGCTGAGGGCAACCTCACAGGCATGGTCGAGCGCACGAAGATTGAGCGTGTGAATGGCACCATCGTCTTCCACGACAACGGCGAGGATGAGCCTCTGGAGGAGAACACCCCAGTGTCGATGAACCTCTTCGGCTTCACACCCGACTACTTCCGCCACTCGAAGGCATTCTTCACCGAGTTCCTAAAGGCAAATATCGACAACCTCAAGTCGGAGTTCTTCATCCCACTAATGGTCAATAAGGTGATCACCGATGGCACAGCGACAATGTGCGTACTATCGACAACATCTAACTGGTTTGGTGTAACTTACAAGGAGGATAAGCCACAGCTAATGGCTAAGATTGAGGAGCTTATCGAGGCTGGTGTATACCCTCGTAACCTTTGGGAGTAGGGTTAGAATTAGTAATTAATTAGTAAAGAGTAATTAGTAATTAGTAATACCTTGCTCCTGTGGAGCAATTAAGAAAGGGAAATTAGGGAAGTTAAGGAGTTTAAGTAAAAAACACTCCTTAATTTCACTAATCTCCCTAAATTCTTTAATTCCAATCGCTCCATCGGAGCGAAACATCACTAATTACTCTTTACTCTCTACTAATTATTTTATTTCATCCCGATGCGGCGCTCAATCCAATCGATGGTCATAGCTCGACCCTCATCCGTCATCTTATCGATCGAGTTGAAACATCCGAACTTATGGTTGGGAAGCGCATCGAAGTGGGCGAGCTTCTCGGCAATATAGCCCACATCTGTCTTAGGCTTCAGATACAACAGGCTAATAGCCCTACGCAGCTCACACTCTCCCCTCTCCGAGAGCAATAAGTAATTGATCTCCGCGGCGTTATACTGCTCGGGAGCACGAAAGCGATGGCGTATGTTATTCGTAAGGTGCTCGGGGTGCGCAGTGAAATACTCCTCATAAACGCTACGACGCAGAGCCTTGGGCGTATGGTATATCTTTATAAGGTCGCCACGGCGCTTTAGTAGCTTCGCAGCGTTGAGCATCGTCTGCAAGAACTTCACCTGTTTGGAGCCATCCTTATGGCGGTGGAGGAGGTATCTGAGAAGCACTATTGCAGCATTATACCTCTTACCATAGCATATGGCGTGACCCTCGGGCGTGAAGAAATCCTCGGGCTTGGTTGGTGCAGCGAGGATAAGGTCGTCGTTGAACTCGATGAAGTACTCGCTAAGACCCGGTATGCGCCACGTCATTGACTCTATAGATATTGAGTTAAACGTTGGCAGGTGCTCCTCGTAGCCACGGAATATGGTCTTATGGTCGACAATCTCCATGGGGATATATCCCTCGGGGAAGAGCTCAGCGATGCGCTCCTCGATCATGGGGTCCTGCTCGTCAGTGACTATATATATCTTATTGAGCCACGAAGCGTATCTATTGAGCGACGCCACGCAATAGAGTATCTCGCCGACGCTCCTAAAGCGTGTCTCGGCAGCCACATCCTCACGGTCGGCAACCTTAGCGCCACCATACTGCTCACGCTTGGCTCTATGGCGTGGATCATCACCATCGACCCATGTAATCACTGCATCAATCTTCATCATCTATTTCGAGTTATTTATTAATCGTCTACTTAAGGGAGGTTCTATAAATTAGGTCGCGATGATTTTGAAGAGTATTTTGAGGAGATTTCCATTTGAGGATATGCAGATAATAGCGGGCTATTTTCAAGTATCTCAAATGGAAAGATGCCGAAAAGAGACTCAAAGAGAC